>JAJCZH010000038.1 GCA_029262515.1 Deltaproteobacteria bacterium | reverse complement strand
TGCAATGGCCATACTGGCCGGGGATGCGCTCTTGACTTCGGCATTTGAACTTGTTGGACGGACAGTAAGTGTTGAATCCGCTTTGGTTGTGCAAGCGATTGTAGAACTCTCCACCGCAGCAGGCTCGACCGGAATGATCGGGGGCCAGGTGGTCGATATAGAGTCTGAGGGGCGTGATATTCCTTTTCCGGTATTGGAGTATATTCATATCCATAAAACCGGCAAACTGATACTTGCTTCAGTCAGGTGCGGCGCGATTTTAGGTGGCGCCACAGAAGAAGAGCTCGGCGCTCTTACACGCTACGGCGAGGCTATAGGCCTCGCCTTTCAGATCGCCGATGACATCCTCGACGTTGAAGGCACGGACGAAGAGTTAGGCAAGAAGGCCGGTATGGATGAACTGCGCGGCAAGGCTACATACCCTTCGCATCTCGGTATTGCAGAGTCAAAAAACCGTGCTTCTGAACTGGTTGATATAGCTATTGAGGCTATAAGCGTATTCGATTCAAAGGCCGATCCACTTCGTGCCATTGCGCATAGAATCGTGTCGAGGAGCAATTAGCACGTGTCGGAGCTGTTCTTGCGACCCGGGTCCGGTACGTTTAGGAAAGGCAGAACTTGCAGAGTTTACTAGGTAAGATAGATTCACCTGCGGATTTGAGAAGCCTCGAAGTCGAAGAGCTGGATACTCTTGCTGCGGATTTACGCGCTCATATTATCGAGTGCGTCTCCAAGACCGGCGGGCACCTCGCCTCAAGTCTTGGTGCGGTTGAGTTGACGCTTGCGCTCCACTACGTCTTTGATACCCCGAAAGACAGAATAGTCTGGGACGTAGGCCATCAGGCGTATGCGCATAAAATACTCACCGGACGCAGAGACCGGTTCCATACCCTTAGGACTCACGGCGGTGTTAGCGGATTTCCAAAGATCAGCGAGAGTGAGTACGACCCGTTCGGCGTGGGGCACTCCTCGACCTCTATCTCTGCAGCTTTAGGCATGGCAGCCGCCTCGGAGCTTTCTGGCAATGGCGCCAAGGCGATTGCGGTCATTGGCGACGGTTCCTTAACTGCGGGAATAGCCTTTGAGGGTCTGAATCAGGCAGGCCATATAAAGAAGGATGTCATCGTTATACTCAATGACAATGAGATGAGTATCTCGAAAAACGTCGGGGCGCTCTCTTCATTCTTAAGCCGCAAGATAACCGGTAGAATGGCAAATAGGCTCAAGAGCGAGATTGAGACCTTTTTAAAGTCGATCCCAATGATCGGCGGCAGGTTGATGGGCGTAGCCAAGCGGGCTGAAGACTCGTTGATTACGCTGCTTACTCCTGGCATGCTCTTTGAGGGGCTAGGTTTTCATTACATAGGCCCTATTGACGGACACAATATAAAAGAGGTGATCGATACGTTCAGAGATGTCAGCATTCTGAAGGGACCGGTACTGATTCATGTACTTACCAAAAAGGGTAAGGGGTATCTGCCGGCAGAGAGCGATCCGTCGAGCTTTCATGGTGTATCGCCATTCAATCCCCGTACAGGCAAGGCTCTTAAAGGGCCTGTAAAGAAGCCTCCGCAGTCGTATACCAAGGTCTTCGGATCGACAATGTTGGAGGTTGCCGAGGCGAACGAGCGTGTTGTGGCTATTACGGCTGCCATGCCTGCGGGTACCGGGCTCTCTGACTTTGCACTCCGTTTTCCTGATAGGTACTTCGATGTCGGTATAGCCGAGCAGCATGGCCTTACCTTTGCCGCCGGACTTGCCAGAGACGGTTTTGTGCCGGTTACGGCGATCTACTCGACATTTCTTGGCAGGGCGTATGACGAAATTTTTCACGACGTCTGCCTGCAGAATCTGCCGGTCGTTATGGCTATGGACCGTGCGGGAATAGTCGGCCAGGACGGTCCAACGCACCACGGTCTTTTCGATATCTCCTACCTCCGGCATTTGCCCAATATTATTTGCGCCGCGCCAAAGGATGAAGGAGAGTTACGCCACCTGCTTTACTCGGCCACCAGGTACGGCGCACCTGTGGCGCTCAGGTACCCTAGAGGTTCGGGCCTCGGAGTCGATACCACCGGCCCGCTCAAGTTGATAGAGCCGGGCTCGGCAGAAATACTTAAAGAGGGTGCGGATGTAACGATAATAGCGCTCGGCAGTATGGTAGTGCCTGCTCTTGAGGCGGCTGAAAACCTTGAGGTTTCAGGCATAAAGGCCGGAGTCATCAATGCCCGTTTTGTAAAGCCGCTTGATGAAGAGTTGATCTTGAGGTCGATTGCAGGCACGGTGGTTACGGTTGAAGAGAATGCGTTGCAGGGTGGATTCGGCAGTGCGGTTCTCGAGATGTTTGAAGAGCACGACGTGACCTGTCGCATAAAAAGAATAGGCGTGCCAGACAAGTATGTTGAGCACGGCTCTCAGGGTGAGTTGAGGAGCGAGCTTGGGCTCGATGCGGCCGGTATAGAGAAAGTAGTCAAAGTGTTCGTCAACTCTATGCCGAGCATAGCATTATAAACAAGTCCGGTAAGCCGGTTTAATGCGTAACCATTTTATGTATATTATAACAGACTGTTTCCGTGCCGAAGTCCAACTCTGATAAGAGCCGCTCAAAGGTACGGTTAGACCTTTTGCTTGTGGAGTTGGGGCTTGTTGAGAGCCGCTCAAAGGCTCAGGCCCTTATAATGGCCGGCTCCGTGCTTGTTGGCGGCACGGTCTGCGATAAGGCCGGTAAAGAGGTATCTCGCGAGGCGGAGGTCAAATTAAAAGAGAGCTTACCGTTTGTGGGACGTGGCGGGGTAAAACTCGCCGGTTTTCTTGACGAATTAGGTCTGGATGTTGCCGGGCTCAGAGCAATGGACGTAGGGTCGTCTACCGGAGGTTTTACCGACTGTCTGCTCCAACGTGGGGTTTTAAAGGTTCATGCCGTTGATGTCGGTAAGGGCCTGATAGATTATAAGCTGAGGATTGATCCGAGGGTGCACCTGCTTGAGGGGTGTAATATTAGATACCTCGATTTTGAAGAAGTAGGAGAGAGAGTCGATATCATAGTTGTTGATGTCTCTTTTATTTCTCTCGAAAAGATTCTGGAGCGACTCAAAGAGTTTATGGCCCCCGGTGCCCGGCTGCTAACACTTGTTAAACCTCAGTTCGAGGTAGGTAAAGGGGAGGTCGGTAAAGGCGGGGTCGTAAGGGACGAGGCCAAGCGCATCGGTGTGCTTGAGAGAATTACCTGCTTTGCACGAGAGTTGGGACTCGAGTGCCGCGCCGAAGGGACCTCTGTGATAAAGGGGGCCAAGGGAGGCAACACCGAGTACTGGCTCTGTTTTGTGTTACCGTAGCTACTGGGTAGATTTTTTTGGGTGTTGCTCTTTTACTCTATTTTTACTACTTTGCATATGGTCGGTTTTTTAGGGTGTTCTTTTTAGTCTAGGCTATGGTTTGAAAGGAGTTTTTAGTATGTATGAGATTACTGAGAAGATCGAGCTTTCGCACTCGGTGTATATCTTTAAGGTCAAGGCAGAGAAAATTGCCCGCAAGCGCAAGGCCGGCCAGTTTATCATCTTCAGGATGAATGAGCAGGGCGAGCGGATTCCGCTTACGATAATGGATTCGGACATAGAGGACGGTACTATCAGCGTGCTTGTTCAGGAGGTCGGCAAGAGCACCGGGTTACTCTGCGGCATGGAGGCCGGTGATCATATCGCAGATGTGGTCGGCCCGCTCGGGCATCCTACCCATATTGAAAATTTTGGCACGGTGGTCTGCGTGGGTGGAGGCATCGGTACTGCTCCTGTGTTGCCGATAGCCAAGGCTATGAAGGAGGCAGGCAACAAGGTTATCTCTATTATAGGAGCGCGGAGCAAGGAACTCGTGATTCTTGAACAGGAGATGAAAGAAGCGAGTGACGAACTGCACGTTACCACGGATGACGGTACGTACGGTCATCACGGTTTTGTAACCAACATACTTCAGAAGTTGATCGACGACGGCGTCAAAATCGGCTGTGTTGTCGGTATCGGTCCTGTTCCTATGATGAGGGCGGTGGCTGAAGTAACGCGCCCGTATAAGATATTTACGTTGGTTAGTCTCAACCCGATTATGGTTGACGGAACCGGAATGTGCGGGGCATGCCGTGTCACCATCGGAGGCGAGAACCGTTTTGTCTGCGTGGATGGTCCAGAGTTCGACGGTCATGAGGTCGACTTTGCGGAGCTGACCCTTAGAAACAGGAGTTACTTGAAAGAGGAGAAGATAGCTATGGAGGAACTCACTTACCACGAGGGCACAAGGTGTTACGAAAGGAGTGATTCCTGATGGATCCAAAAGAGACAAAAGAGAGGATGAAGCTCCCGAGGCAGCCGATGGGAGAGCAGGACCCGAAGGAGAGGGTGAAGAACTTCTATGAGGTTCCGTACGGTTATACCCCGGAACAGGCTATGGCGGAGGCGAAGCGTTGTATTCAGTGCAAAAAACCGCTCTGCGTAGGAGGTTGCCCGGTCGGTATCGATATCCCATGGTTCATAAGGCTTATTGAAGAGGGCAAGTTCGTAGAGGCCGCGCGCAAGCTCAAGGAGACCAACGGCCTGCCGGCGGTCTGCGGCAGGGTCTGCCCGCAGGAGGATCAGTGCGAGAAGGTCTGTATAGTAGGCAAGAAGTATGAGCCGGTCAGCATAGGCCGTCTTGAGAAGTTTGCGGCGGACTACGAGCGCGAGCATGGTGAGGTGATGATACCGAACCTGCCGAAGTGGACCGGTAAAAAGGTTGCTGTTGTCGGCGGCGGGCCTGCTGGGCTCGCCGTAGCCGGGGACATGGTGAAACTCGGGCACAAGGTAACCATCTTCGAGGCTTTACATGTAGCCGGTGGTGTGCTCGTCTACGGAATACCGGAGTTCAGGCTGCCGAAGAAGATAGTGGAGTCTGAGCTCGATTACCTGGTGAAGCTCGGTGTCGAGATTGAGCTCAATGCCGTAATAGGCAAGACCGATACGGTTGACGAGCTTTTTGAGAACGGTTACGATGCGGTTTTTGTCGGTTCCGGGGCCGGGTTGCCGAACTTTATGGGTATTCCGGGTGAGAACCTCGTCGGTGTTTATTCTGCAAACGAGTACCTTACGCGCGTGAATTTGATGAAGGCGTATCAGTTTCCAGAGTATGATACTCCTGTGATTCAGGGAAGGCGCGTGGCTGTAATAGGAGCCGGTAATACGGCTATGGATGCTGCGAGAACGGCGCTCAGGCTCTGTCCTGAAGAGGTCTCGATAATCTATCGTCGGTCCCGTGAGGAGATGCCGGCGCGTCTCGAAGAGATTCATCACGGAGAAGAGGAGGGGATTGTCTTCAGGTTGCTGACCTTCCCGAAGCGTTTTATAGGAGACCACGACGGCAGGCTTGTTGGTGCCGAGTGCGTGAAGATGGAACTCGGAGAGCCTGACGATTCAGGCAGGCGCAGGCCGGTTGAGGTTAAGGGTTCCGAATTTATAGTAGACCTCGATGTTGCTATTATCTCTATCGGTAACGGCGCCAACCCGCTGATACAACAGTCCACACCTGATATGAATGTCAATAAGTGGGGTAACATCACGATAGACCAGGAGACAGGACGGACGTCTAAGAAGGGGGTTTTCTCCGGTGGTGATATCGTTCGTGGCGGAGCTACTGTTATTCTCGCAATGGGCGACGGCAGAAGGGCCGCCGCCTCTATGCATGAGTACCTGAGCACCGGAGAGTGGTAGGGACGTGTTACCCGCACACTCTATTCATGAGTAGTCTCCTTATGGTGGCAGACTTAATAGCGGTACACTTGTTTATGTTTTACTTGTGTTTAATGATATTATCAGTATGCACCACAAAGACCGGCCCGCAAAAACGGGCCGGTCTTTGTGGTTATCGGTTGAGGAAGCGTGCCTGTAAGGCTGTAAGGACTGTGGAATGAATAGCGAAGAGGCTCTTATACTTGTCGTAGACGATGAATTCGACATACTCACTTTGCTCGATTTTAACTTGAGGAAGGCCGGTTTTGGAGTGCTTCAGGCCGAAGACGGCCCGGAGGCGCTGACTATTGCCGAGAGCAAGAGGCCGCACCTGATACTGCTCGATATAATGCTGCCCAATATGGAGGGTACCGAGGTCTTAAGGCGACTGAAGGCTTCGGGCACCACCGCCTCCATTCCGGTTATTATGCTTACTGCAAAGGGTGAAGAGGTTGATAAGATCGTCGGTTTTGAACTCGGCGCCGAGGATTATATTACCAAGCCGTTCAGTCCCCGCGAACTGGTGCTCCGTGTCAAGGCCGTGTTGAAACGCTCGGCGGAGGCGTCTCTGTTGCCAAACTCTTCAGGCAGTATTGACGACTCACAGGAACAGGTGGTGGTATTTAAGGAGTTGAGCGTAGACCTCTCCCGTCATAAGGTATTTGTAGGCGGTACCGGTGTTGAACTTTCACCAAAAGAGTTCCTTCTGCTAACTGAGCTGATGGCCTCCAAAGGGCGTGTGCTGTCGCGCGACACGCTTCTCGACAGGGTATGGGGGGTAGACTGTTACGTTACCCCGCGTACCGTGGATACGCACATAAGGCGGCTTCGCTCCAAGCTTTTTGTTGCCGGGACTTATATAGAGACTGTAAGGAGCGTCGGTTACAGGTTCGTTGAAGAAGTATAATCCGTTGAGGTAGATATGCCTGTCAAGATGGGAAGAAGTTTTGTGCTCGGCGCCGTTGCAAGGGAACTCCGCAGTGGTGTGCTTGTACTCGACTCCAACGCTCGTGTGCTCTATGCAAACCCGTATATCCTAAGATACCTCACGTTTAAGCCCGATGAGAGAGTTGAAGGCCGAGAACTCAGTTCTATAATATCGAACCCGATACTCTTGAAGACGGTCGGCTCAGTACTTGCACTGGAAGGTGACATAAGTAATGAAGCCGTCAAACCGGGGCCAGAGGAAACAGGACCTGTTGAAATAGAAATTGAGATTGAGGAGGCCGGAAGGTCTTTTAACGTGCGGGGCGTACCGATCAACGAGAACGAGGATTTTACACTTCTCTTATTTCTCAGTGATATTACTGAAGAGAAGAGGCTGGAGTCGATTAAGCGCGACTTTGTGGCAAACGTATCACATGAGTTGCGTACACCGCTTGCCGCCATAAAGGGGTACTCAGAGACGCTGCTTGATGGTGGGGTCGATGATGAGAAGACGAGCCGCGAGTTTTTACGCGTTATCGACCGGCATGCAACCCGGATGTCGCGCCTGATAGACGACCTGTTGACGCTCTCGCGTCTTGAGTCTCAGCAGATGTCAATTATTACTACCCCTGTTGATCTTAGAGAGTTACTCAGTTCTACTGAGAAGAGTTTTGTAAAGCATGCCGGGGATAAGGGTATAGAGCTCAGCGCTGAAATAGAAGATGATCTTCCGGTAGTTTCCGGAGACCGCGACCGTTTGGAGCAGGTGGTTGTAAACCTGCTTGATAATGCGATCAAGTATACGCCCGAAGGTGGCAGCGTGCGCCTTAGAGCTGGGGTTGAAAATAGTACGATAAAGGTTGAGGTGGTAGATACGGGTATCGGAATTCCGGAGGCCGATATGCCGCGTATATTCGAGCGCTTCTACCGCGTGGATAAAGCCAGGAGCCGCGATCTCGGTGGTACCGGGCTCGGCCTTGCGATCGCAAAGCATATAGTGCAGGGCCATAACGGCACCCTCAATGTGAAATCGAGCCCCGGAGTTGGCACTACATTCAGTTTTACCCTGAAGGCGTTTTAACTCTTTTTACGAGCGGGTGCAATTTATGGAACGGTATTTATGAATGTTATTGAAGTAGAGCAACTCGTCAAGAGTTACAACAGCGTGAAGGCCGTTGACGGTGTTACGTTTAACGTGACCGAAGGGGAGACCTTCGGTTTTTTGGGCCCGAACGGCGCCGGTAAGACATCTACCATAAATATCTTATGTACGCTGCTCGGTTTCGATTCCGGTAACGCGCAAGTCAACGGGTATGATTGCGTAAAGGAATCGCTCAAGGTTCGTTCCTCTATAGGTTTGGTATTTCAGGAGGTGACTCTCGATAATGAGTTGACCGCACATGAGAACCTGAAGTTCCATTGCTATATGTATAATATGTCCAAGCGGCTGGCCAATGAAAGGATAGACGAGATACTCGAAGTCGTCGGGCTTGAGGATAAGCGTTCTACGGCGGTCAAGAAGTTCTCCGGAGGCATGAAGCGCAGGTTAGAGATTGCCAGAGGGCTGCTACACAGACCGAAGGTCCTTTTTCTTGATGAACCGACGCTCGGGCTCGACCCGCAGACCCGGAGCAATGTCTGGGAGTTTATCTCTACTCTGAAGGGCAGTCTCGGTACTACCGTCTTTATGACTACTCATTATATGGATGAGGCCGAGGTCTGTGACCGTATCGCCATAATAGACGCAGGCAAGATAATAGCGTGCGAGAGTCCGGGAAGTCTTAAGAGTTCTCTTCGGGGAGATACTGTCTATATCAAGACTTCGGATGATGGGCGCGCCTGTGTTGAGCTTCACGAGAAGTTCAACCTGTCGGCCCGCAAGATCGGGAGCGGTCTCTCGATAATAGTAGAGGCCGGAGAGAAGTTTATACCAAAGATATTCGAGTCTCTCGAAACTCCTGTTCTCTCTGTCAGTATGAAGAGGCCAAGTCTCGAAGATGTCTTTATAAACCTTACCGGTAAAGAGATCAGGGAGGCTCAACCGGCAGCGCAGCGCAGCCCGCGTCGTTAATCTCTTTTTGTAATTGTTTTTTATGTCGGTCTAGTTCGGTTACCGGGTCTGGAAGTGGCCGGTTTTAAATTCCATATTTATTTGGAACACCAGTATGCTTTCATACAAAGCTATATATGTCATAGTCCTGCGGGAGTTCAAGCGCTTTTTCCGGCAAAAGGGCAGACTGATAACGACGATTGCCAGGCCGCTTATATGGCTGATAATCGTGGGCTCCGGTTTCGTGCACCTTATCGATGTAGAGTCCGGCGCTAACTACATACAGTTTATTCTGCCCGGAATTATCGGGATGACGATACTCTTTACCTCTGTCTTCTCTACTATCTCCGTCGTCTGGGATCGAGAGTTTGGTTTCCTGAGAGAGATGCTGGTGGCTCCTGTCTCAAGAGTAACGATTGTCATAGGCAAGCTCATTAGCGGTACCGCCCTCTCGGTGTTTCAGGGTGCGCTGCTTTTAGTCGTAGCCCCGATAGTAGGGCTTGAGATAGGGGTTGCAGATATACTTCTTATGCTTTTCTTTATGACGCTTGTTGCACTGGCTATAACTTCTCTCGGCCTCTTCGTCGCTTCATTTCTGACCTCGCTTGAGGGTTTCAACGTGATAATGAACTTTATTGTCTTGCCGATGTTCTTTCTTTCCGGCGCGCTCTACCCGGTCGACAATCTGCCCGAGGCTATCAAGTTTCTCAGTTTTATAAACCCTCTCTGCTACGGTGTAGACGCGTTTAAACACGTCTTGCTTCCGGGCGGCGGTAATCTGAGTGCAGAACTGCCTTTATATGTTGACATTTTTTTTGTTCTTACTTTTTCTATTGTCATGACGTTCCTTTCCGCGCTTGTTTTTGAGAAACGGAAGTAATTATAGACTCTATCGATTTTAATTGACAGGAGCCAGATGGCCGCAGGAACCCTTTACATAGTCTCTACCCCTATCGGCAATATGGAGGATATTACCTACAGGGCTGTTCGTCTTCTCGGCGAGGTAGACTTGATAGCCGCCGAAGATACGCGCAGAACGCGTAAATTGCTCTCCCACTACGGCATACAGGCAACCGTTACCAGTTGCTTTGATCAGAATGAAGTGGCTAAGGCCCCAGGGTTCGTAGAGAAGCTTAAGAATGGAGAAACGATAGCGCTCGTTACCGATGCCGGTACTCCTGCAATATCTGATCCTGGTTACAGGCTTGTAAAGCTCGTCTCCGAGGCCGGACTGCCGGTGGTCTCTGTTCCCGGTGTTTCGGCTCTCGTAACCGTACTCAGCGTCTCGGCTCTTCCGCTCACTAGTTTTACTTTTAGGGGTTTTGTGCCGACTGCAAAGGGAAAGCGGCGGGATTACCTGCTTGAGATGAAAGGCAGGCAAGAGACGTACGTTATGTACGAGGCGGCCAGAAGGCTCCTTGTTACGCTCACGGAACTGAGAGCTCTGATAGGTGAGTGTGATATTGTTGTCGGGCGCGAGATGACGAAGCTGCACGAAGAGGTTATACGGGGCCCAATTGCAGAAGTGATTGATAAGTTGGAGGGGCGCGAACTGAAGGGCGAAGTTACGCTTGTGGTCAGAACGCGGCCTGTTCAGAGGGATCAGGCAGAGCTGTACGGCGAGATAGAAGCACTCCTTAGAGGTGGTGTCAGGCTTAAAGAGGCTGTTAGGGCCCTTTCCAGGGAATTTGACATATCGAGGGGCGAGTTGTATAAAGAGGCATTGAGAGTACAGGAGACAATAAGGGGACAGTAGTTATTCTTCCCAATAAAATTGCGGGCGGCGTTCATCCCGTTTATTTCAGGTGGTATCGGTAAATATGAAGAAGATGGTCTTAGGCGCTGTGATTGGCGCAATAGTTGTGCTGCTCTTTATCTTTTTCGGGGGCGGCAAGTATGTAAGTAAACTCGGTGTCGAGACGCAGCACGTAGGCAAGCGGCTTCAGAAGGTAGAGAAGCGGATGAAAAAGAGCGCAAGTGAGGCTCAAAAGAAGGTTGAGAAGACCGCTTCGGGTGTAAAGGAAAAAGTCGAGGAGACGTCTGAGAAGATACAGAAGAAGGTTGGCAGTACGTCAGAGAAGGTTAACAGGCTTCTCGATTGATCCAGGCTCTTCTTACCGCCCCCTCGGCGCATCAACGGTTGCAGCTTCACTCAGTTCAAATTGGAACCTTAAATCTATTGTCTCCATACCCGTATAGATGTTCTTGATTACCAGTTCCGCCCGCTTCGCCTCTTTAGATATAGGTTTGAAGATCAGGTACCGTGATACTGTTTGTAATGGCATCACGGTTACACCCAGGTCGTAGAAAGAGTTTTTGAAGTCCCGGAACCCCTTGTCGAGCACCTCATCTTTCATTGCCATCTCGTAGAGTCTCGTATAGTCGAGCGGTTTCGAGTAACCCATGTGGCTGTCCATGAGCGCTGTTATTGCCGGCTCGTAGCGAATTTTCTTGCTGCTGCTTCTATTTATTATCTCCATCTTTATCAGGATGAATTCGCGCTCGTGTAACCATTCAAAGGCAGTAGAATCGTTTCCATTGCCAGTGCTTCGTGCCTCTTCGACACTGACTCTTATTTCATTATTTACAAAGAACGCCCTCTCACCCTTTCGGGAGTAGAACGGTCCCTCAGTAATCGTACCGGGAGTCTCTTCCGTCAAGCTGGCAGAAGGGTGGAACTCTATTCTACCTTTAGGGGCCTTTAGAGCGCAGCCTGAGAATAGCAGCGTCATAACGGTGAGAGTTATTGGGAGAGAGAGCAGCAAAAGCAGCTGGGTTCTCTTATTATTTTTTATCTTCATGTTCTCAAAATCTTACTTCTCTATTATGCTTCTACTCTAAAGTCTCTGAAAATTCCTCTATATGTCTCGTACGCTGTTTCGACCTTGTCAACTCTTGCCGTATCCGGGCCTGTACCGCACCACCTGATAAGTTCATCAGCGGCCTTTTTAGTTCCTTCGGCAACAATCTCCACCGAACCTTCCTGGGTGTTACGGACCCAGCCTGTCAGCCCAATTCGGTTGGCAACTTCAACGGTAGATGCCCTGAAGAAGACACCCTGAACAAGTCCGGTTACTACAATATGTACGCGCAGCTCATCCATACTGGTGAAGCTAACATAAAACTTTTTTATTGGCAAGTCGATGTGATTTGGTGAGAACATAGGGTAGTCTGTTTGAAAAAGTCTTGAAGGCTGAGTATGTAGGCGGTATTATGAGACAGTATATAAAAGTGTTGATATAATCGGTATAAGAAAACTGAAAAGGAGTTTATGAAAGTGGGTGCGAGGGTAGTTATAGTTGGCGGCGGGCTTGCAGGTGCCGAGGCGGCGTTTCAGGTTGCTACGCGCGGTGGAGAGGCGGTTCTTTACGAGATGAAACCGGGGCGCCGTTCTCCTGCGCATACGCTCGATACCCTTGCCGAGCTGGTCTGCTCCAATTCGCTCAAGAGCAATGATATTGGCACTGCCTCCGGGCTCTTGAAAGCGGAGATGCGTAAAATGAATTCTGTTGTGCTTGCCGTTGCCGAAGAGACGAGTGTGCCGGCCGGAGGCACGCTTGCAGTAGACAGGGAGGCCTTTTCAAAGGGTATAACCGGGCGCCTCGAAGAGGCCGGGGTAGAGATAATAAGGGAGGAGGTTACTACCGTTCCTTCTGATAATCCGGTTGTGATCGCCACAGGTCCGCTTACTTCCGATGCTTTTGCAGCCTCTATCAATGAGCATATAGGAACAGAGAATCTCTATTTTTTTGATGCTGTTGCGCCGATCGTCTATGCGGAGTCTATCAATACCGAGAAGACTTACATGGCATCGCGTTACGATAAAGGGCCTGCCGATTATCTGAACTGCCCAATGAATACCGAGCAGTACGAGGCTTTTGTCGCAGAACTTCTTGCAGCAGATAGCGTAGTGCCTCATGAGTTCGAGAGTACGCCGTACTTCGAGGGCTGTATGCCTGTGGAGGAACTTGCGGAGCGCGGCCCGGATACGCTTATGTTCGGGCCTATGAGGCCGGTCGGGCTGAACGACCCCAGAACCGGGCGTCGCCCGCATGCGGTTGTACAGCTCAGGCGTGAGAACAGCGAAGGTACGCTCTTCAATATGGTCGGTTTTCAGACACGTTTGAAGTTCTCTGAACAGAAGAGAATCTTTTCAATGATCCCCGGACTCGAATCCGTAGAGTTCGCCCGCCTCGGAAAGCTCCACCGTAATACCTATATCGACTCCCCGAGGCTTCTTACTAAATTTCAGCGCCTTAGCGCCGAGCCTCGTCTCTTCTTTGCCGGACAGATTACCGGGGTAGAAGGGTATGTTGAGTCGTCGCTCTCGGGGTTGTTGGCAGGGATAAATGCTTTCAGGGTTGCTTCTGGAATCGAGCCGTGCCTGGTTCCGCCTCCTGAGAGTATAAGCGGCTCTTTGATGCGTTATATCTCTGGTGACAAATCGGATGCGGATGGAGCAGGTACCGGTAACTTTCAGCCGATGAACGCGAATTTTGGGCTTTTGAGCGCACCGAGTATAAGGAATAAGAAGGAGAGAAGGGCCAAACAGGTAGAACTTGCTCTTGAGAGAACCGAGAGCTGGGTCAATGAAAACCTTGCAAGCAGGTGAGAATTTTGGTATTAAAACGGTATGAATAAGAGAAAAGAGGCGTTGTTAAAAGCGCTAAAAGGGCCAGATTCTGATCTTGTACAACTCGCTTCCAGTGCGCTTGAAAAGATAGAGATGCGTGAGAACCTCTCTCATTTTGCCGAGAAGGTTACCTCAGGTGAACAGCTCGGTAAGTTGAGGGCCATCTATGCGCTGGGTGAGTTGAAGGGGCAGGTGATAATAGACCTGCTCGGGAGCGCGCTAAATGACGAGAGTGAGGATGTGCGTTCTGCCGCAGTAAGGGTGTTGGGCGAGATGAACGACCCACGTGTTCTGAAGCTGTTGGTCGGGGTGTTGAAGGACAAGAGCGTAATGGTAGTAAGAAATGGAGTTGAGGCGCTCGGCAGGTACAACGACCCGAGACTGCTCGGCTCACTTATGCAGATGCTCAAGAATAAGGACGTAGGAGTCATCGAGATGGCGCTTGAGGCGATAAGCGGTTATGGCGACAAGCGTTCGGAAGCTGCAATGCTTTACTTTGCCGGCAAAGGAAATTCAAAATTGAAGGCTACAGCTATAAGTGCGCTCGGTAGTATGGATTGCTAAAAATTTTCGAAACTTTTATTAACTTTAAGTCTGGAATTTAAGAACGGTCTGCAAAGTAATTTTGCAGGCCGTTCTTTTTTTATATCAGGTCGTACTGTCTCCATTGCCGGTTTAACTCTCCGACTCTTTGGCCTCGTTCTCAAAGAAACGCGAAAGTTCTACGTTGGCTGTTGCAGGATTTATGGTAGCAACAATACGCCTCTGTTCATCTTCTCTCAAGTCGATCTCAATAGGGTCGTCGAGCGTGTTACCATCTTCGTTCTGGATCACCTTTACAACCGGGCAGGGCGGGTTGTCCGGGTTGCCTCTGATTACTATAGCCGACTCACCTGTTGCCAGGCGGAGCATAGTGCCTACCGGGTAGAGACCTACCATGTTGACGAAAGTCTTGAGCGTCTCAGGGTCGAAATGCCTGCCGGAGAGGGTCATCATAAGCTTGACCGCCTCAACAGGATCCTGCGGTTTCTGATAGACTCTTAGCGTGGTAAGCGCGTCGTAGGCATCGCTTATGGTCACTATCTGAGTTAGAGGGTGGACCTTATTTTCAGTGTTAGGGTAACCCGAGTGGTCGTACTTGACGTGGTGAGTCAGGACCATGTTTTCGATAAGGGCATCCATCTTTTCCATCTTGTTTATTATCTTCGAGCCCATTGTCGGGTGCTGCTTTACCTTCTCCCATTCTTCTGAGCTGAGCCCACCCGGTTTTCTTATAATATCTTCACTGACCCCTGTTTTGCCTATATCGTGTAGAAGGCCGGCTACTCCGGCGCAGTGTATCTCTTTTTGCGTGAGCCCCATAGCCTTTGCGAGCGACAAGCAGAGTATTGAGACATTGACGGAGTGGTTGAAGAGGTAGTTGTCGTAGTTTTTGATCATCGTCAGGCCCATGATGGCATTTTCATCCTCAAAGACCGTGGTAGTCATCTCGTCTACGATACTGTTTACGGGTTCGGACCTTGGGATATTACCCATGCGTATCTCGTCCATGACTTCGACAATGGCTCCGACGGCGTCGTTGTAAATTTCGAGTACGTTGCGCTTTCCAACCGGAATTGTCTTGAGCAGAATGTGGGTAATAGCCATAGCGTCGATCTGTTGTTGTAGTTTGTCACCCTGGAGCGGTTCTCCGCCGATAATATCTATGGCGTCGTTTACCTCTTTTTCGCTTAAACCATTTTCGAATATTATAGCGTCTATGTTCATGGCAGCCATATGCTCAAGAAGGTCGGGGTAGAGCTGTTCGGAGTCCTCTATCAGGTCGTCTTCAACAACGAGCGCTTCGTTGACTATGGCCAGGGCGAAACTCTTTTGATTCTGTAGAGTTTCCGTAACCTGCTCAAAGGTCTTTTTCAGAGGGGCGATTGTGGCGGGGTGCCCGACCGGGTAGAGCTTCTTGCTCTTGAGTGAGGCGTTGATGCTCTTAAGGATATTTTCGGTATCTAATATGCTCATGCCTTTTTTTCTCTCCCGTCAAGGATCCTCTTACAAGTGTTGTAGAGGTCTCCCTCTGAGTTTAAGTGAGCTTTCTCTATGGCATTGAATGATTCTTCTCCGCCTATCATGCCGAGCGCGTTGGCAGCGAGTGCCCTGAACTCCTCATTTGAGTGCTTGCCGAACCATCTCTTTTTAAAAAGTATCTTTGTAAGGTACTTGACGGCTCTTTGGTCGCCTATAATACCGAGGGCCTTAACAGCCTCTCGTTTCGCTTCCTGGGTGTCTGCAAATGTTTCCCAGTGCAGCGCAATCTCGCCGAGCTTGTCAATTGCTGCCGGGTCTCTGAGCATACCTAAAGAGGTTATCGCCTGGTTTACAAGCGACTCGTCACTCTCTTCAAGCGCATCGATGAGAAATTGAGTGGACCTCTCGGATGCTATACGCGCCATGCTTTTGAGGACTTCGCGTTTGACTCTTATATCTTCATGGAGGTATGACTTTTGGAGCATGTCGATTGTTGACGGATCACCGATCTCGCCAATAAGCGCGACCATCTGTCTTACCGCATACCATGTATCGTTCTTTAGTTCCCTGTCAATGTGCGGTAGTACCGTGTCTCCGAACTGGATTGCGGTATTAAAAAGGTTGCGTCGTGTGCTCGCCTCCCGTGCCTCTACCAATACGTTTAAGAGCAGCTCTATAGCCGTATCGCCCCTCTTGATGATCATCTTCTGTATCTCGTTTCTGTTCGCTTCTTCTTTGTGTCCCACTCTCTCGACAAGGTATTTTAAGACCTCGTTGTTTGCTAGGAACTGGTCGAGCCTTTCAACTGCTATTGTACGTATGTCCGGGTCGAGCCTCGACGCGCCGGAATGATCGAGGAAAAGGAGCAGAGCCGAAAAGGCTTCTCCAAAGCACTGTGCAGCTATTAATGACTCTACCTGTTCATTTATTTTTGCCGACAAGTCGTTGTACTTAAGGAAATCGCTCTCGACATCGATCTTTTCAAGCAGTTCTTGGAGTTGTTCATCGACCTTAACTGCATCGGCCTCGCCCTCTCCAAGCTCTCCGCCTTCTACCGTCGTGGACAGTTCGCCCTTTGCGCCATGTTCTTGCTCTTCACCTCCGGCGCCAGGCCCACCCTCTTCGCCCTCCTCAGCTTCAGCCTCCGCTGCCTCCAGAGCGAGTGCTTTTTCGGCCTCTTCTTCAGCCGCCTTCTCTTCAAGCTGAGCTTTAAGCCGCTTAAGGTCTTCATAGCGCATTTCGTTGAGCAGCACGCCTTCTACGCCATGGGAAGCGAGTATTGATTCAACTCCGCCTTTAGCGGTTATATCGTCCGGTTCCAGGTGGATCGTATCGAGAAGGTATGAGAGGTCTTTGATCGTTACTTGTGTGGTGATGGTGAACTCTTTGATGCGTCGATAAAAAAGTCTTTTTGCGAGTGCGGCCAGGTCGGCGTTGTCCGGGTTGATGGGGGTTTGTTCGTGAAGGAAGTTTTTTTTGTTGAGGGTGAACTTTAATTCATCTTCGCCCACCATCTTTTCTTGCATGACTTTATGGCTGTGTTTTAGTGCATTTTGGAGATTGGGATGGCCCTGCGGATAGAAATTATGCATCTTGACAGCTTTGTTCAGTTCCATTAATATGAGATTGTAATCGTTTAATTCTAAAGGCATCTTTTTATCTTTCAGTGGTCTTCCACAGGTTGTTTGAGTCTTTCATAGCATAGCAAAACTGTTACGATTGTCAATTATAAACATTTCCTTCAAGCTGGCCGGACAGCAGAGTCTGGGCTCTGCTGTTAATCATCGTACCTGCTTGTTTTCTTTACATCTTCTCTATTCTGAGGTTCTACCCTGATGGCCAAACCGAAGAGTCTTTACAAGTGTCGTTCGTGCGGACATACCTCTGCACAATGGCTCGGCAGATGTCCGGGTTGCGCCGAGTGGGACACGTTTTCTGAAGAGAATTCACCTCAAGGTGCTACAAAAGGTTTCGACTACTCTTCGGGTACCGAACCGATGCCGATATCAGAGTTATCGACAGTTGAGGGCGTAAGGTTTAGCACTGGTATAGGAGAACTCGACAGAGTGCTCGGAGGCGGCATCGTGCGTGGTTCTGCCGTATTGGTCGGTGGAGACCCTGGAATAGGCAAATCGACGCTTCTGCTTCAGGCTATGGGAAGTCTTGCGGATCAGTCGCACAGGGTACTTTATGTCTCCGGTGAAGAGAGCCCGCAACAGATACGGCTTCGCGGGGCCCGGCTTGGAGTGCTTAGCGACTCTCTTATTGTATACTCGGAGACCTCACTTGAAAAGGTCTTTAAGGCTGCCGAGAGCGTCAATCCCGGAGTAATCGTCATAGATTCGATACAGACCGTTCACTCGTCCGAGGTTGAATCGTCTCCGGGCAGTATGGCGCAGGTACGCGAGGTATCGGCCAAGCTGATTTCATTTACAAAGAAGCGTAACATTCCGCTCTTTATAGTAGGGCACGTTACCAAGGACGGCTCAATAGCCGGCCCCAAGACTCTGGAGCATATGGTCGATACCGTCTTATACTTTGAAGGCGAGAGCGGTCATGCTTTCAGAATTCTGCGTGCCGTAAAGAACCGTTTCGGTTCCATAATGGAGATAGGCATCTTTGAGATGCGTGAAGAGGGGCTTGCCCAGGTTGAAAACCCGTCGGAGTTCTTTCTGGCCGAAAGGCCTGAGGGAGCGTCTGGCTCGGCGGTAGTTGCGAGCCTTGAAGGCACCCGTACCATACTCGTGGAGATACAGTCGCTTGTGTGCAAGACCGCGTACGGGATAGCGCGCCGTACCGTAGTCGGACTCGACCTCAATAAGGTGATGCTTCTGGCCGCTGTTCTGGAGAAGAAGGCCGGAATCGTGCTTACCGATCACGATATCTTCGTAAAGGTTGCCGGGGGCATCAGACTTGACGAGCCTGCCGTGGACCTCGGTGTTATAGGCGCCATCAGCTCCAATTATTACGACCGCGCTATTGCGGAAGGTACGATTCTTTTTGGCGAGGTTGGCCTTGCAGGTGAGGTGAGAGCCGTAAGCAGGATAGAACAGAGGGTAAGCGAGGCTGAAAAGCTCGGATTTAAGCGCTGCATATTGCCGAAGGATAACCTGAAGGCCTTTAAGGGAAAGGCCGGCAAGGGGTTGAAAGTAGAGCTTGTTGGGGTGGCGACGGTGGCTGAGGTTATAGAGAAGCTCACTTAAGGCCGAGAGCTTCTCTTCTCTTTAGGGCTCTTTAGACCCATGCCAATTGTTGAATAGCAAAGCTGTTTTTACGGGCCTCTTCTGGTATAATCGAAGCGATCCGGCAGGTTAGAGTTTCTCAACCCGAATAACGGAAGGCGAAGAGGCATGAGAGCAGGTAGACCGTATAGTATGTCCCGAACATTAATGACGCGAATACTTAGCGGTTTACGGCCTGAAGTCCTCTTTTTATCTCTAATCGTGCATTCTCGCCCTGTTATTGTCCTGTTTTTTTCTATTCTCTTTATTTCCTTTTCGTTTTTTTCGTTTAATCAGTTGACCAGTGTTGCGATGGCCGCCTCTTCGCAAGATAGCGGGGTTACGAATGTCAACTTTACGGATAGCGGTCAGTACCGTTACGCGGCTCTGCTTTTAGAGAGTGGCGATTACAGAGGGTCAGCCAGAGAGTTTTCGCGCCTGATAGAGAACTTTCCTCTCAGCAAGCTGGTCGGACAGGCACAGCTCGGCATGGCGCGCTCGCACTTCTATTCCGGCCGATACTCCGAAGCTGCCAGGGGTGCAAGGCTCTTTCTGAAGAACTACCCGGAGAGCCCCGAGATCAACTCGGCGCTTAAGCTTTTCCAGCTGGCTCGGAGCGCCGGCAATGGTAAGTCCGTGGGGCACAATGAGAAGTTGACATATAAGGCCAAGGCGGCGCCACCTAGAATAAGATCCGTAGCAAGGGCTGCTACCGGTATCGAACCGATGATGGCCGTGCAGATTCCGTTATTTCTTCAGAGCGATTATAATGAAATCGGCGTAGAGATGGAACGGTTAAAGGCCTCGGGGTTAGATACCGTTATAGTAAGGGTATTTCATAACTCCGGAGACAGGTATTATGCCGCGGCAGACCCGAAAGACGGGGTTTGGAGAGAGGCCGGGGTATACTTTAAGACCGGTCACGCGCCGGTCATAGATGATGTTCTCGGCCCGCTTACAAAACTCGCACATGCGAACGGCCTTAAGATCTTTGCATGGATGACGACCCGGTATGCTGATTATGGTCTTGAGAATCGAGCTGATCTGGCCTGTGGCGCATACGACCTGAAGGGGGGGAAGAGTGTCAGGTGCAAGGGGCTCGATCTTTTTAACGAAGAGGCGATAGAGCATCTGGAGGCTCTTTACTCAGACCTTGCGGAGTACGATATAGACGGCATACTTTTTCAGGACGATCTTGTTTTGCGGCAGACCGAGGGTTTTGGAGTTCATGCCGATACCCTCTTTGAGGCCGAGTACGGAGAGGCGCCGAGGCCCGAATCTCTTTATGTGAGCAAGGGCCCAGGGCGCGGAGTTGATTATACGCCGCTCTTTTGGCGATGGGCGGCGTGGAAGAATGGACGGCTGCTCGATGTCGCCACGAGGCTCAAGGGTGTGGTCAAGCAGAAGAACCCAGAGGTGCGCTTTGCTATAAATCTCATGTATGAAAGCGTTACCAATCCTGCTTATGCGCTCGCGTGGCTCTCTCAGGATCTTGTGGCTGCGGTGGAGGTAGGTTTCGATTATTACTCCATAATGGCTTACCACAGGCAGATGGAGAGCGAGTTGAATAAACGGCCTATTGCGGTTCGCGGCCTTATAGGCAAGATGGTTGAGGATGCCGCCAGAACGGTTGGGGATTCTTCAAAGGTACTTCTAAAGTTACAAATAGTCGATTGGGTGACTGGTGAGAACGTTGAAGAGGGTGAGGTATCGGAAATCCTGAGTGGGATACCGAGGTCGCAGGCCGTCAGCCTCGCCGTTGTTCCTTACAGGAACGACTTCGAGTATAGCGAGCTAAAGTCCATCGGAGGTTATGCTCTGCTCGATTGATGCGTTTCATCCTTTTTTTATTAAGTTCCTGAACTGTATTGCTGAGTCGATTATAGAGTTACTTCCGTATGGGTAGCTTCTTTTTCGCGTTCTTTATATAAGGTACTTATACTGTATGGCTTTTTCAATACGCACAAGACTTACGTTCTGGTATACGGCGCTGCTTACGGTCAGCCTCATCGTCTTTGCGGCGACCTTCTCTTATACGCTTTCAAGGCTCTTTATGAGCCGCCTCGATGCTCAGGTTGGCTCTGTCGCCAATATGATGGTTCATACCGTCATGAACCCGAGGGGTGAGATCCTTCTGCCCGCAGACTTTGAGATAATACTCGAGAGGTTTTTTGGCGTAAGGACGGCCGGAAGTTATATACAGGTCATAGATCCACACGGTAATATACTAGGCAGGTCGGCCAACCTCGAAGGCGCCAGTCTGCCTATCAGCAAGGAGACGTACGAACATGCCGTGATAGGAGATACCACCTTTGAGGTGATCCCGCGTTCAGGCGCTTATTCGTTAAGAATGGTGACTAAACCGATTGTCTTCAAGAAGCAGGGGCTTGTTGCCATAGTGCAGGTTGGTACCTCTCTGGAGTTGATGGAAGAGATATTCAACTCGCTCATCTATATCTTTACGATCGGTATTGGCGTGGCTATAGTAGTTGCCGGGGGGGTCGGTATGTTCTTGGCGCGCAAGGCCCTCTATCCGGTTACCGAGATAACTTCTGCGGCGAGAAGGATTGAGGCTGAGAGCCTGAACGAGCGAATAGATGTCGCAATGCCTAATGACGAGATAGGTATGCTGGCAACCACTATTAATGAGATGATTGAGAGGCTTGAGAAGTCTTTTAGCCAGATAAAGCAGTTTACGGCCGATGCCTCGCACGAGCTTAAAACGCCTCTGACGATAATGAAGGGCGAGATGGAGATTGCGCTTCGTTCGGGAGACGACCTGAAGTATGTTAAGGAGGCGCTGGAGTCGAGCCTTGAAGAGGTTGATAGAATGAGCGATATAGTAAATAACCTGCTCGACCTGACAAAGATAGAGGCCGAGAGGGAGGCCGCTCCGATAATACCCGTACAGGTCGATTCGGTTCTAACTGAGAGGTTTAATGCGATTAAACGTGTTGCGGCAGAAAAGGGTGTTGAGCTTGTTATGGTCAAGAACAGTCCTCTTACCGTCTCAGGGGAGCCTGTACGCATAGGGCAGCTTCTGTCGAACCTGATAGATAATGCCGTCAAGTATACTCCGGGAGGTGGACGGGTCAGTGTCTCAAGCGAGTCCGAGAACGGTTTTGCGCTCATACGCGTCATTGATACGGGAGTCGGTATTTCCATAGAGGACCAGCCTTATATTTTCGACCGTTTTTTCCGGGTCGATAAGGCCCGCACCGGCGGTATAGGCGGCGCGGGCCTCGGTTTAAGTATCTGTTCCGAGATTGCCGAGTCCTTGAAGGGAACGATTACGATTGAGAGTGAGCCGGGACTAGGCTCCACCTTTACTCTTCGCCTGCCTCTGTGCAATACAGTGGCGTAGTTATATGTAAAAAAGCTGGTGTGGCATTTATAATCGCATCCGCATGATTGTTAATACTTAATTACTGGAGGTTGTTGAAATGAGAGTTGGCATACTTACCGGCGGTGGTGATTGTCCGGGGCTTAATGCTGTTATCAGGGCGGTCGTGAAGCGCGGGCTTCAGTTCGATTATGAGTTTATCGGTATTAGAGATGGCTGGGGTGGACTTGTGGAGAAGTCAACTATGGAACTTACCCATGAGGCGGTCTCAGGGCTTCTGCCTGTAGGAGGCACGGTGCTCGGTACCTCAAGGACAAACCCGTACAAGACCCCGGGAGATGTGGATAAGGTGAAGGCTAATATTGAGGCGCTCGGTATAGACTCTTTGATCTGTATAGGCGGAGACGATACGCTCGGCGTTGCGTCCAAATTATACGATGAGGGTATAAACGCGGTCGGAGTCCCCAAGACAATAGACAACGATCTCTCGGCCACTGACTTTACGTTTGGTTTCGATACGGCGGTAAGTGTTGTTACATGGGCACTCGACAGGCTGCATACTACCACAGAGGCCCACCACAGGGTCATGGTCGTAGAGGTTATGGGCAGGCACGCCGGCTGGATCGCTGTTTACGGAGGGTTGGCCGGAGGTGCGGACGCGATACTTATTCCGGAAAAGCCGTTTGACCCTGCGGAGGTCTGCAAATATATCGAAAACAGAAAAGCGAAGGGCAAGCACTTCAGCCTTGTTGTCGCGGCTGAGGGTGCGCACCTTAAAGAGGGTTCGGGCATTATGACAAAGGACGATACGACCGATGCTTTCGGGCATGCCAAGCTCGGTGGTATAGGCGAGTTTCTGGCCCTTGAGATAGAGAAGCAGACCGGGCTTGAGTCTCGCCATGTTGTGCTGGGGCATCTTCAGCGCGGTGGTACTCCGACGGCGTTCGACCGCATACTCGCCTCCCGTTTCGGTGTCAGGGCCATAGAGCTTGTGCATGAGGGCAAGTTTGGGCAGATGGTCGCTCTGCAGGGCAACTCCATAGTAGATGTCTCTTTGAAGGAGGCTACTGCAAAGACCAAGACCGTCGATATGGAGATGTATAAGACTGCGAGCGTCTTTTTCGGCTAAACTCTTAAGACCGGTACAGGGGTTTGGATAATATATTCAAAGAGGTGCTTACTCCTGCCGAGCAGAAGTTCGAGCAATGGAGAAAGGGCATAGGGTTGGTTGTCGGCCCGTTGGTCTTTCTCGTCCTCTACCTGTGGCCTATCGGCACAGTCTCGGACGAGGTCCACAAGCTGACTGCGGTTCTGGCCTTTGTTCTCATCTTCTGGTTGACTGAGGCAGTACCGTTGCCGGTTACCGCGCTCTTAGGCGCCATACTCAATATCGTACTCGGCGTTGGACCGGCCAAGGCCGTGCTCGCACCCTTTGCCCACCCGCTCGTCTTCCTCTTTATCGGTTCCTTTATCCTCGCAGAGGCTATTACGCTTCACGGGCTCGACAGGCGTTTTGCCTTTGCTATCTTCTCAATACGCTCATTACAGAAGAGTCCCTTGAGAATTCTTTTTGCAATGGGTGCTGCCTCTGCTTGCGCCTCTATGTGGATATCGAATACGGCCTCAACCGCCATGATGCTGCCGATCGCGCTCGGAGTTCTAGGAACAATGAAGGAGATAGGTGAGAAGGGGAGCGGAGCCGGACAGGGAGGGTTCAAGTACAGCGCTTTTTTTACCGCTATGATGCTGATGGTTGCTTACGGTGCTTCGGTGGGAGGTATTGCGACTCCGGTTGGTACGCCGCCGAACCTTATTGGCATAGGCATGATTGAAGAACTCATTGGCACGAAGATCAGTTTCTTCGGCTGGATGAGTTTTGCTCTGCCAATAGTTGTAGTAATGTTCGTATATCTTTTTTTTGTTCTCGGCGTTGTTGCTCCGTTTGGAAGGCTAGACCTTTCATCCATCGGTAGTTATGTGGCAACATCGCGAGCGGGGCTCGGTAAGTGGAGCAGGGGGGAGAAGAATACTGCCTTCTGTTTCGGTGTTGCGGTTACTCTCTGGGTGCTGCCGAGTATATTCGGTCTTGCGCTCGGTAAGGAGCATGCTCTGGCGCGCTTGTTGAGCACGCGTTTAAATAGCGGGGTCGTGGCTATTCTGGCGGCTTCGTTACTCTTTCTGCTCCCGGTCTCTTTTAGGCGCGCAGAGTATACCATGCAATGGGAGAGGGCTGTAAAGATAGACTGGGGTACGATACTGCTCTTTGGAGGGGGCCTCAGCCTCGGAAGCCTGATGTTCTCTACAGGGCTTGCTACGAACCTCGGAGAGTTTCTTACGGCCTTTACCGGAGCAGAAAGCCTCTGGGCGATTACAGCCATAAGCACGGCCCTTGCAATAATACTCAGTGAGGCTACGTCCAATACGGCTTCTGCCAATATGGTAATACCGGTCGTGATAGCGACTGCTGACGGCATGGGGGTCTCTCCGATGCCTCCAGCTATAGGGGCGTGCCTGGGTGCGAGTTTCGGTTTTATGCTGCCGGTCTCCACACCGCCTAATGCTATCGTCTATGGGTCGGGCCTCGTTTCGATCCTGCAGATGGTCAAAAAGGGTATCTTCTTCGATATAGGCGGCTTTATTATAATAATGGTCAGCCTCCTGTTGCTAAGGCCGATTATGGGATGGTGACTTCCTCCATATAGAGGGTGCGCTATGAAATTCTTCGTCGATTCGATGCCAGACAGGCTAGCAATATGGATGAGGGTGCTCGGTTATGATGTAGAGTACGAGAGGTCTATAGAGGATGCTCAGTTAGTCGATAGGGCCACAGAGGAGGGGCGTATTATTGTTACCAGAGATACACGCCTCTTAAAGTGGTGCTGCGTAAGGGATAGGTCGTCAAGCGCTTTGGTCTGAGCATTGATGTTGTGTTTTCAAGGTGTCTTAGACGTAATACCCTGCTCAGTCCCGTTAGTAAGGAGAAGGTAAAGGGGTGCGTGCCGTTATTTGTTTATGAAACGCAGGAGCACTTTTATGAGTGTCGCGGTTGCGGCAGGCTCTACTGGGCTGCAACTCACAAAGAACATATCCTAAAGGAATTGTCGGATATGGTCGAAGATATCGAAGGTACTGAGTGATGGAGCAGAACATGGGTGCAGGCAGCGGGTACGTTGTGGTCTTTTGTACGGCCCCTAACAGGGCAGAGGCCGAACGGATCGGCAGAACGGTCGTAGAGGAGCGGTTGGCGGCATGTTGCAATGTGGTAGTTGGTATGCGCTCCATCTACAGGTGGAAGGGTGGAATCTGTGAAGAGGATGAGGTGCTGTCGATCTTTAAGACTCGGAAAGAACTCTTTGAAAGTCTGAAGGAGAGGATAAAGGCGCTGCACAGCTATGAGGTGCCGGAAATTATAGAGCTTGCAATTACCGGAGGCCTTGCAGAGTATCTGAATTGGATAGATAGTGAGACACTCAAGTAAGTGAAACAGGTGAATGAGCAGGCAGACTGTAGTTTAGATGCTAAATGCCTGTATTGAGTAAAATAGAATTGACAACCTATTTAATTTTGTGCTAAAAATATTGGTTGCATGTTGTCGATAGAGTAGATCTTTTGAGCCGCTAGCTCAGTTGGTAGAGCACCTGCCTTTTAAGCAAGTGGTCCGGGGTTCGATCCCCCGGCGGCTCACCATAATCGATCATTCATGCTCAGTTTTTCTTTAAGTGCAATAAGGCTTAACATACGATAGACTTTAGGCTTTTTCGAAATATGAAAAGCATTTATGACTTAGTCCCCATCGTCTAGTGGCCAAGGACACCGCCCTTTCACGGCGGCGACGGGGGTTCGACTCCCCCTGGGGACGCCACTAATATCAACGGGTTAGCTTAATTGCTGACCCGTTTTTATTTGGAAACGTAGCCAAAACGTAGCCAGATTCCTTTTCCTTCGCATCCAGAACACCAATCGCACTTCTCAGGTTCTCAGGGGCTAGATGACAGTACCTTAAAGTCATTCTCAGGTCACTGTGCCCTAAGAGTTCCTTCACCACATGGATATCAACCCCGGCCTGTACTAAGTTAGAAGCAAAGTCATGCCTGAGGTCATGGAACCTTAAGTTCTTGATCTCAGCACTTTGACAAGCCCTTCTGAAGGCCGTTGTTGCCCTATCAGGGGTATGCGGTACACCTTTGTCATCACAGAAGACGAATGACGAATGAAGATGCCTTACCTTTTGTAGTTCAGCCAAGGTCTTTGTAGCCAACTCAGTTAAGGGTATCCCTATTGGCAAACCGTTCTTAGTCCTAGGAACGGTCACAATCCTTCTAGCAAAGTCCACCTGAGGCCATGTAAGCTCGATGATATTGCTACGTCTAAGCCCTGTGTGCCGTGCTATGGTGATGATTGGCTTTAGCCATGAGGGTGAGGCCACCATGAGCCGTTCTAACTCGCCAGGGACCAGGTAACGTACTCTTTTGCTGTCCACCTTACCCAGTGTCCTAAGAACTTTTGGTACAGGGTTTTCTCTGCACAGCTCCCATTCCTCTATGGCGATGTTGAAGATGCGTCTTAGTAGGCCAAGTTCTCTAAGGATCGTTTCTTTACTGTAACCCTTCTCAAGAATCCGTGCCTTGTAACGGCTTACTACGGATGCTGTGACGTCCTTGATAAAGTTATTTCCTAAGAAGGCCCGTAGGTTCTTAACCATCTGTCCGTTACGTGCGTCAGTAGTTGGTGAGAGGTTAGGAGACACCTCTTTCAAGTACCTATCAAAGACCTCTTCCATCGTTACGTTAGGAATAGTGACCTTATCGAACCACTTACCTTCGTTTATCTCGGTAAGCTTTTTAGCATAGATCATTTCAGCCTGTTTTTTATTCCTGGTCTTCGAGCTTTCAGTTATCCTACGCCCATCAATGCGAAAGCTCATCCAGTAGAACTGGCTGTCTTTTCTTTTGTAGAGACCCATATATATTTATCCTCCTTTCCAGGGCCCTCTACCTGCGAGAGTTATTATACTCTTCCGCAGGCTGTTTGCAAGCTTCGAACCATTTGATGATCTCTTCCTCTTCAAACTTCAGAGCACCAAACATCTTGACAGAAGGTATCTTCTTTTGTGCAGCCCATGCATAGACTGTTGAGGGTTTTATTCTTAGTAGGTCTGCAACTTCTTCTACTGTAAGTATGTTCATATATTGCCTCCTTGGTTTTTCCTATGTTACGTAACGTTAGCGTGATGCATCTCTTACGTAACGTACGTTAGGTAATTTAGAGCAACATGAGCTGACCACTTTCAATGGGCGGCTCTTTCCAAATAAAGCTATTTGTCGGTTGTAACAACTCCATCTCAAACATTTGCAATACTCCTGTTTCATCACAACTCGTCTCTGAAATTCTTGAACTACGACTTTTGAAAAGAGTCTCAATAGGCTTTTTGATTAGCTTCCACTTTCCAGTGGTCTTCTTAACAAACAGAACAATATCTCTTGAGGTTGTGTAACGCCTCTGATTTGGCTTATACCCTCCTAAGAGCAGTTCCTTTGTCAGATACTTTGATAGGTATCCGGCGATACGCTGAATATCCACCAGAGTAATAAAAACGATTTTTCCTCCACCGACAGCTTGCCAGTTGGCAGAGATCCAAGATTGCTGGATGTAGCGATCTACTAGTATATGTAGATGTGCATAGCCTGACTTTTGAAGTTCCGTGATAGCAATATAGGAAACTGACACACCAAACTTGCGTTTAAGGTATACTCTGAACTTATCCCAGCTCTTTTTTATATAGTAGATTGACTCCTCAGGACTGCAAGACTTTGGATCTAACGTTAACGTTAGAAATCGTCTCATATTTTTTTCTACGGCTGTCTTGATAATGGCATGCCGAAGGCGCTTGACCTTCTTAGCCCCACACTTGGGGCATACCCACTTCTTGCAGCCTAATCGAACATAACGTGAGGAAGTTTTACCCTTCTCTGTTACCTTCTCTTGCATTGTCCAAGCCCCGCAGCTGTTTCGATTATGCTTTATATAGTCAAGTGAAGAGGGGCCTATGTCTAATTCCATAACGTTAGTATTGTTCATATATGATCTTTCAATGAAGGGTCTTTTTTTAGGGGCACCGGCAGGGTAGAGGGGAAACTACCCTGCCAGATGCTACGGTACTGCCGTACGCCCCCTTCCTGCCGTCAGACCCTTTGAGGACGGCAGGAAGCTGTTAAAACGGTGCCTCTTCAGTCTTCCGTTTGTACTCAGCAAGTATCAGGTCTTCGAGTTTCCGTTTTACGGCCTTTGAAGTCTCTATGATCTGGTTCTTAATCTCTTCTCCATCCTTGTTTGTGTACTTGTTGTTTGGGAAAGCGACCCATGGAGACTTGCCATCCTTTTGAAAAACCATGAAGCCCTTAATAGTTAACTCTCCAACCTCAGATGGCATCGTTACGTTGGCAAAGGCCTTTAAGCTTCCACTCTCGTACAACCTCACTTCCACCAAGATCTTTTCTACATTCATGTTTCAAATCCTTTCATCTTCTAGCCTTCGTTAAGTTTTTCTGTTTCATAGGTACATTCCGCTTGCTGTACTACCATTTACATGAGATATTCTAATTCATTGCTTTATGATCAGGTGGGACACCAAAAAAAATTTATATGTCCCAAGGTAAATGTATGAAAAAAACTCTTTTGAAAAGAGAAAACAAGCAGGTAGGTAAACTGTTCTGCACCTTTATTGATGTAGTTCTTTCTGTATTTGATAATGATAATCAGACTAACTTCGTGGAAGAGTTAGAAATTTCAGATATTCCAGGTTGGGAGGAATTCTACTTTAGACCACGGATTCCGAAGCAGCTAGATGAGCTACATCAAGAAAACTTCCCAATACCGATTGACAAGTTATTGAATGGCAACTTAAGCGAAGAGAGCATTACAGAAATTGATCAGTTGTTAGAGGAGGCAGCTTCATATGCTAAGGCAGGGAAGGTTGTTCGGAGCGATTTGATATCTGGTATGCTTAGTGTCATAGGGGAGCAGGAAGTAGAGAGTGGAAAGCAGCCCCTAGATGTTCTCATTACTTTGCATACCATTATTAATTCAATGGCATCGGTGATTCTTTACCGTAAACCAATATATTTGCTTTATGATGATGCAAGGAATGGTAACGATAATGCATTTTTCAAAATGGTATCTCTTGATAAGTCGATGATAGCAACTGATTGGGCTAATAGCAGAGTGCGAAAGGCTACTATTGATGGAGATTGGGTGTTTTTTGATAAACTTAGCAGGGCACTAATCAAAAAACCTTACGATAAGAAAAAACGAATTAAGCTAGCAGCAATGATATTGTTTTTCTGGGATTTTGGATTTAAAGAACTTGATTATTTAGAATGCGTAGAATACCTTCAAGCTGTCGGATTCGAGGTAGAAGAAATTCCTGAACAAGATGCTCTCAGAAAGATGATTTATAGACTACAAATTCCCGATCTTAACAACCAAATATCAAACTATGAGAGTCTATAAATACAAGGGAAACGATTAACTAACAGATTGACATCTTAAACGAAAAGCGTTGCAATCAAATATGGATATAGTAACCGCTGCGGTAATTAGAGATGACACCAAGGTCCTTATTGCAAGAAGAAATAAAGATAAACACCTTGGTGGTAAATGGGAGTTTCCAGGTGGCAAGCTAGAACCTAATGAGACTCCAGAGCAATGCTTAGAAAGGGAACTTTTAGAAGAGCTTAGTATCAAAGTAAATGTGCGAGAATTTATTTGTTCTAACAAGTTCGTTTATGAGCATACCGCTATTGAACTATTGGCATTCAATGTTCAATATATAAGTGGGGATTTCAGGTTAGTTGATCATGACAAGTTGCAATGGGTGTCTATACAGGAATTAGAAAACTTTGACTTCTCAGATGCAGACAAACCCATTATCAATAAACTAATGGAGAGCCCCAATGCTTAAAGAGTTAATAGATAATGTTCTAAACTCTTACCTAAGCAATCCGAAGGATGTAGATCGTACCGTAACACATCTTGCCCCTACCACTTTGACTCACTTAGCCTGCATACCAGCAGAGTATAAGGTCTATGGACGTACTGGTGCTGGCAACCGCGCTCCAGTACCATGGTTTGGCGTCTTCGATAAGGCTATTACTACCTCTGCTAAACATGGATATTATATTGTATACCTTTTCAACTCCAAGATGAATGGCGTATATTTATCTTTGAATCAAGGATGGACAGATTATGATAAAAAATTTAAAGGCAAACTTGGGCGCCTAAATATTGAAAAGACTGCTCGATACTGTCGGCATCTGATACATACTTCACTGGATAAGTTCCCTGAACAAATAATTACTTTAGATGCAAGTACCAACCTGTCAAGGGGATATGAGCTTGGCCATATCTGTGGCAAATTCTATTCTGCCACTAATCTTCCAGAGGATCTTGAGTTGATCAGTGACTTGAGAGATCTAATGGGAGTTTATGCTGAGTTAAAAGGTTTACTTTCAGAATATGAGTCCAGGCCCATAACGGAACTATTAGAAATCGTGCATAACAAAGAATCTGAACGAGAAAATGCAGATGAAATAGTCTATCAAAAAGAGATCGGCTTGACCGAGCCGGCCAAGGTAGCACCAGCTCCCCAAGCTAGATCAGAATTAATTGAGGGAAGTACCAATTTATGGAAAAAGAATCCTGGAATCGCTAAGAGTGTTCTTATTGAAAAGAATTACTCGTGCGAACTTCATAGTGAACACAAAACCTTTATTTCAAAAACAACAGGCAAAAACTTCGTCGAGGCGCACCATTTAGTTCCCATGATGCTACAAGGCAATTTCACCTATAGCCTAGATGTACCAGCCAACATTGTCGTGCTATGCCCTAATTGCCACAAAATGCTTCACCTTGCAAGGAGCAATGAGAAGCTAGATCACATCAAGTCTCTTTATTCTCAAAGACAAGCGACCCTAAAAGAATATGGCATTCATATTAGTGTTGAGGAGTTAATAGAAACATATGAGCAATAACCCTGTGCTATCAATTAACTTTGTATAGTAGCACTAAAATAATGGAGAACTACTAGGTGGCCATAAAATCTATCAGTGGACTTCCCCCGTTTTAGTAGACACATTTGATGGTACAATTCCAAACAAATGGAGGTGTGTCTATGTCTTCCCAAAGATATTCAAAAGAGTTTAAAGTAGAGGCTGACCTGCCCCTATAAGTCGGTCCACCCATAGAGTGAATAATTCAGCATTTTATACTATAAGGGTTCCTTTGTTTCTGGTGCAGGTGGCCGGTAGCCAAGAGAGCTGTGCGGCCTAATCTGATTGTACTCCTGTCTCCATCTTTCAGTCAACACCCTTGCTTCAAAGAGTGTATCGAATATCTCTGTGCTGAGTAGTCCATACCTGAGTTTGCCATTAAAGGATTCGATGTACCCGTTCTCCCATGGACTGCCGGGCTCTATGTAGAGAGTTCTTACTCCGAGGCGTTTAAGCCACCTGCGTACTGCGTGGGCAGTAAACTCAGCCCCATTGTCAGACCTTATATGGTCTGGGATACCGCGTCTTACAAACAGGTCACCAAGGCATTCCAGCACATCCTGGCTCCTTAGCTGTCTTCCAACCTTGATTGCCAGGCACTCTCTGGTGTGCTCATCTATGATATTCAGCATCTTAATGGCTCTGCCGTCGGCTGTACGGTCAAATACAAAGTCATAGCTCCATACGTGATCCTTGCGTTCAGCCCTTAGCCGTATACATGAGCCATCATTTAACCAAAGACGTCTTCGTTTAGGCTGCTTCTGTGGTACCTTGAGGCCCTCTATGCGCCAGATTCGCTCCACACGTTTATGATTGACTGTAAAACCTTCGTTCCTCAAAAGGCCGGTTATCAGCCTGTAGCCGTACCGGCCATACTGACAGGCAAGCTCTATGACCCTTGCTCTAAGCTCAGCCTCACCATCTCGTAGTACTGGAATACGTCTCTGAGTGGAGCGATGTTGACCAAGCACTACGCACGCTCGACGCTCAGATATAATAAGCTCCTTACTGATATGCACAACTGCCCGGCGACGCTTTACCGGGCTTAGAAGTTTCCCTTGGAGGCCTCCTTCAGTATGGCATTATCTAACGACAAGTCGGCCACCAGCTTCTTAAGCCTGGCGTTCTCCTTTTCAACTTCTTTGAGCTTCTTTGCCTGGTCTACCCTCATACCGCCATACTCCTTGCGCCAACGATAATAGGTCTGACCAGACACACCAATCTTACGGAGCATCTTGTCTACAGGTAGACCTTGACCGAGAAAGATCTCGGCCTCACGCAATTTGACAATGATATCTTCGGCTTTAAATCGCTTCTTGCTCATAACTTACCCCTTTTGTTAGATCCATGATTTTAACATATAACATGGACCAGTTATTGGGGGGCAGGTCAGTACGCCGTGAGAATGCCAGACTTAAATCGGAGTTAAAGCGCGTTGAGGAGGAACGAGACATCCTAAAAAAGGCCGCCGCGTACTTTGCCAAGGAGTCCGTGTAAAGTACGCATTTATACGCAACCATCGTATTGAGTTCAAGGTATCGTCGATGTGTCGTGTTTTGAAGGTGCACCGGAGTGGCTTTTATGCATGGCTCAAGAATCCGCTGTCAAATCGAGCCAGAAAGAATAAACGCCTGCTAGGGCTTATTAGGGAGTCGTTTCTTCAGAGCGGTAGTACTTACGGCAGCCCACGCGTATATAAGGACCTTATGGAGATGGGTGAGTGTGCTGGAGAGAATCGTGTGGCACGCTTGATGCGCAAAGAGTCCATAAGTCCCAAGCGTAGATACAAGAGGCGCCATTACAGACCTGGGAAGCCTTCGAGCGTGGTGCCCAATCGCCTTAAGCAGGTATTTGCCGCCACGGCCCCTAATGAGGCGTGGGTTACAGATATTACCTACATCAGAACTCATGAAGGATGGCTCTACCTTGCCGTTGTGCTTGATCTGCACTCAAGGATGGTAATCGGGTGGTCGATGAAGCCGAGGCTTACAAGCGACCTTGCTATAGATGCTATCTTGATGGCGGTATGGAAACGCAAACCCAAAGAAGAGGTGATTATACACTCAGACCAAGGTTCACAATACGGCAGTGACGACTGGATGAGGTTCTGTAAAGAGCACGGCCTTGTGCCAAGCATGAGCCGTCGGGGTAACTGCTACGACAATGCCGTTGCAGAATCATTTTTTAGTAGCTTGAGGAAAGAACGTATCCGTCGTAAGATATATCGTACAAGGAATGACGCTCGCTCAGACCTCTTTGATTATATCGAGATCTTCTACAACAAAACCCGGCGTCACAGTCATCTCGGGCAACTGAGCCCGCATGACTTTGAGATGGCTTCTTTAGCTAAAGGATAACTGTCTACAGAACTGAGGGAAGTCCACATTCTCACAAAATACGCCTTACAAAGGTTAATTCTTTTGTCTTCAAGAGATTCAATCAGTAATCGACAGAATTTGATATTGCATTTGTTGTTTGATAATATTGAGCTTATGGCATACTGACTAATGTCACCTTGTTTTTCCCGATTAGTCAGCTAGTTTGGTGTTATCGGGAAATAATTCCTGCTAATTATAAATTGGGCAGGGGAGGTCAAATATGAATGTATCACGAGGTATGAAACGAGTCCGCACTGTTATCATAATAATCACTATACCTATGATCCTCTTGGGGGCATTGTGTACTTACATTGGATTTGTGCAAGTTGAAAATAGTAAAGGCGCCTTAACCCTACCTGGAGGTCCAAAAGTTTTTACTGTATATGAGGATGGTAGCTCTAGAGACCTTTCATCTGAAGAAGCACGAGAGTCCATACTGTATGCACTCTCGTTAGCACGGAGACAGAGGGATTTTGGTATTCTCCTTATTGGGCTGTCAGCGGGATTATTGGTACTTTGTTGGGTTATTGCCGGGTTTAGTTCAGAAAGGCAGCCCAACCATTCACTGGAGTAAGGACTTGCTAACACGGCATTTACATCGAACTGTTTTGCTCTTTATAAAGGTTTTCTAATTTGAGAGGTTTCGGCCTTCAAGCCGCAAGTCCCACAGTCAAAAGGTGGAGCATGGGATACCGGAAGCGTAGCCCAAAACGTAGCCAAAACGTAACCGAAATTGTCTTATAGGACCAAAAAGGATGTAAAATACCTGAATGGATAGAGTGGTCTAACTATATGGAAGTACAGCGAAATACTAAAAAATGCAGGTAGAAAACCCACTTAGCAAAAACGTCTTTTTGTGACTTTCACGGCGGCGACGGGGGTTCGACTCCCCCTGGGGACGCCACTGTTAGAAAAATTACGACTGTCAAGGATGGTTTTGGTTGTTTGCTTTATCTTAAGCTTGCAGCTTAGTTGTCCTTGATGGTTGTGGTTTTCAAATGTAATTCCACTCGTTAAGTAGTTCTTTTTTGGCCTTTCTGGCTGTTTGTTGTTTTTCCGATGCTAAGTTTATTACAAACTCAAGGCTCCTTCCTATAATTCTCAACCTTAGACCACCGACTGATACAAACAACAGTTCTACTGTAAACCAATGGCTATGTTTGATTTACTTGACACGATCAGCATGCTGCAGTAATTTACTCAGGACTCCATGCATGTAATTTGTCGAATAATTATGAGTTGATCGCATAGGTTTATATACCGATCCGTATAAGACGCCATGATAAACGTCCGAAGAAGTTCAAGTCTCAGATTGATAAAGTTATATTGCCACAACTAACGCTGCACCATAAGTGCTTTATATGGACAGAAGTACTGGTTTTCACCTCTTACACTGATTAAACTAAATTGTTGTCAGGCGTTAATATCAGCTGCAATAGCGCCTCTACAGGAGCTATTTGTGAGCAGTAGCATCTCTCTCATTGATAATATTATCATCGTTGTATACATTGTGATGACCACAGCCTTTGGCGCTTGGTTCGTTAAACGAAGTGATAATATGCAAGGCTTTACGCTTGCCGGAAAAATAATTCCCGGCTGGACGATTGGTCTGTCTTTGATGGCGACTTACTTGAGCAGCATCAGTTTTCTAGCCAATCCGGGAAAAAGTTATGCCTCTGATTGGCGACCGTTTGTATTCTCGCTCACTTTGCCTATTGCTATTTGGATAGCTGCCAAATGGTTTATTCCTTTATACCGTAACCGTGTTAAAACAACGGCATATGAATATTTGGAACAACGTTTTTCCTTGTGGGCAAGACTATATATGGGCACGGCTTATATTTTGCTGCAAGTCGGACGTTTTGCTGTGGTGCTGTACCTCACCGCCTTGGCTTTGGCAGCGCTGCTCGATATCAATATTGAAACATTAATTATTCTTCTTGGTGTTTTAACCATTATTTATACCCTGCTGGGCGGTTTTGCTGCAGTTATCTGGACAGATGTGGTGCAATCTGTGGTTCTGTTGCTGGGTGGAGTTTTGTGCCTTATTATACTGCTCAATAATATACCTGGCGGTTGGAAACAACTTCAATCAGCGGCAAGTAATGAACATAAATTCGCTTTGGGTTCAATGGATTTTGACTTTGCAATTCAAGGTTTTTGGGTCATTTTTATTTTTGGCATTGTTGAGAACTTAAAAAACTTCTCTGTCGATCAAAATTATGTGCAACGTTTTTTATCCGCGCCAACAGAAGTTGAAGCTAAGAAATCTTTGTGGCTGGGTGGTTTGTTGTATATCCCTGTATCGGCACTCTTTTTTATGATTGGTACTGCTCTTTTTGTTTATTATCTCAACATAGCACCCGCAGATTTACCGAGCAAGGCTGATCAAATATTCCCTTATTTCATTATACATGAACTGCCGGTGGGATTGGTCGGGCTGGTTATTGCAGGTGTGCTGGCTGCCGGTATGAGTACCTTGGATTCATCGCTAAATAGCTCGGCAACGGTCTTCACCATCGATTTTTACAAACGTGTTTTCAATTTCGATGCGGATGATCAAGCACAATTAAAAATGATTCGTATGGCCACAGCCGTTATTGGTGTGATTGCGACACTCGCCAGTTTAATCATGGTTAATGCCAAAACTGCGCTTGATGTTTGGTGGCAAATATCTGCCATATTTGGTGGTGGTATGCTGGGGTTATTTTTGTCCGCCGTATTGATGCCTAAATTAAAATCCACCCAAGCCATGTTTGCGGTAATAACAGGCCTGGTTTTTGTTGCTTGGGCGAGCGCAACAAAACTTTGGTTCACTCAAACAGGTTTTGGTTTCGCTTTACATACGATGATGATTGGCGTTGTGGGTACACTGCTCACAATTTTGACTGCCTACCTTTTGCAGCGGTTCTCAAAAGCATAACTTTTTATTGTAATCATTCTTGGGGTTAATTATTCTTTTTGCCTTAGGTTCGTATGAATTTAACTCCAAGGGCAATCAAAATGAATGAAACTCAATAGAGTGTACCAGTTGTTGGTGATCTTCTTGTGGTTTGCTGATATGGTCTTGAAATTCAGAATGGATAGTGCGTAGCAAATGTTTTAACAGGCATGGTTAGAGAAGTTCAAACCGTTGATGCTTAAAGGTTTGAACAAAACATGGCGGTTTGTATTGATATCGAATGGTTTTTTAGCTTGAATACTGATAGTTAAGTCACAAAAGTAGAAGCACCAATCAGCGCATTGAGGCGACGTTTAACAATGCGCCTAATGCTGACATTGTATGATTCTACCAAGAGTGTTTGTTAGTACGTGTAATGCACACTGTTTAGTGTCTTGAATTTGTGCTAAGAGACATCCAAAAGGGCATAAAATGCATAAAGGGATAGAAGCTGTTCAATGCTTATATCCCTTTACTTTTTGTTGAGGAGACAGCCCTGTCAGCTTATTAAGACGATCTCTATCCGCTGTTGCAGTCAGATCTATGTAATAAAGATCGGAAACGTATAACGTTCCGGGAGGATATAATCTGTGGCCAGCAACGATTAGATACCTTTCAGAGAAAATTCAAAGGGAAAGGAGACTGAGAACTGGAAGTCCGGAGAGTCCCGTGTCAGGCCGATGGTAAGATCAAAATCGATGGCATAGAAGTCGCTTTCTGCTCTGGACAGTCCTATGGCAAAGGTGGATGTGGTCAAGTCCGAACCGTTGATCTTTTGTCTATCGACTTTAGTCTCCTTGGTATAGTTGTAGCCGTAATTGAAGCTCAACGAGGTATCGAGGTTTAAGGAGAGCGCCATACCGAGATTGCCACCGTAACTTTTTCCGGGGCTGACATGGCCGATTTTTTTGTCACTGCCAGGGGTATAGGTCGTGGATAGACCCCAAAAAAGCACTATGGGATCAGCGGTGACCATGCTTGTCATCGACAGACCCCATGTCTCGAAGCCGGTGCCGAGGGATGGAACATCCGCACTGTCCTGTTTGTATGGATCATTACCGCTCTTCGACTTCCAGCTTACCCCGACAACGGTATCGGGCCAGAAGTTGACCCTGTTGGTCAGTTGATAACTTAAGGCCAGAGAGATATCACCAACCCCCTCTGTATCATTGGCCACATGGGTTCCATCGTCTCTGAATGAACGTTGCCGTTCATAACCTAGCGGGATCACAAGGTCGAGTTGTAGGTTGCGTGGCAACCCGAGACGGAAAGAGTGGTTGTTTATCACTATGTCCCGTCTGATCTTCTCGGAGACGATGTCCCCAACTACTAGAACCGGATATATAGTAAACCCGTCAACAACGATAGAGTCGTATGAAGCGTGGCTATACGAGATCCCCGGTTCATACGTAAGTTTGAAAGGGGCAAGGAGCATGCCGCCTTCTCTGCCAAGCCTCTGTTCAAAAGCCTTCTGTATCAATTGGTAGTTCTCTTCACTCTGCTTGCGCATTCTTTCCTTTACTTCAGGTGCAAGCTCTTTGTGCTCGCCATCATCGGTAGTTAGGGCGCTCGATGTCGGTTGTTCGTCAACCGGCTCTTTACCTGCGCCGTGGCGCTCCAGTTGCTCAATGCGGCGTATCAAGTTCTTGATTACGGTATCGCGTACCAAGTCGGCTTGCTTGAGTCGGATAATCTCCTGCTGTAGCTCTTTGTATGTTTTTGCGGCGGAAGCTTCCGGCACCGTTTCAGTCTCGTCATTCTGTGCCCACACAGCTTGGCAGGGAACGAGAAGAGAAAGAGATAAAAAAAGGATGAATAGGCGGTAGATCATGTCAAGGTGTCACCGTAGTCATACGCCTTGTGAGAGGGAGGGTCGGTATCCTGCTGAGGATACGGGTACCGTAATCGAGGTCAGGAATGGCCATTTCCATGACCTCAGGAGAAAGCGGGCTTCTCGATTTGGCCTTTTCAAGCCTTGTCATACCTTCCTTTTCGGCCGAGGTAACGACATAAAAGGCTATACGGCTCTGCCACATCTTTTCAAAACGAGTAGCGGGCAGGGATATATTTCCAAAGGCCGGGTCGCCGAGCATCACATGTCCTCCAGCCCGTTTTCTGAAGATAACGAAGTGGTCGAAATCATTGATACGAATCGGCAGGATCGCAGGTATATCAAAGAGTTCCAGATCGTCTAAGGTCATCTCACCATAACCCACCCCATCGAGCCCGACAGCGCGTACAAAACGCTTGAGGTCATAGAGAGAAAAACCTCCACGTGCTCTCACAAGTTCAGGATCGCTGTTCTTTAGAATCGTCAGGGTGACGGCCATCTCGGAGAACTGTCGGTCATGGTGGTATAAGAGCAGTGTTGAAAGGGCTGCAGCCCCGCAGCTCATATCCCATCCCTGGCGGGTCAGTTTTTTCCAGCGTAACTCAGCCATGCTTTCAATATTTGGGCTGAAGCGTAGCCCCCCAACACGCACGCCGGCACGGCTGGCTGAATATGCCGGTGTAATGGTTATGCAGCATATAAAGATAGAGAGCAAATTAAGAAGCGCTTTGCGACTGAAGACTGAAGGGCTTAGCGCCATGACCCTTTACCCGAGAGCAGATTGTTGAGCTGATTGACATTGCCTATAGTGGAGTTGATGTTTATGTTCAGGTTCAAGAGTATCTGCACCGGTGAGTTGACGGCATTGACGTTGATGAGCGAGCGCAGGTTTGATTGGGCATTGTCCATCAGCTGTAGTGTTCCTTGCTGGTTAAAGGTGTTCATGGGCAGCACAAATACTTCTCCGTCAATCTTGCCCTTGCTGCCTGTATAGTGGAAGGGAATGCGAGTCAATGCTTCTGAGGTATCATAGGCCGGGTCAACGCTACCGGCAGTCACGGCGTTGAGTTCCTGATTGGTCAGCTCTTCGAACCCCCAGACCCTTGCAGGAAGAGTTGTAATTACCAGAAAGAGTATCATGAATAAGAGTCTATATTGTCTGTTCATAAGGTGACTCCAGAAAAATGGTTACCGTGTCTGGTTGAAACGGTTCTGCTGATTCAGCGAGAGTTGCGGCGCACCGTTCGGTCTTGCGTTATAGGATGGCGTGCGGCCCATATTGAGGCTGTTTGCTGCTATTGACGAGACGGCGTTTACTCCGTTGAAGACCCGCATATTCTGCTGGGAATTGTCGCTAAGAGCTACAGTGCTATTGTTGTTCACAGAAAGGCTTCCGTCACTCAGGGCAAGCAGTTCAGCCTCGGCTCCAGTCATCTGCCCACCTGTAAAGGCGGAGTGCACATACGATTCATTAAAAGAGCTTTCGGCGACGTCTATTGCGTCGTACTCTACGATGAGTTCGTTATCCTGGCTGATGAGTCTCTCGGTGGAAAAGTGCTCCGGGTCTCCGAGTTCAAGGTCCATGTCATCGACCTTTATTTCCTTATCGAGCAGTCCGAAGGCAAAGTCCTCGTCAACCAGAGTGAAGCTCCACGTTTTACTGGTTTTGGCCGTACCATTTCCGAAGGGATCGAATTTTGCTATGACCGGCCCCACACTCACCCCCAACAGCTTTAGCTTTGACAGGTCGAGGGTTGCAGTGGCGTATGGTACAACTTTTATAGAGACCTCACCGTCAACTTTGAAGGTTCCGGGGGTGGCCGAAAGTGGTGTGCCATTGCCGATGCCGGCAAAGTCTAAACCGGTACTGAGGCTCAGCCTCTCTACTTCAGGGGCCATGTCCTCGAATGCGAACTCGGGATGGATACTCCTACCGCCTAATGAAAAGGGCGGTTTGGGCCACTTCAGTTGTGAGCATGCACTAACACATGCCTTGATGTCTATTTGGCCGAAGTCAAGCTTGGGCTCCGTTACGCTGGTTCCGAAGATCAGGTCCTTGTTGTCAGTTCCGCCCGCTTTGATCGTATCTATAGTAAGTCCCGGCCCGGTAAATCCAATGCCGGTGTACTCAATTGTTGCGCCTGCATCTCCGAACCATCCTAAATCAACGATCTTACCGAAAGGACCGAACTTGAAGACTCTAAAAAGCTCATTAGGTTCAATGAGTTCGAGCGGTAGGGTATTGGCGGTAAAGTCGTCTAACGAAGTGAAAGTTTCGCCTACATGGGCGGCGCTGCCACTGCTGAAGGTGCGCAGGTACTCACTCTTGTGATGCTGGTCGACTAATGAGTAGGTACGATACTCGAAACTCTCGGTGCCTGATCTGCGCAGTTCGCTCTTTTCATACCGGTGCCCTGCAATGGACGAGGTCAGGCTGCCCTGAGTACGGTGGCGTTGGTTCACGTCGTTGGCTTGGTTGATCTCAATGTTTGTTGTTACGTCGTCTAAAGAGATGGAGCCGCCGTTAAAGATATTGTTGGTTGAGACAATGTCACTCGACAGCATATTCTCGAGGTTGAGCGCGACTGCATTTTGCTGGGTCGTTCCGTTCAAAAGAAGTCTTCTTTGGCGCTCCGAATCGATTCTACTCTGTAAAATAGCAAACAGCTCAGGAGTCAGTTCCATTCCGTCGATACTCTGCGGTTGCCGGAGCGGCGCATATCCGTTCTCATTCTTTTCAGGTTGTTGCTGTTCCTGCGGCAGGCTCTGGCCCCCAAGGTGGGGGTCGATCCCACCACCGCTAACCCCAGCAAGTTCGGTGTCGGAGAGCGTTGTTGCTGCCAGTACAGGCCCTGAGTATATGAGCCCCGAGGCGATTAATGCTGTTATGAAGAGACGTTTCATAAGCTTTTTATACTTGTCTGGTTAAATTATCCCGATTTAACTATCCATAAGATCGGTAAAACGCCATCGTAAAGTCTTAGTGACCGTGGTTAACGGTATTGAACTGGTTGAGCACCAGCGTTGCTTTGCGACCCTCAAATCTTGCAGTTTTTGCGACGTTTGTGCTGTTCGCTACGTTACTTCCTATGGCATTTACTATGTTCATGCCTTTGATATCTCTTTGGGCAGAGTCTGAGAGTTCGAGCGTGACGTCGGAGTTGAGCTCAAGGGTCGAGTCGTCGATTACGATATACTCTGCCTTGGCGCTTTTAAGCTCAAAGGGCGAACGGTAGGTGCTTGTCTGTACTTCTGAAAAATAGCTCTGTCCTATTTGGTGGTTTTCCATGATATCAAGCGTGGAGTTGTCCGTCTTCGTATTTGTAATCTCGGTGGTCGTACTGGAGGCGTTGCACGATCCCATAGCCACTGCGCAACCTGCGCCGTCGAGCACTATCGTCAGCTTGGGCAGCACCAGTTGGGTGACGACGGAAATTTGGGCCTCTGCATATATACCGGCTTCGAGTTTGGACTCTCCGAGGTCCATGCCCGTGATTTCTATTGCACTTTTTATTAAATCGGTATCAGCCCCAACCTTTATGCCTCCGTTGACCACCAGAGCAATGTCGGCTGAGCCGCCGTCAAAGTTGATCTCAGTATGACCGGCGGCAGCCATACCCTGCCCGAGGTGTCCATCAACGTAAAGCTTGTCGCCGAGGTTGAATTTGATACGGGTATCGACTATACCGTTGGTTTCTGTGATGATTACACTGGTCTCTTCCAAGATGTTAGTGACGTCATGATGGTCGACGATTTTGCTTGAGTAGCTTTCGTTGCTCAAACGGCTCAAGGTCTCAGTATGGTCGGCCTCGGACCTTACGTACCCGGAGAGCGTAGCAGAGCGAACCTGCTCCTGAGTGGTGCTGTTGACCTGATTGATCTTAACACCGGAATCCGTACCGCTCTCTTCCTGTGTTGCTATCACACCGCTGCCGTCCCAGATATTGACAACATTGGCCACAGCGGACTCGGTGCTGTTTACGATGTTGAGCCCGTGGGCATTATGCTGAGCTTCACCGTTGAGGTCGAGCCCTGTGTTACGGTTGGCGACAGTCCCTGAACCGTATCCGACTACTATCCCGCCGCCTTCTACTGCGTTACTTGTAGCGTCACCGGCCGTAACCGTATCCATGGTTCTGTCGTTTAGAGCCACCGGTTCGGAATAAACCTGCGGTGCGTTTAGCAGCAGACCGCTTAAGAGTAGAGTTGCACTCAAAAACATTATCTTTTTTTTGTTTGCCATAACTACCTTGTAAAACTTGTGAAAACAATTATGTCTGCCTGGTTGGCTGTTGAGTTCGATCTGTTGCGCAGCTTGCTCTTGCCCCGGCCTGAGGGCCGGGACAAGGGTGAACAGAGCTGAACAGAATACCGAATTAACGGCTGTGACTTATTACGTTAGTCTGGCTAAGCCCCAGAGCACCGCTGCTTGAGAGCTGGCCGGTACGGGCAACGTTAACGCCGTTGGCTACTGCGCTTCCGGTGGCATTGACTATGTTCATGCCGTTGGCATTGTTCTGCGCACTGCCTGAGAGCGTCAGGTTGAATGTAGTGTTGACCGTGAGACTCGAGTCGTCAACAACTATGTACTCAGCCTGTGCGTTATTCAGTTCAAAGGGTGAACGATAGGTGTTTGTGCTATTGTCGGTGGACTGACTATTACCGACGCTGCTGGCCTGCTCGTTGTCCATTACGGAGTTGTCCGTTGTATTGGTGCTAACATCGCCTGTTTCACCACCGGCAGTACAGGAGCCCATTACTACTCCGCAACCGGCGCCATTGATATCGATCGTAAGATCAGGAAGAATCAGTCTGCCGTAGAGTGAGACACTATCACCGTCTACATCCATACCGCCATAACTGTCGCTGGTAGTCTGGCCTCCCGATCCCTCGAGTGTTGTTACAACATCTGGATGGGCTGTAACGGGTCCGCCAACGGCCAGTCCTACATGCACCTCACCGCCATCGACACCGAGGTTGACAATTCCAGCGCCTGCTCCACCTTTACCGGGGTTGGTTGTTACACTACCTCTGGGATCTTCAGGTCCGCCGGAATCGAGACCGCCTTCAATTAAGGTGTTGACACTTGCTGTAGTCTTGGTAGTGCTGTTACTCGCAATTGTCCGGGTATCTACAAGGTTATTGTTCCGGTCGAAGCTGTCGTTATGCGCCTCGGAGCCGGTACGGTCTACAACAGTTAAAGTGTCTCCATCCGGGCGGGAGTAGTTGGGCATAGATGCCGAGCGCCTCTGCTCCTGGTGGATGATGTTAGACTGCTCTATGCCCGCCTGCCCGTCATTTACGCCTGGCTCTGTTCCGTTAACTTCCCAGATGTTTACGCCGTTGGCAACGGTCGACTCGGCGCTGTTAACGAGATTGAGCCCCTTGGCCCCGCTCTGCGCTTCACCCTCCAAGGTGACACCGCCGGTCTGGCTGATAGTTGCCACCGAGCTGTTTCCTATGATGGCTCCGCCGCTGCCGCTACTGCTGCTGCCGTGATTGGTACCGGTACCGGCCGTCACTTGATCGAGGGCGGTATCACCGAGAGATACCGGTCCCGCAGAAGCAAGTGATGCGCTGAGTAGCAGGCCGCCCAGTACTAAAAGTGGTCTGCCAAATCGCAACTTCTGTCTTACATTTGCCATTTTGAACCTTCCTTTCTTCTGTTTTTTATTGCAGTTTTGGAAAGTAATAGCCGATACTCTTCTTCTACATGTTTTAGGCTCCTGTTTGAGTCATCCTGGGGCATTAAAGGAAATCTCGATAGTCACTGACCTTAATACCCATAATACCCATCCAAGACCTACCCAAGAGTCTTTTAGAAAATGCTAGAAATGATGCTGTTTTACGATAAGTTAGTCAGTCAGCCTGTTTGATGCCACTCTCTCCTTGAAGAAGGAAGAAAGTGCAAAAACCCTTAAAGATATAGCAGTGTAATACAGATAAAAAATACCTATAATACAGCTACATAGGTTAATAGGCTGTATATACAGGCACCCGGTGCTGCATTTTCTGAGGCCTGCAATGAGACCAGTCTTTAGAGTAGTATAGGTAATATAAATTGCAATTTTCATGCCCTTTAGCAAGGTTATCTATGCCGATCACCTAAGTGCTGGATTATTAAGGTAACCTTATGCTTTCCTTTTATACAGTTCACAATTTAAGTATGCAAATGAGCAATAGAGTGTAAGAAAGTTCGACATTATATCTGTGGAAATATATTCGTCTGCAAGATAGTTCAATATTCTAAGGTACTTAGGATGAGAACATATGTGTAAAGAATTTCGACACTGTACTTGGGGAGATTACATCTTTTTATTGGTCCGGGTGGAATTATAAAGTGGTGAGGTTTTTAGATATCTTCAGGTACATGAAGATATCTAAAAAGATAATAAATCGAAAGAATATACATGATCCTGAGCCGGCAGATGGTAGTCAGGGTATTTGTGGGTGAAGATCGTAAGACTAAACTGTATTAAGTCTAGACCGAAATTCTACGCCAGTGCCATCAGTACCTGCGACTTGGCTGACTCTTTCAATACACTGCATAATCTCGGGAATAATGTCTATAGAAAGGCCGAGGTCCTTCCATGCTTCAAGTGAGATACAGTACGCGTTTATGATGCTTGAGACGCGGTAAGTGGCTATTGCTAAAGTAATTGTACGTGGATGGTTGGGTTCGATTAAAGAATTAATGGAGTTGTCAGGCTAACTAGTAAGTAAAGCTCTATAGAGTTTTATGTGGTTCACGTGATCTGTAATATTGTCTAAGCTGTATGCTTGACGGTAGGTCGAGATAGAGGTTATAATATTAACTAATTGCACTTCATCAGGGCTCTTCATCTACCACTACTTGAAGTAAGTTTTTTAGCTATTCGCAAAACACGAAGTTTATAAGACCGAGGAATGCCAATGGGAACCTACAAAGAGAATAAGACGTCCCGCCCGCTGGTTGTGGTTATTATGGCGGCCTGGACGATGATTATCATTGTCTCTCTTGTGTGGAACCTTTATGAGTTGAGGAACAGGGTTACTGAGCTGGCTCTCGTCCAGGTGGAGGCGGCTTATGATATGAATATGACATACCGCCGCTGGAACAACGAGCACGGCGGTATTTACGTAGAGGTTACCGATGACCTTCAGCCTAATCCGTATATGAGCAACATACCTGAACGTGATATAACGACGCCGTCCGGTAAGACGTTGACGCTGATGAACCCCGCTTTTATGATGCGCAAGGTCCACGAGATGACAAAGACGGAACATAGTACAACAGAGCGCATTGTAAGCCTTGCCCCGTTAAATCCCAACAACCGGCCCGACAAGTGGGAGGCTGAAGTTCTTAAGAGGATAGAGGTTGGAGAGTCTTGGGGGGTGAGCGCTACCATGGAGGTAGGCGGGGCCGAACAGATGCGCCTGATGCGGCCCCTGATTGCCGAGAAAAGCTGCTTGAGGTGCCACGCCGGGCAGGGTTACTCCGAGGGTGACGTGCAAGGAGCTATCAGCATTATGTTTCCCATGAAACCGTTACGGGTAACGGCATCCAAGTCAGCAACAACCTTTGTATATGCCCATTTATTGCTGTGGCTCTTGGGCTCCGGAGCGATAATCCTGGTGGCTATGAGGCTTAGGCGTGCCGAACTCGACCGGATGCGTATGGCCGAGGATCTGCTAAAAGGGCAGAAACTTGAGTCGCTGGGAATACTTGCCGGAGGCATAGCCCACGATTATAATAACCTTCTGACCGCTATTATGGCCAATATCTCCTTTGCGACACAGATAGAGGATCCTGAGGTTCGGGTCTACAAGAACAAACCCGAAGGGGTAGTTCTGGAGAGCCTGAGGGATGCAGAGAGAGCTACGTTACAGGCAAAGGAACTGACCACGCAGCTGATAACCTTTGCAAGGGGCGGAATGCCAGTTAAGGAACTGGTTCTTGATATAAGTGGGCTGATAAAAGGTGCGGCCGGTTTTGCCACGAGAGGCTCCAATGTAAGGTGTGATCTCTCCATTCAAGACGACCTGTGGCCTGTTGAGGCAGACAAAAGCCAGGTCAACCAGGTTTTGCAAAACCTTATTATCAATGCAGAACAGTCTATGCTGGATGGCGGGGTAGTAGAGGTCAGGGCCGAGAACATAACTATTGCCTCAGGCAACCGGTCTAACCTGAAGGCGGGAAAGTATGTGAAGCTGAGTATCAAGGATGAGGGTGCCGGCATAGCGAGTGAGAACCTCGATAAGGTTTTCGACCCCTATTATACGACTAAGGAAGAGGGAAGCGGTCTCGGGCTTGCGATTGTAAGCTCCATCATAAAGAACCACGAAGGACATATTTCAGTTGATTCGGTGGTCGGGGTCGGTACGACCTTTATGATCTATCTTCCCGCCTCCAAGAGCAAGACTGTTAAGGTAGCGCCAAGAGAGCAGTCCCGTGTCACCGAACCCGTGAAAAGGGGGGGCAGGATACTTGTGATGGATGATGAAGAACTTGTCAGAAAAGTCGCTGACCGTGTCCTGTCCGGAGCAGGGTATGAGGTGAGCCAGGCCGGGGATGGTGATACGGCAATAGATCTATACCTGGAAGCCAAGCTATCTAAAAGGCCTTTTGACCTTGTGATAATGGACCTGACCATACCCGGAGGGATGGGTGGTAAAGAGACCATCAAAGGGCTTCTGGAGATCGATCCACAGGCCAAGGTAATCGTTTCAAGCGGGTACTCACATGACCCTGTAATGGCTGATTTTAAGGAGTATGGTTTCTGTGGTGTGATCTCCAAACCGTATGATGCGAATGCGTTAGAGGTAGAGGTACATAAGGTACTTTCGGAAAAGGGTAGTTGAGTTAAAAAGGTATGCTTACGCCTCTTTCTTCAGGCGATACCGGTTGTATGATTAGGACAGATTCAGGCTGATGACTTTTTCGGTTCCAAAATCAATGCCAGAGACCGGCCTTCCTTTAATAACCTGGTGATCTCTTTTGCAGGTACCGGTTTGCTAAACAGGTAACCTTGTATCTTGTCACATTGCTGAAGGCGTAACAACTCTTGTTGCTCTTCGGTCTCCACTCCCTCTGCGATAATACTTTTCTTTAGGCTATGTGCCAAAGTAATAATGGCACTGGTAATTGATGCGGCATCGGGTTTGACGGCTATGTTCTTAACCAGCGAGCGGTCAATTTTTATCGTGTCTACAGGAAAGCGTTGTAAGTAGTTTATTGCAGAATAACCTGTGCCGAAATCATCCATGAAAATTTCCAACCCCAGAGAGTTCAACTCATGTAAGATCGTGCTACTATAGTTTGTGTCATTCATAGCCATGGTTTCCGTAATTTCGAGCTTTAAGCTGCTCGCAGGCATACCGGTCTCTTTGAGGGTTTTTTTAATGATCTCCAGCAGAAACTGGTTCTGAAATTGACGAGGTGAAACATTTACCGATACATATAATTCCGTGTGTCCTGCATCTATCCAGGCTTTACATTGCAGACATGCCTGTTGCAGCACCCATGTTCCGATCGGCTCTATCAAGCCGGTCTCTTCTGCCAGAGGAATAAACTCACCGGGTGATATCATTCCGCGTTCGGGGTCTTCCCATCGTACCAGGGCCTCCACTCCGCTAATCTGCCCGTCTTTTAAAGAGACTATCGGTTGGAAGTAGACCTTAAACTCCTCTTCCTCTATGGCACGGCGCATATCGGCTTCAAGTCGCATGACCTTTACCATCTGAGAGTGCATTCTTGAATCAAAGATTGCATATCTGGACTTACCGAGTGATTTGGCCATATACATTACCGTATCGGCGTCCCTCAAGAGCTCTTCAGGCTGGCTATAGTTCTGCTCACCCAGTACTATCCCGATACTTACGCTGGTAGAGAGTTTTTGACCGTCGAACTCGAAAGGCTCTTTCAGGCTTTCCAGAAGTCGGTCGGCGACTTCAATCGCAGAGGCCGGTTTTTCAATATCATCAAGTAGTATCGTGAACTCATCTCCTCCGAAGCGGGCTATCATATCCGTGGTACGCAGGCATGACTCAAGCCTTTTGGTGATAGCGACAAGAAGTTTATCTCCGGTAGCGTGACCGAGGCTGTCGTTTATAATTTTGAACCTGTCAACATCCAGGAAGAGTACGGCATAGAGGTAACTCTTGTTCCTCTTTGTACGATCGATCGCGTACTTCAAGCGGTTGTACAAAAGGTCTCTGTTGGGCAGGTTGGTCAGGGAATCATGAAATGCATTATGTGTGAGCTGCTCCTCAAGTCGCTTGCGCTCGGTTATATCTCGGGATATTCCCATTGAACCGATCTCATTACCGTTTGTGTCCTTTAATTTTGATGCGGAGAGGAATACGACAAATGTCTCTCCGTTCTTCTTTTTACTGACTACTTCACCTGAGTACTTGCCGTCCCTTCCGATCTTCTTGTTCATTATAAGGCCTTGAGTAGGCTTGTCGTAGAGCATATCGACAGCCTTTCCGAGTACCTCTTTCTTGCTGTAGCCAAAGACCTCTTCAGCAGCCGGGTTGAACTCTACTATTTTGCGCTCAAGGTTAACGGCAATAATCATGTCGATAGAGCAGTTGATCAGGTTTTCTGCATACTCATCAGCTGCTTTAAGCTTATCTTCTGCATACCTGTATTTTATAGAGTGGCGGATGGTACGTTCAATCAAGGAAGGTGTGGCCTGCTTCTTTATCAAATAATCTATGTGTTCGGCATCCATTGAATCTACATCATCATGGTCGATAAGCAATATTACCGGCATTCCACAGCCATTTGCCACCACTTCGTATAGAAGGCCACGGGCATTAATACCGTTGAGACAGTAGTCCATTAAGCAGACGTCGTGCCTACTCTTCTCAAGCGCCTGAAGTGCATCATTGTAGTTAGAGACCCACTCGACATCATATTTTATTGTCTTTAGTGTGGACAACATCTCTTTAATTATGAGATAGACCTGCTCATCATCGTCTATTAGAAGAACACTTAACGTACGCTTACTCATACTTCTCCATTATTGCAGGTATCAAGATGTTTATCTGTTTTAGCAAATTCTTTTGATATGTTAGTCGATGGAAGACAGGTCAACAACTAGATACTATATCGACCAAAGAGCTGGATTTCTTGAGATGAACTTGTCCAGGTAAGAGGAAACCAGGACAGAAGCGGTTAAATAGCTAGGTTTGGGCATTGCTCGGTTCAGTCAGTATTCATTCAAAGAGCGAGTTTCATGACTCTATGGGCTACCTGGATGTATTAATGCGGAGTTGATACGGATTGACCGTCGTAGGGCCGGATTGACTTGACTTTACAAGGTTGTTGAGATAGCTTGTTTTATAATCCCTTAAAAGTATTGGTTAAATAGGCCGATATCAAGATAACCTGAGCTTTATATCGGTAGAAAATAATGACCGGACGCCGACTTCCTTATTTCCTTATTCTCATACCGTTGAGTTTCTTACTCTACGCAAATACCTTGGGCTCCAGCTTCATTTTCGACGATTCACTCTACATCACCGAGAACCCCCTTATAAGAGAGCTGGAGAACTTCAGAAACCTTTCCGGTGTCAGGTATGTGGGGTTACTTAGCTTCGCGCTGAACTACTCCGTTGGCGGTTATGAGCCCTTAGGTTATCATGTCGTATCTATTCTTATTCATGGCGTAAACGGTATTCTCGTCTACCTGTTTGTCTCGGCACTGCTCGGTTCTACTTCTTTTTCAAAATATGAAGAGGGCTTCTCAGGAGGCACTGCGCTTGCCTTTGGAGCGGCCCTTCTTTTTCTTGTGCACCCCGTACAGACGCAGGCCGTATCATACATAGCGCAGCGTTTCGTTTCTCTAGTTACGCTCTTTTACCTCCTAACGGCACTTCTTTATATCTATTCAAGGCGCAGTACCGGTATGAGCAAGGTTATCATCTATATGGTTGCGCTCGTCTCAGCCCTGCTAGCCTATAAGACCAAGGAGATTAGTTTTACACTGCCTGCAGCGCTTTTTGTAATCGAGTTCGGTTTTTTAAAGGGCGCAGGTACCGCGAAGCGATCGATACTCCTTATCTTGCCCTTCATTGTGCTTTCAGCCATAATACCGATCGAGACGCTAATGTACGATGGCGGATCTGTATCCGACCTCTCCCAGGGTGAGATGGATGCTATACGAGCTGACAAACTTAAGGACCTGACCGAGTTGTCTCCATACAGTTACCTGATGACTCAGTTCAGAGTTGTTGTCACTTACTTACGCCTTCTTATCCTTCCAATCAATCAGGTGCTCGATTACGATTTTCCACGTTATGACTCTTTTGCTACGCCACAGGTCTTTTTATCATTTATACTTCTCGCATCTATATTCGGGTTGGGGCTCTACCTGTTTATACGGTTCAGGCGTTCTGTGGACGGGAAATGGGGTGACCGCTCAAAGTGTGCGCTGCTTCTCTTTTCGACCGGCATATTATGGTTTTTTATAACCGTATCAATAGAGTCGTCTGTGATACCGATTAAGGACCATATTTTTGAGCACCGTGTATACTTGCCTTCCATAGGTTTCGCCATGGCTGCTGTGGTGCTCATTTACGTTGCCGGTAACTACCTGAGCGGTACGTTTGCAAAGGTTAGCGCTCCATGGAAGTACTTCTGGAGCATTCTTATCTGCGTGGCGCTTGCGCTTTCTGCTTCGACCGTTCTTCGTAACAGGGTCTGGGCGAATAATATGACGATGTGGACAGATGTCGTTGCCAAGATGCCGAACAACGGTCGCGCCCATTACAACATCGCACGCGAATATATATTTTCAGAGGATTACGTAAGAGCTAAGAGACATCTTTTGCGTACGGTTGAGTTGATACCAGACCATACCGTAGCCCGTAATAACCTCGGTAACGTATATCTGGTCAATGGCGATATCGAGAATGCCCGTATACAGTACGAGGCCGCACTAAGCGCGAATACTTATAACTACCGGGCTCACTATAACCTCGGTCTCGTTTACGAAAGGCTCGGACGTATAAACGAGGCGCATAATATGTATAGCGAGGCCTTGCGCCTCAACCCCGAATTCGCAGAAGCCCGCCAGAAAATCTTCGAGATCGAACGCTACTACGACAGGTAGTTTACATCTTCATACCGGTTGGAACCACTCTTTGCCATAACCGGTCCTGCACAGTAATCATTTATTAGCGATACGGTTTACTCCCACCTTAAGTCTTATAATAAAGCCGCTCTTACCTCAGAAAACTCTTAAGGCTCTATAAAATCATTAGTTGCACGCTATTCTCTTTTTAGTCTCGTTAAATGTGTGCAAAGCCATAATGGACGCATGGATGATGAAATACTGTATATGCAGAAAGAGGTCTCTGTATTCCACCTTAGGCTAGTGGAGTATTTAAGTGGTGATAGAGAGGTAGAGGTCGATGCTTTATGGCAGATGATCGACCGTGCAGATGAGCGTGTACTACTATACTCAAAAAGAATAGAGAAGGATTACTTCAAGACAGCAAGATGAGACTTCAAGTCAAGGTATGATTTTACAGCGTAGCTAGATTTAACTCCACCACGATATACTATTATGCCCATAGGCAAGAAAATTACCAAATCTACCAATGCTCCAAAAGTAAAACTACCTCCTGCCTGTACAAACATGAGGAAACTAAGAATAATGAGACCGATCCCTGCGAACTTAGAACTTCTTGATTTGCTTTGAACTTCTCTGAGAAAATTTTTGTTCGTATCTTTTGAATCCTTCCAGGCGTTAGTAGTCATTTCCTTTAATCGGTCTTCTATTTTATTATGTAATACCTCTTTATTGCCAATTTCAGGCCAGTTCCTCTTGAGATATTTTTGAGTCTTTGAAGAAATCATCTATTCCTCACTGTTCACTTTCTGATCTCTATTTACATCTAAAAAAAAGCTATTCGGACATAGATATTATGGGCGCAGCCACCCTCTTTGTTAACTATCGGGAAAAATATACAAGTTTTTAGATAAATCCACAACTCTTCCTTCCAGGAAGTACCCTTTTATTCGTAGTGTCATGAAGGTCATATGGGTAAAATCGAAGGATAGTTCATGTAGAAGAGAAACTGAAACATAAATAGGGTTTGTCTGAGTAAAATATATTGAGAAGGGACTTATAACATTTATTTAGCCATTTTATAACATTGCGCTACGGTATTGGAGAGGTGGGGACCGACGCGTCGGGTAAGGTAGTTCTGTTGGTTGGTATTGCCCAGGATATTACTGAACGTAAACGGGCCGAGGAGCAGCTGAGGAAACTGGACAAGCTCCAGTCGGTAGGTGTGCCGGCCGGTGGCATAGCACATGATTTCAATAATCTTTTAACCGGTATCATAGGTAATCTCTCTTTATTAGAGAGTGCGATGAACAGGAATGAGCGTTCTTACAAGAGCTTGATGGAGGTGAATAGCGTTGTCCGGCAGGCCAAAAACCTTGCACAGCAGTTTCTTACCTTTTCAAAGGGTGGACAACCCGTTAAGGAGACGAAAACCATCGGCTCTTTTCTAAAGGAGTCGGTCCTGCTTGCTTTAAGTGGCTCCAATGTTAGGTTTGATTGTTTTATACCTGGTGACTTATGGCTCACCGATGCGGATAAGGGGCAGCTGCATCAGGTTGTAAATAACCTTTCGATCAATGCGGTTCAGGCTATGCCTGCAGGAGGAACCTTTAAGGTTGTGGCGAGCAACCATATGGTTGCTCGACGTTGATAACCTGCCTTAATGGCAGGAAAGTATGTAAAGATATCCTTCAAAGATCAGGGGATCGGAATACCCGGCGAGATCCTGCAATCCATATTTGACCCGTACTTTACTACCAAGCAGCAGGGAAGTGGTCTCGGGCTTGTCAGTGTTTACTCGATAAATACGAAACATGGCGGTTATATCGATGTAAGTTCAGAACCCGGTGTCGGCAGTACCTTCGTTATATATATGCAGGCATCCGAGAAGGAGCTTGTTGCAGCGGACGGACAGGCTGAAGTATTTCCAATTACAGGTGATGGCAGGGTTCTGGTCATGGATGACGAGGGTTTTGTAAGGTATGCAGCGTCTGAAATTCTTACTGCTGTCGGTTATGAGGTTGTGACGGTAGCCGAAGGCAACGAAGCCATCAGGTTATATAAAGAGGCCAAAGAGTGTGGAGCGGCTTTTGACATCGTGGTTATGGATTTTACCGTGCCGGGAGGTATGGGTGGAAAAGAGGCTATAGAAAGCCTCTTGGAGTATGACCCTGAAGTTAAGGCAATAGTATCGAGCGGATACTCTAACTATCCCATAATGGCAGAGTTTGAAAAGTACGGCTTCAGCGGTGTTGTGGCAAAGCCGTACGGTATTACGGAGTTTGCTGCTGAAGTTCATAACGTACTTACCGGACACGGAGCGTGAGCTGAACTGACGCCCTGTCCGGCTAGCATGTAAGTAGTCAACGTCTATGGAAGGTCTCTTGGAAGGGTTAGCCCCGGCCTCTGTCACGTGCTGGTTTTACGCGTACTTTACGCCCGCCGATCGCCATGTTGTTGATCGAGGCGATAACCTGGTCAGCCATGTCAGACGGCACCTCTACAAAACTGTATTCATCGAAGAGCGCAATATTGCCTATTCTTTTTCCGGGCATCTTCGACTTCATTGCAATTGCCCTTACCATATCCCCGACCTTTATTTTGTCTTTCTTTCCTATGGTCAGAAATAACCTTGTCATGCCGGCCTCACCTCTCATGCCGCCCCTGCCGGACATACCGCCCCTGCTGCTTCCGCTTCTCTCTGAGCGGTCTCCGCCTCTGACCTCATCGATATTCTCTACTTCCATGTCGCCCATGATAAAGCCGATTGCGGCGGCCGCCAGTTCTTCGAGGTCATACTTTTCCTGAAGCTCTTTGACGAGCGGTAAAAACTTCTGGTGAGCACCCTCTTCGATAACCGTATCGATCTCTTCGGTCAATTCCCTCTCTCTTGCCAGGCGTACTTCGTCCTTCGTAGGAAGTTTGCCTTTGGTGATCTTTGTCTTTGCAATTCGCTCTATAAGTCTTAAGTGCCTGTATTCACGCGGCGTAACGAACGTTATGGCGATGCCTTGCTTTCCGGCCCGCCCTGTGCGCCCTATCCTGTGTACGTAGGCGTCCGGGTTTTGTGGAATCGCATAGTTGAAGACGTGAGTAACGTCGTTTATGTCTAGACCGCGAGCGGCTACGTCCGTAGCAACCAGAATGTCGATGTCACCTTTTTTGAATTTGCGCATCATGTCGTCGCGGGCCGACTGAGTGAAATCTCCGTGTATTGCACCGGCTTCATAACCGAGAGTCTGAAGTTTACCTGCGAGTTCGTCCACATCGCGTTTGGTATGGCAGAAGATCAGCGTTAGAGCCGGGTCTTGAACGTCGAGTATACGCGTCAGGGCCTTGATCTTGTCACCTTCTTTCACCTCGTAGAAGATCTGTCTAATCTTTGCTGCCACAAGCTCTTTTGTGTCAACGCGGACCTTCTTGGGAGTGGTCATATATTTTTTGGATATTTTAACTATCTGTTCCGGCATGGTCGCAGAAAAGAGCATGGTCTGTCTGCTCTCAGGGGTTTCGGAAAGAATGGTCTGCATATCTTCGATAAAACCCATGTTGAGCATCTCATCGGCTTCGTCTAGCACAACGGTAGAGATATGGGAGAGCTGGAGTGTTTTTCTTCTTATATGGTCGATTACTCTGCCCGGGGTGCCTACAACTACGTCGATGCCTTTATTAAGGCTCTTGATCTGCCTTTCGATCGATTGTCCGCCGTAGATCGGTACGGAGACTACGCCTTTTATCTTGCCTATCTTGTTCATCTCCTGGGCTACCTGCATCGCAAGCTCGCGTGTTGGTACGAGTATCAGGGCCGCCGGTTTTCTTCTCTCCCCACGTGCCTCTTTTTCAGCGATGGGGATACCGAATGCTGCGGTCTTTCCTGTGCCGGTCTGTGCTACTCCTATCAGGTCCTTGCCCTTTAACGCGGGCGGAATGGAAATCTTCTGTATCTGAGTCGGTTCTTCAAACCCCATGTCGGAGATAGCGCTGAGCACCTCATCTGAAATGCCGAATTCATAAAATCTGTCGTACATCTTTACTCCTTTTCTGTATCAGCCGGTTTATACGGTCGGCTGTCTCATATTGTTAAGCTTGCGGTAGTAATGGTTATCCGTTGTCCGGGTCGACCTCTACCTTGGAAAATATCGTTATTACTCTGTTTAAGGGCCCTTTGGGTCGGCCTGCATACGATATGGACGGTTATAGAAGGGTGAAGACCTGTGTATGGGTAGTAAAACTCCTGGTGAGGCATATAAGGGAATGAAGAAAGAACCGCAAAGCTGAATGGTTTCAGTTTTGTGACAACAGACTCTTAATAATTTCTTCTAGATATTATCATACAATTGCAATACTATACAAGAGAGTCAAGCTGCTCAAGCAGTCCTTCCATCTTCGTATAGCAATTATCTATCTGGGACTGTAGCTCGGTTATGTTCTTGTAGAGTTTGTCGAGCTGTTTTGTCTCTTTACTGTCATTGGTTATCGCGTCAACCGACCTGTTCTTGCTCTCTATGTACTCTTCGAGCCTCTCTATTCTACGCTCCACCTGTTTACATTCTTTCTTAATCGACATTACTTCGCGAGCTCTGTCTGTAGAGTCGTTGTCAACACTCTTATCTGTGCTCTTGCCGGTCACTATATCTTTCGATCTTTTTAAAGATGCTTCCTCTTCCCAGCCGATATTTTGCAGAAATTCTTCGTAAGTACCGTGAAAGAACTCTGCTCCGCCCTTATGGAAGATAATAAGCTTGTTGGCCAGCGTGTGAAGCATCTCTTCGTTGTGAGTGACTATGACAAGCCCGCCACGGAACTTCTTTACTTCACTGGTCAGTATAGTGATAGAGTCCATGTCGAGGTGGTTAGACGGTTCATCCAGAAAGAGCAGATTTGACGGGTGGGCCAGGATTTTCCCGAGCAGCACGCGGCTCTGTTCACCTCCCGAAAGCACAGATATTTTTTTGTCTCCAGCATCTCCTGAGAACATCATTGCCCCGCAGATCGCTCTGGACTGGGAAATGCTCAAATGCGGATTGGCCATCGCGATCTCTTCGGCGACGGTGTTCGATGGTTTGAGATCCTTGCGGTTTGTCTGCTGGTAGTAACCGAGCAAGGCGTTCGGGTTGAAAACAACTTCACCGGAGGTCGGCTTTACAGCTCCTGCAAGTACGTTCAGTAGAGTTGTCTTTCCCTTGCCGTTCTTTCCTATTACACCAATGCAATCCTTCGGACCGATATGGAATGAGAGGTTAGCAAAGAGATTATCCTCATTACTTCCCGTGTACGAGAAGGCGAGTCCGTTTACTTGCAGCAATGTCTTGGCAGGAGAGGCTGAGTAGTTAAATCTGAAACCGAGCTTATGCTCCTTCTTTATCTCGGTAAGAACCTCCATCTTGTCTATTTGGCGCAGTTTAGACTTGGCCTGCGTAGCCTTTGACGCCTTTGCACCAAATTTATCAGCAAACTTCTGCAGGTCCTTAATCCTCTTCTCCTGGTTTATGCGGGTCTTTTCGTGAATCTCCTCATCGAGCAGAAGTTGAGTGTAGTACTTGTCGGTATTTCCTTTTACCTTGGTCAGTGCACCTCTATGGATGCCCATTGTATGCGTTGTAACCGTATCCATGAATGAGCGGTCGTGTGTAATAAGGATCGCTTCTCCGCGAAAACTTTTGAGGAACCGTCTCAACCACCTGAGGCTCAAGAGGTCGAGGTAGTTGGTAGGCTCGTCGAGAAGCAGGAGGTCCGGGTTCTGTAATAACGTCTTGGTCAGATTAATACGAAGCTGAAAACCGCCTGAGAATGTGGACGGCTCAAGGGCGAGGTCGCTCTCGGTAAAACCGAGCCCGAAGAGGATCTTTTCTGCTTTGTAGTGGTCGTACTGCTCTGCTTCGCTAAGAACCTGGCAGCACTCTTCCAGGAGTGTCTTTTTTGTGAAATGTATATGCTGGTCTAGGTAACCGAGCTTATACGTCTTGGGGGTGCTGATATCACCGGAGTCGTAACTCTCGAGACCGAGAATTATCTTAAAGAGCGTAGATTTCCCGGACCCGTTACGTCCTACCAGGCCGATTATTTCATTTTTCCCGACTGAGAAGGAGATGGATTGGAAGAGGGAGATCCCGCTAAATGATTTTGTAAGGTTGGTCACCTGGATCATAACCAAAAAAGTGTAACATAAAAGTGGCTGCGCTTAACAGTAAAATTATCAAATTGACCTCGATATACTCTCTTATTGCCACTGTTGCTCTATTTTAACCGGGTATTGGTCCGTAATTGTCCTTAGGAAGTTGACGCAAGGCGGTATATATTAGTACAATACCGGCGGTTGAAGTGCTTGTTTTTAGTCTCTTGGCAAGGGCCAGGCGTACCCGTAGAGTTAATTTATGCAAAAATCGACAATTATAGATATAGACGGTATCGGACCGGTACTCTTTGAGAGAAGCAAAAGAGCACGGCATCTCAATATTTCCGTTAAACCTTTCGATGGAGTAAGAGTTGCGATACCGCAGAGTTTTACTTTCAGGATGGCCGAAGAGTTTGTAGAGCATAAGGCCGAGTGGATCAGGAAACACCAACAGAAGATGCTCGCGTTTGAAGAGGAGCATGAAGAGCGTAAGAGGATCTGCGCGCAGTTACCGCAGCTCGACAAGAGTGCTGCTCGCGAACGGCTAGTGGCAAGACTTGAGTACCTGTCCGAGAGGCACTCTTTTAGCTACAACAAGGTTTTTATCCGCAACCAGAAGACCCTTTGGGGGAGCTGTTCTTTTAAGAATAATATCAGCCTGAACATGAAGCTTGCGGAACTGCCCGATGAACTCTGTGATTACGTTATACTTCATGAACTTGTTCATACCAGGATAAAGAGTCACTCTGCGTACTTCTGGAATGAGTTGAACAGGTATATGTCGGATGCAAAGGCGGTTGACAAGAGGCTTAGAAAGTACAGGCTGGTGGTCGCGTAACAGTTGTTCTACTGTTTGCCCCAGAGTCCTCTGTTTAAACTTGTAGCTCTGTTGAGCATCGCCTGGGCTTCTTTTGTCATGCCGAGCCGGTTGTAAGTTATAGCGAGGCTCAGGTACCCCCTGTGGTCGCGCGGGTTTACCTTGATTGCATTCGTAAAGTGTACTGCAGCCTCTTTCAATTGACCTTGCTTAAGGGCAATCTTGCCGAGCCCCATATGGCCTGCAAAGAAGTCGGGCCGCATATCGACAATCTTTTGATACGCCTCTTTTGCGCCTTCTGTATTACCTTCGAGCATATACGATTTGCCGAGTTTCGTGTACTCTGTCGGGAAGTAGTCTTTATAAGGCTCAACTCCGTCCACGCGGTGGTTGACTACGAAAAAGAGCAGTACCAGTACGGCTACGGTTATTCCGGCGCTGCGCATCATCTTTCTTCGCAACCGTACATATAACCAGTCTACGTAAAGTGCGGCGAAGATGATAAGGATAGGCAGAGTAGGTATCCTGTACCTCGATATATAGAACGTGATAAGTACCGAGGCCATGTAGGCGAGAAAGAAGGCATATACGATTAAGAGTTTTCTCCATTGCCTGATCGAGATTATGATGCCGAGTATTCCTAGCGGGGCCACCAGGCCGAAGCCGAGCGAGTACCGTATCACTGACGAAAGCGTACTCATAAAGTAGACATTCTGGTTGTCTGGTGTCTCGTAAAAGTTCCAGAAGACGAGAAACTTCCTGTAGAGAAGGTAGGCCATTCTGCCCGGTTCATTCTTCACGAACTTAAAACCCTCGTTCGACCAGTAGTCCGAACTCTCCATATACGACATCTTTTTACCCGTGCGCTTCATCGCCTCTTGTCTGAACTCTTCATGCTCGGCCAGAGGGTTGGCAGTGTATATGAAGTCCGGCGGCACATAGTAACCGTTAGAGCCTTCGTAGTACGCCATGTAGAAGACCTCTCCGCCCCCTGCCGTTACCGGGATAAACTCCCCGGAGACCGCGTAGTTCCTGAGCGTTACCGGCAGTATCATCAGCGCCACGCCGATGCCGAAGAAGATGCTCCTCTTTAGAGCCGTTACGCCTATGCCGCGCTGTATAAAGAAGCACAGCGGTATGCCGCCAACGAGCAAGAGCGCATTCTCGCGCACCAGTATCATAAGCCCTACAAGCAGGCCAGGGATGATGAAAGCTTTTGCTTTGCTCTCGGTCAGTTTTACAAGCCAGTAAAGGGCCATTACAGAGAAGAAGGTGGCGAGAAAAGGCTTCATCACCATTGCGTCGTTCATGATAAACAGGCCGTAGAAGGCGCCTGCCAGGCCTGCGATAATGCCGATTCTTCTGCTGTTAAAGAGCAGCAGAGCGAGTCTGTAGATATAGACGATGGTGAGGGAGCCGAAGAGGGCCTGAATGATCCTTACCGTATAGAGGTCGGTGCTGATGAACTTGTATACGAAGGCTAGAAAGTAGGCGTAGAGCGGCGTCATTTCATAGACATCTTTGCCGATGAGGCCTTCTGCCAGTATCTTTTTGCCCCAGAGGTTGTAGTATTCCTGATCTATATTGAGATGGCGGAATGTCGGGTACTCGGAGAACTGTTGTAGATATATAAGCCTCACTCCGAGCGCTACAACGAAGAGTAGCAGCAGAATGAGCGTATTTAAGCTTACTCTATTTTTAATCCAATGTTGAAGGTTGCTCGTCATAAGGTATTTTATCTATTCTCTCAAGATTAATAGGCCGGTACTCGATTACGCTCCGGTCGCTCTTTTTTCAGGTGATTTTTTCGGGACATTGCCCGCGCCAGTCCACGAGGAGTCGAGTGAAAAGGAGTGCTCCGCGCCTTTGTCGATCGATTCGGCGAGTTCTATCGCCATTTCCATGCACTCGTTCATGTTGCAGTACTTGAAGAGTCCCTGCCTGCCCGAGGTGACGAGATTCGGTATTGTTTTAAAATATTCTATCGACTTTGCGACATGCTCTATAAAGCCGTTTATCTGAAGCGGGTAGGCGTGCTTCTCTCTTGTGACCCAGCCCTTGACCCCTTTATCGTCCTTCAAGAGCCCGGAGGCCATGAGGTCCTTGACAGTAAGTTTTACAATTTCGGCGTCGTTCATATGCCAGAGTTCGTCACCCTCGAAGCAGGCAATCTCGGCACAGACTCCTGTGTGCCCGTTTTTGGTCATATCGGCGTTGAAGTGCGAGAAGTCGGTTATTCTCTGAAATGAGTACTCACGCTCCGGAAAGTATATCCAGTGGAAGTCATCGAGTTCTGCTTTGGGTATGTCGAGGTAGCAGAAGGCCATGGAGCGGAAGTCAAGGTCGGTGTTGAGATCATCTCTGTCGAGCGCGCTGTTGAGCGCAGTCATCGGCACCGTATTTACGAGTGTATCGAACCCTTTTCTGATGTCGCCCCGGGTGCTGGTAACAGAGGCCGCATTACCGTCTTTTAGGGTGATGGATTCAAGTTGCCAGTTAAAGAGTACTTCGCAGCCGGCGTTCACGCATTTGTCATAAAGCTTGTCGCTGAGGTTGCCGATGCCCTTTTTTGCGTAGTAGAAGGTAGATTTTAACGGGTTATGCGCCGAGTTGTACTGTTCTTTATGGAAGAGGTAGTAGTTGAGCGTCTGGTGGAGAATATCGAAAACAGAGTTGAAGGCTATTCGCTCCGAAGCTGTTCTGGGGTCTAGCAGGCTCGGCTCAACGCCCCAGACTTTTTCGGTATAAGGTTTGAAGTAGAGTTCATACATGGTAGAGCCGAAGCGGTTCGTTACCCAGTGCTCGAATGAGTAGTCCATGGTCTCGGCCACGAGGTTCTTGAACCGGAAGTAGACAAGCTCGGCCATGATTTTAAGTATAAGCAGCTTGTCCATCTGTCCGAAAAAATGGAGCGGGCGAACCGGAAAGTCGATCATACGCCCCATAAAAAATTGGGCGGCCTTTTTATGGCAGACCAGAAAGTCGTCTCCGAGGACCTCTTTTAACATATTGATGAGTACCGGGTTGTTGGTGCAGAACTCGTGGGGACCTGGGTCGAAGAGCTGTCCCTCGAATTCGTATGTACGCGCAAGGCCGCCGACAGTTGCCTCCTTTTCGAGGATGGTTACTGAATGGCCTTTGTTGGCGAGGATAGATGCGAGTGTCAGCCCGGTCAGGCCCGCCCCGATAATAGTGACTTTCTTCATTCGGAGTTGCTCTCAGTAGAGGCCTTGGAGGCAGAGTCCATGTCGGCGTTCTGCTCGATCGTAATACGGTTATGCCACGATAGCCGGTCTTTGAACTTGTCTGTCAGGTACTTCTGCCACTCTTTGAGCTCAGAGTTTGTAAAGTGATCGGTACTCCAGAAGTCGTTCGAGTACTCGTCCGTCTGTTCCCACTCAATATCCTGCATCGACTCACTATCGTAGAGGTCGCTTCCGGGGTACGGGCAGAGTATGGTCACTCCGAAGACCTCAGGCTCTATTCTTTCGACCAACTGTTCCGTCATCTCTATGTCCTCTTTTGTCTCACCCGGCATGCCGAGCAGGAAGAAGGCGCGCCGTTCAATGCCGTGTTCCCTGGCCCACTTAAAGACAGACTCGATCTTTTCTACCGTAGTGCCTTTCTGTATCTCTCTCAATATTTTCGGGCTGCCGCTTTCGCATCCGACGTTTATCTGGTTGCACTGCGCCTCTTTGAGCCATTTGAACATCTCTCTGTTCGCAATGCTGGCATGGATCATGCACTCCCAGCGGGTAGTTACCTTGCGCCGTATCTTCTCTTTGCAGAAGGCGATAACGTACTCGGGCGAGGTGTCGAATGTTGCGTCCACGAATTTAAAGTAATTGAGGTCATACTCTTTTGAGACAGCTTCTATTTCATCGAGCAGGTCGGATACGTCGCGCGACCGTACGGGGTTTGTCTTTCTGTTGAAGGTGCCTGTAACCGTCTTTTCGGCACAGAATCTGCACCTGAACGGACAGACCCTGTTTGCCTGGAAACTTGTAATACGCACCCCTGCCATCTTCTCGCAGAGGTCTATGGTTCGCCTGTTTTTGATGACCTCTCTGTCGGGCCACGGCAGAGAGTCGAACTCAACCGCATCGCCGCAGAGAATGCGTTCTCTGTTGCCGTTGAGAATCTGCAGGAAAGCGCTCTCGCCCTCTCCCGCAACAAACTGATCTATGGCTTCTTCGTCGATCGTTTCGGCAAGTGCCGAGACGTGAAAGCCGCCGAAGACTATATGTATATTAGGGTTAATCTCTTTTAGTGCTCTGGCGAGTTGAACACCGTGTTTAAATGTTGGTGAGGTGCATGAGAAGCCCACAACATCGGAGTCGCGCGCGCCTTCTATTATCTCTTTATCCGAATCGAAGTAGCCCTGGAAGTACTCTACTTCGAGCGGACCCTCATAATTTTTTTTGCAGTAGCTGGAGATATATGCAAGCCCTATTGACTCCCATATATTAAAGTACTTCGGTTCTATCAAGGTAAGCTTCATTATTTTACTTTTGTCTCGCGCCTGAGGTATTTCATGAGGTAGCCGCTCTCCATAAGATAGGCCTTTCCCGGAAGCTCGGCGCCCGTACCGTTCTCGCTCTTAGCGGTGTTCGTGTCTGCGCTGTTGTGCACGCTTCTGTTCATAAGCTCGCAGATTCGGTCTACTTCAGGTACGATTTCGTCGTACATCGGAAGTGAGATTATGCGTGAGTAGATCTGGTCAGTATTGACGAGACCCTCTACCATCGGCTCATAATACGTCTTAACCTCTATGCCGTTACTATTCAGTTCCGTAACGGCAGCATCACGTGCGTACGAGTTGTTCAAAAGTATTGAGAAGACGGAGTTGTTGGTGCACTCCGGAATCCGTTGCAGCGTGTAGTTGAAGTCGAGGCCTTTTTTGTAGCCTTCTATTATGTCGTTCTTTATATCCCTGTTCGCTTTATATTTATTGATTGAGCTGAGCGCTATAATGGCGTTGATTTCCTCCATTCTGCTCGATAGGCGACGCAGTTCATATGCGGTCTTCGCTATGTCGTCGTGGTTGGTCAGGATCATGCCGCCTTCCGAGGCGGTGACTACCTTTGTAAATGAGAAGGAGACGACCTCGGCCACACCCCTGTGTCCAAGTTTTTCGAGGTCGAAACCGTGCGCGGCATCGTAGATAACAGGTTTGTCGGTATCAACTTCTGCCTGATTGCCGAAGGTATCCACCGCAAGTACCACATCGTACGACTCATCGTCGAGGGTAGCGAGGTCTATTAACCATGTCTCGGCGTCTATATCGCAAAAGAGCGGTACGTTGCCGATATTCGACTCTATCGCGAAGATGGTGCTTGGCCATGTGAAGGCCGGCACCGCAATACGTTTGTTGCGCCACCCTGCGGCCTTGAGGGCTATGACGAGGCCCTGCGTACAACATGAGCATGCAATGGCATGCTTGACGTTGTAGCGCCTCTTGAATTCGTTCTCAAGCTCTTCTACATGTTTGCCTATTGAGACCCAGCCCGACTCTAAAACGGCCCTTATTTCTTTATACTCTTCTTCGTCGAGGCTGATTGTTGGTTTGCTGTACTGTATCTGTTTCATGATAACTCCGGGGGAGAAAATTAACTTTCTATCATTGTATAAAAAAGCGGAATAATAATCAATATATCGCTCTTGCAGTGAAAGTCTTGAGGAATAGCTGAGTGTGGTTATATGTCTGATTTTACAGGAATTTTTTGCAGGCCGCACGGTCTTTGTTGAGTATCTTGCGGTATTGTTTTTTTGTATGGAAAGGCACGATAAAGGGCGCGAGTTACTATATACTCGCGCCCTTTATCGGTTATTGAATAGAGTTTTACCTGTCGATGTCTGCAATAATATGAATTGCTTACATCAGAGCGCCTGCATCTTTTTGACCACAGCGGCGCGTTCGGCTTCGGGAATGAATGAGTCGGACTCCGGGTAAAGAATATGTTCCTCTTTCATGTTGTGGTCGCCGAGAGTGAGGCGCAGGCGATTTGCCGCTTGTGTTGCCTCTGCTGAGTCTTGCGCTCCGATTGTGTTCTTTATATTATCGAGATTCTCTTTAATATCGGTGTGCTCCATCTTCATCACAAAGGTCGGGCCGGCCTCTGTCATGCCGCTCTTCTCCTCAAAGATAGGGAAGAGTATTTCCTCTTCGCCCCTTATGTGCCTTCTGAGGCCGTGGTTGAATTCGTCAAAGCTGGTCGAAGCGTTCTCCCAGTCATTCTCTTTTATAGCATTATTAAAGAGGTCGAAGAGGGCGTCGAGGCGGCTGTGGTCATTTTGCAGGAATTCCGTTACGGTTCTGTTCGGTTCTTTTGTCTCTCTTTTTTGAATGCTGATCCTCCAGGCATCGGGGCCTTGTTCAAGCGGCCACCACTCGAACTCACCGTCATGTTCCGCCTGAAATTGATAGAGAAGCGGGCGCGGTTCGTGGTCATTAACGAGTACGAAACCATCGCCCTGCTTAAGGTCTGCATAAGTGTTAAATATAGTTGAGTGGCGCTCTTTCGGCTCCAGCTCCCTTACGTCGAGTATGTTGCTCATTTCAGATTAGCCTCCTGTAATTGATTGTCGTATTATTCTATTATATATTAACGGATAAGGAAATGATCAAGATCAAGAGATGTATGGTGTGTGGTTCTCGTGTCGGTGTCTAATGTGAGAGGGGAAAAGATGATCAGGTTTGATGTCAGGACGCATAGACGTGTAGAGTTTATAGATATAACTGCGAAGGTGGTCGATGCTATACGCGAGTCCGGGGTTGAGTCCGGTATTGCGCTCGTTTACTGTCCTCATACGACGGCCGGGATTACAATAAACGAGAATGCGGACCCTGCGGTAGTAAGTGATATGGTAATGAAAAGCTCAAAGATGATAGAGCAGGATGATCCGGGTTTCGATTACGCTGAGGGTAATTCTGACGGGCACCTAAAGAGCTCGCTATTCGGTACTTCGGAAAGTTTGATCGTTGAGGCGAATGCGCCGATGCTCGGCACCTGGCAGGGCGTCTACTTTGCGGAGTTCGACGGGCCGAGAAGCAGAAGCGTACTTGTTAAGGTTATTGCCGGCTAGCAGGCCGTGCTTCGGCCAAAGTGTCTCTTGAGAGCGGTCAAATGAGAGCGGTCAAAGTCTCTTTTAAGAATTGGAGTCTCTGACTGAAAGGGATGTTTATAAACGGACTCTCGGATACTGTTTTTTTATGTCGGAGAGGACTTCGGTAGCTTCGTTTGCAGAGTGTTTCAAGGCATAGAGGGTGGAGGTAAATTGACTGGAGTCTTTTACCCTGTGGATAATCTTGCGCCTGTTCAGTTCCGCTACAAGCTGCATGGTTATACGAGGTTCAAAGGTGCCTATAAGGGCAAATTCAAAGTCGTTATCCGATGTAGTAGGTAGTGCCATCTTGGGATACTCACACTTTTACGCTGTATTACGGTAGATGCTTGCTGCTGCATATATAAAAATCGCTTTTGCTATCTTTATAAATGCGTATACCAATCAAGGTGTGTTTCTACTTTGACATGTTGTACTTTATGATGCACCAGAGCGCGCTGAGTCCGTCCTTCCAGTTTATCTTCTTACCCTCGCTGTACGATCTTCCTGAGTACGAAATGCCTACCTCGTAGATACGTGCTCCGAGTTTCGATATCTTGGCCGTGATTTCTGGTTCAAAGCCGAAGCGGTTCTCTTTGATGACGACCTGATCGAGTATCTCTTTACGAAAGACTTTGTAGCATGTTTCCATATCGGTTAAGTTGAGGTTGGTGAACATGTTCGACAGGAGAGTTAAAAGCTTGTTGCCGATCATGTGCCAGAAGAAGAGTACGCGGTGGGCGTCTCCGCCGGCAAAACGGGAGCCGTAGACAACGTCGGCCTTTCCGTCGAGTATCGGTTTAATCAGTCTGGGGTATTCGGCAGGGTCGTACTCGAGGTCCGCGTCCTGTACTATTACGATCTCTCCCGTTGCCTCTTTAAAGCCTGTTCTTAGAGCCGCACCTTTGCCCATGTTTTTGTTATGGTAGCAGACCTTTATGCGTTCGTCACCTGAGATCTCTTTGAGTATGGAACGGGTAGAGTCGGTAGAGTAGTCATCTACGATGATAAGTTCGGTCGGTATCCCGGTGGCGAGTACGCGCTCGACAATCGATTTTATGTACTGCTCTTCGTTGTATGCTGGCATTACGACCGTAATTTCCAAGTCAATTGCTCCTCTTTATCTATTGCTACTTTCCAAACCGTGCCAGGCACGCGAATATGAGTTGGAATTGCAAAGTGCTGTTTAGGTATTTATCGGGTGATACTATTGACTCTTTAGCCTTAACTCCGTTCGTAACTCGGGTGGGTGTATGTTGTTTTAGACCCTGTTCTGTTTTGAAGAAGTCAGGCCGAAAAACGTATTCTGTTTTTGGTTAGGTTGCGAGGTTTGCGCATGGTAATCGGTTGGGAGTATGCGGCAGTGATACTACTTTTCGTTCTTGTTCTGAAAGAAAAACTGGTCAGCCCCGAAGGCCGGTTTCAGTTCATCTATCCATAAGGCCTTGTCGTCGTACTTGGCGAAGAATGGCTGCGATATCCAGTCGGGGTTGCGGGCCTGTAGAAACTGCAGCGCAAGCACCTCTTCGGAAGCGTCTTTGTTTGTTCCGAGCACCTGAATCTTGCCTGGATTGGAAGACATAATAGGTCCACGGGCCGTTCTGGCTATCCCGCTGACCTTCTTCATAGCCTCTTTGTAGATGGAGTGAGCTTTTACAAGCGGTACGCTGAAGTACTGGTGCGCTCCGGTATTACGCGCCACGAACATGTAGTACGGTATGCAACCGAGGGCGACCTGTCTGTTCCACATATCCGCCCATACGTCTGCGGAGTCGTTTATATGTGATAGCAGCGGAGATTGGGTTCTTATCTGCGCACCGGTCTTAAGAATCCTTGCTATGGCCTCTTTCGCGGCATTGGTCTCAAGTTCGCGCGGGTGGCTGAAGTGGGCCATGATGGCGAGGTGCTTGCCGGAGTCGACTACCTTCTTAAACAGAGCAAGGAGCTCATCCGAGTCGTTGTCTGTAAGGAAGCGGTACGGCCAGAACGAGAGCGCCTTTGTGCCGATTCTTATGGTTGTAAGATTGTCGAGGTTGCTCTCAAGAAGGGCGTCTACATATGCAGAGAGCCGCTTAGTTTTCATAACCATAGGGTCTCCGCCGGTTATAAGCACGTCGGTGACTTCGGGGTGTATGCGGATGTATTCGATGAGCTGTTCTGTTTCGCGCATGGCAAAGCGTAGTTCGTCGATGCCTACAAATTGCGGCCAGCGGAAACAGAAGGAGCAGTAGGCATGGCACGTCTGTCCGCGAACAGGAAAGAAGAGTACAGTCTGGTTGTACTTATGCTGGAGGCCGTTGAGTCTCTCGCCGTTCAGCTCCGGTATGTTCGATTCCATCTGGCCGGCCGGGTGGGGGTTAAGCTCCGCCCGTATACGATTGGCGGTCTTGCGTATGTCGTCGCTGCTCGCCCCGCCTACAAGCGCCGCTGCCATATGGTCGAAGTGCTGCGGCTTTAACATCTCCCTCTGGGGGAAGGTGAGCGCGAAGATAGGGTCGTTCTGAAAGTTGTTCCAGTCGATCAGCTCGTCTACGACGTAACTGTTGGTTTTGAACGGAAAGACATTGGCCACGACCTCCATAGCGAACTTGGCCTCATCGCTCAAGAGCTCCATCTGCGGAAGATCTCTGAAGTTGTTGAGAGTATAGGCCTTGTAACAGATATGTTCTTCTCCGCTGCCGAGCGGTTTGAGTTCATAGTTATACATTTTCATATCAGGCTCCTGCAAATATTGCTGAAATTGATTGGCAGCGATAAAGTGATCGATTTGTCAAATAGAGACTCTTGGCGCCAAATCAAAGTCTTTGAATCGATGGTATTGAAACCAGGTCTTTGAATCGATGGTATTGAAACCAGGCCGAAGTATCCTTACATGTCGTCAAACGGGTCTTCTTCTTGTTCGGGTGCAGAACGTCTTTTCTTTTTCTTGGGTTTTTCCGGTGTGCTCATTACACTGCTCTGCTCCGGGCTCTTCTCTTCAACTGAGGAGGCAGAGGCTGAAGACGCCTGGGAAGTACTCTGTGTCGGTTCTGCTTCCCTTTTCTTCTCTACGGCACCGGTTGCGCCTCCCCCTGCTACGCCTGCTACCGTGATCTTGCCGATCATTCCCTTATGTATAAAGCAGATATAGTAGTAATCTCCAGGAGTTTCGAACTTGAACTCCCAGTGCTTTCCCGGTTCTATGTCAGGGGTAAAGATGCCGCCCTTGCCTATTACCGGCATTGAGGCAAAGATATGCGCTATCTCATCTCTGTTTACCCAACGTACGGTCTGCCCGGCGGAGATCTTAATGTTGTTCGGTTTAAAAACGTTCTTGTGGTCTGCGCCGGCTTTCGGAAATTCGACTATGTGAACCCCGCCCTGCAGGGTTGAACTGACTTGGGAAGAGAGTTTGGAGTTGAAGACGGTCTGTTTAACCTCTATAAGCAGGGCTGAGTCTCCGGTAATATCGAAAACGCTCTTTGCAATCTGTTCCGCTATAAAGTAGTTTGCCTCTTTATCTTCACCAGATGTCTTCTGCATTGCCGCTTCGTAGAGCAGGGCCTTTACCTCGGATGGGATGCGCCCCATATTCTCTTTAATAATAGCCGCCTGCCCTGCAGCGTCCCTGGCGTCTACGGCCTTTAGGTACTCCGCTACTAACTTCGACTCGTATGCATGAGAGACGGTTGGCAGAACGAGGGTTACCATAAGGGCAAGAAATATACCCAGGCGTCTGGAGTGCATTTGGTCCTCCTGATAAAGGTGCTCAGCATCACACTGAGAGGCTGTATTTGTTTGTTACTAAGCGCATTAATAAAGGTAGTTAGTAGAAGAGTAGAAACATTAACATTAGTAAGTAGAAATTGAAAGTCTTTATATTTTTTAGATTATAAAGTGCCGGACAGCATGTTATATTAATAAAGGTAGTATGGTATCTATCTCGGAGTTATAAATGGTAAGAACCGAACGAACAGAGCGTGCAAACTTATGAAACCTGATGAGAGAGTTTTAAAAAAGCGGCTCGACTCCCTGTTGTCAACTTTTGATTCGCGTTACCTCTCTTCAGATCCTCTTCTCTTTGTCCACAGGTACTCCTCGAGGCAGGACCGCGAGGTGGTGGGGCTTATATCGTCGAGTCTCGCTTACGGTAAAGTCGCGGGAATAAAGAGGAGCGTTGAGCGGGTTCTGGCAATTATGGGCAAAAGTCCGTATGACTTTGTCATGCATTTTAAACCCGCAAAACATGCTCCGTTATTCGACGGGTTCGTACACAGGTTCAACACGGGAGCCGATGTGGCCTGCCTCATATACTTTATGCGGCAGATGGTTGAGAGTAGCGGTTCGATAGGTTCGTACTTTCTTAGAGGGTATGAAGATGAAAATCCCGACAATTCTATCAAGGGCGCACTTACGACCTTTACCGAAAACGTGCTTTCACTCGATTCTAGCGCTGTATACGGCAGTAAAAGGCTCAGTGAGAAGGCAGGTGTCAGGTACTTCTTTCCCTCTCCGTCCGGGGGGAGCGCGTGCAAGAGGCTAAACCTCTATCTCCGCTGGATGGTCAGGCACGAAGACGGCCTAGACCTGGGGCTCTGGACGGAAGTAGACCCAGCGAAGCTTATTATACCGATAGACACGCATCTTGGCCGTATTTCTAGGAACATCGGTCTGACGACACGCAAGAGCTCCGACTGGAAGTGCGCCGAAGAGGTGACTTCGCATCTTCGGAGGCTAGATCCGGCGGACCCGGTCAAGTACGACTTTGCACTTTGCAGGCTCGGTATACTGGACAAGTGTCCGGCACGGCTAGACCCGGTTAAGTGTTCCGACTGCCTTATCAGGGATATCTGCGTACTGTAGCCGTACTTTCCCGTCTGCTCCATATTTTCCGCACTATTCTTCTCTAAAAATCCTTTGCCGTCTCTGAGCCGTACTCTGCTCTTTAAAGTGAAATCCTTTGACAGTTCAGGGGATTTGAGGTACGATTTGTTCTATATTTTCGGTACTACATCCTCTTATTACTCTCTTACGCAGGCCGTATGTACTCACTCTGGCACCACTAAAAATGCCTTGGAGAAAGCTTGTTGCGTCTCTAAAGTTACGGGTCTTGGGTCATTTTTTGCCGATATACGTCTTTTATTCGAGAGTAGCCGTGTTGGAGTCGCTCCTCTACGTTGAGGAGCTTGGTCTCTTCAGTAAGAGTCATTACAAGCGCTTATGGAGCCTTTAGATGCATATTCAGGAAGTTTTTGACCTTGTGAAGGACGACATGTTGAATGTCGAAGAGGTCTTTAAAAAAAATTTAAATTCGAGTGTGCCTCTGGTCAGCAAGGTCGGCGAGTATATACTGAGTAGCGGAGGAAAGAGGTTCAGGCCGCTTCTGCTGCTCTTGTGCGCAAGGCTCTGCGGATACAAGGGCGAGAATCACGTTCCGCTTGCCGGAGTTATGGAGTTCATCCATACCGCTACGCTGCTTCACGACGACGTTGTGGACAATGCGAACTTGAGGCGCGGAAATGCCGCGGCAAATACCGTATGGGGAGACGGCGCCAGTATACTCGTAGGAGATTTTCTGCTCTCAAAGGCCTTTACCATGGCTGTTACTTACGGCAACGAGCGCGTACTCAAAGTGCTTTCCCAGACTACTACGCGCATGGCCGAGGGCGAGGTGCTCCAGCTTGTGAAGCATAGCGATATAAATTTGACCGAGATCGATTATATCGAAGTGGTCTCCAACAAGACAGCAGTGCTCTTCTCCTCATCTTCACAGGTCGCGGCTATTCTCGGTGAAGTTGGACTGGAACAAGAGGTTGCGCTGGCCAACTACGGCATGCGTATCGGCACGGCTTATCAGTGCATGGACGATTGTCTCGATTACGTCTCTACCGACAAAGATCTCGGCAAGGCGATCGGAAATGATTTAAGAGAGGGCAAGGTTACGTTACCGCTTATTCATGCCTATAAGAGCGCCGATGAGTCTGAGAAGTCTGTGTTGAAGAGTGCGATAGTGGCGGACGAGTTTGATGAGTCGAAACTAAAAGAGGTTCTCGGCATAATCGAGCGGCGCGGCGGAATCGATTATACGGTAGATTATGCGCACAAGCTTGTGGACGAAGCGAAAGCGGACCTTGCGCAGTTCGACCCCGGTGTCGAGAAGGCAGCTCTCGAAGCCGTTGCCGATTACGTCATAGAGAGGTCCTTTTAAGTTTCTGTAATTCCGTCCAGGCCTAGGGCCCTGTTTCTGCTTTTTTCAGACAATCCACTTTAAAATAATCCGGGTTAATACCAGTGAAAGCTAGTAAGCGAGCCAATACTATCTTCGACCTGCTCCACTTGGTTTTGCCGGATGCACGCGGGGCGTTGGTCTTCTCGAATCCGCTGGAACTCCTTATAGCCACCATCCTTTCAGCTCAGGCAACCGACAAACTTGTCAACAAGGTTACCGAAGAACTCTTCAAAAAGTACAAAACAGCAGCTGATTATGCGACCGTCGAACTCGACGAGCTTGAGGTTGATATCGGTTCTGTTAATTTTTATAGGAACAAAGCGAAGTCGTTAAAGAAGTGCGCCGAGATGCTTGTAGAGGACTTCGGCGCAGAGGTACCACAGACGATGGAAGAGCTTATAAAGCTTCCGGGTGTCGGCAGAAAGACCGCCAACGTCGTGCTCGGTAACGCCTTCGGAATACCTTCAATAGCTGTAGACACGCATGTCAAGCGTGTTGCCGGACGCCTGGGGCTAACCGCCTCGGACGACCCCGATGTGATTGAGTCCGATTTATGTTCGTTACTCCCCAAAGAGAGGTGGACTCTTTCCAGCCATCTCCTGATTCTGCACGGGCGCAGTACCTGCAAGGCCCGTAAACCGAATTGTCAAGAGTGTCCCGTTAGTTCCCATTGCGACTACTATAAAGTTGAGTATCAGAAGGGTTAACTTCTATCCATGCGCGCCATTTACTTCGATAATGGTCTGACTTACCGGACGGACTTTCCTGAGCCGAAACTCGTTGAAGGCGACGCGCTCATTCGCGTATCGTATGCCGGGGTCTGTGCAACGGATATTGAGATTACAAAGGGCTATATGGGTTTTACGGGCATACCGGGCCATGAGTTCTCGGGTCTGGTCGAGCGGTGTCCGTCTGACTCCGGACTTGAGGGTAAAAGAGTAGTTGGTGAAATAAATGTCGGTTGCAACACTTGTGCTCTCTGTAAGGCCGGTCTGGAAAATCACTGTAAGGAAAGAACGGTGCTCGGCATCCTCGGCCTAAACGGGTCCTTTGCCGAACGGCTCGTTCTGCCTGTCGGGAACCTTCACGTAATACCGGATACTCTCTCAGATATAGACGCCGTCTTTACCGAGCCGCTCGGCGCTGCCTTTGAGGTTCTTGAGCAGGTGGATGTCGGACCGAACACCAATGTAGCGGTTCTCGGTGACGGAAGGCTAGGGCTGCTTATAGCGCAGGTTCTTGCGAATACAGGCTGTCAAGTTAAACTCTTTGGCCGCTATGGAGAGAAGCTCGCTATGGCCGAAGACCTTTCGATTTCTACTTCCATGAAAGCAGAAGGCTTTGAAGGCTCGTTTGATATCGTCGTAGACGCCACCGGTTCCGGGGGCGGGTTATCTTCTGCGCTCGAACTCGTTAAACCGAGAGGAACCGTAGTACTAAAGAGCACAGTTGCGAACAGAAGTACGGTCGACCTTAATAGGGCTGTCATAGACGAGGTCACGATAGTCGGCTCGCGCTGCGGCCCGTTTGCTCCTGCTATTGAAGCTCTTGATAACTGTACTGTTATAGTAGAACCGCTTATAGAGAAGATCTACCCGTTAGAGTCGTGTGTACAGGCGCTGGAGCATGCCGGCAGGAAAGGCGCGTTGAAGGTCTTAATAGAGGTTGGTTAGAGAAGTAGGTTGCATATTTGCTTTGTGTCTTTCATCTACAAAGAAGCAGGTCCGGGATAGCTTGATACTTATCGATTTTCCAACAGAAAGTAACAGTCCTCTTTAAGCAACTTTTGTTTCCAATTTTAGCATTTAGTACCTCTTCGAGAGCAAGGACAATATCCAATACGATCAGAGTGGTGAAACCCGGTCAGACCAGTTTTTTGTATTTTATCCGATGCGGCTGGAGCACATCCGCACCAAGGCGCTTTTTCTTATCCTCTTCATAGTCGGCAAAGTTTCCTTCGAACCATTCGACACGGCCCTCTCCTTCAAAAGCTAGAATATGCGTGGCAGTACGATCCAGGAACCAGCGGTCATGGCTGATAATCACTGCACAACCAGCGAAATCCAGCAGCGCCTCCTCCAGTGCTCTGAGCGTCTCTACATCAAGATCATTTGTAGGCTCGTCAAGCAGCAGTACATTGCCGCCGGATTTGAGCATCTTGGCCAGATGCACGCGATTTCGTTCACCGCCCGAAAGAGTTGCAACCTTCTTCTGCTGGTCGCCACCTTTGAAATTGAAACGGCCGCAATAGGCTCGGCTTGGTATCTCGGTCTTGCCAAGAGAGACGGTTTCATGCCCTCCGGAAATTTCCTCCCATACGGTCTTGTCGGGGTCGAGCGCATCGCGTGACTGGTCTACATGGGCAAGCCGCACCGTCTCGCCGATCCTCAATATTCCGGAGTTCGCCTTCTCAGAACCCGTCAGCATTCGAAAGAGCGTTGTTTTACCTGCACCGTTTGCACCGATAATACCGATTATTCCACCTCTGGGCAGATTGAAGTTCATGCCATCGATCAGTTCCTTATCGCCAAAAGCTTTGCAGAGATTTTCCGCTTCGATCACCAGGTCTCCCAGGCGCTCGCTCACCGGAATAAATATCTGCTTTGTTTCATTACGTTTCTGGACCTCCGCTCCGGCGAGTTCGTCAAAGGCCCTCAATCGCGCCTTAGATTTAGCATGCCTGCCTTTTGTGCCGGACCGTACCCACTCCAATTCGTGCCTGATCGCTTTCTGGCGTGAACTCTCCTGCTTCTCCTCAACAGCCAGGCGTTTTTCTTTCTGTTCCAGCCATGACGAATAATTCCCCTCGTACGGAATGCCGCGACCGCGGTCTAACTCCAGAATCCATCCTGCAACATTATCCAGAAAATAGCGGTCGTGCGTAACGGCCACGACCGTACCCGCATAGTCGTGGAGAAAACGCTCAAGCCATGCCACGGATTCGGCATCGAGATGATTTGTCGGCTCATCGAGCAGCAGCATGTCCGGACTAGAGAGCAGCAGACGGCAAAGCGCCACACGTCGGCGTTCCCCGCCAGAGAGCTTCGTAACGTCTGCACCCCAGTCCGGCAGACGAAGCGCATCGGCGGCAACCTCTAACTTCCGGTCCAGATCCCAGGCATCGGCAGCATCGATCCCATCCTGCAGTTTGCCCTGCTCCTCAATAAGGTTATTCATCTCGTCGTCACTCATTGGCTCGGCGAATCTCGCTGATATCTCGTTGAACTTATCCAGCAGCGCTTTCGTCTCGGCAACACCCTCTTCGACGTTTTCGCGCACGTTCTTGGCCGAATCAAGCTCTGGCTCCTGCGGCAGATAACCAACCTTGATATCCTGCGCGGGTTTCGCCTCTCCTATATACTCTTGGTCCACACCAGCCATGATGCGCAGTAGAGTGGACTTGCCGGAGCCGTTCAGTCCCAGAACTCCGATCTTCGCGCCCGGAAAAAAGGAGAGATAAATGTCTTTTAATATTTCTTTTTTACCGGCCACGACCTTGCCGACCCTGTCCATGGTATAGATATACTGATATTTAGCCAAGCCTTCTCCTTTACATGCAGGTCCACCCTTAGAGCGCAATTCCAGTATCGGTTACTAATAGAAACTTATAATATTTTGAAAAGGATTACAACTGAGGACTTCAGGAAGAAGTCTTGAGATCAAGGGAAGCACTTCAGCTACGAATGTTGGGTGCAGTCCACCTCTGTTTCTAACCCGGTTAAAGCCTGTACATGCCTCACTCCATATCCGGGTTTTTGACGGCCTCTAGTGCGCTCAAAAGCGCCTCGCGCGTGACCACAAGGTCGCAGACCTTTCTGCTCCCCGCCGCGTCACTGCCCGTCATTATCGAGAGTTTTATGACCTCTCCGGCCTCGAGGCTTCCGGCTGATTTCTTAGGAAATTTTATCCACCTTTCGGATGCGAGACAGGCCACTGCCTTCTTGCCGAGCCGGTTACGCCGCCTCTGCGCTTCGTGAATAGGAAACTCTATCGGTTTATCCGTCATCTTTTTTGTTCGCCCTTATATGTCCGGTTATCCTACCGACGTATCTTAACAGATACGCGGCAACTGCTCGCCCGAGAGCATCTCAAGCGGACGGCGGTTGCCGATGGTCGTCTCCAGTATTATTTTTCCAACCGGGTCGCTCTCTACACTGCCGATTATGGCAGCGTCTCTTCCGTATTGGTCGTTCTTCATGATTTGCAGCACTTCTTCCGCGCGTTCTTTACCTACGATTGCCACTATCTTGCCTTCGTTTGCAAGGTAGAGCGGGTCGAAGCCGAGCAGCTCGCATGCTCCGCGTACGGACTCTTTAATTGGTACGGCCTCTTCCAAAATCAGAAGAGAGGTTTTAGAGGCCTCGGCAAATTCGGTGAGCACGGTTGCCACACCTCCGCGCGTTGCGTCGCGCATCGCTTTTATTTCGTTACCTTTTCCTGTTGCTTCCAGCATCTTTGCTATCATCTTATGGAGTGCGGCACAGTCGGATTTGATCTCTGTTTCAAGCTCAATGCCTTCTCGTTCTGTTAAGACGGCGATGGCGTGGTCTCCGATTGTACCGGAGAGTATTATTGCATCACCCGGTTTTATTCTTGTCGGGTCGAGTTCTAGGCCTTCGTCTATGACCCCGATACCTGCTGTATTGATGTATAGGCGGTCGCCTTTGCCGCGCTCGACCACCTTGGTATCTCCGGTTACTATTTCCACGCCTGCCTCTTGCGCAGTTTTAGCCATGGAGCGGACGATACCCCGAAGTTCCCCTATCTCCATACCCTCTTCGATTATGAAAGAGGCGCTAAGGTACTTCGGTCTTGCCCCGCCGACGGCCAGGTCGTTTACGGTTCCGCAGACCGCGAGTTTGCCTATATTCGCGCCGGGGAAACAGAGCGGTGTGACGACATACGAGTCGGTGGTAAAGGCGAGCCTGCCCGAAAGCGGGCCGAATATGGCCTGATCGTTTAGAGGGGCAAGCAGGGGGTTGTCGAACTCACGGGCAAAGAGCTCCTCTATAAGTCGCCTTGTCTTTAAGCCGCCGCTACCGTGCGAGAGCTCGATTTTTTTAGCGTCCATTTATGTATCTCTTTCTTTTTTTGTGTTGGGTTAAAGACTCTTGTAACGGTAGTAGGCAGCGCATGTGCCTTCGGATGAGACCATGCAGGGACCCACCGGTCTCTCCGGCGTGCAGGCTGTCCCAAAGAGTGCGCACTCCGGCGGCGTTATCAGACCCTTCAGCACGCTTGCGCAGTCACAGCCGTCCGGTTCTATTTCCGGCCCTGACGGTATCTCGAAACGGCGCTCGGCATCGAAGCCAGAGTAAGCCTCTTTAATCTTCAGGCCGCTACCGGGTATTTCTCCTATGCCGCGCCAGAGAGCATCGGTTGGCGTAAAGACATCTAAGAGCACCTGCTGCGCCTTTTTGTTGCCGTTTGGATGCACGATCCTTGAGTACTCGATCTCTATATTTGCCCGACCCTCCTCGAGCTGTTTAACGAGCATATATACACCTAAGAGCAGATCGACCGGCTCAAAGCCCGCCACCACGCACGGTGCTTTATACTCTCTGGCTAAAAAAGCGTAGGCCTCGGAGCCTGTTATAGCTGTTACGTGGCCGGGACAGATAAAGCCGTCGATATGGATGCCGCCGGAGTCCATAAGTGCGCGCATCGCCGGTGGCGTTAACTTATGGAGCGCGAGCACCGAGAGGTTTTTCAGTCCCTTCTCTTTTGCTATTTTTATGGTAGCGGCTACTGTCGGAGAGGTGGTCTCGAAGCCGACGGCAAAAAGAAGCACCTCTTTGTCAGGGTCCTTTTCAGCGAATTCTATCGCGTTCAGCGGAGAGTAGACGACACGAATGTCCGCGCCGTTGGCCTTGGCCTCGGACAATGTCGAATAGCTGCCTGGTACCCGCATCATATCGCCGAAGGTTGCTACTGTTACGTCCGGGTGCGTCTCTACAAAGTCGATGATGCGGTTTATGTCGGAGCTTGCCGTTACGCAGACAGGGCAGCCGGGCCCTGAGATAAGGGTAATGTTAGGCGGCAGGCTGTTGCGTATGCCGTACTTGGAGACGGAGTGGGTGTGCGTGCCGCAGATCTCCATTATTGTGATTTTTTTTGTGGAGATCGCATGAATCTTTTCGAGTATCCGGGTAGCCGCTTCTCGCTCCCGGTACTCGTCTATGAAGTTCGGTTTTTTTTGGTGCATGCTCTTGCTCATAGTTCCCCTATAAGGGAGAGGGTCTCTTCTGCGCGTTTGGTATCGACCCGCTCTATAACAAAGCCGGCATGGACTAAAACGTATTCGCCTTCGCATGGGTTATCGAGCAGAGCAAGATTAGCTTTTTTGATGCTGCCGAGCACCTCTATCCGTGCCGTATCCCCGTCTATGGAGAGTATCTTTCCAGGTATTGCAAGGCACATCTTTAACTCCTGCTTTTCTTGAACCGCTCGGTCGCTACTACCATCTGCCCGAGTGAGATTCCGCCGTCATTTGTAGGCACCGCTTCGTTGAACCAGGGTGTAAGCCCTTTGCAGGTGAGCCTCTGTTCCGCCATTAAAGAGAGAAGCCTGTTCTGGAAGACCCCGCCGGAGAGTACGATATCATTTATTCCGTTCTCTTGTGACAGACGTTCTGCGATGCCGGTTATGATTTCAGCGAGCGTTATGTGAAACCGTAACGCTACTCTACCTTTTGCCACGCCTGATTCAATATCCTTTATTATAGCCTTAACAGTAGGGGCTACGTCAATGACGTATGGAGCCTGTTCCGTAATCGCATAACAGTATCCGGTCTCTTCTTTATCAGTCTTTGTTCTTGAGAAAGAGTCCGCTATCGTCTCAAGTTCTACTGCCGCTTCGCCTTCGTATGTAACGTAGTCCCTTATATTCAAGATAGAGGAGATAGCGTCGAAGAGCCTGCCAACGCTGGATGTGAGAGGTGAGTTGATTTTTTGTTCGATCATCTTGAGTATCGTCGCTCGTTGGCTCTTTCTTATTCTGCCCAGAATACGGTCGGCTACTTCATCCGCGCTCTTGTTATAAGCGTCGAGTATGTAACCGAGTCCCATTCTCCACGGTTCCAGAACCGCGCGTTCGGCTCCGGCCATCGGCACGTATTTGAAGTGGGCAGCTCTTCTGTATGTGTTGTTGTCCGAAATAAGAAACTCGCCACCCCATATGTTTCCGTCCTCTCCGGCACCGGTGCCGTCGAATGCAACTCCGATTACCTGGCCTTCGAGTGCGTGCTCTGTTTTGCATGATACGATATGTGCGTGGTGGTGCTGTACGGCGAAGACCAACTCTTTAGGTATGGAGTTGGCCCCGGCATACTCTTTGGCAAGGTGCGTGCTCTGGTAGTCGGGGTGGAGGTCGTGTGCGACTATTTGAGGGTTTACGTTGTTCGTATTGAGCAGGCTCACGACGCTTTTTTTTTCGAACTCAATGGCGCGTACTGTGTCGAGGTCCCCGATGTGCGGACTCAATATTGCTACCGACTCTGTGCCGATACAGAAGGTGTTTTTCTGCTCCGCTCCGAAGGCGATCACGTTAGGCACCTTACCCATAAGTCCAATTGCCAACGGCGCTATGCCGCGAGCGCGGCGCAGGATCTTCATTCGATGATTCTCCACCTTGGCTATGGAGTCGTCAATCCGCAAGTGGATGGCGCGGTCGTGCAGCAAGAAGAGGTCTGCGATGCCGGAGAGCCGTTCTACCGCTTCTTCGTTATTGGTTTCAATCGGTTCGTCGCTCAAGTTACCGCTAGTCATTACAAGCGCCTTGAACGTACTGCCCGCACCGTGAAAGAGCAGGTGATGGAGCGGCGTGTACGGCAGCATGACCCCGTATGTACCGCATCCCGGGGCGACAGGCTTTGGCAGCGCTTCTCCAGCTCTCTTGTCGAGTAACAGTATGGGGCTTGTTGCGCTTGATAGTAGTCTCTGCTCCTCTTTACCGGCTATTGCAAACTCTCTTGCTCTGTCAGGCGTTGAGACCATAAGAGCGAAGGGTTTGTTGCCAGGGGCACTTCCGTTTAGAAGGGAAGCCCGTTTGAAGGAACGGAGACGTCCAAGTGCGTCTTCGTCGGTAGCATTGCAGGCTATATGAAACCCGCCGAGCCCTTTTGTGGCGACTATGGCGCCGTCGGTTATTGCCTTCTGTGCGAACTCTATTGCCGCATAGTTGCAAATCCCTTCATATCCTCTGGTACCGTTACCCTCTACCCATACTTTTGGTCCGCACTCGGCGCAGCAGTTCGGCTGGGCATGAAAGCGTCGGTTGCCCGGGTCTTCGTACTCGGCCCTGCACTCTTCGCACATTTTGAAGTCCGCCATTGTGGTGCGAGTTCTGTCGTATGGAACTCCCATGGTAATGGAGTACCGTGGGCCGCAATTGGTGCAGTTTATAAAAGGATAGAGGTAACGCCGGTCTTTACTGTTAAAGAGTTCTTCTATGCAGTCGGGGCATGTGGATATATCCGGTGAGATAGAGGCGGCAGAAGTTGTTAATGTTACGGCGCTCGGCTCTATAACGAACTTGCCGGGAGTTGTTGTAAGCGGCGGTATCTTCTCTACCCGAAGGTTGTCGATCCTGGCAAGCGGCGGAGGTGAGAGCCGGAGTTTCTCTATGAACGAATCTAATTCATTTCCCTCTACCTCGATTGAAAGTCCTGCATTGTTGTTCCTGCACCAACCGGATAGGCCTAGATTGCGGGCGAGGTTGTAGACAAAGGGACGGAATCCGACGCCCTGCACCACACCGGTTATTTCGATACGTCTGCGCATATGCTCTGTTCCGTCTTAACGGCTGGAGCGGTGTTCGCGCTTACCTTTGATCGCGGGTCCCTTGATAGTGAGGCCTGCAAGAAAAGCGCACCATTCATCGATTCCCTCACCGGTTCTGCATGAAGTAGTGAATATTTTCAGGCCGGGGTTGATCTTCAGGGCATTTTTTTTTGCACGCTCTAAGTCGAAGTCGGTCTGAGGGGTAAGGTCGGTCTTGTTTATTATCAGTACGTCTGCCGCATTGAAGAGCGCCGGATACTTGAGCGGTTTGTCGTCGCCTTCGGCAACGCTCAACACAGCTACCATCATCTCTTCGCCGAGGTCGTATTCGGCCGGGCAGACCATATTGCCTACGTTCTCTATTATGAGCAGCCTCAGCCCTTTCCGCTCCATCACCCATTCAAGGGCCGAGCAGATCATCTCCGCGTCGAGGTGGCATGCCCTGCCGGTGGTAATCTGGTGTGCCGGTATGTTGCATTTTTCGATTCTTTGCTTGTCGAGATCGGTCTCCTGATCACCTTCTATTACGGCTATGCCTTCGGCTTCTGCTCCGAGCCGCTTTACCGTCTCTTCGATTATTGAGGTCTTGCCGGCCCCGGGGGAGCTGACCATGTTAATGGAGAAGATACCCATTTTTTTAAATGCCACCCGTGTACCGGCGGCGATTTCGTCGTTCTTCTTAAGTATCTTCTCTTCTAGGTGTATCTCGTGCATCGGTCTCTTCCCTGTTCGCTGTAAACCGTAGAACTAATCTACGTCCATGGAGATTATGTCAAGCTCTGTTCCTGTAAGTCTTTTTATGTCGAGTCCTGCGCAGATAGGGCAGGGTGAGTCGAACTCTGAAAGTGCGAATTCCGTGCCGCACTCTCTGCACCGCCCGGAGAGTTTAGTCTCTATTATACATAGGGTGGCGCCTTCCATGGCCGTTTTTTCAATTGAAGAGTTGAAGGCGAACTGCATCGCTTCCGGCTCCACGGCGGTAAGCGTACCGATTCTGAGCGTCAGGCTATTGAGCTTTTTAGCGCCGCACTTCTCCATCTCGTGCTCTATAGTCTTGAGTATGCTCTTAATTAATGAAATCTCATGCATGTGGTAGTGGCCTTGTCTCACACTCTATGTCGAGTCTTTTCAGTTCCTGTACGATCTTTTCCGCCACCAACGTAGTCCTCTTTTCTATTCTTTTGCTTAGATTCTCTCCGGGAGCGATTCGTTCCGGCACCACGCCTATAAGGCTAACGGATGGTTCATGTCCGGTTAGCCGGGCTGTCTCCAAGAGTTCAAAGAGCCCTATCTGGTGCGCCGAGACCCTTACGGGCTGTTTCGCGCCTCTTAACTCTTCATCTCGGTACACGTGAACCGTACCGGCTGGAGAGTCCGATACGACTGCATCTATTACTATAACGGACTCGAAATCTTGAAAAAGCTCCAGGAGTTTGAGTCCGCCGGTGCCACCGTCGATCACTTCCACACAAGAGGGAACTTCGTACGTCCGCTCAAAGGCTTCGATAATACGCACACCGAGGCCGTCGTCTCCCATCAAGGTATTACCTATGCCGAGTACAAGCACCTGTTTTTGCGCTGTCATTCCCACTTCCGTACTAAATTATAACATATGCAAGGACCAGAAGCCCAATAACAAGCAGATTTACAAAAGCCCCCAAAAGTATTAGGATGTCGACAGGAGTGCGCTTTGAGAGTAACTGTTTTGGCATGTGTAAAAGAGTAATCCATACACAGTCGATTGTCAACAGGCTCTGTTTGGAAGAGAAGGTACTCAGGTCGGGTCTTGTTGACCGGTAAGAAGGTCTGGGTAAATCAAGTACGCTTAACGCTGGAGTCTATTTTATGAAGGATCTTGTTGCGTTTGTTGTAGGTTTTATCTCTTTTGCATTTCTCTTTCTGGCGATGGATCTGCTTCTGTTCAGCGCTCGGGGTCTCAGTTTCTTATATCATGGGTAACCGTTTGGACTTATCTCACCATATCAACTCCAGGAGCAGGGCGGGCCTAGGCATTTTTTTCTGCCCCGGGGTAGCGGTGCCGCTGCTTCTGCTTCTGTCTATTCTGTTTTTACAGGTTATTCCCGCTCACGCATTTTCTGCGGAAACGCAGGTGGCACAGGTTTCCAGTACGGTTGAATCCGGTGCAGTCAAAGCTGTTGAAGGTGTAGAAGTAAAAGATAAGGCCTCCGAACTCATCAAGTCTTACAAAGCCGGAAAATCGAAGAGGCTGAAGAAGGGGCCTCCGGCACCTGCTTTAGAGGCCAAGGATTACCCTGTCGTTGAGGGAGTGAGCCCAAGGGTGACCGTATGGCTGGCCGCGCAGATGCACCTCTGGTTTGCGGCGTTTGTGCTGGCGGTTCCTATCTTCGTGCTGATACTTGAGGTCATCGGTATGGTTACGGGTGACAGCCGCTATGACAGAACCGCATATGAATTTATCCGTGTCTCCATAACCGCCTACTCCATAACAGCAATCACCGGCGGTCTTCTGCTGCTATCGCTCGTAGTCTTCTACCCTGCTCTTATGGGTTACCTCTCGTCCGTCTTCGGCTCCACGATGCTCGGTTACGGTCTACTGTTCTTCATTGAGAGCATAACCCTTTATATCTACTACTACGGCTGGGGTATTATGAATGACGGCGGCGGCCTGAAGAGGCTCCACCTCTTCGTCGGTCTTCTTCTTAACATGTCCGGCACGGCGTTGATGTTTATCGCAAACGCGTGGGTTACCTTTATGATGTCGCCTGCGGGCGTGGATAAAATGGGTGCCTTTCAGGGCGGGGTCTTCGCTGCAATAAATAACCATCTATGGAGCCCGATGAACCTGCACAGGTTTGTTGCGAACATAGCCTACGGCGGTTCGATTGTCGGGGCGTATGCGGCGTATCAGTACCTGAGTTCGAAGAGTCAGGCATCGAGGGCCCATTATGACTGGATGGGTTATACCGCGAGCCTCATCGCAATCGGCGCGCTTCTGCCTATTCCTTTTGCAGGGTACTGGCTTACGGCAGAGATATATTCATACAGCCAGCAGATGGGTATAACGCTTATGGGCGGGGTCTTTGGATGGCTCTTCATCATTCAGGCGGTCTTGATCGGGGCGCTTTTTCTTGCGGCCAATTACTATCTCTGGTGCGGCATGGGCAGGGCCGAAGGTGGCAACAGATACACCGGTTACATTAAATACATAGCAATCGTTCTGGTCCTCTCTTTTCTCGTCTGGTTCACCCCGCACAATATAGTGCTTACCGCTTCCGAGACGAGTGCGCTCGGAGGGCAGTACCACCCGTGGCTGAAGGCCCTGGGTTTAATGCCAGCCAAGAACACGGCGGTAAACATCATGGTTATCTTCACCTACATCAGCTTCCTCTTGTACAGACGCTCTGGTAAGGCCTCTACTGTGCCGTGGGCCTCGACCGCAACTGCCGTAGAGGTTGGACTCTTCGGTGCAGCGATACTCAATATAATCTTTCTTGGCGTCTACTACGGTTACTATACCGACAATGTATATAAGGTTGTCTCCTCTATTCCGCAGGTAATGACTACGCTGACGGTTATCCTTCTTTCGCTCTGTATAGAGTGGCTGATCTTCAGGCGCGCTGAACGGGCCGGTGGTTTTACGTGGGGGCGGATGCCGGACAGAAGCCAGTACGCCCTTGTGCTCATAGCGGTCTCTTTTACGTGGCTTATGGGTCTTATGGGTTTTGTGCGCTCGGCGATCAGGCAGAACTGGCACGTCTACTCTATTATGAAGGACAACTCCCCTGAGGCGTACACCCCGTCAATAGCATATGCCGCCCGTGTGGTCTCCTTCGGCACTATTGTCTTTATGGCTTTGATTATTTTCATCTTCTGGCTCTCTTCGCTTGGCAAAGGAGAAGAGAACAAAGTATGAGGCTATCTGTTCGGAGCAGGTTGTTATGAATAATTTCATTAAGATAATCGGTTTCGGCGTACTCTTGATACTCTCTTATACGCTCTTTTCCGTCTATTACGTGCCTGATATCAATACTCATAAGTCAAGTAAGCGGCAGAGGGTGGTCTTGCCTATCGAAGAGGTCGGGCCCGTTGCCTATGGCGAAGAGGTCTACTACGGCAGGGGGGGCTGCGCCCAGTGTCACGACTCCGCAGGAGACCGTGCCCCGGAACTGAGTTTAATAGCAGCAATTTCTGCGTCCAGATACGGCGCGTCTCAATATACCGGCACTGCGACGGATGCTGTCGGTTACTTAAGGGAATCGATGGTCGAACCGTCTGTCTATGTGGTTGAAGGTTACGGTACGCTTCTCGGTAAGAAGATTGTAAGCCCGATGCCTGATGTAAGCTCCGGAAGCATCTCTTTGAATGAAGTGGAGCTGGCTGCGGTAATTGCGTACTTACAGGCCATCTCAGGCCTTGAGGTTACGGTGAAGATGCCGGGAGCCGGTCCGAAAGCAGAAGAGAAGAACGGCGCACGGAGCAAGGTCAGTAAGGAAGCTGAAGAGTAGCATTGCTCTTCAGGACCCGTACAGCGGAAGCTTATGCATAAGCTCTTAAAACTTTTTCTACTTATACTCGGTATCTATGTGCTGCTAAAGCTTCCGGGGCTTCTCTTCGGCCTGCCGGTGCCGTCGAGCCTGATTCTGCTCTATCTCTTCTTTGCGGCCATCGTCACAATACTCGTTATGACCACCTCGGACGCTTCGGCCAACGAACTTTTTTCGCCAATCATCGCACTCCTTGAAGAGCCTGCCAGGGTTCGCCAGCGCAACACTATCTTTGTTATACTGCCTCTTTTTGCAGCACTCATTACCTATCTGGCGGTACGGCCTGATAGCGAGGGTGTGGTCGGCTTCAGGTCCGTTCATCCGGCTCCGCCGGCGGTAATTGAGGCTTACGGGCAGACCTACGATCTGGGCACGCTCGAAAATCCGCTCCGCTCTTTAGAGTCGTCTGAGCCTGAGAGGTTCAGGAGTTATGTCAAAGAGGGCGGAGATATCTACTTTCAGAACTGTTTCTTCTGCCACGGCGCCAAGTTGGACGGCAGGGGCCACTACGCCCATGCGCTCACTCCGCGTCCGTTGACCTTTCAGGGTTCCGACACCATTTCGCAATTGCAAGAGTCGTACGTCTTCTGGCGCGTGGTAAAGGGCGGACCTGGCCTGCCGAAGCAGGCGGGGCCGTGGGCCTCCTCTATGCCTGCCTGGGAGGGTATACTGAACGAAGAGGAGGTCTGGAAAGTGATACTCTTTATCTACGACTATACCGGTAACAAACCGAGGCAGTGGAGCCACTGATCCGTTACTACGGAGTTTCGAATGTCTGTTAACAAGGCCTGCAAGTTTATTCTACTACTTCTGCTCTGTGTTTCAGTTGATGCTATCGGTGGGCTCGGTCTGGCGGCCGGCGCCACTGGAGCAAGCGGGCAGAGTGGAAGCGAAGGGCGGGCCATTTACGAGGCGCGTTGCGCCTGGTGCCACGATTCAGAAGGCACCGGCTACGGTATTGCCGCAAAGTACCTCAACCCACCTCCGCGCGACTTCTCTTTAGGTACTTTTAAGTGGAAGAGGTCCGCGTTCGGTACAGGGCTTCCTACCAAAGAGGATCTGCACGCCTTTATCGCGGGCCTTTCTGACGATTCCTCGCACTGGAGCGGTATAACCGGCACCTCTATGCCCGGTTGGGACAGTATCCTGTCCAACTCCGAGATAGAGGCCGTTGCAGACTATGTTTTAAAGCTCGCTTATATAGACGGGCCGCTTCCTGCTGAGACGGTCGATCTTTCAGGCCGCGTTACCAGTACTGATAAGAGCGTGGCGAGCGGCAAAAAGCTCTTTCGCAACAGGTGTTCCGAGTGCCACGGCATGTATGGCCGTGGAAACTCTTCGAAGAGGCTGAAGGACGATCTCGGTGAGAGGACATGGGCGCGTAACCTTACCAAACCGTGGTTATTTCGCACCGGCGCCAAAGTTGATGATATCTTTACGCGTATAAGCCTCGGTATTGAAGGTACCCAGATGCCGGCATTTGCCGACCCCAAATCGAGGAAGTCTCTTTCCGAGAGCGAGAGATGGGACGTGGCGAATTATGTTGTCACTCTGGCGCAGCCTTATAAAGAGCCTGTGCCGGGTACGGTTATAGAGGCGGTTAAGATAACAGGGGCGCTGCCTGAAAGCCCCGTTGCCCCTGAGTGGAGCAGGGCAGAGTACGCGAGCCTGTATATTTTTCCGCAGATAATAACCAAAGAGCGTCTCTTTACGCCTTCTCTAGACTCGGTCTCGGTCAAAGTGCTCTATAACCGCGAGAGTGTGGCGATGCTGATCGAGTGGGACGACCCTACCGAGTCTTTGCCCGGAGATCGGGATTCGGAGGTAATAGCGGGAGGGAGAGTCTATGTCGATGCGGCTGCCGTACAGTTTCCAAGCGAGCCTCTATCTGACGGTCGTAGCGGCGAGACTTTTTCAGGTACCCCGTACTTCGGCATGGGGGATATAAAGAAGCCGGTGGATATATGGTTCTGGCAGGGTCCTGGCAAAGGTACCGGAGACGGAGTCAGGTTCATAGAGGCCGAAGGTGTCGGCAGCCTCAATTTTGTAGGAGCCGGGGAGGCAGGGCTTAGCGGGGTCGGCCTTTATGACGAAGGAACGTGGCGGGTGCTTGTTACGCGCTCGCTAACGGAGTGGGAGCAGGCAGTGGAGAGTATCGCCTCTGGGGCCACGGTGCCCGTGGCATTCGCGTTCTGGGACGGCTCTAACTCAGAGTTCGGCTCAAAGCATACGATGACCGTCTGGAGCAGCCTCGCCTTTGAGGCCGAGCGTGATATGATGGTCTATATACTGCCAGCGTTTATCTTTATACTCGTTCTTGGAGTGGAGATAGTATGGCTCTGCAATGTTGGAAAGGGTTAAGCGAGAAGGCCGGAGAGCTCTTAGTGCGGCCTCCTGCTGTTACCTTTTTTTTACTATCATCTCTTGAATAGTTGTTGCGATTGCACCAGCCGGGTCAGCTTTGACCCGTTCGTATTACTCTTCTTTTTCCTTTTCCTCATCCTCAACAAAGGCCTCTATTTCCTCTATGTACAGAAGGATCGTCTTCGCCTTTGTCAGCCCGAAGTTGAAGGTCTTATCGGAAGTACCGTTTAATGGCAGGTTGAGCATAGAGTGCCCTTTGTACTCGCTTCTGGTTGCATCCTCTTTCTGCTTGATGTCGTCGCCGGCCATACTGCAATCTCCTCTCTTTGGCACCTGAGTGCGGTTCGATGTTATGTTACTTTATAGTTTGGCTGTTACCTTTTTTTTATAGCTTCCGAATTATAAGAATCCGACAGTTGTCTCTTTTGCTGCCGTCAAATTTTGTAACCCCTCGACCGGTCGGTAATAAACGGGAGACCGCCGGGAGACCGTATGTAAAGTGCACAGCCTTTGGCCGAGCAGAGGTGTCAGGCTCCAGCCCGTTTAGTTTGCGGCTCTTTCGCCAGGAGTCCCGAAAGAAGCAGTAACGCACCTGAAGCGAGTATGATGAAATTGTAAGTGTCGAGTCTGAGCCCGGCCTTGAGCGTGAGCATCAAGTTTAACAGGCCGAGGCTCAAAAGCACGCAGCCCGATACTTGCCGTTTGACGCCTCTCTTTTTTCTGCTTCTCGGTTCCATTGGTCGCGCTCTTAAAATCAGGTACAGTCCGGGTAAAGTCAAAAGAGCATAAGTGCTACATGCCGGTTTTGCCCTTGAGCTCTTTCATTACCTCCGGGGTTATTATATTGAGCCCCCGGTGCCTCGCGTACCGTTCAACTCCGGTTTTGACCATTGTCTGAAGAAAGGGCGGAACGGCGTCGAGGCGCTTTATTGCTTCTTCAGACCACTCGGTTTTTTCCTCTTTTTTCTTCTCTTTTATGTCTAAATTACCACTTTTTCGCGGCGGTTCGTAGGCGCACAGAGGGTCTTCACCCATTATGTTTCCTGTGGTTGCAAGGGCGCGGGCCCTGCATCCGCCGCACTCTAACGAGTAGTCGCACTCGCCGCACTTGCCGCCAAGACTGCTGCTTCTAAGTAGTTGGAAATCTTCACCCTTTTCCCATATGTCTTTGATGTTCTCTGTGAAGATGTTGGGTGTGGAATTCTCGACAGGTATGTACGGACACGGTGTTACTTCACCGTCGGGAGCGATTCTCAGGTAGCCGTCGGCCGCTATGCAGCCTGCTGTACTACCGGCCTCGGAAGTTTTGTCAATTTTGCCAATGTTGGTTTCGTCAGCAATTCTAAGTATATGTGGCGCGCAACGGGCACGAACCATTAAACGCCCACGAAATTTGGACTCGGCCTCTGCTATAAGATGCAGTGCTGCTTCGTACTCCTCAGGGGTCAAGTCGGTTCTGTCGCTGCCTCTGCCCGTACAGACGAGGAAAAAGATATTAATTGCACGCGCATTCGTAACGGCTGCAAGTTCTATAACATCTTGAATCTGGTCCATATTTTCACGCATTACCGTGAACTGGAACTGGAAGTCAATTGCGTGTTCATGCAGAAGAGCGGCAGCGCCGAGCGTTTTGGCCCATGCGCCTTTCAGGGCTCTGAACCGGTCGTGAAAGAGCGGTGTAACTGAGTCTAGACTGAGCCCGACACCCTTGATATTACTTGCTTTTATCTGCTTTATGGTCTGTTCGTCGATGAGGGTTCCATTTGTTCCGAGTACCGGGGTCAGGCCGCTATCTGCCGCATAAGAGGCAATATCGAAGATGTCGGGCCGAAGAAGCGGCTCTCCTCCGGTCAGTATCAGCATGGCCCCTGGGCTCAGTGCGGCAACGGAGTCTATAATGCCGGTGGCCTCTGCGGTACTGATGTCCGAGCCGCCGTTTAGCTCGGTGGAGTTTAGATAGCAGTGGTCGCACCTGAGGTTACACCTTTTGGTCAGGTTCCAGGAGATCAAGTACGGTGGCGCCTGTTTTTTGATAACTGTAGAGCTTGTGAGAGCCATGCCTTAAAAACCCGTCCGTTTTCTTATCTCGTACATGAAGTCTGCATCTATCTCGTCCATACCCTCTTTAATCGCGCTCTGCTCGACCATGTTTCGCGCGATTGCGCGTGCAAACGAGGGTATCTTGTTCAGTATCTCTTCTGCTTCCAAACTCCAGTGGGGTCTGCACGCAGCGGTACTGCAATCGGTGTCTATCGTAGTTGGAGTATAAGTTGATGTGGTAATTAACATATTGCAGTTTACACCGTTTAAGCACTCTTCGGTGAGGTTTCCTATGTCGAGATCTTCTGTGGCGTGAAGCCCGGTTTTACCTGTAACGAGCAGGAACGGCTCCTCTTTGCTGAGGTAGCCCATGACCTCGTCGGTTGCCTTGCCGGAAAAGAGCCTGGTTGCTATATCGACCCCTTCTGATTTTGCAACCATCACGGCTGTGTCGAGGTGGCGCCGGTAAATCTTCTCGAGTCCGTCGTCGATGATCTCTTTATGGAGCTTCTCCTGTTCTTTGAACCTGAAGATCTTGCCAGCCTCTTCGCTCAAGACCCCGGCGATAGAACGGAATGCGGTGTAGTGAAAAACAGGGTCAAAGGCGCTGACTGCCTCGATTTCGCATGAGAAGGTGCGCGAGAACTCAATGGCGCTTTTTAGCGCGCCGAACGAGTGCGGGCTTCCGTCTATAGCAACGGCAATCTTGCCGGAACTGTTTTGGTTAAAGCCTGTATCGCGTACGATCAATACGTCGGTGTTGGCCATGCGCGCTACCCTGCGGGTAACGGAGCCGGAAGAGCTTTTGCTGGTGGCGCCTAATCCGAGTGCGCCGAGCACGACCATATCGTACTCACCTCTGATGCTCTCTTTTACGATCTCTTCGAAATTTCGACCTTCCAGGTGTACGGACTTTGTTGTGATACCGAACCCTTGCGCCTTATTGACCAGTACGTCGATGTAAGAGTCGGAAATTGTCAGAAGCCCCTTTGTGATAAGATCGTCGTGGATAACCCTCTGACGCGTCAACTCTTCCGGGTTCTGGTACCTCTCAGGAAGGCCGCTCTCCATTTCCGCAAACCTTGAGTCGTGAAGTTTTGCCGCATAGACATGGCAACCGGTTACTTCCGCCCCGGTTGACTTGGCAAAAGAGAGTGCGAAGTCAATGGCTGTTGTCGAGTGCTCCGAGTTGTCGAGGCAGAGCAGTATTTTATTATACATTCTACTCATTTTTTTCATTTTTTCTGTTGGTCAGTCTGGCCTTGATTCAATTGGCCTCTATTCTATCTTACATTCTTCTGTGATGGAAGGGTTTTGGAAGAGCTTACGTTGTTGGATCCGTTAAAAGGTTGAAATAAGATAATGCCGGGCAAAAAGCCCGGCATTATCCGTAAGGTTTTGTATTATAAAGGGACTGTGCGTGCGGCAGCTAACGGAGTGAAGTGTCAGGCCTCGTGCGTACAGGTCCTCTCTTTTGTCTCAGAGGAGTGAGTATGGAAGCTCTCTTCCCCATTACTGTGGTGTGCTATCTGCTCAAAGCTGTCTTCTTTACTGTTGTAGATATGCACAGAGCCGTTTCCTAAGTCGTAGTACCAGCCGTGAAGGTTCAGTTTGCCCGCTTTTATCGCGTCGGCAATGATAGGGTAGCTCTTCAGGTTTTCCAGCGACTCTAGTATATGTTCCTTGGTCGTTATCTCGATCAGTTTCTTAAAGGTCGGTTTGTCGTTGGTGGCGTCGATCAAGCCCTTGACATGCGCCGCCGTATCGACCCATTCCTTGAGGTTAGGCGAGTCTTTGAAGGAATCTGGGTCTTGATAGAGCGCCTTCATCGCTCCGCAGTCCGAGTGGCCGCAGACGACTATGTCCGAGACGGATAGCGACTGTAGCGCAAACTCTATGGCAGCGCCGGTACAGCTCTTTTTCCAGTGGGGGCCGCAGTCTGGAACAATGCTACCGACATTTCGGACGATAAAGAGGTCTCCGGGTTTACTCTGTGTGATCATGTTCGGGTCCACGCGGGAGTCTGAGCATGCAAAGAACAGTACCTCGGGGGACTGTCCTTTGGCGAGTGCCTTGAAGGACTCCTCTTCCTCTTTGTAATAATTCAGCTGAAAATCTTTTATTCCATTCAACAATCGATCCATAGAAAAACAGCCTCCTTTGTCGCTTTTTTTTGCCCTATACGTTTTGTAATCTCAGACTGCGTGAGTGAAACAAATCAGTAAAGTCTTTGCTGATATGTTCGAGCTGGTACCGGCTCTTTCAGTTTCTCAGAGATACTTATAGCACCGAACTCGCCGTCGAAACCGCTTCGGATACTTATACAACCATCTCGAACCCTCTGTATGGCCTCTGCCGTTCTCTCTCCGGCAAGTTCCGTCAGCTCACTCTTCTCTTTGTCGAGCAGGATCGAGAATTCTGATCCCCCCTCGTTGATGAGCCTTTCGTATTCGCTCTGGACTTTTTTGGAACCTGTCCCGTAACCGATGATTTCTGAAAGAATCTCTACAAGAGGCACAAGGTGCCTGGCGGGCACACTCTCTTCGGTAACAAAGTCATGCGGCCTGTCGGCAAGCTCGTCAATGCGGTTGAGTACGCCGACTGTAAGGGGGCGGGTACAGACAGGACAGATACCCGAGACAAGCGCGGTCTGCTCCGGTGTAAAGCAGACTCCGCACGCCCTGTGGCCGTCGGCATGGTACTTACCCTCTTCGGGATAGAACTCTATGGTATAGAGAAAACGCTCTCTATCGTTTGTCTTAAGTATTTCCATTATTTCGAAGTAGTCCATGTTGCAGTCGAAGACGTTCGCTTCTCTGCCGAGTTTGCTCGGAGAGTGGGCGTCGGAGTTCGATATAAGCGTTATGGAGTCGAGCGAAGAGATACGTCTGTTCATTTTCGGGTCTGATGATAGTCCGGTTTCAAGTGCATGGATATGGGGGGAGAGGTCGCCGAAGCACTCCTCTATGGAATCGAAGCCGGATTTTGAGCCGAAGATCGAGAACCACGGGGTCCAGGCGTGCGCTGGAACGAGCATCGAGTCAGGGTGGGAGTCGAGCACGGTCTTTAGAAGGTCGATGGAGCTAAAACCGAAGATCGGCCTTCCGTCGGACTTGATATTGCCTTTGGCACCGAATACGGAGTTCATCTTCTTAGCTGCTTTAATAGAAGGTGCGAAGATAAGGCTATGAACCTTCCTGGTCTTTGAGCCCTGCTTGTAGATATTGCTTACTTCCGTACTGAGCATAAAGCGTACTTTGGGCGCATGCTTCGAGTCTTTTAGCTTGAAGAGGCCGTTCTCAGCCGGTTCGAGTTCCTGTTCTATTGCTGCGAAGTGTGCAGGGTGGGTAAAGTCGCCTGTGCTGACCAGGTCTATGCCCTTGATCGCTGCCCAGCGGGCGACGGTTGCAAGGTTCATCTCCTTGCTGGTTGCCCTGGAGTAGCTGCTGTGAATATGAAGGTCGGCTATTATACGCATAAAAGAGTCTTCCTCTGCATTATGTATATAAATCTACATTCATATGGACTGCTCGTATTCGTATACGTTACAGGTGCATAAACTGGCAAGAACAGTACCGAATGATAAAGTCACTTAAATATAGGCAAAATAAGGCAAACTACTGCATTAACGGGTAGTTATCGATAAAACTTTCCGTTCGGTCAGTTTATACTGTACTGAACCGTTCGTAAAATTGTCTATGTATTATAGCACAATATGTAAAATTTTTAAAGGGGGAATCCGGTTTTTAGGCGCCGATGATGTTGTAACCCGAGTCGACGTATATAACCTCTCCGGTAACGCCGCTTGAGAGCGGGCTTGCAAGGTAAAGCGCTGTGGAGGCAACCTCCTCCTGGGTAACGTTCTTTTTCAGCGGCGCTTTTTCTGCGACAATATTGAGTAAAGCGTTGAAACCTGAGATACCCATTGCTGCGAGAGTCTTTACGGGTCCTGCGCTGATTGCGTTGACTCGTATGCCGCGCGGGCCCAGATCTGCAGCGAGGTAGCGAGAACTGGCCTCGAGAGCAGCTTTGGCAACACCCATTACGTTGTAGTTTGGAAAGACCTTTACGCTACCGTAGTAGGTCATGGAAATGATGGTGCTGCCTTCTTTCATTATGGGTACTGCCTCGCGCGCTATAGCTACCAAAGAGTAGGCGCTTATATCGAGTGCAAGAGCGAAGCCTTCACGGGAAGTGTCGATAAAATCGCCTTTAAGCTCTTCTTTATTTGCAAAGGCTACGGAATGGACCAGAGTGTCTAATGAGCCCCACTCTCTTTTAACGGTCTCGAAGACGCTTTTAATATCACTATCGTCAGTAACGTCACACGGCAGTATCAGGGTTGCTCCTAAAGACTCGGCAAGCGGTCGCACACGCGACTCCAGTGTCTTGCCAACGTAGGTGAAAGCAAGTTCCATGCCCTCATTATGGAGCTTTTGTGCTATTGCCCAAGCTATCGAACGTTCGTTGGCTACACCGAATATTATGCCGCGCTTGCCGTCAAGAAGACCCATAGAGTATTACCTCGCATATTATATTAATATTTATTATCTAAGCTTTTACCATTTATCCAAGGACGGTTCAACACTTCTTTTTATATTCTTAGGAGTTATGCTTGCTCGAACATATTACTTCTGCTACACTTAATAGTACCGAAATAATGGGAGGATTAAATGGATTTTGATCATTTGGAAGAGAAGGAAGCTGTCAAGAAGGCTGCTCTGATTGAGGAGAACGGTTATAAGTTTTATAGTATTATGACTGACCGGTCCGAAGATGCTGAGACAAAGGCAATATTTGCTCGCCTTGCAGCAGATGAGGTAAAGCATAAAAAGGTTATAGAGAACAGGTACTTCGAGGAGGCCGGTTTTGGGATGCATATAACCGAAGAGGAGCTGATGCTCGAAGATTATCTCACCAGAACTCATGCCGGTGAAATATTCACAAAGAGAATCGATGTGGAAAAGTTGGCAGATATGCTCGACCATCCGCGCAAAGCCCTTGACCTCGCTTTAAGTACCGAGAAGTACTCGGTCAGCCTGTTTGAAGGGCTTGCCAAGAATGCCAAAACCGAAGAGGGTAGACAGATGTACCTCAATATAGCTCAGGAAGAGAAGGCGCACGTAGAACTGATAGAGTCGCTCCTGAAGGTCGCTCCTCCGCTATAGGGCATTGTCCAAGCCTGCGACGCCCTCGCGCTACCCGGCTTTAAGTCTTAAAAAACTCTTAATACCTTAACCCGTTCTGTCCGTTGTGGTGTTGATTAGGTTCGTCGTTTTTTTGTGGGCGCAAGGGAAGCGTTTATGCCTGAGCTTAGACATAATCTTATTACTAGAGAGTGGGTTATTATCGCCACGGATAGGGCGAAAAGGCCGAGTGATTTTAGCAATCATCAAGATCGTATGGCCGCCCCGTCTCATGTAAGTTCCTGTCCGTTCTGTCCCGGTAACGAGAGCAAGACCCCGGAAGAACTTCACCGTATAAGCATAGACGGCATGTGGAAGATGCGGGTTGTGGCTAACAAGTACCCGGCGGTTGACCGCGATGGCGCCAAGACCCGCTCGATAGACGGTACCGAGCGGTTTGTCTCCGGTGTCGGCCTGCACGACATAATCATAGAGAGCCCGCTACACAATACGACCCTTGCGCTCATGGAGCCCGAAGATATAGTAACGGCTCTCGGGCTCTACAAAGAGCGCTTTATTGAGGCGTACAAAGACTCGCGCGTAGAGCATGTAATAATATTCAAGAACCACGGCCTCGGGGCCGGCACCTCAATAGACCATCCCCATGCCCAGCTTGTTGCCATACCTATCGTTCCGGTACAGCACCGCGACCGCGTAAACACCGCCATGCAGTACTTCGACGATACCGGTGTCTGTCTTATGTGCGATACCCTCAACAGGGAGATCAAAGACGCTAAGCGCATAGTTACCGAGACCGAGCACTTCCTGACCTTTATTCCGTATGCTGCGCTCTCGCCGTTCCATTCGTGGATCTTCCCCAAGAGGCACTCGGCCTCTTTTTCAGACATAACCGACGATGAGATAGAGGACTTGGGCTTTCACCTGAAGAACCTCCTTTCAAGGTTCTACTACGGCCTCGAAGACCCGGACTTCAACCTCGTTATACGCTCTTCGCGCCCCAAGGACATAGGCAACGAGTTTACGCACTGGTACATGAGCGTAATGCCGAAGATGACACAGACGGCCGGATTTGAACTCGGCAGCGGCATGTATATTAACCAGAGCCTGCCAGAAGAGAATGCCGAGTTTTTAAAAGGCGTTCGTATCGGTTGATCCGTCCAGTATCTCTTCACGACTATTTTCCGGTTTTACGGGTATTTTTATAAAATAGGTTGACCACCCCTGTAACTGTTTTTATCTTTTTTCTGTATTAACGGGTAGGTTGGATAGAGCGTAAGCGAGACCCAACGTCTTCTTTTAATATTGCTCGTCGAACAAGGGAACCTGGTATGTCAAAAGAGTATAGAAACCCCCTGCCTACGGTAGATATTATTATAGAACTTTCTGATGATACGGGCGGTATTGTCCTGCCAGACGGTATCGTTTTAATAGAACGGAAGAACCCTCCATATGGCTGGGCGCTGCCCGGAGGTTTTGTCGATTACGGCGAGTCGTTAGAGGCCGCCGCAGTTAGAGAGGCCAAAGAAGAGACGTCGTTAGACGTAGACTTGAAGTGCCAGCTCCACGCCTACTCGGCCCCAAATAGAGACCCGCGCTTCCATACGGTTACGGTTGTTTTTGTGGCAACCGCAACCGGTACGCCCGTTGCCTGCGACGATGCCGCAAACGTCGGAATCTTTACTGAAGATAACCTGCCAAAAAAAATAGCTTTCGACCATGCCGATATTCTGCGTGACTACTTCCGCTGGAAAAGGGAGGGGTGGGTTGTGTTTGGGTAGAGGGGGGAGTTTAGTTACGCTTTGCTAATGTACAATACTGCGAACCAATGAAGCAAAGTAAGGTTGGTAAAATCATGGAGGCAAGTTATTAGGAATTTGGATATACAAAAGAGATTTAAGCAGATATGTAAGAAGGTAAGGAACCATCAAGTTATATCTGTAATATTAGCTATTGGTATAATTCTAAGTGTCGTAGTGGGTGTCCCTGAGAATCTGTATAAAATATACTCAACAATTATATCGGTGTTTCAAGAGACACCTATCGAAATGAACAAAGAATCATTTACAGATGAGCAGATAGCTTTTATCCAAGATAAAATTGTTCCAAACCCATCTACTGAAGTTTTTAGAAAAGAATTAAGCACAATTGAGAAAGAGATGAGCAAAGTGAGTGAAATGGTTATAGCAGAGTATGCAAAAGGGGCTACTGCATTTAAGTCCAAGAGGTTTGATGCAGCCATTAGTCATTTCAAAAAAGTTAAAGAGATGGTGAGAGACACACCTTCTCCCTATTCTTCTTTAGCGGCTAGCTATTTATTTAGTGGTCGAGTTAATGAAGCTATTAATAGTTATAAGGAAGCGGTGAGGGCATCAAAAGATGTTGGTAACTTGCACTTGCAAGTTACCAATTTAAATAATCAAGGAGTAGCTTTAGTTGTATCGAATAACCGTAAGGGAGCCATAGCTGTTTTTACTGAAGCCATAAAATTAAAACCAAATTCTAGTATGTCATACAGCAATCGAGGTATGACAAGGTTGGACATAAAACAATACAAGGAGGCAATTCAGGACTTCGATAAGGCAGTAGAAATTGACCCAAGTGATTTTATAGCATTGTACGATAGAGGTATAGCTAAGAATAAGATAAGAGATTATAGTGGGTCAATAGAGGATTATACTCACGCTATAAAGATTAACCCCAGTTATGCTGATCCATACTACAATCGTGCTTTATCTAAATTGAGATTAGGTAATTATGAAGGTGCAATAGCTGATTATTCTAAGGTCATAGAGATATACCCAAACCATGTCATTGCTCACTACAATCGGGGGACTACCTATGCAAGAGAAGGCCAGTATGACCTTGCCATACTAGACCTTGCTAAGGTCATAGAGATAGACCCAAGCTATGTTAATGCCTATCACAACCGTGGACATATTTATGGAAAAAAAGGCCAGTATGACCTTGCCATATCAGACTATACTAAAGCCATCGAGGTATATCCAAACCATGCTAGTGCATACTTAAACCGTGGAATCACCTATATGGATAAAGGCCAGTATGACCTTGCCGTATCTGACCTTACTAAGGCTATAGAGATAGACCCGAAGTCTGGTTATGCTTATAATATTCGCGGTGAGATATATATGGAACAACTGGATAAAGAGACGAAGGCTTGTACGGACTGGAAAAAGGCTTGCGAGCTAGGAAAATGTGATAACTACAATCATGCAAAAAGCAAAAATCTTTGCAAATAAAGGTGGGTAGGTTGGGTTAGCAAAGCGTAACCCAACAGTAGGTAACAAGTTGCTGATTTTCGATACAGGGGCTTTTCTTGAATAGGTTGTTCTGGTTCTGTTCTAGCCGCTACCCCTTCAGCCCTTCGATCCCTTCAGCCGTGTAGGTTGGGTTAGCGGAGCGTAACCCAACATTTTTAACAGGCAGGGTGCAGAGCCACCCAGCAACTCCTCTACCCATTCAGCCCTTCTATCCTTTCAATCTTTCTTTCAAAAGCTTATTGACTATCTGTGGGTTGGCCTGTCCTCTGGTCGCCTTCATAATCTGGCCCACAAAAAAGCCCTGCAACTTGACCTCGCCGCCACGGAAGCGCTCGGCCTCGTCCGGGTTGGCGGCTATAATACTATCTATCTGGCTTACCAGTTCGCCCTCGTCGGAGATCTGCGTCATGCCCTTCGCCTCTACAACCTCGGCTGCGGTTTTGCCGCTCTTGTAGATTTCCTCGAAGACCTCTTTGGCCATGTTTGAATTAATCTTGCCGCCCTTTACCATCGTTACAAGCTCGGCCAGACGCTTCGGCTCCAGCGGGCAGTCGGTAATGTCACGGTTCTCCTCTTTTAAAACTCTCAGCACTTCGCCCATCACCCAGTTGCTCGACGCCTTCGGCTCTTTGGTCTCTTTAACAACGGCTTCGTAGTAATCGGCCAGGGCGCGCGTGGCGGTAAGGACTCCGGCATCGTACTCGGGTATCGAGTACTCGCTGACAAAGCGGTCGCGCTTGGCGCGCGGAAGCTCCGGCATGGTCGCCTTTACCTCTTCTAACATCGCACCAGGCACAACGAGGGGAAGAAGGTCGGGCTCGTCGAAGTAGCGGTAGTCGTGTGCCTCCTCTTTGCTTCTCATCGACACGGTTATGCCCTTGGCCGAGTCGAAGAGGCGAGTCTCCTGCACCACGGTGCCGCCTTCGTCGAGCAGGTCGGCCTGTCGCTGCTCTTCGTACTCTATGGCGTCTTTAACGAACTTGAAGGAGTTGATGTTCTTTAATTCCGCGCGCGTGCCGAACTTTTCCCGCCCGACAGGACGGATCGATACGTTGGCGTCGCAGCGGAAACTGCCGTGCTCCATATTTCCGTCACATACGCCGGTATAGACGACGATATCGCGCATAGCTTTCATATACGCTACGGCCTCTTCTGCCGAGCGTATGTCCGGCTCGCTGACTATCTCTATGAGCGGTACGCAGGCCCTGTTGAGGTCGGCGAAGCTGTAAGAGTCTTCTTCTGCGCCCTCGCCGTGCAAGAGTTTTCCTGCGTCTTCCTCCATATGGATGCGCGTTATGCCGATCCGCTTGGTGCCCTCCGATGTCTCTATGTCGAGGTGCCCGTGTTCGGCTACCGGCTCGGTGAACTGGGAAATCTGGTACCCCTTGGGCAGATCGGGGTAGAAGTAGTTTTTGCGTGAAAAGACCGAACGGGTATTGATCGTGCAGTCGAGCGCAGTGGCTGTGCGAAGAGCAAACTCTACGGCCCGCCTGTTCAGTACAGGAAGCACGCCCGGCATTCCTAGGCAGACAGGGCAGACCTGCGTATTCGGTTCGGCGCCGAACTCGGTGGAGCAGCCGCAGAAGAGCTTGGTCTCTGTGGCGAGTTGTACGTGAATTTCCAGTCCTATAACTGTTTCATAACTCATTATGGGGAAAAACTCCGTTTAAAGTTTTGGGCGCGCCTTGTGCCACTCGGTGGCAGTCTCGTATGCGTAGGCGGCGCGCAGCACAGTCTCTTCGTCTAACGACCGGCCAAGTATCTGAAGGCCGATAGGCAGGCCCTCTTTAGAGAGTCCGCACGGCAGCGAGATTCCGGGTATGCCGGCCAGATTGCATGAAATCGTAAAGATGTCAGAGAGGTACATCGTTAACGGGTCTTCGGTTCTCTCTCCGACCTTGAAGGCTGGTGAGGGGGCCGTAGGCGTTACGATTACATCGCATTTAGTGAAGGCGGCGTTGAAGTCGTTGCTTATTAATGTCCTGACCTGTGAGGCCTTTTTGTAGTAGGCGTCGTAGTACCCGGCAGAGAGCGAATAGGTGCCGAGCATGATGCGCCGCTTTACCTCTGCGCCGAAACCGGCCTCGCGCGTTGCGCGGTACATGTCGGTGAGGTTGCCGGTCGGGTCGAGACGCATGCCGTACTTTACGCCGTCGTAACGGGCGAGGTTGCTCGACGCCTCGGCGGTTGCAACGAGATAATAGACGCTGACAGCGTACGCCGTATGCGGCAGGCTTACTTCTACTATCTCGGCCCCTGCTTCTTTTAAAACTTCTATCGCCGACTTAACTGCAACGTCAACCTCCGGGTCGATGCCCTCTATGAAGTACTCTTTCGGTATGCCGATCTTGAGGCCTTTTACGCCCTCTTTAAGACTTGCGGTATAGTCCGGTACCGGTGCGTCTATTGAGGTGGAGTCGGCTGGGTCGTGTCCTGCCATGACGTTTAGAAGAATGGCCGCATCTTCAACGTCCTTTGTGAGCGGTCCGGCCTGGTCTAGCGACGAGGCGAAGGCGATCATGCCGAAGCGCGATACTCTGCCGTAGGTCGGTTTTAGACCTACCACGCCGCAGCATGAGGCCGGCTGGCGTATAGAGCCCCCTGTGTCTGTGCCGATAGAGGCCGCACATTCGTCTGCCGCCACAGAGGCCGCAGAACCTCCGGAGCTTCCGCCGGGCACGTGGGCCGTAGACCACGGGTTGAGAGTAGGCGAATAGGCAGAGTTCTCTGTTGAGGAACCCATGGCGAACTCGTCCATATTATTCTTGCCGAGGATTACCGCACCAGCCGCCTTAAGTTTCGTTATCAGGGTGGCATCGTATGGCGGTATGAAGTTTTCGAGCATCTTGGAGCCGCATGTGGTGCGGATCTCCTTTGTGCAGAAGATATCTTTTACGGAAACAGGCACTCCTGTAAGAGGGGTTATGTTCGTACCGCTACTCAAACGCCTATCAGCCTCTTGTGCCTGTGCTATTGCATGGTCGTCGGCAACAGTTATATAGGCATTTACAGTCTCGTCAACCGCTTTGATACGTTCTAAAAATTGGCCTGTCGCCTCTACAGAAGTTACTTCTTTATTAGCGAGTCTGTGTGATAACCCGTGTATGCTCTCATTAGTAATGCTCAACTGTGACCTCTTATTTGTGTTCTTCTTTAGACGTGAGTCAGAAGTACGCCGGTCTTTCTACTCTATTATGCGTGGAACCTTAAAACAACCGCGTGCCGTAGAAGGCGCGTTCTTCAGGGCTTCGTCTCTCTCTAGTGAGACGGCTCTGATGTCTTCTCTCATCGGCGTTGAGGTGGAGACAGAGTATGCGGTGGGTATTACTCCCTCGGTGTTCAGTTCCGAGAGCTTTTCCACATAACTGAGTATTCGCTGGAGCTGGGCGGTGTAGGTATCGACTTCGTCATCTTTCAACGCAAGACGCGCAAGTCCTGCAACGTACTCTACATCTTTTCCGGTTATCGACATGACTATCTGCCTTTCGGTTCCTTTTGACTCTGGTTATTAATAAAAGAAGAGTGAACGGTAACATAGGTATGTTGTTCTTTTCAAGTTGAAGCTGTTACCGTATCTGCAGATTAGGGCATTAACTATACGGTTATAGGCGACCTAGGGCGTTGTTACTGTTATGAAATTGGTGAAAATATTAAAGTTTTATCCTGTTACGGCGATATATTCTCTTAAGTGTTCATTAAACAGTTTGTTCGTATGAACAATACTTTAAGCGTATTGGTCGTGCCCAGATAACGGCGCATTTCATTAAACGCCGAGGGATGACATACTTTTTTTACTCTGTAGTAAATATGAACCCAAACTAAGGAGGTAAGAACGTGGCAACTGCTAAAAAGAAGACTACTACCGCAAAAAAGAGTACTGCAAAGAAGGCAACTACCGCAAAAAAGAAGGCCCCGGCAAAGAAGACACGCTGCCGTTAAGGTCGTTTTTTAAGTAATTTGAAGAGGGGGGAGATTAATTTAATCTCCCCCCTCTTCTTTTGTCCGGTAAATAGTAGTTATTTGAAAAGCCCCCTTATATGGAACACGGTCCTTCTACTCTTTTCCAGATACCTTGATATGGAAAATCTTTCTGTTATAATCGTCTCTGAGTTGTTGTTCGACATGTCAGGTTGGAATAAATGACGTTGGGTTGGGAGGACTTTGTCCTCCCCGGTAAGGTAATACCTATTATTATAATTTGTTTTATCCTGCCCAAAAGGGCAGGAGTCACCGAATACCGGTCGCTGATGCTATACCCAACCTACGAACTGGAGGAACATGTCCAATAGAGTAAACAAGAATTATGATCAACGTCAATATGCACTCATGATAGCTCGTATTGATGACTATAGACATGGTCATATTGGTATAGAGAAACTCGTTAATGATCTCGAGGCACTGATAGATGTGCTAGAGGAGGTGTCTGAGGATTGGCGAAGTTTATTGTATTCGAATTGGGGAATATTAGAAGAGGTTTACGCGGTGGCTCTTGATCAAGAAGTTACTACTTTGAGCCAGGCAGATAATAGCTTAATTGCAGAAGGTTTAAATATATTGGAGAAGATGATTAATGATGAACTCGGAAGATTAAAACAAAATCGAAGAGCATGGTAGGTTGGATTAGCACAGCGTAACTCAACAAATCACCTAAAAGGACAAGTTTCAAACACGTTAAGGTCTAATAAATGTTAAAAGGACACTCTAATAACCTGTTTCGTATTTCGACTGATCTGGCAGTTATCTAAAAGGAGAGCATTTAATTGAAAGTAGCCTACATTCAGACGCGCCCCGAGTTTGGCGTTATAGAAGCTAATGTCGATAGCGCGGTAAAAAGAATCGCTAAACTCGACGCAGAGCTGGTGGTCTTGCCGGAGCTCTTCTCCACCGGCTACCAGTTTAAATCCACAACCGAGGCCTTAAAGCTTGCCGAGAGTGCGCGTACCGGGTACGCGGCCACGAGGCTGAAAGAAGTTGCCGCTCTGACGGGCTCTTTTATTGTCGCAGGCATTGCAGAGAGAGCCGGGGCTTCGGTCTACAACTCTTCTATACTCGTCGGCCCAAAGGGCTTTATCGGTCTCTACCGCAAGGCGCACCTCTTCTGGAATGAGACGTATATATTCAAGAGCGGTAATACGCCCTTTAAGGTTTTTGATATCGGCCCCGCCCGTGTCGGTATGATGATCTGTTTCGACTG
>JAJCZH010000037.1 GCA_029262515.1 Deltaproteobacteria bacterium | reverse complement strand
CCCTTTCTGAGGTCATCATACTTTATCTCTATCGACATCTTCTCTGCGGCCTCTTCTAGCGTGGTCAGTATAACGTCGTCTTTCATCCGGCTCCTCTGCCTCTGCTGGTATTCGGTCTCTACTCGTCTCCTGTTTCTATTTACCCGAACTTGTTACCTCATGTCAAGAGGCTTTGTAGGATACGGGGCACCGAATGTGGCAGAAAAGGTATTGACATGGGGTAATGTGTGGTTTATAGTTCGATATAATTCACTTATACCGTGTTGTTTACTGTTATTTGATATTCAGGTTTATCCATAAGAGCGCAATAAAGACGGACTGCGTAAGTTATGGCTGTCCGCCAATATGTAAGCCTTGGAATAGGGAAAATTCCCAAAAGAGAGGTATTCAATATGTCAGAGAACATACTTAACGTAACAGATTCGAATTTTGACGAGATGGTACTCAAGGCCGATACCCCGGTGCTTGTGGATTACTGGGCCTCCTGGTGCGCTCCGTGCCGCGCGATAGCCCCTGTTGTTGAGGAAGTTTCAAACGAGTACGAGGGAAAGATTCGTGTTGCGAAGATGAACGTTGATGAAAACCCGTCCACTCCTGGCAAGTACGGTGTGCGCGGCATTCCGACCCTGATACTCTTCAAAGACGGTCAGGTGGTCGATCAACTCGTTGGTGCGGTGCCGAAGACCCAGATAACCGAACTTGTAGACAAGGGGTTATAAACCGTAAGGGGGAATATCCTCTAACTGTTTTCTGTTTTTTGCAATTTTTTTCAAACCGGTTCAGTTACGGTGCTCGAAGTAAAAAACTTAAGCCGTTCATTCATTCAGAGAGGGACAGGCTCGTGCCTGTCCCTCTCTTTATTTGGTACTAAATTAGGTTCTAAATTTTTCGTATCATAGTAGGTTTTATTCTATGCTTGTCAGGGTCAGGTATACTTTTGTAGTTGCGCTTTTGTGTCTGCTCGTTCTCTTCGGTTGCAAAGATAAGAGTGTCGACAGTGCCGGTACGCCAACTCCTTCTGCCGATACCGTAACAGAGGCGAAGGAGTATGTCGGTAAGGTCGGTGACGTAGCCGTGCCTTTTACGGTTACGACCTTCTCCGGGGAACCCTTCAGCCTTGTCGACGCAAGAGGAAATCCGGTTGTGATAAATATGTGGGCGTCGTGGTGCGGGCCGTGCAAGTACGAGGCTCCGGAACTGCAACGGGCGTATGAGGCATACAAGGACAGCGGCGTGCTCTTTCTGGGTGTTGCGCTTCAGGATTCGGTAGAGAACTCGATGGACTTTATTGAGCATTTCGGATGGAGCTTTCCTGCAGGCCCCGACGATACCGGTGATATTATGAAGGCCTACAGGGTTATGGCTATACCTATGACGTTTATAGTTAACGCCAATGGCGTGGTTTCGTACATCCATATAGGGGCAATTGACGAGGAGACAATCGCACGGGAACTCGACTTGTTACTATAACTCTAGTTGCTGATCTGCTGTGCTCTCTATCGGTTTCTATTCCGTATTAAACTAGGCGTCTTGCCTGCCGTTTACTTGTCTGATATACTTGACTCTTCCGGGCGCAACCGGTTGCTTTGAAATGGGGGAAAGGTCCAATAATGATAAAGATATCTCCTTCGATACTCTCGGCGGACTTTGCCAGGCTTGGTGAAGAACTCGCTGCGCTTGAAGCGGCAGGGGCCGATTACGTCCATGTAGACGTTATGGACGGAAGGTTCGTTCCGAACATCACCATCGGTCCGTTCATAGTCGAAGCCGCAAAGAGGGCCACCTCGCTTCCGCTCGATGTTCACCTGATGATTGAGGAACCGGAGAGGTATATCGGCGAGTTCGCCGATGCCGGGGCATCTATTATTACGGTCCATGCCGAAGCCACAAGACATCTTCACAAGGTTGTTCAGGATATCAGGCAGCGCGGGGCGAGGGCAGGGGTCTCAATAAACCCCGCAACACCGGTAAGCCTGATAAAGGATATTCTCGGCGACGTAGATCTTGTGCTCATTATGAGCGTCAACCCCGGTTTTTCCGGCCAGTCTTTTATACCCTCAAGCCTTGAAAAGATTAAAGAGACGCGTGCTTTGCTCGATGCGCGCGCATCGAGTGCCGAGCTTGAGGTAGACGGCGGCATAAAGGCGGCCAATATCAAGGAAGCAGCCGATGCCGGGGCGGATGTCTTTGTCTCCGGTTCCGGTATCTTCTCTACCGGCGAGTACAAAAAGACTATTTCAGAAATGAGAGCCAGAGCAGGAGAATAGTATGAACCTTTATCTTGTAAGGCACGCTACCGCTATGAGCGAGTTTGATGACCCGCTTAGGGGACTCTCTGAAGAGGGTAATGCCGACATTGAGGCAGTAGCGAAGATTGTAGCCTCTGCAGGGGCTGCACCTGCGCGGATATGCCAGAGCGGAAAGAAGAGGGCGCGGGAGACTGCGCAGGTTTTGGCGAAGCACCTTCGGTTCGAGGGTGTGATCGAAGAGGCCGAAGGGCTCGATCCGATGGACCTGACCGACACATGGCTCGACAGGGTGGACTCTATAGATGAAGACCTGATGCTCGTGGGCCATATGCCCTATATGGGCAAGTTTGCCGCTCTGCTGCTCACAGGAAATAAAGAGCGTGATTTCGTCGATTTTACCACGGCTACCGTGCTCTGTCTAAAGCGCGGCGGGCGCGGGGCCTGGTATATAGGCTGGATGGTGACTCCGGAGAGTTGTGCTGCCGTTGTGCCTGTTGACAAGGTTTGATTTTACTTTCGGGCTATAGCTATCTCTGTTCCTGACCGCACTACCCGCACCGCCTGTTTATAGAACCATTCTTTGCCGAACTACTCTTTAGTGTAAGTGATACCCGTCCTTGCCGTCTCTGCCGTGCTCTATTAAGCCTTCTCAAGAAATATCTTTATCGTCGTTCCGTCTTCTTCGATACCGAGAAGTCTGTTCCCGGTCGATTCGGCCCATACCGGCAGGTCTTTTTTCGACACAGGGTCATCGGTAAGAATTTCGAGCACCTGGCCGATATCCATGCTTTCGAGTTCAAGCGCCGTCTTAACCGAAGGCATAGGGCAGCTTAGCCCCCTTGCGTCGAGTTGTCTGTCTACAGAGTATCCCATGCTTATACTATCCCCCATTCCATTTAACTGTTTACCTAAATAAAGAGGTTTACGTTTGACTCATTCGCTTTGGACAGGTATGAGACGGCGCCTATGACATCCTCGCACTCGTCTATAAAGTCCTCTTTCCTTAGGCCCATAACGGTCATGCTCATCTCGCACGGGTAGAACTTGACCCCGAGTTTGGTTCCCATATCTACGAACTCACGAAGGCTCGGCACCCGCTTTTGAGCCATCATCATCTTGAGCATCATGGGGCCCATGCCGGCCATATTCATCTTTGAGAGCGCAAGCTTTCTGGCATGTCCACGGTTCATTATATTGAGCATCCTCTGCATCCAGTTCTGCCCCTTTATAAGCCCGCCCTCTTTTTTTATAACATTGAGCCCCCAGAAGGTGAAGAAAATATTTACCTCTTTACCCATGGAGGCGGCTGAAGTGGCTATTACAAAGGCGGCTATGGCCTTATCGAGATCTCCACTGAAAAGAACTATCGTTACCGACCCTTTATCCTGTTTCATGACTGTCACTGTAGGTACCTCTTATTCTTAAAAGTATGGACTTGTTATTACGGTGCTGGCAACATGCCTGTTCACGTCCTTTTATTCATATATATATCTTACTAGTTGGCGCTGATACGTCAAGTATCATGGTGATGAAGAATCAGAGTATCTAACCGTAATGGACTTGATTAACTCTACACGGTTCGGTATTCTTTTATATACTGTAGACTAGAAAACTCTCTTTTCTTTTATAATAGTGGGTGTTAGGCCAAAGTCATGCCGTAGTCCGTGAATATAGACCCTTTACCCTGTTTATATGCATAGATAGTGTTAAAAGAGCAACCATGGAATACATGGAATACCAAGTCGCATAAAATATGGTATTATGCTATAATGGTTTCGATTTTATACTTTTTCATTGGCAGGTATTAACCTTTTAGCATGAGAAAAGATGAGATCGAGTAAGCATAGCGCAAGACTTGAGGGTCTGCACAGGCCTGCCGCAAGTCTGGAGTTTTTCGAGGACACTAAAGGTCTCGATAGACTTTTAGAGGGACTCTACAGCGATAATATCGGAGATTTTCGTAATTATAAGCGCTCAAGTATCTCACGAAGGGTATTTACGCGATTGTCGGCCCTAGATATCTCCAGCTACCCGGAGTATATGGCCCTGTTAAAGGCCGATCCGAACGAGTATGCGAGGCTCCATTCAACGCTTACCGTAAAGGTGAGCGAATTTTTTCGCGAGCCGCACTACTTCAACTCTATTGCCGCCGTACTTAAAAACGAGTACTCTTTATCGACCAAGGGTTTGCGCGCATGGTGCTGCGGCTGTGCCACCGGCGAGGAGGCTTATTCGCTCTCCATACTCTTTTCCGAACATCTTTCACCAGAAAACATTGCTTTGAGCAGAATATTCGCTACTGATGTGGACCCGGAGGCGCTTGAGAGCGCCAGGCGTGGTGAGTACAGGCCTGAGTATATGCACAATGTTGATGTGCAGAGGCGCAAGCGCTTCTTCAGTGAAGGCTCGGAAACGATGTTAAAGGTTGACGAGAGCCTGAGAAGACCGATACGGTTCGGCACGCTCAACATAGTCACCGGCCATGGGTTTTCTCGCATCGACATACTGCTTTGCAGAAACCTCTTTATCTACTTCAACAAAAAGCTTCAGGCAGACGTCTTTGCCAAGCTCCACTATGCGCTAGTTCCCGGCGGGTTACTTGTGCTCGGCAAGGCCGAGGTTATCCCTGCGCCATATGCCTCTTTTTATACGCGTCTTGAAAAGCGCGGAGGCACCTATCGCAAGAGGAGGCTAAACGGGTGAACTCTCTTTCCAGAGTACTCTTCTCGCACAGGAGCCTGGTCTTTAAGCTGACCATCGTTTTTCTGCTCGTCATTCTCATTCCTATGCTGCTTCTGGCGGCTATCTCTTACAGAGTAACCGACTCGATTTTAGAAGACAAGGCGTATGCCAGGCTCAGTATAGGCCTTAAGGCCGCTATGAGCGAGTATTATGCGCGCGGCGAGCAGATGCGTTACGGTATGTTGCAGGCGGCTACCTCCAGTGAGCTGAAGAGCGCAATAGTAAGAAAGGATACCGAGTACCTGAGAGGGCGCATGGGCGAGTGGAAGCGCAGGCGCCCTTATGTCAACATCTGGAGCATAGTCGATGTCGATGGACGAGTTCTTGCAAGGTACAACAGCGCCAAGACTGGTGACAGGGTGGAGCTTAACGGCCTTGTCGATAAGGCTATATCTACCGGCGAGGCTCTGATATCGACGGAGATTATCTCCGAAGACGAACTTGTGCGCGCCGGTTTCGACATTACCAACGGGCTCAGTGTCGCAAACATGCACGGTGATTCTGTCGCGGACACGGCAAAAGGTGTTGGCACGCATATTACCGAAGCCATGGCGCTTAGCGTAGTAACGCCTGTGCTCGACAGGGCGCATAAATCGATAGGCGCTATTATTACGATTGATGTCTTAAATTATGACGACCACGTTCCCGATACCGTCGCATACAAGATACCCGGGCTCTTCACTACAATTTCTATGGGCAGGGTACGCATAAGCACCAACATGATAGACAGTAACGCGCAGAGCGCGCGCGGCTCGCTCATGCCTGAAGAGGCCTGGTCAACTATATCTTCGGGCCTGACCGATGTGTATGAATGGAAGATACGAGGCACTACGATACTTTCGGAGTTCGGGCCGATTAGAAATAATAATGGAGAAGTCATCGGCTCCCTGGATGTCGGTATAGACAAAGATAACCTGTGGGTGATCCAGAGAAAGAACCAGGAGGTTATTACGGGTACGACGGCACTCGGTCTGTTGCTCTCTCTGCTTCTGGCCGTCTTTACCGCAAATAAGATAGCGAGACCTGCAAAGGTGCTTGCCGGCAGGATAGATGATTTTGCCGCAGGTGACTTGAGCGCCCGGGTGAATACCACGAATATGAGCGGATCATCAGACGAGGTTATGCTCCTTGCGATGACCTTTAACTCTATGATGGATACGGTGAGGACGAAGGAGGAAGAGAAGGCTCGCTATCTGAGAGAGATAGAGGCTAACAATCAGAAGTTCCTTAACCTTAACGAAGAGCTTAGTACGAAGAACGAGGAGATTGAACTCGCGTATGAGGAGACGCAGAGCCAGACAGAAGAGCTCCACTCCGTCAACGAAGAGCTTAAGCTGTTGAATGAGGATCTCGACAATAAAAATATCGAGCTTATGGAAGCGAATACGACTATTCTTAACGAAGAGCAGGAACTTAAACTGGCCAGAAATAAGTTACGCCTCATCTTCGATTCGATTAAAGATTATCTGCTTGTAGTGGACTCCGACATGATCATCTATGAGGCGAACAGAAAATTTGCGGAAGATTTTAAGGTTGATACGTTACGGATTGAGGGCAGTAACCTGCAGGCTTACTTCGGCTCAAGTTGCTGTAGCCATGACTTTAAGCTCAAAGAGTCCCTCGAAAGCATGGAACCCGTTTATTGTGAGGCGTTCATGCCGGCCGGTAAGGTCTACGAGATCCATACCTACCCGTTAATAGATGAGGGCGGAGCCAAGAAGGTCGTGCTTTATATCAAGGACGTTACCGAGCAGAGGCAACTTCTTGAAAAGCTGATTCATGCGGATAAACTTACTTCGTTAGGGGAGCTTGTTTCCGGTGTTGCTCATGAGTTGAATAATCCGCTTACGGGTATTATGTGCTTTTCGGAGATCCTTGTAGCGAGGAAGGTCGATGATGATGTTATGGCCAAGGCCGTCAAGATTCGAGAGGCTTCCGAGAGGTGTAAAAAGATAGTAGATAACCTTCTCACGTTTGCCAGGGTTCAGCCGCCGGAGAAGAGGTATGCCGATATTAACAAGGTAATAAAGCATGTGGTGGATCTGAGATTATACCAGTTGAGGGTAGATAACATAGAGGTGAAACTCGATCTCGATCCAGACTTGCCGCACAATATGATCGACAAGAATCAACTGGAACAGGTATTTCTGAACCTGTTGAATAACGCGCGGGACTCTATTCTGGATGCCGCTACCTCAGGGCTGGTGCGCGTAAGCAGCAAGAGGCATGGTGACAGGATGATGGTAATCTTTGAGGATAACGGGGTAGGCATGTCAGAGGGTGTTGCCGACAAGATGTTTGATCCGTTCTTTACCACAAAAGGTGTTGGCAAGGGGACTGGGCTCGGACTTAGCATATCGTACGGTATAATAAAAGAGCATGGCGGAGAGATTACCGCTGCCTCTGGCTCTGGTGGCGGAGCTGTCTTTACCATCAACCTGCCTATTGTAGAGGAGTCGGAGCAGGACGCCGAGAGTGGCGCAGTATGGAATGGCGACGGGGCCGATGTCGTGAACTTTCCAAAGGGACTCAGGGCGCTGATACTGGATGATGAGCCGCTTCTGCTCGAAATACTTGATGAGTCGTTAAACTCTTTCGGTTTTATTGTCGATAAGTGTAGTAGTGTGCTTGAGGCGCTCGGCAGACTGGCCAATACAGAGTATGATCTCGCTATAAGCGATATTAAGATGCCCGGTCTGAACGGTATGGACTTTCACAGGGAGGTCAGCAATATGTACCCGTACCTGCTCGACAGGTTGATCTTTATTACCGGAGACTCCGTTAACCGCGAGACGCAGTCATTTCTGAAAAATACCGCCCGGGCCTCGCTGAAGAAACCGTTTACGATAGAAGAGCTCGGTAATCTCGCTTTCGAACTTCTGACCTGATACTTTTTGTAGGTGGGGCGTCTCTTTATTCTGGCTTTAGAGGAAGCATATAGGGTATAATTGTCTTGTTTGCAAATAAATGGCTTGGAGGTTGTATATGCGCAAAGTAATGATAGTGTTTGTAGCGCTGATGCTCTTTACCGCCCCGGCAATAGGCGCCGGCATAGAGGACGTCGAGAGGATAACCCCGGCCGAGTTGAAAGCAAAGCTCGACAGGGGAGATAATGTGTTGATAATTGACGTGCGCTCAAGCGGCGCGTATGCGGCGAGCAGCGTTAAGCTGCCAGGCGATGTGAGGATAGCGCCGGATGAGATTATAGGCAGGGTCGGCGAGATACCGATGGGCGCGGAGATAGTAACTTACTGTACGTGACCCAACGAATCTTCGAGCGCCGGTTCGGCGCTCATGTTGATGGGCAGGGGGTTTCAACGGGTCAATGCGCTGCGTGGCGGTCTCAATGCATGGGTAGGTCAGGGGTTTCCAGTAGAGAAAAAGAAAGCGACAGCGAGCCATTCGGACCATTCACATTAGTTTTCGTCTCTTTTTCGGGAGGGGTTGTGTCGGACAAAATCCAAAAGGTATCAATTTTCCTTGCTGATGATCACCCAGTTGTACGCCATGGCATAAGCTCTATACTGATTCAGCACAGTAATTTCGTCGTGGTAGGCGAGGCGGGTAATGGTGAGGAGGCGCTTCGAGGTATCCTGGAACTTAAACCTGACCTGGCCATTCTTGACGTCTCCATGCCTAAACTCGACGGCATAACGGTTACGAGGCGCATACTTGAGACTCTGCCGAAGACAAGGGTCATGATGCTCTCAATGCATACTGAGGTGCAGAGCGCCATAGAGGCCTTCCGTGCCGGGGCGCTCGGTTATGTTTTCAAGGATTCGGCGCAGGACGAGCTGGTAGGGGCGGTATTGAACGTGATGGAAGGAAAGAAGTACGCAAGCCCTACCATGGCAGACGGCCTTCTCGACGGTTTCGTAGACGCTATCCGCGCTGGCAAGAATGATGATCCGTGCGACAGGCTCAGCGCCAGAGAGCTCGAAGTCTTCAAGATGATTGCCGATGGGGATACCAGCAGGGTAATAGCCGAGAAACTCTTTGTCTCGGTCTCTACGATAAAGACCCACCGAGTCCACATAATGAAAAAACTCGGCATAAATGACATGGCCGGGCTTGTCAAAATGGCTATCCGCAAGGGGCTGACCAGCTCCTGAAGAGCGCACTTAGGCAGTACGAACTCCCCGTTTTCTCTTACTTTTCCTCTTCTCTCATTTCAATAATAGATTTCCATAATTGCTGCCGGCAGATAGCTTTGTCTATAGGCCTGTTTTATTGTAGTCTTTCGGACAGTGCATAAACAGAACTATGGAACTATTCAGCCATTTCACATACTTCCCGAAGTGACAAGTAAGATTTATAAAATTATAACAGGTGCGGAATTCGGTTTGCCGCTTCAATTCACGGAGGGTTGTGTAATGGGTCTTCAATCGGTAAAAACCAGGTTTGTAGGCAGTTATGTCTTTCTTTTAGTTCTCTTTGTAATTCAGATACCGATAGTATTCGTGCTTGTAGGTGGTATGACGGAGAAGTACACTCATATAGATGTTGCTGGAAATTTGAGCAAGGACGCGATAGAGATCACAGATATACTCAACCGGCACATTATGACCGGAGATGAGACCCTTGAGGCCCTTTATCAGAAACGAGTAGTAGAGTATCAGGACGTAATAGAGAACTTCAGAAGTGGTACAGCGACGCTCGCCGCACTCGATAATGACGAGATATCGGGACAGTTGAAGGTTGTGGAGGAAGATTGGTTGTCTATGCGTAATACTTTAGACGAGACCATGGTCAACGGCGATAATATGCGGGAGTTTAAGCATAAGGTTGAGTTGTCTACCTTCCCTCTCGTAACCAAGCTTAATAACCTGATTGCATCTGAAAAAGCCGCGGAGAACTCCGAAATAAACGATTATATCGACGAAACCGGCCTTCAGAGGATGAGGACGGTAAAACTGAGTTATCTTGTAGAGAGGTATATACTCGCATCTGAAGACAAACTCGTACTGAGGGCAGAGATAGATAAGACTATATCCGGCTTTGATGCGAGTTTAGAGGAACTCGGTACGGTTATCAGAACCAACGGATCCGGAATAACAGGTCAGAGGCTAAGTGAAGACTTTGAGTCGGTAAGCGCCGCTTGGGCGTTGAGAAAAGTTGATGTCATGAATGCGGTTAAGTATAACGACGCTTTTCATTCCAATGTAGAGAGTCTGATCGGGGTGCATACGCCGGAAGTTGTTGCTGCGGCCAACGAGTTTACGAAGCTAATAAGCCTCAATGCCGAGCATGAGGCGATGGGCGGTGTGAAGTTGATGGCAGTTTCTGTCTTTATCTCGGCAGTTGTAGCGGCTTTTTTCATGTGGAGCGCCAACTCGATGATTATCCGTCCGATTGTCAGGATAAAGGAGACGGTCGAGAAATTTGCCAACGGAGACCTGACCGACAGGAGCGGAGTCCGTATCAGGCTCTTCGGGCGTGAGATAAAGGATGAGGTCTCAGCCCTTGGGTACGCGGTAGACCGGATGGCGGAGAGCATGTCGAACGTAATAGGGCGCATAGCTGAATCGTCGAGCCTTATGGCATCGTCGTCCGAGCAGCTTACCGTCTCTGCCGGCGAGATTGAGAACGGCACCAATAGCCAGAGCGCCCAGACTGCACAGGTGGCTACCGCAATGGAGGAGATGAGCGCTACCGTCATAGAGGTTGCCAAGAACTCCCAGATGGTCTCGGAGTCCGCACTGAGCGCGCAAGAGACTGCGGCTGCGGGCGGGGACATAGTACGCGACACGATAACCGCCATGCAGGAGGTCTCGGAGTCGACTACCGCTACTGCGGAGACCATAGGCAAGCTCGGAGAGAGATCGGAAGAGATCGGCTCGATAGTATCCGTTATCAACGATATTGCGGATCAGACCAATTTGCTTGCCCTTAATGCCGCCATTGAGGCGGCGCGGGCCGGAGAGCAGGGTCGAGGTTTTGCCGTTGTGGCCGACGAGGTCAGGAAACTTGCCGAGCGGACAACCACGGCGACAGAGGAGATCAGCAGGATGATAAACGCCATCCAGGGCGAAACAAGTACTGCCGTAGAGGCGATGGGTGAAGGTATTACAAAGGTGGATAACGGCGTAAGGCTTGCCAACGAGACCGGTGAGGCCCTTGCAAATATCGTTGACGGAGTACAGAGCGTAACGGATATGGTCAACCAGATAGCGACCGCCACGGAGCAGCAGAGTGCCACTACGGATGAAATAACAAGAAGTATGGATTCTATCTCGGATGTTGCAAAGAGAAATGTGATTGCCATAGGCGAGGTCTCCAGCGCAACGAGTGAGACCTCTCGTCTCGCCCTTGAACTCAAGGGCCTAATTGCTAATTTCAAAGTACGGAGCGGAACTCAAAGCGCTTCGGAACTCAGGCTTGTATCTACACCTCCCGCCGGGCAGCAATCGGATGCCGAACACTCCCCAGGAAGTTCTCACCACGAGAAAGTCGTAAACATTTAATTTTACCTGCCGGGGCCTTATTAAGGCCCCGGCAGGTAAAATCCTAATCTCTAACCCGTTACTTCTACGTCATCCCATCTCTACCCACTTATTCATACTCCCATGTCGATATTCCAATACTTCTTCTTCGATATTTACCCTCTTGCACGGGTCTACCTCCAGACTATTCAGCCTCTTTACATATCTTAACCACCGTCTGCTTTACTTCTGTTAGGCAGACAGGTAGTGCGTTTCTTTCTCTGTCGTTCATAATGGCCTGAAGGGGCGCCATGGAGACCTTTTTTTTATTGTTTAAGCAAGGTTATTGAGATATAGTAGATCGTATTCTGAGCCGGAAAAGTCCATTTTTTTTGCTCGGAGACTACTTTGTTAACATAAAGGCCTACCTCTTTTATTAAGCTTAAGGCGAAAGGATGAAGAGTTGCTTAGATATATGACAACCGGTGAGTCGCATGGCAAGGCTGCTATAGCGGTGGTGGAGGGCATGCCATCCGGGCTTCACCTGCCGCCCGCCTCTATAGATATCGATCTTGAACGGCGCCAGGGCGGTTATGGCCGCGGTGGCAGAATGAAGATAGAGAAGGACCGCGTAGAGGTGCTCTCCGGTATAAGGGGGGCTGTCACGCTCGGCTCTCCCATTACTCTTCAGGTTACGAACCGTGACTGGGCGAACTGGATAGAGGCTATGGACTCCGAGGCCTGCTCAACGGGTCCGAGAGCCAAGCCGGTAACGCGTCCCCGTCCCGGCCATGCGGATCTTTCGGGAGGGCTCAAGTACTCTTTCACCGATCTGCGTAATATTTTAGAGCGTTCGAGCGCCAGAGAGACCGCGGCAAGAGTGGCAGCCGGAGCCGTTGCAAAGAGGCTTCTCGACCAGTTCGGCATAAATGTCTACAGCTGGGTCACTGAGGTCGGTGGCGTAAAGTGGGCGGCCTCGCACGGGGCTACCCCGGAGGCGCTCTTTAAGAGCGCCGAGTCCTCGGCCCTCAGGTGTCCGGGTAAAAGCTCAACAGATAGGATGAAGAAGTCTGTGCGGGACGCTAAAGCCGCAGGAGATTCTATAGGTGGTGTTTTTAAGGTGGCGGCTACCGGAGTGCCTCCGGGGCTCGGCAGCTATGTGCAGTGGGACAGAAAGCTCAATGCGCGTCTCTCGTACGCGCTCGCCTCGGTTCAGGCGATAAAGGGCGTAGAGGTAGGCATGGGGTTTGAGTGCGGTTCACTGCCCGGCTCCAAGGTGCATGACGAGATATATTACTCGCGAAAGAGTGTTGGAAAAGGTGGTACGGTCTACTGGCCTCAGGCCCCCCGTTTCTATAGAAAGACGAACAACGCCGGAGGAATCGAGGGCGGCATGTCGAACGGCGAGGTAATAGTACTGAGCGCCGTAATGAAACCGATTCCGACGCTCTATAAACCGCTCCGTTCGGTCGATATAAAGTCGAAGAGGCCGTTTGAGGCGAGCGTTGAGCGCTCCGATACCTGTGCTGTACCAGCTGCCGCCGTAGTCGGAGAGGCCGTGGTAGCTCTTGAACTCGCCGCCGCTTTCCTGGACAAGTTTGGTGGTGACTCCATAGAAGAGATAGAGCGGAACTATAGAGGGTACCTGAAGCAGATTGCCGGGTATTAGTCTGTTGCCCAACCTTTTCCGCGCCTCTTTATGCGGATGTTTTTCATTTCCGGGCGTCTATTATTTAATAATGTCTTCCGGTTTAACCGGTATGCCGGACTTACAGAGTTGGATCTAAACGGGTTGATATGAAAAATATTGTGTTAACCGGTTTTATGGGTACCGGCAAGTCGAGCGTAGGCCGCCAGCTCGCCTCGGAACTCGGTTGCAAGTACCTCGATATTGATACTGTTATTGTGAAGGTTTCCGGCAAATCAATTCCTGATATCTTTAAAGAGTACGGCGAAGAGCACTTCAGGGGCATGGAGTCTCTTATGGTCGAGAGGCTTGTTGCCGGGGATTTTGGCGTAAATATTGTGGTCTCAACCGGCGGTGGTACGGTAATATCGGACTCCTGCCGCTCTGCGCTCAAGGGGTGGGGCACAGTGGTCTGCCTTACGGCCCGGATAGATATCATACTCTCGCGTATAGGTAGCGGGGAGGGCAGACCGCTCGCTTCGGGTACTACCGTTGAGGGTCAGCGTGCGGCTTTTACCGAACTGCTTCGCTCAAGAGAGAAGTTTTACACTGACTGCGATCTGAGGATAGATACATCGTCGCGTACCGTTAGTGAGGTTGTAGAGGCGATAATGAGTTATCTGGATAACCGAGCGGATTGACTCTTTCTGACCGGTAGAACAGGCGTAAGTTTTTCGCGATAAAGAATCTGTCGAACAGGATTCGGCATGGAACGTATACAGGCATGGAACGTATAATTGAAGTAAAGCTGGGTGAGCGTAGCTACCCTATAGAGATCAGGCGCGGACTTTTAGGTGAAGTCGGCAGCAGGCTTGCTTCTGTCGGTTTTTCAGGCCGTGTTGCCGTGGTTACGAATCAGCTGGTATCCGGCCTCTATGCCTCGACCTTAATCGCAGGGCTAGAGGGCGCCGGTTTCGAGCCGGTTTTAATCATCATTCCTGACGGTGAAGAGTTCAAGAACCTCGAAACGCTCTCAGGTATTTACGATTCGTTGATCGAGATGAGGTTCGAGAGGACGAGCCCGATTATCGCGCTAGGTGGCGGCGTTGTCGGAGACGTTGCCGGTTTTTCGGCTGCGACATACCTGCGCGGCGTGCCGTACATACAGGTGCCGACCACTCTTCTCGCTCAGGTCGATAGTTCCGTAGGTGGCAAGACAGCCGTGAATCATCCTAAAGGCAAGAACCTTATAGGCGCTTTCTACCAGCCGCGCGGCGTTTATATCGACCCCGACGTGCTCTCTACTCTCGAAGCGCGCGAGGTTCGCGCCGGCATGGCCGAGGTGATTAAGTACGGGGTGATATGGGACGAAAATTTCTTTGAGTCGCTCGAAGAGATGGCGAGCGGGCTCGGTAGCAACGAAAGTCTGCTCGACAGAGAGACCGAATTGATCGGGGCGATAGCTCGCTCTTGTGAAATCAAGGCTGAGATTGTCGGCAGGGATGAAACCGAGTCGGGGCTCCGTTCTATTCTTAACTTCGGCCATACGTTTGGTCATGCCATAGAGGCTGGCGCCGGTTATGGCAAGTACCGCCACGGTGAAGCCGTTGCTATTGGTATGGTTATGGCCGCGCGTTTCTCGGCGTTGTTAGGGTTATGCGATGAGTCTGTGGCAGGGCGTGTTGAGGCTCTGGTAAAGGCTGTGGGGCTCGAAAGCGCCGCTCCTGCTATCCCGGCGGAAGAGATGTACGCCGCCATGAAGCTCGATAAAAAGGTGACGGCAGCGAAGATCCGTTTTGTGCTTGCCAATAGTCTCGGTAGCGTGACACTTGACGAGGCTGATGAAGCGACTCTCTTGCATTTTCTCTCCGAGTAAACGTCTCTGTTTAGGGTCTCTGTCCGGGTGAGCGCCCCGGTAATAAGCCCTGCTGTTAAGTTGTATCGCATATGCCATAATGAAAAAACAGCTTGACTTGGCAGCGCTTCTCTAATAATTTTAGGGTAGTTCTCTCTTCTTTTGGGATGGTATATGCTTTATAGAAGAGGGTTCGCTCTTGTAGCATAAAAGGTGTTACTCTCTTTTTGCACTGCGCCTGTACTGGGACCTACTATCTATGTCCAAGATCAAGTCGGATTCCGATATCTATTTTACCCAGACCATGGCCGAGGTTCTTGAAGAGCAGGGGCACCTCGAAGATGCGCTCATGATCTACAAGATCCTTGCCGACACAAATCCGTGGGACGAGACCTTGAGTTTTAAGGTAGATATGTTAAAGAGCAAAGCGGACGCAGGAAAGAGGCGGGGGGCGTTTAAGCAGGGCCTGTCAAAACGGGAACCTTCAAAGAAGAGACAGGGTAGTTAGAAGAGACGCGGCAGTAACCTGTATAAGTAAGTTTCTGTACTGAACAGGTTTTGTTCGTTCTAATTTAGAGGATTCCAGGTGCCATTTTTAGGTCTTTTAAAAGAGCTTGTAGATACAGCCACCGGTTGCGTTGCCGCTACGCTTATGGGAACGGACGGCCTTGCCGTTCAGTCGTACCCGACAGAGAACTACCCCTGTGACATCGAGAGCATCGGGGTTGAGTGCGGCGCGGCGGTTGAAGAGTTGAAGAAGGCTTCTGAGGCGCTCAAGCTCGGGATGGTCGAAGAGGTTGTGGTATCTACCGGCACCTCTACGCTCATTCTGCGCCTCGTGGTGCCTGAGTATTATATAGCCCTTGTGTTGGAGCCGGGCGCGGGCGCGGGCCATGCGCGTTACAGAGCCCGTATAGCCGCCAAGAAGGTGAAGAGTGAGCTCTAAAGCGGGCGGACGTGCCGACAGCCGGAATAAGTCGGGTAAAAAGGCTTCTGGCATAGCGGCCAAGACTCAAAGCCTCAAGAGGCTCGGTACAGGCAGGCTCAAAGCCGTGAGGTGCGAGCTTGAAAAGCGGAACCTTTCGGCCCTGTTGGTGACAGATTTAAAGAACGTTCGGTACCTCTCGGGTTTTACCGGTTCGAGCGCCTTTGTCGTTGTAACGCCGAGTTCCGGTTTTTTGCTTACCGACCCGAGATATACTGCACAGGCGAGAGCCGAGGTCAAGGGGCTCAAGGTCAGGATATACAAGTCGGATCCCTACGGTACGCTTGTAGATCTGTTGAAGCAGGGGTTGTTAAAGGGTGAGTTGGAAAAGTCCGTACTCGGTTTTGAGTCAGAGCACTTGAGGCACGCGACCTACACGAAGTTGCGCAAACTTCTTCGCCCGGTCAAGTTCCGTGCCACCACAGGACTGGTACAGTCTGTTAGAATAAAGAAGGATTCTACTGAGCTTGAGTCGATAAGGGAGTCGGCAAAATTGCTCAGTTCCGGTTTTGAAGTGGCTGAAAGCCTGCTAGCCCCGGGCGTGGTGGAGAGCGAGGCCGCGTGGAAGATAGAGTCGTTTTTCAGGAGTTCCGGCGCCAGCGGACTCGCTTTCGAAACGATAATCGCATCCGGGTTCAGGGGCGCACTGCCGCACGGCATAGCTTCCGAGAAGAAGATAAAAAAGGGCGAGCTGGTAGTCGTCGATATGGGGGTGCTCTTAAACGGTTACAATTCGGATTGTACCCGAACCTTTATGGTCGGCAAGCCGACCAGGCGCCAGAAAGAGATATACTCTACGGTTTTAGAGGCCCAGTGCAAGGCAATAGAGCTGGTGCGGCCCGGAACCAAGGTTTCTGATGTGGACGTGGCTGCAAGAAAGATTATAAAGAAGGCCGGTTTTTCAAAGTATTTTACTCACTCAACGGGGCACGGTGTCGGGCTCGATATTCATGAGGCCCCCGGAGTTGCCGCCGCCTCTAAAGCGGTTTTGGAAGAGGGAATGGTAATTACCGTTGAGCCCGGTATATATATACCGGAACTTGGCGGTGTGAGAATAGAGGACATGGTGGTGGTCGGAAGCTCCGGCCCCGAAGTCGTAACTACATATACAAAAGAGCTCGTTCTACTCTGATCAGGAGGATCGATGGATCTCAAGAGTATCAAGGCCATATACAAGTTTATAAAGTCAACCGACATCGTAGAGATCGAGGTTGAGGGTGAGGGCGGCAAGGTCAGGCTTAGACGAGGCGCAGCAGGACTTGCAAACCCTGAGTCGGCTGAGCAGCATGTGGAGAGTAGCGCCTCGGTTACTGCGCACGCAACGGGCGGCAGTGCTCCGTCGAACTCTGCTCCTGTCGAGACTCCGGACAATATAAAGATCGTTGCCTCTCCGATGGTCGGCACCTTCTACAGGGCCTCTTCTCCTGAAACGTCGGCCTTTGTGGAAATCGGCTCGGTAGTCAGGTCCGGTCATCCGCTCTGTATCATCGAGGCGATGAAGCTGATGAACGAAGTGGAGTGCGAGTATAACGGCAAGGTAGTCTCAATACTGGTTGAGAACGGCCAGCCGGTCGAGTACGGCGAGCCTCTTTTCCATATCGAGGTGTCGAAGTAAGAGTTACGGCTTTTACGCAGCGTCCGTTACCAGCTCGCTCTGTTATATCCGACACCCCGGTTTGTCTTCTGCCAGGGTGTCTCTTTTTTTGGTGGTTCGGGGGCAGACTCCGGTGGCTTGTTGCTCTGTTTGAAAATGATCTCGTCATGAATTGTACGGACTAAGTGGGATTGACGCGTCAGGCCGGGGTTACGGCAGTATCAGATGTATAACAGTATCAATAAGGCAGGAACTGAAAAAATGTTCAATAAGGTACTTATAGCCAACAGGGGCGAGATAGCGGTACGGATCATACGTGCCTGCAAGGAACTCGGCGTTCAGAGTCTTGCGGTCTACTCCGACGCCGATAAAGACGCTCTCCATGTTCGTCTCGCCGATGGGGCCGTCTGCATAGGTCCCGCAAAATCGACGGACAGTTATCTCAACGTCACCTCTATCATTAGCACCATGCAGGTGGCCGATGCCGAGGCGATCCATCCGGGTTATGGCTTTCTGGCCGAAAATGCCGCTTTTGCCGAGGCGTGCGAGAATTGCGGCATACAGTTTATCGGCCCTACCTCTGCGGTGATGAGGCTTATGGGCAACAAAGTGAATGCGAAGCGGGTTGCCGAGGAGGCGAAGGTGCCTGTGCTCGCCTGGTCCGAACATGCGGTGACGGATGAGAACGAGGCCCTTGAGATCGCATGCAGAATCGGTTTTCCGGTGCTGATAAAGGCTTCCAGCGGCGGCGGCGGCAAGGGCATGAAGCTTGTCCATACCAAGGCCTCTCTTATAGGCTCTTTTCGTACCGCACGCATGGAGGCGCTTGCGTCCTTCGGTGACGATGAGGTCTTTATCGAACAGTACTGTGAGTCTCCGCGCCATGTTGAAATTCAGGTGATGGCGGACCAGTTCGGTAACGTCATCCATCTCGGCGAGAGGGAGTGTTCGATTCAGAGGCGCCATCAGAAAATTTTAGAAGAGTGCCCCTCTTCCGCGCTCGACGGCAGGCTCAGAAACCGTATGGGTGACGCCGCTGTCAAGCTCGCCAAGGCGATACGCTATACCGGGGTCGGCACCGTTGAGTTTCTGCTCGACAATAATAACAAGTTCTATTTTATGGAGATGAATACGAGGGTACAGGTTGAGCACCCTGTGACCGAGATGGTTACGGGCGTCGATATAGTCAAGGAGCAGATAAAGTACGCTGCGCGGCGAAGGCTCAGAATGAAGCAGAGATCGGTGCAGATGAGAGGCCACTCCATAGAGTGCAGAATCAACGCCGAAGACCCGAAGACCTTTATGCCCTCTCCGGGTACGATCAAAGAGTTGATACTCCCGGGCGGGCCGGGCGTAAGGGTAGATACGGGAGTATATCAGGGCTCTGTGGTTTCGCCGTTCTACGACAGCCTTGTGGCCAAGTTGATCGTTCATGCCGATACGCGGGCCGAAGCGATAACCCGTATGGCGCGCGCGCTCGACGAGTTCCATATAAAAGGCATCAAGACGAACATTCCGTTACATCAGAAGATAATGAAGGATCACGATTTTATAGCCGGCAATACTGATATCAACTTTCTATCGAAGTTCTCTTGAACAGGGCTGCATCCTGGCTATTGTTAACCGGAGTCGAAAGTGCTTAATGAGTGGCGACTTATACTCGATAGTTCTGGTAGCGGTACCCTCAATATGGCTGTTGACGAGGTTCTTCTCAATAGCGCAAACAGCGGTACGGAGCCTCGTGCCACGCTTCGCCTTTATGCCTGGGACAGACCTACTATCTCAATAGGTTACCGCCAGGACCCGGCGGATTTCGCCCAGTTCAACCTTCCGGTAGTTAAGAGACTTACCGGCGGACGCGCCGTACTCCACGACTCGGAACTCACCTACTCTATAACGGTCCCCAGGAAACATCCGCTTTACGGGGGTGGTATCACCGGCGCATACGCCATAATAAGCAACTGCATTGTTGCGGCCCTCAAAGAGGTAGGCGTTTATGGCGCCGACTTTGTCCCTCCCGAAAGAGCCGCCAGAGGTAGCGAAGGGCGCAAAAGAAGCGACGCCTGTTTTCTATCCTCTTCGAGGTACGAGGTTGTTGTCGGTGGAAAGAAGATGGTCGGAAGCGCGCAGAGACGTTTTTCCGGCGCTTTCCTGCAGCACGGCTCTATCCTTGCAGGCGTAGACTCTGCTACCCTGCAGGCTGTTTTCGGCCCCTCTCTTATCAACAAGATCACGTGGCTCGGCGCCCACACATCCGCAACAGTAGAAGAGCTGCGCGAGGCTCTGGTAAAGAGCGTAGCCCTTGAGATGGGTTGTACGTTCGCAGAGTCATCTTTAACGGGGGCCGAAAAAGAGCGCCTGTGTCGGTTTCTGGAAACCGGCCTTGACAGCAGCACACCAGACACGCTTTGTGATACGCTTTCCGTCCCGAAGAAAGCTATAGCGTTAGAGCATTAGGCAAGCTACTGTTTTTGTATAGCTTTTGATATGTGGTTTATGTTTATTTTTTAAGGACCGATAAGATAGGAATAATGGCAAATAAAGAGAAGTTGATAGAGAAGGCGCAGAAGCAGATACAGAAGGGTAATCTCGACAAGGCGATTACCGAGTATCAGAGCGCGTCAAAACTCGACCCGAGGGACATTTCCATCAGGTTGAGAATAGGAGATCTCTTTGTAAAGACTGGCCAGGTGCCCGAGGCTATCAAGGAGTATTCGGACGTCGCACGCTCTAATAGCCAGCAAGGTTTCTACCTCAAGTCTATCGCCGTCTACAAGCAGGTTTTGAAGCTCGATGAGTCTAACCTCGATGTCCACTACAGGCTTGCAGAACTCTATACGAAACAGCGACTCATAGCAGACGCCATAGGCGAGTATAGTGTTATAGTCGCTACGTTTGATAAAAAAGGCAAGGGCAACGAAGCGCTCGAACTTTTAAGGAAGATGGTTGAGATAGATACCGAGAATGTCGGTGTCAGGCTCAAGCTTGCAGAGAACCTCCAGAGACAGAAGTTTGATGTAGATGCAGTGTCCGAGTATTCGGTTATTCTCGATATGCTTCTAGCCAAGGAGAAGCTGGAGAGGGCTGAGGCTATTTATGTTGATCTTTACAATACATATCCCGGTAATGTAAGCGTGCTTGAGGGCCTCTCCGAGATTTTCAAGAGGAAAGGAGAGGATACCCAGTACCTCAGGTTCGTCAGGGCGTTGAAGGGCGCTTATGTAGAGAACGGCGACATGGCTCGTGCCCGCGAGGTAGCGGAAATTATTCTTGAGAAGAGCCCGGGCGATACCGATGCTCTTGATTTCTTAGGTCTTGAGTCGGCAGGCGAAGTTTCGATGTCAGTTGGTAAGTCGTCCGCTTCCGAGGACTTCTCGGTTGCCAGCTCTATTGCTGCTGAGACCGATGCCGAGGTTTCGGAACCGGATGACGAGGGTACCGTTGAAGAGGTGTTCGAAGAAGAGGTCGAGGTTGACGGTTTTGGCTCAGATGATGAAGAGGTTCATGGGGTCGAGCCTGAAGTCGAAGTAGAAGTAGAAGTCGAGGTCGAGCCGGAAGTCGATGTCGAGCCGGAAGTCGAGATAGAGTTTGATATTCCGGCTGAAGCCGAAGAGCCGGAAGCAGAGCTTGATATACCATCTTCTGATGAGGGGCAGGCACCTGTTGAAGAGACTGGACTGAAAAAAGAGGTAGAACTGAGCGAAGCGGCTGAGGTTGTTGAGGACTTGGTTGAGGTAGAACTGCCAACAGATGAAGCGCAAGTCTCTGAACTTGAGTCGGAGATTGAGCCGGAAATATTACCGGAGGTTTCGGAAGTTGAACCTGAAGCCGAAGATGAGTTTGAGTTAGAGATCGACTCTGATACAGAGGATCTGGAAACCGAAGTCGCCGAAGTTGCTGAGGCTGAAGAGGATTCCGTAATAGAGGAATTGCCGACAGAAGAGGTAGAGGTTGCCGAAAACGAAGTTGCTGAAGTCGCCGAAATCGAAGTCGCCGAAGAGGTTGAACCTGTTGTAGAGGGGCTTTTAGAGGCCGAGGTAGAAACCGAGTTAGAGATCGAATCAGAAGCCGAAGCCGGTATCGAGAAAGAAATCGAGTCTGCTGTAGAGCAAGTCTCTGAACTTGAGTCGGAGATTGAGCCGGAAATATTACCGGAGGTTTCGGAAGTTGAACCTGAAGCCGAAGATGAG
>JAJCZH010000036.1 GCA_029262515.1 Deltaproteobacteria bacterium | reverse complement strand
AAATATTGTCGCACCGCCTCATGCGCTCCAGGCACATCTGTTTGAACGCCTTCGAATGTCTTTTATTAGCCACTTGAAACACCTCCTATGTGTGACAAGTGTGACATATTTTACTGTCTCAAAACAGGGGGGCAGTCCAGCAACTTTATCTTTTTCACGACTTTATCTACTTCATACACCCTCATCTTACCAGATACTTGTTTGCAATTTTTCTCTTAAGCATTTTTTCTATCTCAACTGCGATAAGGACAACCGATGACATGGCCAAAGTGAACATGAGTTCATTAAATGTAAGAGCCTCAGTCCTGAATATAGGCTGTAGAAAAGGAACGTATATAGTAGCCATCTGCAAGGCAAATGTGAGAATAAAGGCACCGGTAAGCGGCTTGTTTGAAAATAAGCCTTGGGTGAAAAGCGATTGACTCTCAGATCTTATGGCAAGGACATGCCCCATTTGACTTAAACATAGCACGGTAAATGTCATGGTTTGCCAGTGAGCATGACCGGTCTTGATAGACCATGCCTGGGTAAATATGGTCGCAAAGGCCATTAGCAATCCAACCCATATAATGTGAGTACTCAGACCACGAGCAAAGATACTCTCTTTCGGATGTCTGGGCGGCCTGTTCATGATACCACTTTCCGCCGGTTCTGCTGAAAGAGCGAGCCCAGGGAGTCCATCTGTCACCAGATTGATCCATAGGATATGAATGGGCAAGAGCGGGATCGGCAGACCCAGAAATGGTGCAAGGAAAATTACCCAAATCTCTCCCGAATTACTGGTCATAGTATATTTGATGAACTTTCGGATATTATCGAATATCCTTCTTCCTTCCTTTATTGATTTTACGATTGTCGCAAAGTTATCATCGAGGAGTATCATGTGTCCTGCTTCTTTCGAAACATCCGTCCCGGTAATACCCATCGCGACACCTATATCGGCCCTCTTGAGGGCAGGTGCGTCATTCACCCCGTCTCCGGTCATAGCCACGAAATGCCCCTTGTCCTGGAGCGCTTTTACTATTTTAAGCTTCTGTTCCGGGGCAACCCTCGCATAAACCCTTATATGCTCCACCCTCTCCTCTAATTCCTCAAGGGGCAGCCTCTCAAGCTCCCTTCCTGTGATTATCGCTTTGTGGTCATCGTCTACGATACCAAGCCTTTTTGCGATAGCCCTTGCGGTTATAGGGTGGTCTCCGGTTATCATTACAGGAAATATGCCAGCGCTCCTGCAAAGATCAATGGCCTCTTTCGCCTCCTCCCTCGGCGGGTCCATCATGCCTATCAGCCCCACAAAGGTAAGGCCGGATTCCACGGCCAGAGGCGATATTTCCGCAGGAAGCTCTTTCCACCGCCTCATGCCAACGGCCAGCACCCTAAGACCCTCTGAAGCCATTGTCTCGTTTGCCATCGATATTGCGTCCGCGTCTACGCCGAGCAACCCGTCTGAGGTAAGGATATCCGAAGCCTTGCCAGTCAGGATGTCCGGAGCGCCCTTTGTGAAGGATATATAATTAAAACCGGGGCCCTCGTCTTGCACGACCTTATGGAAGGTGGTCATGCATTTCCTTTCCGAGTCAAAGGGGATCTCAGCTACCCTTGGGAATTCTTTTTCAAGCACAGGCTTGTGGAATCCGGCGTTCTTGGTAAAGCTATAAGGGGCGCTCTCAGTAGGGTCACCTATCACCTTGCCAGATGAGTCCTCCCTGGCGTCGTTATTCAGCGCAAGAGCGGTCATGAGTATCTCATATGGTCTTGGTGCAAGTGGTTCTTCCGGATTCTGGCTTTTTAGGGGTGAGAGGGTGGCTTTTGTGAACTTACCGTCAACATAAAGTTCCTCTACGGTCATCCTGTTTAATGTCAACGTGCCGGTCTTGTCGGAGCAGATATATGTGACCGAGCCAAGGGTCTCAACAGCCGGGAGTTTTCTGATAAGGGCGTTCTGCCTGACCATCTTCTTTGCCCCGATGGCAAGAGAGATGGTCACCACAGCAGGAAGCGCCTCTGGTATCGCCGCAACGGCGAGTGAGATGGCCGTAAGGAGCATGAGCATCGGTGGCTCTCCCCTTATTATGCCGATGACGAAGATGATTGCGCATATTGCTAGAACGACGAGGGCGAGTCTTTTCTCAAAGCTTAGGAGCCTCTTCTGGAGGGGGGTCTTTACCTCCTCTTCCTCCTGCAGCATAGAGGCGATCCTGCCGAGCTCGGTCTCCATGCCGGTAGCTACGACGACACCTGTACCACGGCCATAAGTAATCAGGGTACCCTTATAGGCCATATTTTTCCTATCGCCTAAGGGGGCTGAGGCGTCGTCGATGGCCTTGATGTGCTTCTCAACCGGCATGGACTCTCCGGTAAGGGCCGCCTCCTCGATCTTCAACTGGGCGGACTCCAGAAGCCTCATGTCGGTAGGGACAATGTTTCCGGCTTCCAGGGTCACAACATCTCCAGGCACAATATCCGAGGCTGAAACTGTCGAAGGCGTGCCGCTTCTTATAACGACGGCAAATGGAGCTGCCATCTTCTTAAGCGTTGCCATGGCCTTCTCTGCCCTATACTCTTGTACAAAGCCTATTATTGCGTTTAGGGCCACGATGACGACTATAGCAATAGTGTCAGACAGGTCTCCTATGATACCTGATATGACCGCAGCGGCGATGAGGATGAGAATCATGAAGTCCTTGAACTGGTAGAGGAACATCATGAAGAGGGGCTTTTTCTCTTTTTCCTTGAGCTCGTTCGGGCCCCATTCATCGAGCCTTTTACGCGCCTCATCGGGTGTCAGGCCCTTTATAGAGGACCTTAGTTTTTTTATTGCCTCGTCAGCTTCCTGCTGGTGCCATCCCATGCGCATTACCATGATTATGTTGTCGTAGCCGGCTTAAAGCCCCTACCTGTTGGCCGGGCTGACCGAAAAGGAGAAATAAGTTTCGCTTATGCTTTTTATATCCACACTGTCCATATTTTTTTTATTACGGCTCACGGTGTTCAGACCCGGTCTTTTGCCCTTCAGCAAACATCGAGGCTGTTTGCTCTTTCTATTACCTTGTCTATCTCTGCTCGGTCTAGTCATATCCCCCTACATTTGGGACATTAACCTGTCTGTCAGGGCGCAGCGCATAGAGAGATCAAGATGACTCGGGGTGTATGGGAAGCACGGGGCAATGGGCTCTCCTCATGACGCGCTCTGTTGTTGAGCCTAAGAGAACCCGACCGAGACCGGATCTGCCGTAGGTACCCATTATAACTATATCGGCATTTATCTTTTTCGCATAATCGACTATCACCTCGTGGGGGGTGCCCAGCAAGACAACCATCTTGTGTTTAGACAATTTATGAAGATGTTTGGAAAATTTCTTCTTGAGCATCTCCTCAGCCGAGGCCATCATCTCCTTGTCGAGCTTTACGCTGGGGGAATAGAAGTCCTCGTCGCCGATCGACGTGTCAACGACATGAACTATATACAGGGTCGCGTCATAATATTTTGCCATGCTGAAGGCATAGGAAGAGGCGTTGTCCGAGGGCTCGCTAAAGTCAGTGGTCAGGATGATCTTTGTAAAGTCCCGAAACTCTTTTATGCTCACTGTTATTTTCTCCTTATCCCATGCTCAATCAAATCGAGCATGTCGTTTAGCAGTATTAAACCTTTGGTCTCGTCAGACTTAGTTGTTAGCTTCAACGTGCTCAGCAAACCCGGCACCTGCTTCAGTATATATATTGAACACAGCGGATGCACCTGATTGCCGCAATTTCTCTACCTCATCCGGGAATCTTGCTGTTGCGGTAATACGTCCGGGGAAAGATATCTTCAGCAGTTGCTCCAAGGCATCGCGGTTGGCTTCAAGATTAGGCAGTGCTAGCATGACAAGTTCAATACGATGATCTTGTACTAGATTCTCCCAGAAGTCCGCATCGCTGGGATCACCGTGCAGAACGTGCCGCTCCATCGCCTGGTGTCTTTTGACCACCTCGGCATCAAAGTCAAAACCGACCACTGTATCACCATGGAGCTCGCGCATCTTGTTAAAAGCACCGCTACCTACTCTACCCATACCAAAGACAGCAATAGTCGCACCGAACGTATCTATCAGTATGTCATCCGGAAGCCTCTTTTTACACTGAAACCTCATCCAGAAGCCCCGGAAGTGGCGATAGATTCTGTCATCGATGCTGTTTAGCGGGGCGGCAATAACAAAAGAGAGCGAAAGCGCAATAGCAATAACGACCAACCATTCGCCATCCATCCAGCCGTTAGTCACACCAATCGCTGCCACGATTAGGCCGAATTCACTGTAGTTGCTCAGGCTCAGGGTCGCCAACAGGGCAGTCCGTGCCCGGAGCTTGAAACGGGTCAGCAAAGCAAAAAAGAGAGCAGACTTAACGAAGACAAAAGGTACGAGCAAGAGCCCGATGATCAATGCCTCCAGCGAGAGGTGACCTGACATGCCGATGGATAGGAAGAAGCCCACTAGGAACAGGTCCTTGAAACCCAGCATTGACTTGGCCATTTCCTTTGATTTGGGGTGGGTTGAGATCAAGACCCCCATGATGAGAGCACCCAGATCGTCCTTCACTCCGCCCAGCTCAAAGAGTTCGGCTCCGCCTAATGCCAGGACCATGCCATAAAGAATCAATAGTTCGCCATGACCTATTTTTCGCAAGAGATAGTGAAGTAGCGGTCGTAGCGGAATGAGTAAAAACAGCAGTAGCGCCAGGGGCGAAGGGAGCACCCCTGTGGATGCTGCAAGAAAAATGACTGCAGCCAAGTCCTGCATAATCAGGATACCTATAGCGATCCGTCCATGCAGGGATTTCATTTCACCCTTCTTCTCCAGAGTCTTGACAACGAATACGGTGCTGGAGAAGCTCAATGTAAAGGCAAGCATCAGCGAAAGCTTGAGATCCAGGCCGGAGAAGAGCGACGCACCCATAACGGCCAGACCAAATATAGCCGCTCCGAAGAGGAAAATGATAATTAAGATATGTAGCGCTGTTACCGACCACACCTGCGGCCTTAACAATACCTTCGGGTTCAGCTTTAGGCCAACGGTGAACAGCAGCAGAGTGATGCCCAGATCAGCAAACTTTGGTAACATCTCTCCGCTTGCGACCCCCAGGTAATTGAGCAGAAAACCGGTTGCCAGAAAACCAACCAATGGCGGCAGGCCAATCAGTCTTGCCATTAAGCCCAGAAAAAAAGCGAGGGAAACCCAGGAAACATCACCCAGAGCTATAGCAACCCATTCAAAATCCATAGACTTCCTACCCTGCCATATTCATGGTTTAAATTCGCACCGCTATGAGTGAAGTCTAATCAAGCCCACCAGTGTAAGGTACAAATATTTTCTACAGAGAAGTTGTGACTCTGACTTGCCCTATTGTGACCTACCAAGTTTCATAATCTTACCTAGTGGTAAGTGACTTCAGGTGTACAACTACTGCACTGACTTCGGCATCACTGAGCTTCTGTGCTGGCACACCCATAGTAAACTCCTTGTACTTCTTCGCAGCACCATTGCGCCAATCAGTATTACCTCATTTATTATTTTCTCGCTACCAGACGCTATAAACCTATTACCTTTGAAAGCATTACCCATGACAGTACCCTGGCCATCTACTCCATGACACATAGAGCATTTGGATTTATATAAGGCTGCACCGTCGGCAGCCATAGTGCGCCAGCAAAGCCTATAGAGGTTACAATGAGTACTATACTCATATAAACATTCTTTTCATAATTTGTTCCTTTCATGGAGTACCTTGAGAGCTTCTGGTCTGCCCAGGTTGTCGCATCATCCTAAAAGTGAATTAACTAACCACTCAGGATTTCTACTCATCATGAGAGTTTGCCATTGATATTTACTATAACTCAGGCAACCTATATGGTCAATAAACCGTAGACTATTGTAAAATTTGTCATGTTCTGCTCAATACAGCTAAGAAACCAACATATTACCTGTTATCTGAATTATTTTGTATGATTATGCATAAACAGAAATGGAATCTGACCTGCCAACAGTCTTAATTATTGTTAGGCTTTTGTTTCTTTCCAGTTGAAGTGTTGCGTGTAGGTGTTGGGTTGCAAAGTGCTGAGTACAGGAAGTACTCTTTAAACTGTAGTGAACCGCCGACGAACTAGTTAGATTGAGCAACTAAATTCTTTAAGCCACACAAACAACAGATTGAATTCATAGTTTTGAGTTGATACTCTACCAAAATGAATAATCGAATTAAGAGCAAAAAAAAACAGCTTGATCCAACTCTTAATAGAGCAATTATGTTCTATATCAAAGCGTTACATCATATTGAAAAACTATCGAGTCAAAAGCCTCCTGATCAACCTGAAGACACAACACTAACTGCCACAGTACCCGAAGATTGGCTACACAAGTATAACAACCTGAGTTCGGTAAAAGCTCTTCAAGACTTTGATAAGATTGGTCTTGGTATCAGTCATAACCTCCTTAGTCTTTAGCCTCTTAAGCACTATCTCAAGCACAGAGAACCCAAACAGTATTATCAGTGCATGTAGAAAAGCTATGCCGGACATTCCTGAAGAAGAGAGCAGGGACTATTATTCAACCAAGCTGGATGCCCTTTCTATAAAGCCCAATATCATACTCACAGCAGATCTATCAGACATAGAGAATAGAGAACTCTTTAGCGTTGCCTACTCTATATTAATGCGGATATTTTGTTCATTTTTTGAAGGCCCACAAATTGATATTTCAGAAGATGAGTTGCAGGCGTTTGCTGAGTCTGGAGGCATCAGTATGCTTGTAGGCGGAGTGAACTATATCTTCTCGCAGCTGGCTTTTCAGTGTACTATGCCAGTACTGTTGGATAAGATTACCCAAGGAGACGATAAGGCAATCTTTAAAGCCGTAACAATAGACAAGTCGCTTCTCTATAACGAAGATGTAAAGAAGAGGGTTACAGAGGCACAGCTAACAGGAGATATCAAGTTCTTCAAAAAACTTGCCAAGCCCCTAAGTGATACCCCGTTACGTAACGTAGGAGAGCACGGCACAACATTTTCCGTGTTGCATCAGTTCTGGTATGCAGGGCTATATAAGTTGACCTACGCTGAGTTGTACGATTTCTTAGTAGAGTGCGGTCTCATACCTCCAGCCTACCCCGATGCATTTAAGAAGTTTATGAAGCGGCATATAGTTCCCATTTTTGAAAACTGATTTGCGCCTAACGTACGTTACGTACGTATACGGGCATTGCTTAGGTTACGTACGTAGAGGGGACAAAAACTACCCCGATCAGTGTCCCCGACATCCCCTTCTTCATCTGTTATGTTACTCTCATGATGAAGCTACTAACCATACAAGAACTTGCAAAACTTCTGAACGCAAAGGTAACTACGATCTACTCTTGGATCAACAGGGATAGTGTGCCGTACCTGAAGTTCAATGGACTTGTGCGTTTCGATGTTGCCGAAATTGAGGCATGGATTGAAGAGTCCCGCAGACCCCACAACGTAACGAAAAAACAGACCGTGGACAAGGTTCCAAGTTGGAGGTTATTAATGGGACTATATAGGCGCGGTCAAACTTGGTGGATGAAGTTCACCGTAAACGGAACGACCATAAGGAGGTCAACAGAGACTAAGGAAAAAAGATTAGCCGAAAAGATCTATTGCAAGGTAATAACTCAGGTAACGGAAGGTAAGTGGTTTGATTTGCCCTTCGGCTCTGACAAGACCTTATCGGAACTTCTTGAAAAGTACCTGCGTGAACACTCGGAACGTAACAAGGCACTATCAAGCTTTACAAGGGACAAGTTATTAAGCGCACATTTACTGCGTTCTCTTGGCAACCCGTACGTTACGGATCTGCGAACACGTAGCCTTTATGAGTATAAGGTCAGAAGACGAGACGAAGGGGCTTCACCAAAAACGGTGAACGAGGAACTACAGCTTCTGCACCATGCTTATAACCCTGCAATAAGAGAATGGGAGTGGTTGGAGGTAAACCCTGTTTCAAAGGTATCAAGGGAGCAAGTCCATAACGAACGTGAACGTTGGTTGTCTTACGACGAGGAAGAACGGCTTTTGCGTGAGCGTCCTAGTTGGCTACGTGAGGTTGTGCTCTTTGCGATCAACACGAGTCTCCGTAGAGGCGAGATTCTGAACCTACGTTGGGATCGTGTTGACCTCTTCAGACGCATCATACTGATCTTTGAACAGCAGAACAGGGGTAAGGATACCCTTCCACTCAATTCAACGGCCCTGGATGTCCTTACAGAGCGTTACAAGGTAAAGTCTAAGAAGACAAGCTATGTGTTTTTCAGTCTGGACGAGACAGAGCTTGACGGCAGTAACGTGAGGCGGGCTTTTCTACAGGCCATGAAGAGGGCGCAGGTTGTAGATTTTAGATTCCATGATCTTCGTCATACCTTTGCAACAAGGCTGGTTCAGGCTGGAGTCGATCTCTACAAAGTGCAACGGCTAATGCGACACAAATCCCCACAGATGACTCAAAGATACGCACACCATTATCCCGAAAGTCTACGTGACGGTGTCGAGGTCTTAGACCTCTTGAATCAGAAAAGGGCACAATTTCGTCACAGTCAGGCAGACAAAAAAAAATACAGGCCAAGACACTGGACCGTAAGTGCTTGACCTGTATATATTTCTTTGGTAGCGGGGACAGGATTCGAACCTGCGACCTTCGGGTTATGAGCCCGACGAGCTACCGGACTGCTCCACCCCGCAACAATCTTTTTACTGTAACAGAGTTAATCGGAGTCTGTCAATTAAAAATTGAGATGGAATAGGTGACAACACATTTTTTTTTAACGTACGCTTATTACTCTCGAACATAGGCGTACATGAGCGAACCGACGGCGACGAAAAGCATGTCCGGGAAGGTGGCTGCAAGTAGCGGTGGAATGATGCCGCCGTGGCCAAGGGACTTTGTGGCCGCAAAGACTATCCAGAAGCTGAGCGCGATTATTACGCTTATGCCAACACCGATTGCGATGCCGCCGTGGCGCCCGGTTTTTAGAGCAAAAGGTATGCCGATAAAGAGCATTATAAAGTTGATTATCGGAAATGTGAAACGGCAGTAGAGGTCGGTTCTGTAGCGATGCGTATCGTAGCCGTCGGCCTCAAGCCCGCGAATGTATCGCATCAGTTCACCAATCGGCATATTCTTTCTGTGTTTGTCCAGTCCCGCCATCTCATCCGGCCCGGCAAGCCCCTCTACTACGTACCCATCGACAGAGGTGCGCAGCGCCTGCCCGTTGGCTGTAAACTTCCATACGGTAGCCGTTTTTGTTATCCAGTCCACACCGTCAAAGAGCACGTCTCTAGCGCTTATGCGACCCGTTACCGTAAAAGGTTTTTCTATTCTATAGTAATCGAAGCCGTGGAGCCGCTTCTCGACCAGGTTAATTCCGCGTATGTTATATATCCCTTGAGAACTTTTTACCCAGAGCCCTTCCTTGCCGAAGGTACCTACGCGTTCTCCGTGAAACCATTTTGTCCTGAAGGCTTCGGCCCGTTTGTTCATGGCCGGAGTAACGGTCTCGTTCATAATGAAGAGCCCGCCGCTAATGAGCAGGCCTAAGACGAAGAGCGGCATAAGGACGCTGGAGAGTTTGATGCCTCCGGCCTTGATCGCCGTTATCTCTCCATGTTTAGAGAGTATACCGAGGGTAAGCAGCACCGAGAGCAGCATCGAAATGGGCGCCACCTCGGAGATGATAAACGGAATATTATAGATGAAGAAGGTTGTTGCCGGCAGCGCAGGGGCGTTGCTCTCAATAATGTTCTCCATATTCTCGAAGAGGTCCACGAGCGTAAAGAGCAGTATAAACGAGACGAGCGTAATCGATAACAGTTTGGTGAACTCGACCAGTATATACCGCTGGAGCCTCTTCATTCGCCTCTCTTGCGCCTCTCTCTTCTCTGGGTAATAAGGGTACCTGCCAGGTGCAGCCCAGAGAGCATGTTGCTCGGCCTGTCTTTTGCAGATTTATGGAAGATGTAGATACCCGTAATGCCGAGCAGTATGTCGGAGCCCCATACTGAGATGAGCGCGTTTATGTTGCCGTTCTCTCCCATCGCTTCGAGCGCGGTAGAGAGGACGTAGTATACAAGTATTACGCCGAGCGCGGTAGAGAAGCCCGTAAAGCGGGCCGAGCGGATCTTCTGCATGCCGAGTGGTACAGCTAGGAGCGCAAAGATGAAGACTGAAAAGGGAAGCGCGAACCGTTTATGGAGGTCTATCACATACGGCGCCGTGAGTTCGCCTTTTGCACGGATACTCTCTATTTTTTGCAGGAGTTCACCTGGGTACAACTCTCTGTTTGTCTTGCTCCAGAGACTGGTGGGCTCCCCTTGCGGAATAGTGAGCTCAAGCAGGTAGGTGTTGAAGTCCGCCAGATGGTACGCCTCGTTGTCGGAGTTGAAGCGGTGTACCGTGCCCTCTTCAAGCTTCAGGTAGAGCGTGTCACCGCTCTTCGAGGTAACGAAACGGCCCCTATCAGAGAAGAAGGTGCTCGCGTTGCCGTTCGCCTGAGTCTCCGAGATAAAGACCCCGGCCAGCTCTCCGGTTTCAGGTTTCAGCCTGTCTACGTAGAGCACTATTCCGTCGAACCGGTCGTAGAACCTTTTTTCTTCTATACCGGCGGTAATATTGCTCTGTGCCGCGCCTGTTATCAGGCTCTTCATCTTGAGATTTCCCCAGGGGTAGAGGTAGAGCATTATTACAAGGCTTGCTATGTATATGCATATTGCCATAAAGGCAACCGGTTTTAGTATAGAGTATAGACTTATTCCCGAGGCTTTCATCGCCGTGATCTCGGAGTCGGAACTGAGTCGTGATATCGCAATCAGTACTGCCACCAGAAATGAGAATGGTATTGTGTAGATGAGAAAAGACGGAATTGTGGAGGCGATGAACCAGAAGGCGAAGCTGATGCCTATGCCGTGGCTTATGAGAAGGTCAACGAGGGTTAAGACCTTGCTCAGAAGCGCCGTGGCGGTCAGTATTACGAGAGTCAGGGCGAAAGGAACCGCGATCTCTTTGAATATATAGAGATTTATTAGCCTCGGCATTCTGAGATAATACTATAAGTGGGCTTTGCAAGACAACCTGGAAATTTGGGGGTTGCGGTTTTATGTTATTCGGGCTCTCTCTCTTACGGAGAAAGAGCAAGGTGTTATGTTACGGGGTTCGGAGGTTATAGAGCAGGATTATGGAGATGATGTACGCCAGCACAAAGGCGATAGCGTCCCAGCTGAGGCGTAAAAAGAGTTTTTTGCGCGACCTGTAAGTCAGCGCCACTATCGCTATACCGGTCATCATAATGGCGATAAAACCCATTACGGCGTGCTCCGAGGAGACCGCGCCAAGCAGGCTCCCCTTGGTATAAAATACGTCTTCTACGGCAATAATAGCAATATTGAAGAGGTTTGACCCGAAGAGGTTTGCTATCGCCATCTCGGCGGCCCCGATCTTTAATGCGGCCATGGAGACTGCAAGTTCCGGCAGCGAGGTGGTGAGCCCGATAAAGACGGTTCCGACAAAGCTGCCTCCGAGCCCTGTCTCAATAGCTATCTTGTCGCCGAGAAACGGAAGTATGGTTGCGGCAATAACTATTATAGAGGCATTGATTACATAGATTAATATAGCCTTGCCGAGCGACATGTGGTCGTACTGCGGTTCTACCGCGTTGACTACTTCGGTAATATGCTCTGCAAGCATTCTCTTCTCATAGTAGTAGACGCTTCTAATTGCCATTATATAGACGAAGATGATGATAGGAGAGTAGAGGCCTACATGGTAGATTTCCGGAATAGCCGGTCCTGCGATGATTGCCATGGAGGCGATGCCGATGAGCAGTACCCCGAATCCGGCCGAGAGCATGTGTACGGTGGCGGCCCTTGAGAAGATCGGGTCACGGCCGTGAAAAAAGTCCATGAGCGCGATTATCGAGAGGTTGAATATGCACGAACCTGTTATGCCGCCTACAGCAATGTCGGGTACCCCGGCAATGGTAACTGCCGAGATGCCGCTGATCAGCTCCGGCAGGCTTGTTACTCCGGCCATAAGTATCAGGCCGATCCAGGCGCGCCCCAGCCCGGACTTTTCCGCTATCATGTCGCCGTAGAGTGAAAGGAAGTAACCGCACAGGACTATTACCGCCGAGCAGAGTATGAACTCTCCCCATATTATCAGCATCGCTTCATCTGCTCTTTTTTGCCTGTCGGTTTCTGCATCATAATTTTATGGTCGGTTTGTAGGTCGCACGGCACGGGTTCATCTTCGTCCGTACTCTCTTACCTGTCGGAGGGCAACATCTCGAACAACCTCTTCTGGCTCGGAAGCCCTCCTATGGAGAGTAAGAAGATTCTGCCGCCTCTATTGATATATCCGCGCAGCAGTTCCTCTTCTCTTAGAAAGGTATCGATACCTTCAGGCAGGGGGTCGTTCTCCTTGAAGGCGAGGATTGTGGTTCTGGTGTCTCTGAAGCTCTTCTCTCCGGAGAGCGCGGAGCCCATGGCAAAGCAGAAAGAGTCGCGCACCACGCCGTGGAAATGGTTCTTCTGCACGTTGATCCTGAAGAGATCGAATGCGGTATTGCGGGTGCTGAAATTGGTGAAGGAGATAATCTCGGGATTCTGTCCCGTTGACATAGCCTCTACCTCTTCTGCCGTGTACCTGCCTCTTAGCGCCATGTCGAGTTCCTTAAAGAAGAAGTCGCATACCTCTGAGCGGGCGTAGTTGTCGTTCGTAATCTTCTCAACCGTTCCGAGGGCGTGATCGTAGTAGATAATGCCGGCTCTGTACTCCTCGTCCACCTTGTCGAGCTGTGCTTTTGCATTCTCTAGAGGGTCTCCTAGAACCTCTTTCGCTATGCTCGGCAGCATTGCATCAGCCTCTTGTGCGTGGTCGCGGGCGTACTCCACTGCTCCGCACGTATGGTATCTGGAGCCGTGCGCGATTACTACCGTCGGAATCTTGTTGGGGCTGTAGACTACGTTGCCGGCGTTTATAAGCACGTTTACGTTCGGCAGGTGCTTGAGTATCTGCCTGACCCCCTTGTTTCTGGCATCACTGCAGACGTAGACGTCGGTTGTCGGAGTGGCTGAACTGAGACGAAGATTCCTGATAAAGTCCCTGGCAACGGTATGGTCTATGTCTGATACGTCTATCTTTACAAGATCCGCCCAGCCGATCTTTAAACGGAAAACAGGCATGCTTCGCCCCCCATGATTAAGAGCTCTTTATTTACTCTTGTTTGTCTTGGCAAGACAAGAGCCCATGTAAGTTTATTGCTCTTTGATATTACTAGCGTGCATCGGTTAAAGTCAAGTCCGATTCGCTTAATTTTCTCTTCTATTTATAAGAGAATGCTGCATTGCTGCCTGAGATGCGGGAAGAAACAGCTTGACCGTCCGGTCTTTTACTTGATAGCCTGTTAATACACATTTGAATAACGGCGTCTGTGGTACCCCCACTGTATTCGGTCTTCAGCAAGGGGGTTTTAGGGAATCCCGTAGAATCGGGAGCTGCCCCGCAACTGTGAGCGGAAGATCCGCAAGCCAGGAAACCTGCCATGTCGCTTACACCGTTTAAGGCCTTTCGAGGGAGAAGGTCGGAGCAGCCCCGTCGGCTCTGTTTTGCTGTATCTGTAAAGAGAGTCGCGCCGGGTGTCAGGTACAACCTGCTCTTACTCTATACCCGTCCTTCGATCTTCGTTGGAGCGGGTTTTTTTGTGCTTTTTTTAGAGGTTGCAAACCCAAAGCCGGGCAGCGGGATAAGCGCTTAAGGAGGAAAAGTGTTTAAAGGAATGAAGAGTTCGGGCCTTATTCACGTCTATACGGGAGAAGGCAAGGGCAAGACGACCGCCTCGCTCGGCCTCGCCGTCAGGGCCGCCGGTGCGGGACTTAAGGTCTTGATAGTGCAGTTTTTCAAAGAAGACAGCGCAGAATCGGGCGAGAAGGATTTTTTCAGGGCAGAGGGCTTTGAGGCCCTAGGAGTCGAGCTTGAACTTCGGCGCGCCAACTGCCGCCATCCTATGTTTACCGGTAAAAGGACCGATACGGATGCCGTAAAGGCCTCTGTAACCGATGCTTTCGCCATGATTAAAGAGCGTGTTGCCGATGGTGGTATCGGTCTCCTGATCTGTGATGAGATACTTTCGGCGATAAACGGCGGCTGGCTCGACCTGGAAGAGGTTATCGGGTTTCTGGAGTCGAAACCGGCGGATCTCGAGGTGGTTCTGACCGGGCGCGAGGCCCCGGTCGATCTTGTGAAGATAGCCGACTACGTAACCGAGATGCTCAAGATCAAACACCCGTACGATACCGGGCTTCCGGCGCGAAAGGGCATAGAGTTTTAAAAAATGGCGCGAGACAGTAGAGACGATAGCAGCGCCCCCCCTGTGCTGGTTCTGGTTACCGGCGGCACGCGGAGCGGCAAGAGCGAGTTTGCCGAGACCCGCGCGAAAGAGCTCGCGTTGAGGTTCGGGGCTACCCCGTACTACTTTGCGACTGCCGAGGCCTTAGATGACGAGATGGTTGAGAGGATCGCACTCCACAGGACAGGGCGCGGTTCCGAGTGGCAGACGGTAGAGGTACCGATAGACCCGGCAGGCGAGCTTGCCAAAATAGAGGCCGGCTCGGTAGCGTTGCTCGATTGTATTACGCTCTGGCTCTCTAATCTGATGGGCAGCGGTCTCGATGATCCCGAGATTATGGAGCGTGTCGGTCTATTCCTGTCAGCCTGCAAGGGCTCAGGCTGCTCGGTCTACCTTGTCACCAACGAAGTCGGCAGCGGTATAGTTCCGGAGAATCCGGCGGCACGAAGGTTCCGGGACCTCGCGGGCAGGGTGAATAGAGAGGTCGCAGCAGCAGCAGACGAAGTATATCTTATAGTTGCGGGTCTTCCGCTCACACTTAAATAGCAGTAGAGGTTCATAATGAACGGCATTAAAGAGGTTAAAGAGGTCGGTTCGGTTCTGATAGATAGCGCGCTGGCAGAGATAAGTCCTTTAGATAAATCTATGATGGAGTCAGCCCAGCAGCGGCTCGATATCCTGACAAAACCGAAGGACTCTCTAGGCGACTTGGAAGAGTTCGCTAAAAGGTACGTCGGGATAACCCGAGACAAGGCTCCTACGATAGACTCGAAGACGGTCTTCGTCTTTGCAGGCGATCACGGGGTTGCCTCCGAAGGGGTCTCGGCATTTCCGGCCGAGGTCACGCCCCAGATGGTCTTGAACTTTCTTGCGGGCGGCGCGGGCATAAACGTAATCGCGCGCCACGTCGGAGCTGCGGTCAAGGTGGTCGATATAGGCGTTAATACCGAGTTCGACTCCGCCCCCGGACTCTTGAAAAGAAAGGTCGTAAACGGAACGGCCAATATTGCAAAAGGGCCGGCCATGAGCCGGGGTGAAGCGATAAAGTGTGTTGAGACGGGAATCGAGATAGCGAGAGAGTTTGCGGCCCCGGGTGCGATCTTCGGTACAGGGGACATGGGCATAGCCAATACGACCCCGTCTAGCGCGCTGGTCTCCGTCTTTACCGGACTTTTACCTGCCGAGGTTACGGGCCGTGGCACTGGAATTGATGACAAGAGTTACGCGCGCAAGGTAGAGGTGATTGAGGAGGCAATACGTGTAAACGGGCCCGACGCTTCTGATCCTATAGGCGTGCTCGCCAAGGTCGGCGGGGCCGAGATTGCCGGGATAACCGGACTTATAATCGGCGCGGCAGCAGAGCGGATACCGGTCGTTGTGGACGGTTTTATCTCTACTGCCGGGGCGCTGGTCGCCTCAAGGCTCCACCCGGAGATAGAGCGTTACCTCTTCGCCTCGCACTCTTCGGTTGAGAGGGGGCACAGAGCCGCGCTGGACGCCATTGGAATTCGTCCGTTTCTCGACCTTAACCTGAGGCTCGGTGAAGGCACCGGAGGCGCGCTTGCTATGGGTGCGATCGAGGCGGCACTAAAGCTCTATAACGAGATGGCAACCTTCGATTCCGCAGGGGTAAGCACCCAGGAGTAGTATTATTATGAAGAGACTGCTGATAGCGCTGCAACTGCTTACCATACTGCCGGTAAGAATGGAGTTCGCCGCACATGAGCTTCGTTCAGCCGTTGCCTGTTTTCCGCTGGTCGGCGCGGTGCAGGGCGGTGTGCTGGTGGCTGTCGCTTTTGTGGCTTCGATACTGCTCGAAGGCGAGCTTACGGGCCTTAACGCCGCAATCGTGCTGGCCGCATTGACGCTTACGAACGGCGGATTCCATCTAGACGGTTTTGCCGATACCGTAGACGGGCTCGCAGGCGGCAACACACCCGAAGAGCGCCTCAAGATAATGAAAGACCATACGACCGGCGCTATCGGCGTTGTCTTTATCGTGCTTCTGCTGGTACTTAAATACGCGGCCATCAAGGCGGCGTTGGAGGTTGAGGGGGTCTGCGCTTATACGCTGCTCTTCCTCTTTCCTCTGGTCGGGCGCTGGGCAATGGTGCCCGTCTCCGCGCTCACCAAATACGCGAGAGAGGGTGGCGGGCTCGGCTCTGCTTTCTGCTCGGCCTCTGCCGAGACCCTCTTTTTTGCCACCGCCGTTACGCTGCTGGCCACCGGTTTACTGGCAGGCCTTGCGCCGCTTGCGGTCATTGCCGTACTGCTCGGCCTGCTCTATTTTACAGCGTCTTTCTTCAGGGAAAAACTCGGCGGAGCCACGGGTGATGTATTCGGCTTTGTCAGCGAACTCGGTGAGGTTTTCTTTCTTATTGGCGCCGTTATGCTGGCCGGTTAACGGTGACAGGACCGATTTATTATTTTTTATTATCTGAGGTATGCTGATGGAACTGACACGTCTGTTTTTAATACGCCACGGGCAGGTGGAGAACCACCACGAGTTCAGGTATAACGGCCACCACGATGTAGATATTACGGAGTTGGGCGTTGAGCAGATGAACAATCTCGCCGGCTTTTTGAAACTCGAACCGGTCAGTGCAATCTATTCGAGCGATCTCCAGAGGTCGTATAAAGGCGCTGAGATAATAGGCGGCGCAATAGATAAGAACCCGGTAAGCAGTTCTGCTCTGAGAGAACTCTATCTCGGCAGGTGGGAGGGCTTAACCCGCGAAGAGGCCGTAGAGCGTTTTCCCGAGGAGGCGGATATAAGTTTTCAGGATCTTGCCACGTCTAGAGTTAAGGGCGGGGAGAACCTGCTCGACCTGAGAGCCAGGGTCATGCCGGAGATAGAGAAAATAGTGGAAGAGAACTTCGGTTCTGTTGTCTGTATAGTCGCCCACGGAGGGGTCAACAGGGTGGTTCTTTGTGAAGCGATGGGGCTCGATCTTGAGAACTTCTTTCGGATTGAGCAGGATTACGGCTGCCTCAATATAATCGATTGCTACGCGGACGGAATAAAGGTGGTGAAGCTCTTGAACGGAGGGCCTAATCAGAACAACAAACATACGAAACCGTACTGAGCACGAACAGGGGCGTCATTGGCAACCAGAGGTATAGTAGTCGCCGGGACCGCGAGTTCCACCGGTAAAACAACCGTAACGCTCGGCCTGATGGCTGCGCTCAAGGCGCGCGGGTTGAAGGTACAGCCCTTTAAAGCGGGGCCGGATTATATAGATCCAGGACACCATGCTGCGGTTTTAGGGCGCCCGTCTTATAACCTCGATACATGGATGTGCGGAATAGAGGGCGCAAGAGAGACCTACAGGCGTGCGAGTGCCGAAGCCGACCTTTCTGTAATAGAGGGCGTGATGGGCCTCTTTGACGGCAAGTTCGTCACCGGTAGGAAAAGGGCCCCGGCTCCGGTCTCCTGCGAAGGTTCGACGGCCCATCTCGCTAAAACCCTTAAATTACCGGTTCTTCTTGTTGTAGATGCGCAGAGAGCGGCTACGAGCGCCGGGGCGGTTGTTAAGGGCTTTTGTGACTTCGACCCCGATCTTTCCGTTAAGTATGTAGTCTTCAACTGCGTAGGCAGCGACAGGCACGCTGAGATCCTTCGCGACTCTATTAAGGGCTTGAGGGGTATTACCCTTCTCGGTTGCCTCAGCAGGGATGAGAGACTGAAGATGCCGGGCCGCCACCTGGGGCTTGTTACGAATGCCGACCTGGAGCGCAGAAGGTGGAGGGCTTTTATAAGAACGGCAGCTGAGGCTGTAGAGCGGTTTATAGATATTGATAAACTTTTAGACGGGCTTAGAGTTAACCCGGCCTCAGAGGCCGGGTTACATAAGGGCCGAAAGAAGAGCCCAAAGAAGAGTCTGAAGGCGGCGGCGGGCAGCGCCAAGACGGTTTCGTCCTTAAAAGGGGTAAGCAAAGTGGTTCGCATTGCCATTGCCCGCGACTCTGCCTTCTGCTTCTACTATCAGGAAAACCTCGACAGGCTCGTTAAGGCAGGGGCTGAACTTGTTCATTTTTCGCCTATTAAGTCAAAACGCCTTCCGCGCAATATCTCCGGGGTATATCTCGGTGGAGGTTACCCTGAGCTTCATGCCAATGAGCTTGAGGCGAACGGAAAGCTGAGAGATGAGATAAAGGACGCCGCCGAGTCCGGCATGCCTATAATCGCCGAGTGCGGCGGGTTAATCTACCTCTGCGCTTCACTAAAGGGGGCCGGAGATGACGGGGTAAAAGGTGCCAGGTCTGAGATGGTCGGCTTATTTCCTTTTAAGGTTGAAATGGCCGGGAGGCGAACTGCGCTCGGTTACAGGCAGGTTACTACTACCGAAACATTTCCGTTCCTTCCCGCAGGAGAGTCGATACGCGGTCATGAGTACCATTACTCACTGATAAAAGGTCCTAACAAGAGAGCGCCGAGGCCATTTAGGCTAACAGAGCCAGAAGCACGCGGCTCCGAGGGCTATCTCTTTGATGGATATATCCATAAACAGACGGTGGCCAGTTATACCCACCTCCACTTCGCCTCAAATTCGGCCCTTGCAACCGGTTTTGTTGAGGCATGCCTCCGTTACAATACTCTTGTGCAGAAAAGAAGGGCCTGAGCTTTTTGCCAGAGGACAATCTACTCCGGTTTTAATGTCCTTAACCGTTTAATGTTGAGCGTTGCTTTATTGTCTATTTCTCTTGTCAGATCTGGGAATAGGCCGATTTGACCTATACTTGTGACCAAAGCTATGTTAAAAAAATAATTGAGTTAACCTGTTGTGTTGTATGTGATCGTTCCTTTCTCCGTGTCGTTATTCCATAATACAGGCGATACCGGGTTTACGGTATAATATTGTTATCTTTCTTTAACGGTATGATCGGTCTCTATCTTGTGCCCGAGGTTACTCGCGTCTGTTCTGCGTGAACCTGTTTTTTGCAGACTTTATTGAATGGACTCTTATGCTAGCCAATATCTTAAGTAGTGCGGTGCTCGGAATAGACGCTTATACGGTAGAGGTTGAGGTAGATACCGCTCGCGGTCTGCCGTCGTACTCTACTGTGGGGCTTCCGGACAATGCAATAAAAGAGAGCCGTGACCGCGTAAAGTCGGCAATAAAGAACTCCGGGTACCCGTTTCCCGCCAAGAGGATAACCGTAAACCTCGCCCCGGCTGATATCAAGAAGGAGGGCACCAACTTCGATCTGTCGGTTGCGATCGGCATACTTGCGGCAGAGGGGGTTGTAGAATGCGATTCTTTAGATAAGTACCTGATTGTGGGTGAGCTTTCTCTCGATGGGCGGATAAAACCGATACGTGGGGCGTTGCCTGTAGCTGTCTGTGCACGAGACACCGCAAAGAAGGGCGTAAAGGCTTTGATACTGCCGATGGAAAATAGCAGAGAGGCGGCGGTTGTTGACAGTGTTGTAGTATACGGTGTCAAGAGCCTCTCTGAGCTGGTCGAGTTTCTAAACGGAAGTATCGAATTGGCGCCGATCATCTTCGACCCCGTAGAGAACAGGTCTAATACGCATGGCGACCTTGCCGATATGGCGGACGTTAAGGGGCAGGCGCATGTGAAACGCGCCCTTGAGGTTGCCGCTGCCGGTGGGCACAATGTGTTGATGATCGGGCCTCCGGGTTCCGGTAAAACCATGCTGGCGCGCAGGCTTTCGACAATACTGCCGGACTTGTCGCTCGAAGAGGCGATAGAGGTTACCAAGGTGCAGAGTGTGGCCGGGATACTCGACAGGGCCGAGGGGCTCGTTATGGAGAGACCTTTCAGGGCTCCGCACCATACTATCTCGGATGTAGGGCTGACCGGGGGCGGCAGGGTACCGAAACCGGGTGAAGTCAGCCTCGCCCATAACGGAGTGCTCTTTCTCGATGAACTACCGGAGTTCAGAAGAAGCGTGCTAGAGGTGCTGAGGACCCCTTTGGAGGACGGCATGGTTACGATAGCGCGTGCGATGGTCTCGGTTGCCTACCCCTGCTCTTTCATGCTTGTCGGGGCGATGAACCCGTGCCCGTGCGGTTACATGGGAGATGCCAAGCGTGCCTGCTCATGTAGTCCGGCTCAGGTTCAGGCCTACAGGAGCAGAGTATCGGGTCCTCTGCTAGACCGCATCGATATCCATTGCGAGGTGCCTTCCGTCCGTTTTAGCGAGCTTAATGACGACAGGCGCTCCGAGGGTTCGTCCGTTATAAAAGAGCGTGTGGACAGGGCGCGTGTCGCACAGGCATTACGGTTCGGAGGCGGCACGGTTTACTCGAACAGCCGCATGGAACCTAAAGACATTCGTCAATTTTGCCGATTAGAAAGTAACTCCCGTAATCTGTTAGAGACGGCGGTTGAGAGGCTCGGGCTCTCGGCCCGGGCCTATACAAGAGTCTTGAAGGTGGCGCGCAGCATAGCCGATCTTGATGGCGCAGAGCTGGTCGGGCTCGAACATATCTCGGAGGCGATCCAGTACCGGACTCTCGACAGACCGGTAACCGAGTGACACTGTTTTCTTAAGATCGGTAAATACTTAAGGGTATCTCGGAAGATGAGCAAAGATAATACAAAAAAAACGATGGTTGAAGGAAAGACCGAGTTGACTGTCCGCGAGTCGGCAGCAAAACACCGTGCAACCTCTGCATCTAAGTCGAGAGACGACGGTGAAAGGCTCAAGGCGGTTAATGAGACTCTGCTATCGATACTAAAAGAGACCTCAACTTCCGATGGTGTTAACTTTTTCAAGCTGCTTTTGGAAAGACTCGCCGATGTACTCGGTTTCAGGTACGCAATGGTCACAGAGGTGATTGGTGAAGAGCAGAGTAGCGCAAAGTCGCTCGTTTTTTACGCTAACGGCGAGGTAGTCGATAACTTTGAGTACTCTCTTGTCGGTACGCCCTGTAGTGAGGTGGTTGATACCGGGCTCTGTATCTATCCGTCACGTGCCCGCGAACTTTTTCCTGAAGACGAATACTTCAAGGATATGGATATAGAGTCGTATGTAGGTGTACCGCTCGTAGATTCCAAAGGGGTTGTGATCGGTATGCTTATCGCCTTTGATACCAAACCGATTGAAGATGTTGAGTTCTGTCTGACCATCTTTACCATTTTTGCCTTGAGGGCCGGTTTTGAGCTTGAGCGGGTACGCCTGGAGAGCGAACGGCAAAGGAGCGCCGAACTGCTCGAAGCGATAATGGATAACTGTCCGGCCGCTATCTATATAAAAGACCCGGATGGCAGGTTGCTCTTTGTAAACAGATGGCTCTCTAGATTGCCTGGATTCAATAAGAAAGAGGCTGTTGGGCTTACCGATTACGATATACTGCCCAAGGATGTAGTCGACAGGTTCAGGGAGAATGACATTTTAACGCTCGAGAGCGGCTCTGCCCAGACCTTTGAGGAGGTCTTACGCCATTCCGACGGTATCGAGCAGATTTTCTTGACTGTTAAGTTTCCCCTTCCATCGGTGCCGGGCGCGATTTGCGGGATCTCAACCGATATTACGGATAGAAAGAGGATGGAGAGCGAAATTGTCAGGGCGCGTAAGCTCGAGTCTATAGGCACGCTTGCAGGCGGGATTGCTCACGATCTGAACAACGTACTTCTCGGAGTTCTTGGCAACGCCTCTATTGCCAAGGCGCACCTCCGCACCGATGATAAAGTATGGGCTCTGCTAGATGATATTGAGAAGTCAGCCAACAGGGTAAAGGTTGTTACGCGCCAGTTACTGACCTTTTCAAAGAGCGACGTGATGATAAAAGAGCTTGTTGAGGCCGGCCAGCTTATCCGTAATACGTCTACGCTGCTGCTCAAGGGGCATGATATTGAACTCGACATCGAAATTCCCGAAGGCCTGTTTAGCGTAGAGGTCGATGAGGTGATGATCGGGCAGGTGCTGGAGCATATTATACTAAACGCCGCCCACTCTATGCCGGATGGCGGTACCGTAAAGCTCAAGGCGGGAAATACTACGCTCGCCGAAGGTGAGTTGCCTCCTCTTGTTTCGGGTAAATATGTTCGGATAGATATAGAGGACAACGGTGCCGGCATACCGAACGAGAGCCTGCCGTTGGTCTTTGATCCGTTTTTCACTACAAAAGAGCGTGCCAGCGGACTCGGCTTATCCGTATCGTACTCTATAGTAAGAAAGCACGGCGGTTCTGTTACCGTAGAGTCGAAACTGAACGAGGGATCTGTCTTCAGTATCTACCTTCCAGCCGTTGAGCCCGCATCGCACGAGACTATAAGCAGAGATGATAAGGTAGAACTAAGAGGAAAAGTTCTTGTGATGGATGATGAAGATATTATCCGCGACGCTTCTGGAGAGATGTTACAGATGATCGGTTTAGAAGCCGACTTCGCTCTTGACGGCATGGAGGCGATAGAGATGTACAAGGCGTCAAAGGAGGCCGGGACACCATATATAGCGGTAATAATGGACCTCACTATACCTAACGGCCTGGGGGGTAAGGAGGCAATGGAAAGGCTTGTAAAGATCGACCCGAATGCGAGGGTGGTGGTCTCAAGCGGGTACTCCGGTGACCCTATTATGGAGAACTTCAAAGCGTACGGCTTTAGCGCGGTACTGATTAAGCCGTATAAGTTCGATGAGTTCAGTCGTGTAGTAAAGTCTGTTATTATCGATTCCGACTGAACTCTATTATCAAAAGCGATATCAAACTGTTCAGGCAGCCTCACGCTTATGCGGAGGCTGCCTTTTGCTTTTCCTGCAACAGACCGGTTCATACAACACAAAAGAGTATCAATCGGTAGCCGGGGATAACGGCGTAAATATCAAGATGCATTCGGCCCGAAAAGATGGTAATATCCACATCTGTCCGGCCTTATATCATCTATACCGTTTAAGTGAAAAATGACGAAGAGAATTTATCTTGATAACGCCGCAACCAGCTTCCCGAAGCCTGCTGTGGTGCCCGAGCGAGTATCATCCATACTTAAAGAGGTTGGCGGCAGTCCGGGGCGCGCGGCGCACTTGATGTCTATTGAGGCTGCCCGCGTGCTCTTTGGCGCCCGCGAGGCGATAGCCGGACTTATAGGCGCAGTCGATTCTTCGCGCCTGGTCTTTACGAAGAACGCTACCGAGGCTATAAATCTCGGACTTAAGGGGGTATTGAACCCGGGCGACCATGTCATAAGTTCCGCAATAGAGCATAATGCAATGGCAAACACCATCAGAAGGCTGGAGCGGGACGGCGTTACCGTGACTTGGGTAAAGCCGGACGGCGAGGGATTATTAAACCCGGATGATGTTATCGGCGCCATAAAAGAAGAGACGCGGCTGGTAGCCTTGACTCACGCCTCTAACGTCTTTGGCACGATTGAGCCGGTTGCCGAGATAGGTCGCAGGTGCCGGGAGCGCGGAGTGCTCTTTATGGTTGACGGGGCGCAGACCGCGGTTGTGGTAGATATCGATGTCGAGGCCATTTTGATAGACCTGCTTGCCTCAACAGGGCACAAGGCGCTCTACGGTCCGCAGGGTACCGGTTTTCTTTATATCAGGGACGGCATTGAGCCGAGAGCGCTGATAGACGGCGGCACGGGCGGCCCTGACGATATTGTGGAGATTCCGGAGAGACTTGAGGCCGGGACCATGAATACCCCGGCGGTCGGCGGGCTTCACGCCGGTGTGCAGTTCATACTCTCGGAAGGGTTGGGTAAGATAAGGGAGTATGAAAAGGGCCTGCTAGGCAGGTTGATAGACGGCCTTATGGAGATAGAGGGCGTGCGGATACTCGGTCCATTAGAGCCCGGGAGGCGTGTCGGTCTCGTTGCTTTTACGCTCGAGGGAAAAAGCCCCGACAGCATCGGCCAGTCCCTCGATAACCGGTTTTCTATAATGGTTCGCTGCGCTACTCACTGCGCGCCGGATGCGCATCGCCATGCAGGTACCTTTCCCGAAGGAGCCGTGCGCGTGAGCCCCGGTTACTTCAATACCGAAGAGGAAATAGATCTGCTTATCGGGGCAATAAAGAGTATCGCGGCCTCTTAGGCCTCTTTATCGGAGCGCACCCCAGCACTCTGTCCTCGGAACTTTGAACGTGAATTAACAAGAATGAACGGTGTGAAATGCTTGTGCTCGGAATAGAGAGTTCCTGCGACGATACGGCCGCAGCAGTGGTAGATAATAACGACACGGGTTCCGTTGTCCTCTCATCCGTAGTCTCGTCCCAGGACACTCTCCACTCCCGCTACGGGGGCGTGGTGCCGGAACTCGCCTCGCGCCGCCATATAGAGATGATAATTCCTGTGGTGGAGAGCGCTTTAGAGGATGCCGGCATCGGGCTTGGTGACCTCGACGCAATGGCGGTTACAGAGGCTCCCGGGCTCGTCGGCTCCCTTCTGGTCGGCATGTCCTTTATAAAGGGTATTTCGTTCGTCAACACGATGCCTTTTGTCGGGGTTAACCATATCCTCGCTCATGCCAACGCCGCTTTTCTTGTAGATGATGTCGGTAAAGATAGAGAGGGGGCTGAAGAGGCCCCGGAGGTACCGGAGTTCCCTTTTGTGGCCCTTGTCGTCTCAGGCGGCCATACGACACTCTTGTATATGACCGATTACGGCGAGTATAAGGTGCTCGGAGCTACCCTCGACGATGCGGCGGGCGAGGCCTTCGACAAGACGGCAAAAGTGCTCGGCCTCGGTTACCCCGGAGGCAGGGTCATAGACTCTTTAGCTAAAGAGGGAAACAGAGATGCGATACCTTTTCCGCGGGCGCTGCTTTCAAAAGAGAGCCTCGACTTCAGCTTCTCGGGCATAAAAACCTCGGTTCAGACCTATATTAAAAAGCTGCACGGAGGCTTCGATGATATTACGTTGCGCGATATTTCAGCCAGTTTTCAGGAGGCCGTAGTCGATGTGCTCGTAAAGAAGGCGATGCGGGCCATGGAGGCGGTAAACGCGGATACTCTTGTAATAGCCGGGGGCGTTGCCTGTAACTCGCGCCTGAGGGTAAAGGCCGGGGAAGCATGTTCAAAGGCCGATTTCGATCTCTATATTCCGCCGCCTAAGTACTGTAGCGATAACGGTGCGATGATCGCGGCATTGGGTTATCATAAGCTCAAAAAGGGCGAAAGGGCCGACTTTAGCCTCAATGCGAAACCCGGCCTCAAGGACTTTTAATGTCTAATTCTTGCCAGATACTCTATTGAGACAAGGGTGAAAGAGTTACATCAATATGACGCTAATGCGCGCAAAGAAACGGTTCGGCCAGCACTTTCTTACAGATAAGAACCTGCTAAAGAAGATCGTCTGTACCGCTTCCGTCGAAGAGGGCGATGTTGTGCTCGAAATTGGTCCGGGGCGCGGCGCGCTTACCGCAGAACTGCTTGGTACGGGCGCGCGCGTTGTGGCTGTTGAGGTAGACAGAAACCTCGCAGAGCTGCTCAGGAAGAAGTTTTCGAGGACAGAAGGCTTTTCACTCGTTGAGGACGATATTGTTAAACTACCTTTTTCCTCTGTAAAAGGCCTGGAGAGCGGCACGGGTAACGAGAGAGGCAGGATAAAGTCGGTTTCTAACCTGCCGTACAATATTACAGGCCCGATGCTCTTCCGTTTTTTAGAGGAGCGTGAACGGTTCGAGTGTATAGTTCTTCTGATTCAAAAGGAAGTGGCTCTAAGGTTAGCCGCAGTGCCGTCTACAAAAGGGTACAATGCGCTCTCTGTCTTGATGCAGGTCTGGTTCGATATAAAGGCCGAATTCGAGGTCAAGCGCACGCTCTTCGTGCCGCCACCGAAGGTAGACTCTATGGTAGTCTCCCTGGTGCCTAGAAGCGCTCCGAGGGTCGAGACAGGAGAGTCGGCTCTCTTTAAACGCGTAGTAAAAGCGGCATTCTCTCTTCGCCGTAAGATGCTCTCCAATTCGTTAAAGAGACTCGGAGTCGAGGCCGAGTGCATAAGTGCGGCTTTGAAGAGCGCCGGAATAGACCCGAAGAGGCGCGCCGAGACGCTCAGGCTCGAAGAGTTTTCGGCCCTGTCGCTTAGCTTCGAGCAGTTGATAGGCGAAGAGGGTGAGTTATAGAGGTCTGGTCTATGGCCGAAGAGCAGACTCGTGAACAGATAAAGAGCGCGTAATGCCAAAAGTAAGGTATGGGATTTAGAAGATAGTGAACTTGACTTTTGGCACGGCCTGAGATAGTTTCTGATATCAAACTGGTAAGAAAAGGATATGGCTGGTAAGAAGAGGATATGGAAAACCTGCAATATATAGCCATAGAAGGGCCTATCGGGGTGGGTAAGTCGAGCCTCGCCGCTCTGCTTGCCACGGAGTTCAGCGGCAGGACGCTCTCAGAAGAGGTTGACGCAAACCCTTTTCTTCCCAAGTTCTATGAAGATGCCAGAAAGTACTCGTTTCAGACCCAGCTATTCTTCCTCATAAGCCGTTACCAGCAGCAAAAAGAGATGTTTCAGCAGGACCTCTTTAACTCTACCGTAGTCTCGGACTACCTCTTCGCAAAGGACAGAATCTTCGCTTACATGAACCTCGACGAGAACGAACTCGGGCTCTATGAACAGGTCTACAGGCTGCTCGATACGCGAATCCCGAAACCGGATCTGGTACTCTATCTGCAAGCCTCAAACACGGTGCTGCTCGACAGGATAAAGATAAGAAATGTCGGTTATGAGCAGAGGATAGGTGAATCGTACCTCGAACGGCTGGTAGAGGCCTATAACAGGTACTTCTTTTACTATACGGAGACGCCTCTGCTCGTTATAAATACGAGTGATATAGACTTTGTAAATGATCCGGAAGATTTGCAGAATCTGGTGCGCGAGATAAAGGGGATGAAGGGCGGCTCGCAGCATTATATCCCTGTCGCCTCAAAGAAATGAGCGTGGAATGAGTAAGGTTACTATTAATAGTAAGCACAAGATTACCGTTAGAGACATAGCGGGGATGAAGAGCAGAGGCGAGAAAATCGCCGTGCTTACGGCCTACTCCTTTCAGGTAGCCTCTCTGCTCGACAGCGCAGGCGTGGAGCTCTTTATCGTCGGAGATTCCGTGGGCATGGTAGAGGCGGGTTACTCTACCACCCTGCCGGTAACCATGGATGAGATACTCTATCATACGCGTGCGGTTGCCCGCGCCTCAACTCACGCGCTCGTTGTCAGCGACATGCCGTTCGGGTCGTACCAGGCAGGGCTCGACGCCGCACGAGAGAATGTGGTGCGCCTTGTAAAAGAGGGCGGGGCAGAGGCGGTGAAGGTTGAGGGCGGCAGAAGGAGCGCGGCGGTTATTCGTGCGATAGCAGAGATGGATATCCCGGTAATGGGCCATGTGGGCCTTACTCCGCAGTCGGTCCATAAGATGGGCGGCTACCGGGTGCAGGGCAGAACGCGCGCTGCACATGAAGATTTAATAGCTGATGCGCGCGCGGTTGAAGAGGCCGGGGCATTTTCGATTGTTTTAGAGGGGATTCCCTCAGACCTTGCCGGTGAAATAACGGAGAACCTTTCCATACCTACCATAGGGATCGGCGCGGGCCCCCGATGCGACGGTCAGGTGCTCGTGGTAAATGATATGCTCGGTCTTTTAGACGGAAGGGCGCCGGCGAAGTTCGTAAAGAAGTACGCCGACCTCGACACCGTAATAACCCGCGCGGTTCAAAAGTATGTTAAAGAGGTCAAGGCCGAAAAGTTCCCGAAAGGGCGCTTTTCTTACTAACAGTACTCTCTGGTTTGCTAAAAGTACCTTCTGGGCCGTAACCGTAGAAGTTTCACTGTTCTTCAATTAACGACCTTTCTAGACAGCATGAAGATAATAGAAGAGATTGGTCAGGTGAAGGCCGAGGTTCAAATCGCCCGTTCCAAAGGGAGGCGGATTGCGCTGGTGCCGACGATGGGAGCGCTCCACGCAGGCCACGTTGAGCTTATAAGGGAGGCTCGCAGGCGTAGTGACACGGTTATTCTTTCTATCTTCGTTAACCCGACACAATTTGCGCCCGGCGAAGATTTCGACTCTTACCCCCGTACTCTCGAAACCGACATCAAGGCCTGTAGAGCCGAGGGTGTCGATATCATCTTTACACCGATTGCAACGGAACTCTACCCAGCCGGTTTTTCTACGATAATCGATGTGGGAGAGATAGGCCGCAGGCTCTGCGGAGCATCTCGTCCCGGCCACTTCTCCGGTGTGGCGACCATAGTCCTTAAACTCTTAAATATAACTGAGCCGGATCTCGCCATCTTCGGCAAAAAGGATTTTCAGCAGCTCTCTATCATAGAGCAGATGGTTCGCGACCTGAATAAGGGAGTTGAGGTGGTCGGTGTCGAGACGGTGCGTGAGCTCGATGGACTGGCAATGAGTTCAAGAAACTCTTACTTGAACGAAGCCGAGCGCTCTTGCGCCTCTGCTCTGCCACGGGCGTTGGGCGCCGCTTCAGAGCTCTTCAATTCAGGCGTCAGGGACTCCTCTTCGGTTGTGGCTGCAGCCCGGAAGGTGCTCGACGCCGAGTCCCTTATAGATGTGGAGTATATAAAAATTTGTGAAGTTCGGTCTCTAGAAGAGCTTGAAACAATTGATAAAAAGGCGGTCCTGGCCCTTGCGGTAAAGCTGCCGGGCGCCAGGTTGATAGATAATGTCGAACTTTACTGATATACTTAGATATTATCGATAATTATCTTTGAAATGTCACCTTGCTATGTGATATAAAATATACTTTTAAACTATTTTCAGCTCTCTTGCCCGTATGGATAAGTTTGTATGCAGAGTCAGCGGGCGTAATAAGTATATCCGCAGCTTTAAGCTTTAAGGAGGAACAGCACAGATGCAGCGTACTATGCTCAAAGGAAAGATTCACAGGGCTACGGTGACCGACTCAAATCTCGATTACGAAGGTTCCGTGGCGATTGACAGCCTGCTAATGGAGGCTTCGGGCCTCAAAGAGTTTGAGCAGGTCCATATATACAATATTGCCAACGGCAACCGTTTCACCACCTACGTTATAACGGCCCCCGAAGGTACGGGTACTATCAGTATAAACGGAGCTGCGGCGCATATGGCCAGCAGAGGAGACCTTGTCATAATAGCGAGCTATGCGGTTATGGAGGAGGCTGAGGCCTGTAGTTACACTCCGAAGCTCGTTTACGTAGACGGGTCGAACTCGATAAAAGAGATAAGCGGGCACCTTGCGGGAAGTGTATGATAAGTGAGCCTAACAGGGGCAGGCCCAAACCTAAGGGCAGGTTCAAACGGTACTTCATAACCGGGTTGCTTGTCGTAGTACCCCTGTACATAACCGCTTATGTGCTCTTCCTGGTTGCGGGCGTTATGGATAATGCCATGAATTTCCTGCCCCGTTTTTTGCGTCCGCACACCTACCTTCCTTTCAATGTTCCCGGACTCGGCGTCGTGGTCTCGGTGGTGGTGATCTCGATAATAGGCATGTTTGCCCAGAACTTTGTCGGGCGCTGGCTCGTCGGGTACAGCGAACGCTTTATGGTGAAAATCCCGTTCGTGAGAGTAATTTATAATGCCACCAAGCAGTTTCTGGATACGTTTCTCAACAAGGGGCACCAGGGTTTCAACAAGGTAGTGCTCTTCGAATTTCCGAGAAAAGGGATCTGGGCGCTCGGTTTTATGACGGGTGATACCAAAGGCGAGCTGAAGACGAAAAATGAGTCTACAACGATAAACGTCTTTCTTCCCACCACGCCGAACCCCACATCCGGTTTTTATATCATGGTTCCCAGGGACGAGGCGATTGAACTCGACATGCATATAGAGGACGCCTTTAAGGTGATAATGACCGGTGGTATAGTGGTTCCGGAGGAACTGGGAGTAAAAGTTCCGGTATCGGAACAGGAGTCGGCTGAGAAGCCGGTTAAGAAGAAGAGAAGGCCGCCAAGGAGAGTGACGGTTGATAAACCGGTAGCCGGTGAAGCGGACCAGACCGGTGATAAAAATAGTACCGGTGAACCGGATAATGAAAAATAACGGAAACAGGAGGGAGTTGTTAGATGGGTAACGGTTCGGCGAGTACCGAAACAAATATCGATGAGCTTGCTATAAACAGTATACGGTTTCTTGCGGTAGACGGTGTTGAGAAGGCTAAATCAGGCCATCCCGGCATGCCTATGGGAGACGCGCCAATGGCGCATATTCTCTGGAGCCGCCATCTGCGCCATACTCCCGTTAACCCAATATGGCCCGGAAGAGACCGTTTTGTATTATCTGCAGGCCACGGCTCCATGTTGCTGTACTCCCTGCTCCACCTCTCGGGTTACGATCTGCCTATTGAAGAACTTAAGAGCTTCAGGCAGTGGGGCAGCCGCACCCCTGGGCACCCTGAGTACGAACCCGGCATCGGTATAGAGACTACTACCGGGCCGCTAGGTGCCGGTTTTGCAACCGGAGTAGGTATGGCGCTCGCTGAAAGGTACCTTGCCGAGCGATACAACCGTCCAGGTTACAATCTCTTCGATTATAACATTTACGCCATTACGAGTGACGGCGATATGATGGAGGGTGTCAGCAACGAGGCCGCCTCTGCCGCAGGGCACCTCGGCCTCGGTAACATTGTATATCTTTACTCAGCCAACCAGATCAGTATAGAGGGTTCGACCGATATAGCTTTTACCGAGGACGTTGCAGCACGTTTTGTTGCGCTCAACTGGCACGTTCAGGTTCTCAGCCGCAGCGATGATAACGATGTCGACAACCCCAAAGAGGTCTCTATAGAAGAGATAGATGCGGCGATTCAGGTTGCCAAAGCGAATAGAGACCAACCGTCGCTTATAGTCGTGCGTACGCATATCGGTTTCGGCTCTCCGGCCAAGCACGATACCGCCGGTTCACACGGTTCTCCGCTCGGCGCCGATGAGGTGCGCGCTACCAAGGAGGCCCTGAACTGGCCGGTAGATAGCGAGTTTCTGGTTCCCGAGAGCGTAAGTAAATTCTATAACGGTACGGTTGCAACCGAGGCGGAGCGCGAATGGAAAGAGTTATTCGACTCATACGGCAGGGAGTTTCCCGAACTTGCCACGGAGCTTAAGTCCGAACTAGAGGGCGAAAGGAACTCTGCGTGGCGCGACGCCATGCCGCAGTACACGATAGACGACGAAGCAGTTGCTACGCGGAGCGTATCGGGTAAGGTATTGAACTCGATAGCAAAGACAGCTCCTTTTCTGGTCGGCGGCTCTGCTGACCTTGCGCCATCGAACAATACAGAGATGAAGGAGTTCGGTTACTATAAACCTGGCGCACCGGCTCGCAATATCCACTTCGGGGTTCGCGAGCACGCTATGGGGCAATTGTTAAATGGAATGGCGCTAAGCGGGGCCATGCTGCCTTTCGGCGCTACCTTTCTCATCTTCTCGGACTATATGCGCCCTGCGATACGCCTCGCTGCGCTTATGGGCCTTCAGGTCGTTTATATCTTTACGCACGACTCTATTGGGCTAGGAGAGGACGGTCCCACGCACCAGCCTGTTGAGCACCTTGCGGCTCTGAGGGCCATACCTGGGCTGACGGTAATACGGCCTGCGGACGCTACCGAGACGGTAGAGGCGTGGACAGAGGCGATAGAGCATACCGATGGGCCGGTCGCCCTTATACTGACCCGGCAGAAGCTTCCGATGATCGATCGTTCAGGTTCGGCAGACGGGAGTTGCGTGAAGCGCGGAGCTTATATACTCTCAGACGGTTCGCCTTCTGGAGGCAGCCCGGATATTATATTGATAGCATCCGGTTCCGAGGTTTCGCTTGCGGTAGAGGCGGCTAAAGAACTTAAGGGCAGCTCAATCAATGCCCGCGTGGTCTCAATGGCCAGTTTTGAGCTCTTTGAGGCGCAGAGCACCGAGTACAGGGAATCGGTGCTTCCTATAGCCGTAAGGGAGCGTTTGTCCATTGAGGCAGGTTCGAGTTTAGGCTGGCACCGTTACATAGGCCTTGACGGCAAGAGCATCAGTATAGACCGTTTCGGCGCTTCGGCACCGGCTGCGATCCTCTTTGAGAAGTTCGGTTTTACGGTAAGGAATGTGGTAGAGACGGCACTCGATGTTGTAAAGAACGGCAGTGGCTAATAGCGCCTGTTGCGACCGTGCCGGGCCCGTGCCACTGAAGATGGAGCGAGCGGCCGGGGGCTTTTTTACCTCGGCAGCGCTCTTTTTGAATTATAGGAAATCAGATGATTTGGCCTGCGGACCTGAATTGAGCGGGCTCTTTTTCTTCGATAAAAACCCACCCAGAGAATACTATTTTATAGAAACCGCTTTAAATTAGTGAAAACTTAAATCAGTAAAAAGGAGCAGCCAGTGCAGAACGATAAGAACCTTCTGTTCGATCTTCAGGAGTTTGGCCAGTCGGTCTGGTATGATAATATTCGAAGGGCCCTCTTAACCTCGGGGGAGTTGAGGGTAATGGTTGAGCAGCTCGGGGTATCGGGCCTAACCTCCAACCCGGTGATCTTCGAAAATGCAATAGAAGGGGCTGAGGAATATGACCACGACATAATGCGCCTGTCGGCAAAGGGGCTCGATGACGAAGCGATACTAACGGAGCTGATGACGTACGACATCAGGCTCGCGGCCGACGTTATCTCCATGGTCTTTAAACTGACCAACGGCCACGACGGTTACGTCTCCATCGAGGTCAGCCCCGCTCTTGCGCACGATACAGAGGGTACCATAAAAGAGGCGAAGCACCTGCACGGCGTCATAGGAAGGCCGAATATTCTTATTAAGGTGCCGGCCACCCTTGAGGGTATAAAGGCCGCCGAAGAGCTTCTGTATGAGGGGTACAATGTTAATGTAACGCTGCTCTTTTCCGTTGAGCGGTACGAGGCTACGGCGAGGGCGTATGTCCGGGCTCTGGAGAGGCGGATGGCAGAGGGCAAATCGAATGCCGACATCTATTCCGTGGCCTCCTTCTTCGTCAGCAGAGTCGATACGATCGTGGACAGTGTGATAGAGGAAAAGTTGCTTGTTACGGAATCTAATGACGACAAGTCGCGCCTTCACGATCTTGTTGGAAAGATTGCGGTTGCAAATGCGAAGCTGGCTTATATGAAGTCTTCTGAGATATTCGGTGTCCGCTTCAGGGATCTGAGAATAGGCGGCGCACGGCCTCAGAAGCTGCTCTGGGCCTCTACGGGAACCAAGAACCCTTCATACAGCGATATCAAGTACGTTGAGGAGCTTGTGGGCAAGGATACCGTAAACACCATGCCGTTAAAGACGATGATGGCATTCTACGACCACGGCCGTATTAAACCTACACTGGGTGAGAACATCGATTTGGCTATGGATGCTTTCTACGAGTTGAAGTCTCTTGGCATAAAGTACGATGAGCTTGCGCTCAAACTCGAAGAGCAGGGGCTAGATGCGTTCTGTAAGGGACACGCGAACCTCGTAGCCGTTATTGGTGCCAAGAGGGCGGAGCTTGAGAGTAAAAAGAGCCTTTTTGCTTTCTCTGTAGACCCGATTGAGCCTGCTTTTGGTGCGGCTGTGGAGAAGCTCGGCAAAGACGATTTTATAGAGAGGTTAATCGAGAAGGACGCGGCGCTGTGGAGCAGTGCCGAGCCGGTTAAGAAGATGATCAGCAATTCACTCGGCTGGCTTGCAATGCCCGAAGAGATGGATGGGTTGAGGGGCAATATAGTAAAGTTTGCCGAGAAGGTGAAGGAGTCCGGGATCGAACACGTTGTGCTGCTAGGTATGGGCGGGTCGAGTCTCGCTCCGCTCGTCATGGCCGAGACCTTCGGAAATGGTGAGGGGTGGCCGAAGCTTATGGTCCTCGATTCGACCGATCCCGAGGCTATAAAGGCCGTAGAGGACTCGATGTTCGATATAAACGGAAGGAGCATAGAGACGCTCTTCATAGTATCGAGCAAGTCGGGTACGACGATAGAGCCGCTCAGCCTCTTCGATCACTTTTATGCAAAGATGAAAGCGGTAAAGGGTGAGAATGCCGGTATGCATTTTGTAGCCATAACAGATCCTGGTACCGCGCTCGAAGGGTATGCCAAGAAGTACGGTTTTAGGCAGTGTTTCTCGAACCCATCCGATATAGGGGGCCGTTTCTCTGTTCTCTCTTTCTTCGGTCTTGTCCCTGCCGCGTTGACGGGTATTGATATTGGTAAACTTCTGCACAGCGCAAGGTGCATGGAGACGGCGATCGATCCATGTGTTGAGAACTCTCAGAACCCGGCTGTTCTGCTCGGTGCGGCGCTCGGTGTCTCCGCGCTTCAAGGCAGGGACAAAGCGACTTTTATCCTCTCAGAAGAGATATCGAGCTTCGGACTCTGGGTTGAGCAACTGATAGCCGAGTCTACGGGCAAGCAGGGCTTGGGAGTAGTGCCGATTTCCGGCGAACCGCTGAAAACTCCCGAGGCGTACTCGACCGATAGGCTCTTTATCTATATAGGCGTCGGCGAAATCGAGCCCGAAACAGAGCAGAGGCTCTCGGCGCTTGAAGAGGCGGGGCACCCTGTGGTGAGAATTCATCTTCATAGTTCGTACGATATCGGAGGTGAGTTCTACAGGTGGGAGGTTGCTACGGCGATAGCCGGAAGCATTTTAGGCATAAATCCCTTTGACCAGCCAAACGTAGAGCTGGCCAAGAACCTTACGCGCGAGTTGCTGGAGTCCGGCGGACAGGACGCTCAAGCGCCTAAAGAGGGGGAAAAGAGTATTAAGAGCGGTTCGATTTCGCTCACCTTCAATAGCTCTGCAGCCGATCGGCTCAAAGGCTCCGCGGCCCTTGGCGGGTCAGACGGTCCCGGAGCGGTCAAGGACTTTTTCGCTCTCTCGGATGATAAGACCTACATAGGCCTGCTCGCCTACTTAAATACGTTTGATCCCGCTGTATCGACATCCCTGAGTGCAATAAGGAAGGGCATAATAGATACGAGCCGGGTTGCCACGCAGCTCGGTTTCGGACCCCGTTATCTCCACTCTACAGGACAGTTACATAAGGGCGGCCCCTCGAACGGCCTCTTTGTTGTTATTACCAGTGAGAGCACAGTGGAAATAGACGTGCCGGGCAGGGACTTCAGTTTTGGTACATTAAAAGTATCTCAGGCCATAGGTGATATAGAGGCGCTCGGCTCAGCTGGGCGTCCGGTTCTGCATATAAGGCTCGGAGATTCGAGCCCCGGGTCCCTCGATGAGCTCTCGGCCCTGCTAAAGGTCTGACAGCCCGCGAACACGGTTTTAGAACGGCCCTTCTTTGGAGAATACGCATGGATGAAGGCTGCAAAAAAGTACTTGCCGCAGATGTCGGGGGCACAAAGAGTTACCTGGGGCTCTATCTGCGAAAAGGTGATGGCGGGTATGACGGGCTTGAACTGCTGGCAGAGGCCCGGTATGAAAATTCCGACTACTCCTCTTTGGATATGGTGGTATCGGAGTTTCTGGCCAGCAACCTTAAGGGGGAAGGCTCGAAGATCTGCTGCGCTACGTTCGGAGTCGCAGCTACCGTATTAGATAACCGTTGCAGCATGACGAACCTGTCGTGGAAAATAGATGCCGCCAGGCTCGCAACCTCTTTCGGTTTTAAGAAGTGTACATTAATAAATGATCTTGTTGCGATCTCTTTTGGCATTACCGGCCTGACACCCGAGGATCTGCACCAGCTTCAGGCCGGCCAGAAACGGCAGGGCGTGCGTGCGCTTATCGCTGCCGGTACCGGCCTTGGCGAGGCGTTGCTTGTTGACGCCGGGCTTGATGGCGGTTTTATCCCTGTTGCCACCGAAGGCGGTCATGCCGACTTTGCCCCAACGGACGAAGTTCAGGTTGAGCTTCTTGGGTATCTGGGTAAGAAGTACGGTCACGTCAGTTACGAGCGTATTGTTTCCGGGACTGCGCTCAAAGATATTTATGATTTTTTTCGCCTCAAAAGGAATGGAGCGGTCGATGCCGAGCTTGAGGCCCGTTTTGTAGCGGACTCAGTTGGATCCGTAATAACCGAAGAGGCGCTTAAAGGAGCCGGTTCCGGTAATGCTGACTGCATAGATACGTTGACTCTTTTTGTCACGGTTTACGGGGCTGAGGCCGGCAATCTGGCGCTCAAGTCTTTACCTGTCGGCGGGCTCTATATCGGCGGCGGTATAGCCCCGAAGATCCTTCCGGCGATAGAGAGGGGTTTTATAGATTCATTTGTCGCCAAGGGGCGTTTCGAGGATTTTATGAGGAGCCTGCCGGTCTATGTAGTACTGAATGAGAAGACCGGACTTCTTGGGGCTGCCATACACGCGTCGATTGCCGGTATCACTGATAAAGGCAAGGGTACAGACAAGGCTGGTACCGGTAAAACAGCCCAGTAGTCAGAAGTTTAGCGTAGATACAGTGTATGCTGGTTTGAAAAAGAGAAGGGGGCGTGGGTTTATAAAAAAAAACCCCATAAAATTTATTAAAAAATAAAAAACAAAATTTAACAAAATTAAAATT
>JAJCZH010000035.1 GCA_029262515.1 Deltaproteobacteria bacterium | reverse complement strand
TATCAGCGTACTGCCCCTGTCCTCTACCTCAACCCTGCCTTGAACTACAGTCGGAATCGAGTCGATCACTTCAATCTTTTCAGATGTTATGCTCTTGTAGAGTTTGCCGCCTTTGTCGTAGTACTCGCCTTTGAGCGGAAGAAAGTGCTCTGTGTCTATCCAGACCTTGTAGTAAGAGAACTCGACGATATCGGCATCTTTAGGGCTGTTTTTTATTACATAGGTCTTTCTGCCATCAAGCTCTTGTGTGCCGAGCAGCTCGTGGGTATCGTCTCCCGTAGAGCGGCCCGATACGTCTTCGTATGTTGAGTGGGAACCGGCGAAACTCGAACGTTTGTTCTTGGCGGCAACCCTTTTAACGAGGTCGACCGCAGGTATGTAGAGCCACCGGTCGTCGTCCTTTTCGATATTTTTCCAGACCATGAAGATCATGCCCTCGACATCGGCCGGAGTACGGAAATAGACGTAGAACTTCTGCTCGGCTCCTTCGGTAACGTCGTAGCGCAGCATGGAGAATTCGCGGATCCTGACCCTTTCGGCTGCGTCGGTAATGGTCATTCTAACGGTAGCGGAACCGTCTGTACCGGCGTAGTAGTAAGCTCTGTTCGACCTCTCCACGATTTGATCCGCGCCGAGTTCCTCAGAATAGGCCGTTGTGGCAAGTATTGTAAATGCAACCAGCAGCAGGGCCAGCAGGCCCGGCCTGTCGTATTGAATTCTCCACTTGTTGATTCTACCGATTGGTCTTGTTTCTCTTATATTCATAACGGTCTCCATTCCAGCGGGTTCGGATTTGATTAGACTATTTTAGTTTGAGCGGGCCCTTCAAGAGGTTCATAAGGGCCGGTAACAGTACTAGGGTCGAGGTGCCGCTTATCGCCATTATAGCCGCAAAGAAGAAACCGACCGTCTGGTACGGCACTAGCGGCGAGAAGAAGAGAGGTACGAAACCGAGAGAGATAACTACCATGTTCCTGATAATGGCGCGTACCGGCTCATCAAAGACTTTCTCGGTGGTCTCTGTCCAGTTATCCGACTCGGCCCTCAACTGGCGCATTCTCTGTGCGAAGTGGATTGCAAAATCTATCGATATGCCGAGCGTAAGGGCCGAGAGCACGGCTATCGGCATGTCGTAGAATTTGCCGGCATAACCGATTATACCGTAAATAAAGGCTACGGTAAGGGTTAGCGGTATCATGGAGAGCGCTCCGACGAGGACCGAGCGAAAGAGCAGGGCCATTACGAAAAAGACCGCTATTGCGCCCGAAGCGAGCGACTTTAACATGCCGTAGACCATCTTGTCCTGCCAGACAACGTTGAGGTAAGTAAGCCCGGCCCAGTGGGCCTTGATCTCAAAGGGCGGCGGAAATTTATCGAAGTAAGCCAAAGCCGCGCTCTCAACACGCTTCATTTCCTTATTATCCCCGCTCTTTAGCTGAACCCAGATGTTCGCTTTTACGTACTCCGGGTCTACCAGGTGGTAGAGGTCTTCCGCGTCGCCCGACATCTCGTAAAGAAAGAGGTACTGGGCAACCTCTTTGGGTGTCGCCGGAATACTGAACTTGTCTTCATCCCGGTTGTTCAACTCATACGAGACCTTCTTTAAAACATCGCTTATTGAGGTCGTTTTTCCGACCACGTCTATAGTCGTCAGGTGGGCCTGAAGCCTTTCAATGTAACCGAGTGCCTCCGGCTCCTTCATTACCCCGGCACTCTTTGCGTCGAGCACGAGATACGACATATAGGCTCCGCCGAAGTGGGAGTTGAGTACCCGTTCTGCCACTCGTATCGGGTGAGAGTATTTGAACCAGCGCGTCGGATTGTCGTTTACCTCGGTCTTTGTTATTCCGAAAATTGATACGCCGAAGACGATTATCGAGAAGAGCAGAATTTTTTTAGAGTGCCCAACGGCGAAGCGACCGAGCGCTTGCTGAAAGTTTTTAAGTCCAACAGAAGAACTCTTGGAAGAGCCGAACTTGTTGAGGTTTTTTTCCGGAAGCAGCACAACGAAGACCGGTATGAAGATGATAGTTATTATCCACGCGGCACCGATACCGAGGGCCACAAAGGCACCGAAGACGCGCACCGGCGGTATGGGCGTCAGCATAAGCGAGGCGAAACCGATGGCCGAAGTAAGAGAGGTAAAGAACATAGGGGCAAAGAGATCATCAACTACTTTCAGTATAATTACCTTCTTGTCGGCGATTCCTTTTGAGGCGGCCGTTGAATACCGCTCGTAGAAGTCGGACAGAATATGGATTGAGTCGAGCACCGCAATGGGCATTAAGAAGATCGGTATCATCGAACTCATTATGTGCATGGAAAAACCGGCGCCTATCAGGCTCCCGGTAGTCCAGATGACCGTCATCATGGCAACGATCATGGCGGAGAGCACAAGGGCGAGGCTCCTGAAAAAAAAGAGCATTATTATGAATATGAGAGCTCCGGCAAGCGGTGCGCTAACACCCATCTGGCGGAACATCTCCACGCCAAAAGTATCCTCGGCAACAGTCAGGCCGGTAATATGGTAGGTTTCGGTGCCGTCACCCTTAACACGCTCAACGATCTCTGCTATCTCACTGGAAATTCTGTAACTTTCGTGCTTCTCTTTTATCGGAACCGAGAGAAGTACGGCCTTGCCGTCTCCGGAAACTAGAAGGTCTTTTAAAATAGGGTTTGAGAGTGCTGAGTCGCGAACCCTTAGAGCAGCGGACTCATTCTCGATTTTACGGTCCATAAGCGGTTCTATGGTGAGCATGCCGCCCTCACCCTCAATATTGTCGGTGGTAACGGGGCTAAGAAGGTCAGCAGCGATCACACCCTCTATTTGCTGTATCTCATATGAGACTTCGGCTATGCGTTCGAGCGTTCGGGGGGTGAAGACGCCGTTTGGATTAGTATCGTCGACAACCCCGACCACTATTGCATCGTGGAGCGCAAAGTCGCGTTTTACTTGAGAATGCGACAGACGAACAGGCTCATCCGGCGAGAGCATATTCTCGGGGTCGGTATCGATTTTGATCCTCGGCACCATTGCGAGAAAGAGAATAGTAATTAAGATAAAGAGCGTAACCGTTGTTTTGGGCCGGTTCATGGCGCTCTCTACTATGCTCAGAAACAGGTTCTTCATTTGCTACCTCTGGTTCCGCTCCCCGAGGCTGTTGAGCTCCGGAGTGGAACTGTTAAAGAGTACTGGTAAGTTAGTTCTACGAAAGGCGCACCTTACCCGTTTAACTCTTTGGTATAAGGTTTAATTCAGGTAAAATAGGATGTTACGTGGTCTAGCATTAACTGGTACTCTGCGCTGTGCTGCATGATTTTAAACCGAACCACTTTAGAAAGGTCATCATGGGGCACCAGTTCGAGAAGAAGGATTGCGTCAGGTTGAGCCCCACAAAGGCCGTAAAGAGCAACCAGTACTCAGAGTGCACCTGTGAGAGTAGGAGTGAGAGTAGAACAAAGAATCCGGCAATTAACCTTAAAACTCTATCGACATGCATTTTATCACCTCTTATATCCGTTTTAGCGGTTTGAAAAGCGTTTTTATACTGTTTTTAACGTTTTTATCAGTTTTTCTCTCTCTTCGAGCTGTTCGATGAGTACCTCGCGCATCAAGGCGCAGGCCTCGATTATTTTCGGGTTTGAGATTTTGTAGTGGATATTCACGCCCTCGCGCCGTGTCGAGACCACCCCGCAGGCCTTTAAGACCGCTAAGTGCTGGCTTACGTTCGCTTTACTCACTCCGAGGCTCTCGGTTATCTCTCCTGCGGTGCGCTCGCCGCTTTTAAGAGCGTAGATTATCTCCAACCGTTTCGGGTTGGCCATTGTCTTGCAAATTTCCGACTGTAGTTTGAAGAGTTCATTTTTCATGATTATATTATTGCGTAACTCTGCAACTATGTCAAGCGGTAAATATGGTTTTTTGTGGATGTTTGTTGTAAGTGTTTGATTGTAAAAGCTTATCTCTTGCTAATACCAGGTTCGTCATCGATTCAGGTGGGCGAAAATGGACGAATTGCGACGAATTTGACCTGTTTTTAGAAGAATTCAGAAGATGTTTAGGAGAAGAAAAGAGGAAAATAGGGCTGGAGGGGTATAGGTGTTGTTAGAGAGTTTATTGACAAAGTGCAGGTAATTTTTTGCAAAGAAAAATTTCCGATTCTGTTAAGTTGTTATATGTTGATGTTGGTGGGTGACGCTTCGGTAAAAAAGTGGTAAAAAAAGTTATTCTCATAGATGGGGTGATGTATGAATAAAAAGTGTCAGTGCCATCTGTCATTCACCAGCCAAAGTGCAGGTTATACTGTTTAGAGATAAGAGAGACTCTTACGCCATTCCCGACTGGTCAGTACGAACAGCTACTTTTATATGAAAACGAAAAGGAGAAAAATGAAAAGAGTATTTCACACAGTGCTGGTACTGTTCCTGTTATCCACATTCGTTTTTGCCGGTGAACCGGTTATAAACGGCTCGACCGAGAAGACATTTACAACCAGTTTTACCGACATGGCCTCCTCAACGGGTAAGGAAAAGGGAACCGAGCTTATGAAGGCCTATATGAAAATCGCGAAAAGCATAAATTTAGGCGAGTTGAAATCCGAGGAGGAAGCAAAGCGAAAAAGCCTTGAGGCGATGAGGAAAAAACTGGACGGCAAAACATTTGACCAGATAATAACCATTGCAAAAGAGCTGCCTGACGATCCTGAACTGGAAAAAGCAATGGAAGATTTTAAAAAAATGGGTACAAGTTCGGTATATCAGCATGACGCGGATATCGTACGCCTGAAACATCTGAAGTACCTGGGCGGTATTATTGAAGAGTTTAAGGAAAAGACCGGTGAGTATCCGCTTGTAAACGGATCACCTCTCCAGAACTATGTTCATATTGCAAGTTCTCATCAACAAGAGTATGCTCAAAGTGGTGGTCCGCCTTATGAGCACACAAAGACTGGTATGAGAGAATTTAAGAAGATTCTGGAAAGAGGTCTCAACAGGAAGATAGACTTGCCGTTCGACCCTCAGACAGTAGCTGTGAATAAGCCCAATTTTTATATCTATATGACCGAAAGAGACCGGTATTTTTTATCAGTCCACCTCCATGACGGAGAGGGTGTCGGCAGGAAAGTCGGCCCGTATTACTACAAAGCGGAAATAAGCAATGTATCGATACCGAACGAAAATATCTTTACATACAAGAAATTACTAACAAACAGAGTTTTCAGCAAGCGTATTAACGAGAGTTATACTCTAAGGCCTCCCAAAAACCCTGAGCAGGCTGATCTCCTCGGTTTATAAGTTATAAGCATGGATTCAAATTTCTCAATAGATTAATTTAACTGCCCTTGTGAATCGAATGGGACTTATGTTACATATTAACTCAACCGAGTACGGGTAGAATTGACGGACAATATAAAAAAACAGTAAAGGAGAGTTTATAATGACCAAAGACGGATTGGTAGACAAGATTGCAAGCGGCGCCGATATATCCAAAAAAGATGCCGAGGCCGCGCTTAAGGCAGCAACGTCAACAATAGCGGCAACGCTGGCAAACGGAGAAGATGTGGCGCTCGTCGGTTTCGGTACCTTTAGCGTATCTAACAGGGCTGCAAGAGCAGGAAGAAACCCCCAGACCGGAGAGACCATACAGATTGCCGCGAGCAAGGGAGTAAAGTTCAAGGCGGGCAAAGCGCTGAAAGATGCGGTAAAGTAGTTTCTGCTTAGTCGGTTTTAAAGGTTGTTTTTTAAAAAGAGGTGAATTAATAGTACGGGCAGGGCCTTTTAAGCACCCTGCCCGCACGGGTTATGGGTCGATAACAGTCCGGCAGCCAGCTGCGGAAGGTTACCGGCCCTTTAGTGCCTCAACTACCTCTTCTACGTGGCCGGCGACTTTGACCTTGTACCAGGCGCGCTCAATACGGCCTTTTTCATCTATCAGGAAGGTCGAGCGTATTATGCCCATGGAGGTCTTGCCGTACATCTTCTTCTCGCCATACGCTTCGTAGCTCCCGGCCATGGACTTGTCCGCGTCTACGAGCAGCGGGAATTTTATCTTCTGGGAATCTATAAACTTGGCATGCGCGGTTATGGAGTTCGGGCTTACGCCGAGCACGCTCGCTCCGGCCTTCTTTATTTTGGCCAGTGAGGCGCTAAAATCGATTGCCTCGCGCGTACAGCCGGGGGTATTGTCTCTGGGGTAGAAGTAAAGAATAAGCTTCTTGCCCTTATAATCTTTTAAGCTGTAAGTGCTCTCCTTGCCAGTGCCGTCTATGCCGGGCAGCGAGAAGTCCGGCGCAGAATCGCCGTTTGATAATGGCATTAATATCCTCCATGTTAAGGTTGTTGTAAATACTCTTTAAGGTTAGCATACTTTTTCCGATAGTGAAGCTCTAAGGGTATAGAGTGTTGAGTAATCGATACTGTACTCGAAATAGACCGTTTTTTTAAAGGTTTACGCAAAGATTTAAAACTCGGCTGAGTTATTTGAGGGTAATATGAGTAGCGGTAAGATACTGATAGTTGATGACGATGCGCTTGCGCGCGAGCTCTGCTCTGATATTCTTTCGGGCGCCGGGCATACCGTTAAGACCGTCTCCAACGGCTCCGAGGCGATGGCGGCGCTCCAGGACGAGAACTTCGATATAGTCGTAACCGATCTCGTAATGCCGGGAATGGACGGTATTGAGGTTTTGGAAGGTGTTAAGCAGTTTAACGCCTTGATCGATGTAGTCGTCGTTACCGGCCACAGCTCAATCGAGTCCGCAATAACCGCGCTCAAAAAGGGCGCCTTCGAGTATATCAGAAAACCGGTCAATGCGGATGAATTGGTATTGACGATCAAGAGCTGCCTCGAAAAGAAGGACCTTCTGGAAGAGAACCAGCAGATGAGGCAGTCGCTCAGGTTGTACAGGGTCGGCAGGACGATTACGTCGAGCCTAGATATAGAGAAGCTCTACGAGATAACGCTCGACTCTCTTCTTCAGACCCTGCCGGCAGAGGCCGCCATCATAACCATCTACAATACCGATAAGACCAAGCTCAAGGTGAAGTCCTCACGGCAGCTCGCCCACGGAACAGGGCAGCTCGCCCATAAGCTCTTTACCGAGAGGTATGAGAGCGGTATGCGCGACAGCGATGAGATAAAGGTTTTTGCAATCGATTCGCTTGAGGCGGACGGATGGGAAGGTCTCGTTGATTTTTCGACGCTAATGGCTATCCCGCTATCTCAGGATGGCGGCCAGATGTACGGTTACATGCTCGTACTCTCCAAGAGGAGCGAGGGCGAATACGGGCAGGAGGATCGGAAGGTCGCAAGCTTTATCTCCGACCACGCATGCCAGGCGATCGTAAATGCGCGCAAGTACGGCGAAGCGCAGGAGATGGCCTACATAGACAGCCTGACAAACCTCTACAATTCAAAGTACCTCGAGCTCTCACTCGACAAGGAGCTAAAACGGGCCGACAGGCAGAAGAGCTCGGTAACCGTGCTCTTTCTCGATATCGACCACTTTAAGAACGTAAATGACGAGAACGATCATATAGCCGGCTCTAAGGTGCTCGTAGAGGTCGGCAAGATTATTCAAGGAACGATACGCGAGGTAGATACCGCCATACGGTACGGCGGGGACGAGTATGTCGTTATTCTGGTTGATGCCGATTACGAGGCCGGGTACCTCGTTGCCGAGAGGATAAGGAGCGAGGTAGAGACCAACGATTTCTTAAAAGAAGATGGGCTCAACCTGAAAGTTACGGTCTCCATAGGCGTTGCAACCTACCCCGTACATACGAAGGAGAAGAACGAACTGTTGAAGATCGCCGACTCCGCCATGTACTCTGCCAAGCATACCTCCAGGAATATGGTCTTTCTCACTCCGCTTCCGGATTCTGTACCCGCCGAAAAAGATAGTGTCGAGGGTTAAAGGGTCTCCTGCTTCGGTTTCAACTAGTCTGCAGCCTGCTTTTCCCTGTTTCGTCTCTTCTTCTCATCACGGTGCCTGCGGTGCGCGTAGATTCCATTCTTTACGATCTTGTAGGTAAAATATGAGAAGGCAGCGGCGATGATACTGTTGCCGAGAAGAAAGACTATATAAACGTGGGTGAAACCGGCGACTAACCCATCCCTCGTTATCTTATTAAGCATTACCGAGTACTCTTCCCTTAGAATAAAACTGCCGAGCATAATGCTGAAGGTCCAGAAGAAGGGCGTTGTTACCGGGTTCATTATCAAGCTGCCGAGTATGGAGGCCGCCTTGTTAGCCTTGAATACAAAAGCGAGCCCGAAGGCGATAAAACCGCCGAAGCCGAAGGTCGGAAGAATTCCGCAGACCACTCCGAGCGCGGCGCCACGGGCTATCCTTTCCGGCGGGTCGTTTATACGGAGCAGTTTTAGCTTGATAAGCCTCATGCGCCGTTTGACCTTGATAACGGGGTGCTGTTTATTCTTGTGCCATATTTTCGTAATGGTTGACTGCATCTTGTAATCCGGTAATAAAAAAATAATATCGGTAAAAAAATTGTTTGGCCACAGCTCTTCTGTTATTATAATAGCATGATCTATAGAGTTGCAATATCTGTTCTTATAATAATCATGTTGCTGCCCTGGTTTTCACCTGCCCTGAGTACTCTTGGGCCCTGCCCGTCGTGTGAAGACGAGACATGCTCCTTAAGTATCGCCGAGTGCCGACACAGCAGCGTCTGTACGATGCATAAAGGCGGGGATATCGAACTGCATGCCAGCGCTTCTTCCGCCTCCTCAGGGCCTCACGACAAGCGCCATAACGGCCACCTCACCTCTTCTGGCGCAGAGCAGGGAAACCGCACGGAGCAGGCGATGGAGAATACCGAGGCCTCAAAGCCGCAAAAGTGCCAAACGTCTTTGAGCTGCGCCACGCCTGAATCCGACCTTTTATCTGTCTCGTTATCCGAACCGCACATACTTCCGCTCTTAAGTTCATTCGGCCCTGATCTCTCGGCCGTACACCCTGTTGCCGTCGGCTCAGGTTTCCTAAAAAGCAGATACCCGGCTGTCATAGACAGGCCCCCGGAACTCTGACACGAAAGAGTAAAACCAACAAATATAAAATAACTCTGAACCCGAGAGAGAGTTCGGTCTTGCAAGAGCACGCTCTTTAGTACTTGCGCGTGCGCGTTTAAGTTTTATAGCGAGCTTGCACCTGTTCGGTTGCCAAGTTGCGTCTTTACGTCTATCCGGGCCAGAGATCATAGTATAGATATAGGAGAAAAAGATGAAAAAAATAATGGTTATGCTAATAACGGCTGTAGCGCTGCTATCGGCCTCTAACGCCCATGCGCTCGGCGAGTGCGGCATGGCGTGCTGCATTTCGGGCTCTATCGGTTCGGGCGCTACGCTGGCGCAGAACTTCGGCCTGTCGCTCGTTTATGAAAAGTCCGAGATGAATACGATCAAAAAGGGTACCGACAGTATAAGCACGGATACGGCAATAGATAATAACTGGAGTTCGGGTACGAGTTACAAGGTACCTGTTACGATGAGAATGCAGAAGTATACGCTTGTAGGCGTGAAACCGGTCAGCGAGAGAGCGCAGCTCGTCCTTTACGTTCCGTATGTTATCAACGATATGGAGATGCGAAATAAGAGCGGGATGGGCATGATAATGGATATGCAGATGCCGACTGTCGAGGGGCTCGGGGATATTACGTTACTCGGCCTCTATACGCTCTATACGGATGCGCCTGTCAGGCCGGGCGCGAGGTTAACAATCGGCGCCGGGTTAAAGACCCCGACAGGAGCTACCCAGGAGCGCACGAACTCCGGAACGCTGACTCACGCAATGATGCAGCCCGGCAGCGGTTCGTGGGATCCGATAGTAATGCTCAACTATATGAAGGGTTATTATCCGCTTGTCTTGCAGGCCAACCTCTTCTACCAGATGGCGACCGAGGGCAGAAACGGTTACGAGTTCGGCGACCAGTTGGCAATAGATCTCATCTCTCGCTATCAGGTTCATAAGTATGTCAACCTCGGTATTGACCTTAACGGTATATATGCGGGAAAGGATGTTGATCATGATGGCAGGTACTCGGCCCCTGCTACCTCGCTCGTCGACGATACTGCGAACACAGGGTTAGTCTCGATTCTGCTCTCTCCGGTAGTGCAGGCGAAGCTGCCGGGAAATGGTGGCAGTGCGGAGCTTAAGATTCAGCTTCCAATCTATCAAAACGCCAACGGCGAGCAGCTTGTGCTCGACTGGAGAGCGATAGGGCGGCTCGCATGGACATTTTAAATAGGTTCTTCAGAGGTTATCGTAACCGCAAATATGTGCCATCGTACAGGGGTTGCGCGACGGGTATGAGTTATTTAAATAGGTTTTTCAGAGGTTATGATAACCGCAAATACGTACTGCTTGTATTGATACTCATTATCTTTGTCGCAGACTGTAGTGCCGGGTACGCTAAAAGCGTACCCGGCTTTGAGTTGAGCGGGTCGAGTTCAGGGGCCCCTGCCCCGGCTTTTACTCTAGAACCTCTCGATCCTGTTGCGCTCAAGGCTCGAGTAAAAGATAAGGGGGCGGGCAGCGGTTCCGTAACTTCGGTTTCGCTTGATGAGCTGGCCGGAGAGGTGGTGCTGCTCCACTTCTGGGCGACGTGGTGCGCCCCGTGTATCAGCGAGCTGCCTGCTCTCGAAGCTCTTTTTAAGAGGTTTAATAAGAAGAACGGTCGTTCGGAAATAAGTATAATAACCGTTGCACTCGACAGCAGGAAGAAGGTTCGTGCCTATCTCAAGCGGCATGCCATAGAGCTGCCGGTCTATCTCGACCGATACGGTAAGGTGATGCGCTCTTACGGGGTCTCTGCGCTGCCGGTTACAATCGTTATAGGCAGGGATTCAAAGGTTCTGGGCCGTTTTACAGGCCCCAGAGAGTGGGATTCCGCCGAAGGGCGGGTTTTTATAGAAGCCTTGCTCAGTAAAAGTGTCGAGTAGAGATTACTTTGTTTATCCAGAACCGGCAGGGTGGAGCAATGGTTAGTTGAGTAAGTTTCTGTTGCATCCTCATTTCCCCGTGAAGGCTGTTGACAAGCCCTGATGGAGAGGTACAATTAATATATAAGGCAAAATTCTGCCGGTTCGTTTAGGGTAATACCGGACATTAAGAGACGGCCGGCCTTGAGAGAAGGGAGGATAAGATGTTAACAAAAACCACACTAATCACTCTGCCCGACCTGCCGTACCAACTTGACGCCCTGGAACCGGTTATCAGTTCCGAAACGCTTGAGCTGCATCACGGCCGTCATCACAAGACTTATGTGGAGAATAGTAACAGGCTGATAGAGGGTACGGACTTAGAGGGTCAAGAACTGCTCAGCGTAATCGAAAAGAGCGCCGGAGACCCTGCGCAGTCTGTCCTTTTTAATAACGCAGCCCAGGTATTCAACCATACGTTCTACTTCAAGAGCATGAAACCCGGAGGCGGCGGTGAGCCTACAGGAGAGATCGCCGACAGGTTGGCGGAAGAGTTCGGGAGTTATGAAGAGTTTGCCGAGGCCTTTATCTCTGCCGCTACCACTCAGTTCGGTTCCGGCTGGGTATGGCTGGTACTTCACGGTGAAAAGCTTGAGATACTAAAGACCTCTAATGCCGATACCCCGATAATACACGGCAACAGACCTCTTCTGACCGTAGATGTCTGGGAGCATGCCTACTACCTCGACTACCAGAACAGGAGGCCGGAATACTTAAAGCTTTGGGTAGAGAAGCTGATAGACTGGGACTTCGTGAATTCGAATCTAGGTTGAGTGGGGGGGGGGGACTTTATTACCTCTTCGAGTGCATGTTTTAAAAAAGGCCGAACTCTTGAAGTTTAGTTTTGGGGTTGGTTAAGCAGGGTTTGTAAAAAAGGCCGAACTCGGTAGTGGAGTTCGGCCTTGGTGTTGTAGTTATGTAAAAAAAATCAGACGATCCTTCTACTCCTCCGTCGTACCCTTTTCAGTAGGAGCAACGGGCGCAACGGTTACCTCTCCGGCCGCTACCTCTCTTAAGGCGGTAACGACTACCCGGTTGTTCGAATCGACGCGCGGTTTTGCGCCCTTTATGAGGGAGCGTGCCCTCTGCGCGGTAACGTGTACAAGCGTAAAGCGGCTCGGGATCTCTTCGAGGCAGTCTTCTACTGTAATTCTCGCCATTCTATTCTACTCCTTTGTCGTATTTTATAAAGGCTCGGACCGTCTCTTTTTCGGGCAACCCTACACTTAAAGCGGGCCGGTTCCGTAGGCAAATAACAAGCTTGTTAATATAAACTTTTATACCTCTTATTACAAGCTAAAAATTTATTGGGTCTTTAGTCGTGCAGGTTGAAGAGTCTTCGGACCGTCTCTCTCAGTCTCGGTTCCGCGGCTTTATGTGCGCGTATTATGGAGGTGAGCGTTTCGAAGGAGGCGTCTATGGAGTCGTTTATTATGGTGTAGTCGTACTCTGAAGCGTGAGAGATCTCTTCGAGGGCGATCTTGAGGCGCCGCTCTATTTCGTCACGGTCATCCTTTCCCCTCCTGCAGAGGCGCTGCCTGCAAACCTCTATGCTCGGCGGAAGCACGAAGATATAGACCCCGTTGTCGAGAACGCGCCGAACCTCGGCGGCTCCCTGTACGTCGATCTCGAGGATTACGTCCAGACCCTTATCGAGCGTACTCTCCAGGTCTTTCTTCGACGTGCCGTACCGGTTGCCGTGCACGGTAAAGTGCTCGAGGAACTCACCGTTTGCTACCATGGCGTCGAACTCTGTTTCGTTTATGAAGTGGTACTCAATGCCGTCACGCTCGCCATCGCGTTTGGCGCGCGTGGTGTAGGAGACCGAGTGGGTGATGTGGTCGATGCTCTCGACCGCTCTCTGGTAGAGAGTCGTTTTTCCGGCACCTGAGGGGCCGGAAATTATAATAGGAAGACCTGTCATCGTTTCTCTTCTGCTTACGCTAATAGAATACTCTGCGGTGTCGCTATCTCAGCCTAGCCTACTCTATGTTCTGAACCTGCTCGCGCACCTTCTCAAGCTCGCCTTTCATCTCAACAACCGTCTGCTTCATGTTCGCGTCGTTCGCCTTGGAGGCCACCGTGTTTACCTCTCTAAAGATCTCCTGGCAGAGGAAGTCGAGCCGTTTGCCGACCGGTTCTTCGTTATTCAGATAGTCGTTGAAGAGGTCGAAGTGGCTTCTGGCCCGCGTAATCTCTTCACTTATATCACACCTTTCGGCAAAGAAGGCTGCTTCCTGTATTATGCGCGTCTCTTCGGCGTTTTTGTCGAGCAGCCGCGTTATCGACTCTTCGAGTCTCTTTCTATAGCCTTGCTTAATCTCCGGCGCCCTCTTCTCAACCGTGTCGAGGTGTTCCGTAATGGTGTTAATTCTGTTTTGCAGGTCGAGTTTAAGCGCAGCACCCTCCTTCTCTCTCCACTCTTCGAGCTGGGTGAAGGCGGCGTCGAGCGCGCCGCTCAGGGCCTTCCATGCTTCGTCCACTTCGATTTTATCCTTCTCGGCCGTAAAGATGTCGCGTTGCTTCAAGAGCAGCTCAAGGTTTACCTCTCCGGTAACGCCTGTTTCGCGTTTGAGTTCCTCTGCGGCTGAAAGAAACTCGCGCGCCGCATTGATATTGAGGCTAAGCTTTCGCTCCGCGCTGTTCGACTCTTCGGTAAAGATGCTGAGCGTAATCGCCCCCCGCGCTATACGGGCCTTGAGCGCTTCCTTGATTTTCTGCTCAAGCGTGCCGAGCCTGTCGGTCACCCGAAGTTTGATATCGAGGTACCTGTGGTTGAGCGTGCGAATATCAACGAAAAAGGTCTCGCCGTTAAGCTCAAAGTCGGCTCTGCCGTAACCTGTCATGCTCATTGTCATCTATTAACTTACCTCTTGAATCTATAAGATTAATGGCGAAAAATCAGTCTTTTGGCCATGCCTTCAGGCCGTCCCTTATCGCCTCTTTAAGTTCTTTTCTGTTCAGTGTTGCCGTGCCGATCTTGCCGACCACTACGCCTGCGGCGAAGTTTGCGAGCACTGCGGCCTCTGTGTAGGTAGCCCCGGCGCCTAGCGCAAGCGCGAGCACCCCGATAACGGTATCTCCGGCGCCTGAGACGTCGAAGACCTCCTTGGCGACAGTCGGTATATGGGTCTCGGTAGAACCCTCGAAGAGGCACATGCCGTGCTCTCCCCTCGTTATCAGCAGAGCCCTGCAGTTTATGGCCTTTCGCAGCACGGCCCCGGCTCTTCTCAGGCTCTTTTTGTCCGTAATCTCTATACCCGAGGCAACTGAGGCCTCTAGGTTATTGGGTGTTACTACCGTTGCGCCCCTGTAGTAACCGAAGTGCTCCAACTTCGGGTCTACCGCAACGGGTATTCCGACGGCCTCGCAGAGCGAAACCGTCTCGAGAAACATCTCTTCGGTGATAAGGCCCTTTGCATAGTCGGAGAGTACGACGACATCGGTCTCCGGCAGACTCGCTTTGATATGCGCCAGAACCTTCTGTACGGTATTGGGCGGTATCTTCTGCTGATCCTCACGGTCGAACCGGACAACCTGCTGCCCGTGGGCAATTATGCGGGTCTTTATGGTAGTCGGCCTGGAGGAGACCTTTATTATGCCGTCGGTACCGAGTTTAAGCTCTACGAGTTTGGAAATGAATTTGCGCCCTTCGTCGTCCGTGCCGACCACTCCGGTTACGTTCGCCTTGCCGCCGAGGCTCCTGATATTGTTGCCTACGTTGGCGCTTCCGCCGAGCATCAGGTCTTCCGAGCCGACCTCTACAACAGGTACCGGGGCCTCTGGAGAGATACGCCTGACATTACCCCAGATAAAGTGGTCCATTATGAGATCGCCGATAACGAGAACCCGCGTCCTCGAAAAGCGCCTCAAGATTGCCTCGGCCCTCTTTTCGTTTATAAATCGTCTCATTTAAGCCGTTCACTAAAGATCTTGCGTAACCGGGTAACCGGCGCGTCTCTATCTGCCTCTATCCATCGACCGACAGTACCATATTTGTTCTTCGGTAGCAAACCGTAATGAAGCTCAATAACCAGGAGGCGTTTAAGGCCGGCGAGCAGTCTCTGTAGCGTCGGTAAGGCTCTTTTCGGGTTGTTTCTATATGGCTCTCTGGAGACAAAGACCTTGACAGTGTAACTGCTTGAATGGGAAGATAAAATATTAAGTTTTTTACGAAAGCTGGTCATTTATTCAAAAAAATCAGCCATTTTACTTGATCATACCAGGGTGTGACGGATTAACCGGCCCTGTTAAGTTCTATAGCGTCGAGAGAATATATGTGGACGATCTTTCATACAGAGGCCTCTTTGGGTTACGGGGGGCAGGAGATACGGATACTCAAAGAGTCGTGCGGCATGCAAGGGCGCGGCCACCGCGTGATTATAATCGCCCAGGACGACTCCGAGATAATAGAAAGAGCGAAAAAAGCCGGGCTTGAGACCGAGGTCGTTTCATACAGGAAGAAGGATTACGTCGGTACGCTCAAACGGTTCCGGGCCCTGATAAAGAGCTACTCGCCGGACATTATAAATACCCACAGTTCGCGCGATAGCTGGCTTGCTACCGTTGCCGCGCGTACTGTTACGGTCTCGCCGGTCATCGTAAGAACTCGCCACATCTCAACGCCGGTTTCTACCAGCTTTACCTCGGGCCTGATCTACCGTCGATTGCCGAGAAAGATAATCACCACGGCTGACGCCATAAAAGAGCAGTTGATTTCGAGAAACAGGGTAGGGCGCGGCAAGCTGATCACTATTCCAACCGGTATTGATCTCTCTTTGTACGATCCTAAAAAGCCGTTTAACGATATTCGCGTCGAGCTTTCTCTGGCGCCGAAAACCCGGCTCGTCGGCATGGTTTCCGTCTTGAGGAGCTGGAAGGGGCACGACTACTTCATAGGTGCGTCAAAAGGCGTACAGAAGCTCTTTCCGAAGACCCGTTTTCTGATAGTCGGTGGCGGCCCCAGATACGAAGACCTTAAGGGCAGGGTAAAAGAGGCCGGGTTGGAGAATTTTGTTATAATGACGGGCCACCGCGATGACGTGCCGGACGTGCTTCGCTCTCTCGATATCTATGCCCAGCCGTCGTATGCGAACGAGGGGATTCCGCAGTCGGTTATTCAGGCCATGGCAATGGGCCTGCCGGTGGTCTCTACCGATCTTGGGCCTCTTACCGAGATCGTCGAAGATGGTCTTAACGGGATAACCGTGCCTGTTCGCGATTCTCAAAAGCTCGGTGCGGCGATTTCGAGGCTCTTGGGAGACGAGGCCTTGCGGGCCAGGCTCGGTGCGAACGGAAGAGAGAGGGTGGAAGAGAGGTTTACGATAGGGCGCATGCTCGATACTACCGAGGGACTTTATCGTGAGCTTCTGGTCTAAGGTCCGTAGATGAGTTTTTCGGGTTTGAAGCTGCCGACTATTTTGCATGCCCATCCGCGTAGCAGGAGAGCAGAGAGAGAAAAGTGAACGTAGCTATCGTACTGATGAAGTACAACCCTTTTGGCGGTTACGAGCGGCAGGCCGCGCTCTTGGTCGATGCGCTTTTAGCTCGCGGCGACTCTGTAACGGTGCTTGCGAGCGAGTGGAAGGGCGATACTTCCGCGCTTGAGGGCAAGGGCGGCCCAAGCAACGTCCAGGCTTCTCTAAAGTTTATTAAGGTACCGATAATTCGGATCTCTTCCTGGCTGAAGGTCTTGAGCTTTGCGCTTCGTACGCGGCGGGTCTTACAGAAGTCTGGTGCAGAGTTCGACGTCGTAGTCGCCTTCGACCGGACACTGGTGATGGATATCTACCGCGCGGGCAATGCATGCCACAAGGAGTGGCTCGCATACAGGAGAGAGAATAACGGTCTTTTTGACAGCCTCTCTATTGCCGCGAATATGCTGCACAGGGTGATAAATACGATAGAGGAGAGTATCTTCGAGAGGATCAAGAGCGGCAAGGCAAAGGCAATCGTTCTTTCGAAGAGCGGTATGGAGCAGATTGGGCGCCACTACAGTGTTGCGCCCAATACTTTTACTATAATTCCTCCGGCTATAGACCTCAAACGGCTCGATAGCCACTTAAGTGACCGGTCAAGCGGCAAGTCTAATGGCGTATCTGATGTACAAAATGTAAAAGATTTACAAAGTAAAGCGCGCGCTGGCCTCGGTATAAGCGAATCGACTCTGCTGCTTCTGCATATCGGAAGCGGTTTCAAGATCAAGGGACTCTCTTCAACTATAAATGCTCTGGCCGAGCTTGTTGGTAGGGGTAAAGACGCCGTATTACTTATTGCGGGCAGTGACAAGAAAGAGACAACGCGTCTTAAGGAGAAAGCCAAGAGGCTCGGTATTGAAGAGAGGGTAAGATTTTTAGGCGGTGTAAGCGACGTTGCAACCCTTTACAATGCCGCCGACCTCTTTGTGGTGCCTTCGCACTTTGAGACCTTCGGCATTGTCTTTATGGAGGCGTTATATATGGGTCTTCCGGTAATCGTTGGCAGGGGCGCTGGCGCGGCAGCGGTTATAGAGGAGTTCGCGCATCACGGCGCCGGTATCGGGCGTGTGGTCACGGTTCCGGCAGACCCGAAAGAGCTTGCCGACAGAATAGAAGAGGTAACAGGGGCAGAGAGAGAGTTTAAAGCCGGCGGCCTGTTAGAGGCCGTAAAGGAGCGGCGCAGGCAGTGCGCTCTGCAGTGCGCGCCCGAGACTGTTATGAAAAAGTTTCTCGACGTGATAGACGCGGCGGCACGGACCACGAAGGCAACGGGGTAAAAGGATAGATGGGTAGCTGCAAGATATGTAAAGAGAGCGGAGACTTCCCTGTCTGGTACGCGCGCGATATGCGCCATGCAAGCGATGAGATATTCGCTTACTTCCAGTGCTCTGCGTGCGGTTGTCTTCAGATAGAGGAGGTTCCGGCCAACCTCTACAGCTACTATAAAGAGGAGTACTACTCGTACAAGAAGGTTTCCGAGAGGAAGCTGAAGGAGTCGGCCCTGAAGGGGGTCTTTAGAAGGGCCGGCGCTGCGCTCGGCACTTCCAGCGGCCCCGGAGCGCGCCTTGCAAAATCAATCTTCACTTTTCCGGTTCACCACGACTGGTTCGCGCGCGCTCACGTTACGAAGGCCTCTCATATTTTAGACGTCGGCTGCGGCGCAGGCTCTCTTCTGGCCCGTATCCGTAAGGAGGGTTATAAAAACGCATGCGGTATCGATCCGTTTATAGGCGACGACATAATCTACCCCAATGGTCTTGAAATCAAAAAAGCGCGCCTCGAAGAGGTGGAGGGAACCGGCAGGTACGACTTCATTATGATGAACCACTCGCTCGAACATATCCCGGACCAGGTCTCTCTCTTCGCCTCTTTGGCAAGGCTCATAAGGTTTGGCGGCACGGTGCTGCTTCGCATACCGGTCGGTACGTCGTACGCATGGCAAGAGTATACAACGGACTGGGTGCAGCTCGACAGCCCGCGCCATCTCTTTCTTCATTCAAAGAAGAGCATCGAACTGCTGGCAAGAGAAGCGGGCCTCGAGGTTACGGCCGTGGAGTACGACTCGTGGGAGTTTCAGTTCTACGGCTCCGAGCTCCTGAGAAAGGGAATACTCATAGACAAGCAGAAGGCCTTTTTAGAAGATAACGGCGAGTTGGTCTTCGGAAAAGAGCAGATGGAAGAGTGGAAAAAAACCTCCGAAGAGTTGAACGCCGAAGGGCGCGGCGATATGGCGGCCTTTTACCTCCGCAAGGTTTCAGACAATAAGGGCGAGGAGTGAGGCGTATGCCCAGTATTACCGTAATAGTCGGGACCTACAATTATCTCGACTACCTCAGGCTCACGCTCTGTTCGCTCGAGCGGCAGGACTTTACCGATTTCGAGGTAATAGTAGCCGATGACGGTTCGGGGCCCGAGGTGGGTGAGTGGCTAAACGGGTATGATCCGCCTTATGCCTTGAAACATCTCTGGCAGGAGGACTTCGGTTTTAGAAAGTGCAGAATCTTAAACCGCGCCGTTAAAGAAGCCGAGGGGAAGTACCTCCTCTTTATCGATGCCGACTGTCTGCTGGCGCGGGATTTTTTGAGTGTTCACTGGAAGAATCGAAAGAGAGGAACTTTTTTAGGCGGCAGGCGTATTATGATGGGCAGGCCGGTCTCCGAGAGCGTTACTGCCCGGATGATAACCGGCGGCCGCTTCGACGGTTTTACTTTCTGGGGCTTCTGGCAGAGCCTGCTCGGCAGGTTTAAGTACTATGAAGAGTGCCTCAGGCCTCTTGCTGCTATCAGGGGCGAGAGCCCCTTCAGCCTGCTCGGCTCTAACTTCAGCATCCACAAGGAAGATTTGAAAGCGGTAAACGGTTTTGACGAAGAGTACGAAAGCCGGGGCGGAGGAGAGGATACCGACATTGCGCTGCGCCTGAGAGTCGCCGGTTTCAAGATGCGCTCGGTACGGTACCGCGCTCTCCAGTTTCATCTAGGCCACGAGATAATCGAGGCCAAATCCGCGTCAGCAAAACTGTACAAGGAGAAAGAGGGTTTGATAAAGGGGCCTGAAGACGCAAAGAAGATAAAGAGTTCGCTGGCTGGTAACAGGGACAGAGGCACGGATAATGGCTAAGAAGATAATAAATCTCCGTTCCGCCATACCGCACTCGGCCTCCGAGTACTACGCCAATGCGTTACAGACGCTCGAGGCCGCGGGAGAGGTAGAGGTTCTTGAGATTCTCTACGATCCGCATAAGCCGATAGAGAATACGGAGCTGCCGGAAGCGGACCTGATACTGATGGTCGATACCGGCCTGCCGGTCGAGTTTCCATTTCTTAAGAATCGCAAGAGCCCGATGGCGTACGTCAGTATCGACTCCTGCCATAAGCTCGATATTCACAAAGCGTACTGCGAGGCCCAAAAGTTCGATTACGTATGGGTGGCGCAGAAACATGTCGTAGGCGAACTCGGCCCCAATGCCCGGTGGCTGCCCCTTGCGGCCGACCCGGCAACGCATGTCTGGACGCCGGAGATGGAGGCGTCGAGGCCGAAGAGTTTAATCAAGAAACTTTTTAAGCGGAGCCGATACGACATCGGCATGTGCGGCGCTCCGTACAAACACCGCAAGGAGTTCGAGAAGCTCTTCAGGCGCGCCGGGCTCAGCACCAATTTTTATTACCGTAAACGCTTCGGCGCGGACGTGACGCGCGAGATGGCGCACTGCACAATCGGTTTTAACCTCGGCGCCGGTTTTACCGGCGTCAAGGGGAGGGACCTCAATATGCGTGTCTTCGAGACGATGGCGAACGGCAGGTGCCTGCTTCTAACCAATGTCTACGACTCGCTCGGTTACGAAGAGCTCTTTGAGGACGGCGTCCACTATGTTACATTCAGAACCGAGGAAGAGGCGATGAAGAAGGCCCTCTACTATGCGGAGCACCGGCAAGCCGCGCGAAAGATAGCGGAGCAGGGGCAGTCCCATATACTCACGCACCATACATATGCGCACAGGGTGCAAGAGATGCTCTCGGCGCTCGGATAATATTTTGGCGGCATGTGAGTCGATCTATTTAAGGCAATCACAAAATGAAGAGAGTTTTTGGATGACAACGGAAAGTACCGATATAGAGACGGGTAGCCTTGGGATGAGGGACGGTTATCCGATCTTTGACGACTACCCTGACCTCTCGGGAGTTAAACGGGTTCTTGTAGTTATGCTGAAGAACATCGGCGACGTGCTGCTCACCTCTCCTGTTTTTTCGGCCCTTAAAGAAGTCTTGCCGAACGCCGAGCTCGATGCCTACGTTAACCTCGGTACAGAGGCGATGTTGCTCCACAACCCGAACGTAAACAGGGTAATCGTTCTTAAGCGAGATATTTTAAAGGGCGGTTTTTCTCTGAAGCGGGCGGCAGAGGAGTTGAGGATC
>JAJCZH010000034.1 GCA_029262515.1 Deltaproteobacteria bacterium | reverse complement strand
CTGCACTATAAAGTTGGAGACGACTCGCCCGTCTTGCTCCAGCATGCGGGGACCGTAGGTATTAAATATCCTGACGACCTTGATATCAACATCGTTCTGGTTGTGGTAGGCGAACATCAGCGACTCTGCACACATCTTGCCTTCATCGTAACATGAGCGCGGGCCTATGGGGTTGGCATTGCCCCAGTACGCTTCTGTCTGCGGATGGACTAACGGGTTGCCGTAAACCTCGGATGTTGAAGCCTGGAGTATACGAGCTCCGACTCTCTTGGCTAACCCAAGCATGTTGAGCGCGCCGGAGACACTGGTTTTGATCGTCTTGACCGGGTTATGCTGATAATGAACAGGAGAGGCAGGACAGGCAAGATTGTAGATCAGGTCCACCTCTACCAGAACCGGCTCTATAACGTCGTGGCGTAGAAGCTCAAACATCGGATTGGATAGCAGGTGGGTTATGTTCTCTTTACGTCCCGTAAAGAAGTTATCGAGACAGATCACCTCGTGGCCGTCATTCAGCAGCCTTTCCGACAGATGCGATCCTATAAAACCTGCACCCCCTGTAACAAGTACTCTCATTCGCTGAACCTCACTTCAATACGCTTATCCACCAGTTAACAGGCCTCGGTAACAGGATGAAGGGCAAAAGACTCTGCTCGTTATTGACATATCCAAAATCGCTTTCTCAGACGCACCTATTTCGAGTAGAAATCGGCTATCGTAGAGACCACGTAACGCAACTCCCCGGCTTTAAGCTCCGGGTAGATCGGAAGCGCAAGTGTTTTTTTGGCAACAGACTCGGAGACAGGAAAATCTCCGGTCTTGTAACCGAGCTCTTTAAAGCACTTCTGCTGGTGCAGCGACATGGGGTAATATATCTCGCTGCCGACCCCTTTCTCTGCAAGGTACTTACGGAGTCTGTCCCTCTTCTTCACAAGCACTACATACTGGTTATAGACCGAGAGGTTCTCTTTGCGAATCTCCGGAACGGTTACCGCGTCACCGAGACCTGACTTGGAGAAGAGCTCGGTATACTTTCCGGCATTGCGCCTTCTGCCCTCTGCCCACTCGTCAAGATACTTGAGCTTGACGCGCAGCACAGCGGCCTGGACTTCATCGAGGCGCGAATTGGTGCCGACTATATCATAATAATACCTGCGGCGGCTACCGTGCCCCCTGAGCATTCTCAACTTCTCAGCCCTCTGCCTGTTATTGGTCGTAACCATGCCGCCGTCGCCGAAGCAACCGAGGTTCTTTGTCGGATAGAAGGAGAAGCAACCGAAGTCCCCAAGGGCCCCTGCGCCCCTCTTCTTATACCGAGCCCCTATCGACTGTGCGGCGTCTTCTATAACAGAGAGTGAATGGTTGTGAGCAAGGGAGCGAATCGTATCCATCTCCGCACACTGACCGTAAAGGTGCACCGGGATGACGGCCTTGACGCCTTTTGAACTCCTCTTCAGGAGCCGCCCAAGCTCATCAGGGTCTATATTGAATGTATCGGGTTCGATATCAACAAAGACGGGTTTGGCACCGAGCAGAGCAATGGAGCCGGCTGTAGAGAAGAAAGTATACGGCGTTGTTACGACCTTATCCCCTGGACCAACCCCTGCGGCCATGAGCGCAAGCAGTATAGCGTCCGTTCCGGAAGCCACACCTACGGCATACTTTGCGCCGCAATATGCTGCAATCTCCTCCTCAAGTGCCTTGACGTTCGAGCCGAGCACGTAATGCTGAGAGTCGCATACCGACTTTATTTCAGACATCACTTCATTCTTAATCTTGCGGTACTGCCGTTCCAGATCCAAGAGCTTTACGTTCAAGCAACTACTCCTTCTTGTAAAATGTGTATTATTATTTCTGCCTGCTATTATCCCTCAACGATCCGGGAACAGCAAATTAGAATAGAATAAAAAAATCAGGCGGAACTCTCTCTAACTGCCTCTTTGTGTACCCGGTCGAGCACCCCGTTTATAAAAGAGGCCGACTTATCGGAACCGAACCGTTTTGCCAGTTCTATCGCTTCATCTATAACTACCTTGTATGGAGTCTCCGGGCAGTAGAGGAGTTCATAGGCGGCAAGCCTCAGGATATTCCTGTCTACTAGCGGCATTCTGCCAACCTTCCAATGCTCGGAATAGGACTCAACCATAGCGTCTATCTCGGCAGCCTTCTCTATGGCACCGCGTGTTATCACTTCTGCGTATTTCCGCACGCTTTCCGAAACACCCTCTTCATTTTCTATCAGAAGGTCATCATCGTCCAGTAGGTCACCGTCAGAACCGTGATCGGCAACATCTGCACCATAGAGCATCTGGAGCGCAACTTCCCTTGACTTACGTCTTGAACTCATAGTACAGGTTCCTCTTCCCACACTCTATTTCAGCGAGCTTATAAGGTTGGCCATCTCTATTGCGGACAGAGCGGCATCGCGCCCCTTGTTACCGCTCTTGGTTCCGGCCCGCTCAATCGCCTGCTCAATGTTATCCGTGGTTATCACACCAAAGCTTACCGGTAGGCCACTCTCTATAGAGACCTTCGCAATGCCCTTGGAGACCTCGGCAGCGACGTAATCGAAGTGCGGAGTACTGCCGCGTATAACGCAACCGAGACAGATTATGGCATCCACTCCGCCCTTATCGGCCAGCACTTTCGTTATTGTCGGCATCTCAAACGCGCCGGGCACCTTATACACATTAATATCGCTATCGGCTGCGCCGCTTCTTAGTAACGTATCTACAGCCCCTCCGAGCAGACGTTCGGAGATAAAATCATTAAAACGGGAGACCACTACTGCGAACCTGAGCCCCTTGGCTGAAAGATTTCCCTCAATCGTCTTAGGCATTAAGCCTCCTTTTTTCATATTCCGAACAGAGTTCAAACTCTACCCGCTATTTACCAACCCCTGCAGCATTCAGGTTACAGGGGTTATAATACTCGCACATGCTACTCACTACAGTGAACGGGTCAAACCTCATCCACTCCATCGAGATTTTCAAGCATGTGACCCATCTTCTCTTTCTTAACTCTCAGATACTCAACATTCCTTGCATGCGGAATAGGTTCTATAGGAACTCTGGAGGTGACATTAAGGCCGTAACCTTCAAGCCCCACAATCTTCTTCGGGTTGTTGGTCATGATACGCATCTTCTTCACTCCGAGATCGAGCAGTATCTGCGCTCCTATACCGTACTCTCTCAAATCTGCCTTGAACCCGAGTTTCTCGTTCGCCTCCACGGTATCGAGACCGCTGTCCTGAAGCTCATACGCCTTCATCTTGTTCACAAGGCCTATTCCTCGCCCCTCCTGATGCATATAGACTATTACCCCGGCCCCTTCTGCCTCTATCATCTTCATGGCGCCTTTGAGCTGGTCTCCGCAGTCGCACCTGTTGGAGCCGAGCACGTCGCCCGTAAGGCACTCCGAATGAACGCGAACGAGCACATCGGAATCGGAATCGATCTCACCTTTAACAAGCGCAAGGTGTTCATGAGAATCGACATCGTTAATATATGCGATGGCACGAAACTCTCCGCCGTATTTGGTCGGCATGGAGGCCTCAGCCGCTCTATGAACCAGGCGGTCTCTCTTTAACCGGTACTCGATTATATCGGCTATAGTGACAATCATCAGGCCGTGCTCTTGGGCAAATGTCTCAAGGTCTGCCATGCGGGCCATGGAGCCGTCGTCGCTCATTATCTCACAGATTACCCCTGCGGACTTGAGCCCCGCAAGGCGGGAAAGATCCACGGAACCCTCTGTCTGGCCTGTTCTTACCAGTACTCCGCCTGAGCGCGCGCGAAGCGGAAAGATATGACCCGGACGAACAAGGTCTTCGGCTTTGGCCCCGTCGGCAACAGAGTCGAGAATGGTCTTGGCCCTGTCGGCTGCAGAGATTCCGGTAGTTATACCGTCACGCGAATCGATAGAGACGGTAAAAGCGGTACGGAGCGGCGCCGTATTCTCGTCCACCATAGGCGGAAGTTCGAGGGCGTCGGCATCCTCTTCGGTCAGCGTCAGGCAGATAAGGCCGCGGCCATACTTGGCCATAAAGTTTACCGCCTCAGGCGTCGCAAACTCGGCAGCCATGCACAGGTCTCCCTCGTTCTCTCTATCTTCATCATCTACAAGCACTACCATACGACCGGCCCGTATCTCTTTAAGCGCCTTCTCTATTCTCTCAATCGCCATTCTGATACCTCTATGCTCTTACCCGTTGCTCTCAATTTAAAACAGCCCGGCAACAGGTCTCTATTAAAGTTTCAATCGCCATCTCATCTTATACGATAACACTTAAAGGGTAGCAACATAGTATTCTTACCCGGTATTCTACCCGCTCTTGCTACTACCAAACAAGACTTAATAGTCGGCTAATCAGCCATTATCCAAAAAACCGTGTTCGGCGAGAAAACTCTCGTTCACTCTACTTGCCTTGCCTTTCTCGAGCTGCTTCTCAACATACTTTGCTATTATGTCCGTCTCTATATTAACCTTCGACCCTGCGCTTCTAGTGCCGAGCGTAGTCCTGTTAAGGGTAAACGGTATGACAGAGATAGCAAAACCGCTAGACGTTATCGACGCTACCGTAAGACTGATACCATCTACGGCTACAGAACCCTTCTTTACTATCTGCCCCATAAACTCGCCCGGAAGAGTGAACTCTATCTCTATGAATTCCCCGCGCTCCGCCTTTGAAGCAATAGTACCTACGCAGTCAACATGGCCTGTAACAAGGTGCCCGCCGAGCGGTTTACTCAGTGTCAATGCACTCTCGACATTCACAGAGTCACCCGAAACAAGAGAACCGAGCGTTGTTACACCGAGAGTCTCACCGGAGAGGTCAGCCACAAATGTATTGGTAGTAAACTCGGTAACCGTAACGCACGCACCGTTTACCGCAATAGAGTCCCCTAGGCTCAAAGTGGAGAGATCAAGTGTGGTTTCTACACTCATTTTAGCAGATGAGCCTCTTATTTCAATAGATTTCAGGGTACCTACAACCTCTACGATCCCGGTAAACATACTGATAAGCTCCTCTGTCGTTTACGCAGTTATAAAACTAAGAGAGTGACCCTTCAATCAAAATATCGCTGCCGAGACGCTTTAGTTTTGTTCCCTTGAGCTTCGGTGCATCTTTGAGACCTCTAATGCCGAGTGAGGCGATCCCCGGAAAAGCGTCACCGCCAAGGATCGTGGGAGCGATGAAAAAAGCCGCCCTGTCCACAAGTCCAGACTTTAGAGCAGAGGCCGCCACCTGCGCTCCCCCCTCTATTAAGAGGTTTGCAACGCCCATTGCACCGAGAGAACGAAGTACCCGCGGTAATGAAAGCCCGTCTTTAGTGGGCGCAAAGACCTCAACTCTCGCCCCTGCGGCGCGCGCAAGGACAACTCTCTTTTTTGGCGCTTTTCTTGTAGTAAAGATAACAAGCCCTCCGCCCTCGCCAGCCGCGTTATAGAGCCTGCTGTCAGTTGGCGTTTTGAGCGTGGAGTCGAGCAAGACACGCATAGGATTAAGCCCTGAGACATGCCTGACGGTCAGAGACGGGTCATCGGCAACCGCCGTGCCGGATCCAACCAGCACGGCGTCTGAAGCGGCTCTCATGGAGTGTGCATGCCTGCGCGCCTCCTTGCCGGTAATCCACCGCGCCTCTCCCGTGGAGGTAGCGATCTTTCCATCAAGAGTTGTAGCAAGCTTAAGGGTTACGTACGGCAGCCCGGTGGTAATATACTTAACGTACCAGGCGTTTAACGCAAGACACTCTCTGTCTAGAACATCGAAGAGCACCTCTATGCCGGCCCTTCTTAGCGCCCTTACTCCTCTCCCCGACACCTTCGGGTTCGGGTCTTTGGAGCCAACCACGACCCTCTTTATACCTGTTGCGATTACCGCAGCCGTACACGGCGGCGTTCTTCCGGCATGAGCGCACGGCTCAAGCGTTACGTAGAGCGATGCTTTTCGTAGGTCAATTCCTTTCGATTCGGCATCCGCAAAAGCGAGCACTTCGGCATGCGCCTCTCCGGCCCGCCTGTGCCAGCCGGAGGCGACCACTCTATTATTTAAGACGATAACAGCGCCCACTGCGGGGTTGGGGCTCGTACGGTTACCGCGTGCGCGGGAAGCTAATTTCAGGGCCTCGCGCATAAAACGCTCATCGAGTAAGGGTGACATGGTTACTTTTCCCGCTTCCTGAGCGTAAGCATATCATTCAGCTCTACCATGAATTCGTTTATATCCCTGAATTCGCGGTAGACAGAAGCAAATCGGACATAGGCAACCTCATCCAGCCCTCTAAGGCTATCCATAACGGACTCACCGATTACAGCGCTTGAGATCTCCTTCTCCCCGGCATCGAGCAACTTCATCTCAAGCTCATCGACCGTATTCTCTATCTCTTCCATGCTTACAGGCCGCTTCTCACACGCCTTCATCACACCGGAGAGGATTCTGCCCCTGTCATACTTTGCCCGACTTCCATCCTTCTTAACAACCATCGGCAAAGTCTCTTCGATACGCTCATATGTTGTAAAGCGCTTTGAGCATTTAAGGCACTCACGGCGCCTGCGCGTGGCAGAACCTTCCTGTGATAGACGCGAATCTATAACCTTATCTTCAATATAGGCGCAAAATGGACATTTCATACTGAAACTATACTGTATAACTATTGAAAACTCAAGAGTTTTTCGGACATCTCAAGCCTTGAACAGACAGAGTCTAAAAAAAAATGGTCCCCCGTCTAAACAGGGGACCATCAAGAGAGTAAATCTATTTTTTAGAGAAGAAAGCCCGACATGCAAGCAGTTTGTTACCACCCTACCGGCTAAGCGCCAACCAAGTACCGCTCAACTGCTCATCAACTCTTGCACCTAGTCTACTTCTTAACTCCGAGCACAGCATCTTTACATGCCTTGGCAACTCTGAACTTGACAACCTTCTTAGCTGGAATCTTAATCGCTTCACCAGTCTGAGGATTTCTACCCATCCTGGCTTTACGCTTTACGAGTACAAGCTTACCAATACCGGGAATAGTAAAAGTGTTCTTAGCTTGCTTATAAGAGAGCTCTGCAATATGGTTCAATATATCTGTTGCGGCTTTCTTGGTTATCTCTGCTCTTTTTGCAACCTGTTCTGCTATCTGAGACTTGGTTAACGGCTTTGCTGCCATTGCAATCCTCCTGTATTTTTTATTAGTAATGTTGATATGAATTACATAATTAAAAGAAGAGCACGACTGTTTAATCACCGCAATAGCTACTGTTAAAAGTATTATCAATTAAGCGAGTATTACAGTATTTGCTGATTTAAAAATATGAGCAACTCTAACACTTAATTTTTTTTTTGTCAACTCACATAGGCTTAATAAATAAAAAAAGAATAAAAAAATACCCATTGACAGTGGCGACCGTAAGTGTTAGAAATGAATGTTGATACTGACGGTCTGCTTGCAGCAGCTGAAGGCAAATAACCAAAAAATATCAGTATCCTTCAGAACAATACATCACAAAATAGATTTGGGGCTGTAGCTCAGTTGGGAGAGCGCGTGACTGGCAGTCACGAGGTCAGGGGTTCGACCCCCCTCAGCTCCACCAGTTTTAAAAGAGGTCTGACCAATACGGTCCGGCCTCTTTTTTTGTCTGTTCAAACCTCAAAATTGTTACATAAAGTTATGAAGGAGCCTGAATCGTTTGGACTTTTCCCCACTCATCTGTTACGATTCTCTTTTTTACAATAGACTTTTTTCCCGAATCCCTCTTTACAGGCTATACTTATACCGAGTGGTATGGATTTAACCGTTACTCGGATATGTTGCGGCGAAACAGACAGTTATAAACTTACTCAATACTCTCAAGGTTCTAATTCGTATGGGTAAAAAACATGTAATTCTACTTATACTGTTATCATTTATCATCGCAGCCGCCGACATCTGCGTGGCTGCAACCATACGTGTTACTGAGGGCAATGGTAACATACAGACCGCAGTAGACAGGTCGCTGCCCGGTGATCTTATACTAATTAATAAAGGCCGCTACGTTGAAAACATTGCAATAGATAAAGCGATACACCTGCGCGCCGCATCTTATGACGCAAAAGTGGTAGTAGCGGCAAAAGATACGACTCTACCTGTTATCAAAGTGGAGGGAACGATAGGTGCATCTATAGACGGAATAAATACGGAAGGCTCTACTGAAGAGGCCGGCATACTCTTGCTCCACTCTTCAAAGATAACCGTATCGCGCTCCAGCGCAAGCAAGAACAGGATAGGCATTGCGGTGGTCGATTCGGAGTCCAATACCATCAGTGAGAACCGTACAGAGTTTAACGAGACTTATGGGATATATCTGGAGCGCTCATCCGGCAATACCGTTGTCGGTAATATCGCCGGACAGAACTCGGACAAGGGTATCTTCCTCTCCTACGCTGACAATAATGACATAAGGGAGAACAGCACAAACCATAATACCTGGAACGGTATACTGCTATGGGACTCAAACGACAACAACATAACGGACAATGAAGCCTACAGAAATATGTACGGGCTTATCGAGAGCGAGAGCAGCGGTAATATCTACGAGGATAACAGCACGCTGCCTAACCTCTATATAATACTGCCGATAATCATGATCTATACCGGCGTAATATTCTACCTGCTGCAGAGACTGATCGTACGCAGGGCCCTGATATTGTTGGGTAAGGAAAAGTAGTGGACATACTGATAAAAATTCCGATGATACTCGCAAGCATAGGCCTGGTGCTTGCCACATCGAGCTTTATAAGCGGACTACAGCTTATTAAGGTTAAGCGGTCTTCAGTGGATGGTATAATCCACCGCATAAACGGCTACTGCTCGGTAGTTTTGCTCTCATCCGTAGCAATATCAAGCTTCATAATTAACGGCATCCACCTGTGGGCGTTTCTGGGCTGGGTAAGCGCACTGGGTCTTATCTCTTTAAAGATATCGATAGTCCGGCGGCGGAGCAGGCGGGCTTTCAAGTACGTAAGCTGGATAGGCGCCTCGATGATACTTATCTGGCTCTATGTCCTTATCACAAATATACCGCTATAAAAAAAGGGCCGCGGAAAAATTCCGCAGCCCTTTTTAATGCCATACTATAACTTCTCAACTCGTAAGAACCTCTCGGTTTGCAAAGAGTTCTTTATATCTTGCAGACTGAAGCCCGTTCCTATCAACCTCGGTAAAACTAAGCCCGAAAAGAATAGACAGGGCTAAACTCCGCAACAGCTACCGTCGGCACTGGCCGCAACGGCTGCTCTCAGGTTATCCTTCTCAGCATCGTAGATACGGCGTTGCTTAGCCTTTTCTGTCTGACGCGCCTTCTCCACATCGAGCGGAGGAGCGACATACGGTACGTACTCATCCTCTGCCTTCTGCATATCCGCAAGCACCTTGGCATCCAGCTCATCATCAATATACGGTATTATGAGCTGAAAGAACTCATTGTTCTCTTTACGTATATGGTTCCTGAGGTTGGTTACAACAGAGCGTGCCAAACCGTCCATAAGGTAGCCCTCTTCCAGAGAATCGCGGAAGGATTCAAGAACCGTAAAGAACTCGGCATGATCCTCCTTGATAATCGATACAACGCCTTCAGCCATAGGAAGAAGCCCCTTCAAGTGAGGAAAGAAAGCGAGTTCCTCTTTCTTATTGGAGTGAAGCAGTATATCGTTTACCAGATCGGCTGACGAGATCCACAGAGCTTGAACATCCCTGCTCTGTATCTCGATCTCGATCCGGTCGAGGATATCCATTATATGCTGATGCTCTTTCTTAAGCAGCTTTATCACACCAGGGTCGTCGCCGGTATCGCTATAGATCTCGGTGGTGCACTCGGGAGCAACATCGCTTATCACCTCTCCGTCGTTAACCGCCCTGACCTTCAACGCTCTGAACTCCTGCGGAAACCCCAGGCGACAGATCTCTTTCGGACTCTTGAAAGAGCCTTCCTTGTCCTTATAGAAATCGGAGAGCTCGTTGAACAGGCCCTCAACTATGTCGAATTCGCCACGTCTGCAATGGACAACGCAGGATGGGTGCATGCACTCATACTTCACATATAAAACCGACTCGTCAGACATAGTATCTACCTCCTATATGAAATAAAGCTGCGACCTAAACCGGGGCTAAGCACTGACTAAACTCAGGCAGTGCCTACAGTCTCTCCACCAACAGTAGGTGTAGTATCCGGCATTACCGGCAGGCCGAACTTGTCATTAAACTTGGAAACGATATAGATAAGGGTTCTGTGGTTGAGCAGAAGTCCCTCAAAGAGCTTGGTCTTTGTCAGGCTATCGAGATAGAACTCAAACGAGAACTGGATCTGCTGCGCAATACCCTCTTCATCGATATTGATGTCGTAACTGTTGCGGTTGAAGATAAGATCGTTCCTGATCTCGGCGTAGAAGGCCTCTCTCTCTTCCTGGCTGATCTCCTTGAGCATTTCCACATGCTCCTTGGCAACGGATACGCCGTTAAGAAGCACTATAAGGCCCGGAAAATCCTTGGGCTGAAGTACTCTCTGCCTCTTGAGTGAACCAACCGGGTAGTCTACCTCAAAATGAAAAGAGACCTTATCATCGGTCATTTCGTTAAGTTTGTGATGATTCTCTTCAAGCCACTGCTTGACAGACGTCTTCGCCTCTTCGGCCGTCTTAATCTGCATTGATTACATCTCCTTCATTACGATTTGTATTTAAATATATATATGTACTCTAGACCTATAATATTACAACATCCGTGGTCTCATGTCCAGCAATTTATAACTGTAACAGGATGAATTATATAAGCCTGACAGGCGGTTAGGCGTACCTGTGCCAGACCGAACAGTAAAGGGCTATTGTTCGGTTTTGCCACAGCTGTATCTGTCATACAGGCAGTGAAAGGTAAAAAAAAGCGGCTCCCCTTGCAGGCAGAACCGCATACTATTTAATTTCCCGCACCCGAATCGGCGCTTAAAGTCTGTAATGACTGGCAGAACTGAGAGCACCTCGTACAGTAGTGGTTATGATCGAGTTCATACTCTTTATAAACAGGACACGTGCCGCAGATACAATCCTTCTCCCACTGAATCGCTTTACTGGTACCTATAAGAGGAAAACAGTAAGCGCCACTCGGATTGTCACCCTCTACATAACTGGGACAACCCTTGCATTTACAGACTGCAAGTACTTTCTCCTGCTTTTCGGCATGCTCTGCCTTTGTCATTTTTTCTACGCCAAAGTTATCATAACTATCAAGCTTGCCCATATTACACCTCCTAGGTTATTGTTATCTTACCAGAAAAAAGACAGAAGAAACCCACAACGGAATGCCTGAAGTATATTTTCATGTTAATATTTTATGATGTACTAAAAGAATAGCAGAGGAATAGAAGTTGTCAAGGGTAACTGAATAACGGTATTTGCAGAAAAGGAAGAGGCCGACCCTAATAATAGGGTCGGCCTCTTCCTGAACAACTGTACAACTACCTCTTAAACAGAGATTACGGGTTTCTATACTTGCAACCCGGTCTCAGGTACGCGAGGAAGTTGAGCACAACGCAGACCGCATAGAAAGCCGCAAAGCCCCATAATGCGTACTGCGGTGTGGTCGCCTTAATCTGCTCACCGATAACCTTAGGCATGATGAATGCGCCGTAGGCTGCAACAGCAGAGGTAAAGCCGAGAACAGGTCCAGCCTGCTCTTCGTTAAAGACCATTGAGATTGTTCTAAAGGTCGAACCGTTTCCTATCCCCGAGAAGAAGAAGAGTCCGAGGAAGAGCAGGAAGAACGGAACGAAAACTGTTTCAGGTGTAGCAGAAACGTACGCCGCCTTCATGACAAAAGAGACTGCGACAGCACAGACAACCATACCTATAGCGCAGATCTGTGTAACAAGTGCACCGCCAAGTTTATCAGAGATAAAACCACCAACAGGGCGGATAAGCGCACCAATGAAGGGACCGATCCAGGCGTAAGTTAGCGCACTCGGTCCATTTGCGTTAGGCAGGTTATGTGTCCAGTTGCCTGCGGCATCCTGTATATGCTGAAAGCCGAAGATAACCTTGATTGAAAGCGGAAATGAAGCAGCAAAACCGATAAAAGATCCAAAAGTCATCGTATAGATAACCGTCATGATCCAGGTATGCGAGTTGCCGAATATCTTAAACTGCCTCGCAAGGTTATCTCTAATAACCTTAGGAGTAGCATAGCGCATCAGTGCAAGCGTTGCTATCAAGACACAGAGCAGTACAATCCACTTGTTGAGTCCGAGACCGATCGGTGCCGGAAGCACACAGTAGAGTCCTATGCCGGCAGTGATGAATGCACAGCAGAGCAGGTAAAGGATCTTACCGAACGATGCTATCGGGCTAGAGATATCCGGTGATACGTGCGGAACAACCAGGTTGTTCATGCCAAACCAGCCGGCAAAAGCGAGCGGAATGAGCCAGAACATCCAGACCCAACCTGCGTTTGCAATCCATGTCTCAGAACCTGCGGGAATCTTACCGATAAGAGTACCACTCGTGTTGACAAGGATCATAGACTCACCGCTTATCGGACCGAGAAGAGCAAAGGTCATGACAAGAGGAATAAGAACCTGCATCGTAGTAACACCGAAGTTACCGAGTCCGGCGTTGAGGCCGAGTGAGGTACCCTGTACCTTCTTCGGGTAGAAGAAGCTTATGTTACTCATTGAAGACGCAAAGTTACCGCCACCGAAACCTGAGAGGAACGCACAGATCTGGAAGGCTACGAGCGGAGTATCTTTACTCTGAAGGAGTATACCGGCCAATACGGACGGTATCATCATAAGCGCCGTCGTAAAGAAGATGGTATTACGACCACCCGCGATACGGATCATAAATGAACTCGGTATTCTGAGTGTCGCCCCTGTCAGTCCGGCTATAGCCGCGAGGGTAAATAGCTGCGGTTTGGTGAAGTCGAAACCGAGGTTCATCATCTGCACAGCGATGATACCCCACATCAACCACGTTGCGAATCCAACAAGCAGACTCGGGATCGAGATCCAGAGGTTCCTCGTTGCTATCTTTTTTCCTGTAGAGTTCCAAAAACCATCATCCTCTACATTCCATTCATGAATGTTCGCCATATTTTTCTCCTTTTTTCCCTAGTTTTATCTCTTCGGGTACCTTTTAGGCCGTACTTTCCCCCCGAAAAGGCGTAACGATTTTTCATTACGCCATCCTAAAAAGCGCCCAGCCTGTTTGTAATTTTATATTGCCTTAAGGACAAGTTTATTACTGCATCCCCCCTCGTCCGGGCATAAAGCTCTAAGCCAGTCAACCCTGGTGCATATACATAATTTTCCTGAAAGAATAAAGTTACTGCCTTACTAATTTGTGCTGCACGGTCCTGCCAAACCGTTTACTTAAGTCATGCAGGCCGGGGCGGCAAACTGCCCGCCCCGGTTACATAACCGTAAACTACTTGTACTGTACTATGTTCGGGGTCTTTTCGGACCTCGAGTACCACCTTACGACCTGGTAAGGTCTGAAGAGGTACTTGTACGGATTGATTACTACGAAGTGCACGAGACGCGTGAACGGGATGAGACCTATGAAGATCATCGCGTTGAAAATATGCACCTTGGTTATTAACGGAAGGTTCGCTATGTATGAAACATCCGGGTTCAGAGTGATTATGGAATAGAACCACGGGGATGCCTCTGCTGCGAACCAGTTTGAGCCCCACCTGTACATAATGGCGTTGCCTATGCCGGTTACCACCTGAATGAGAAGGACGATAAGAAGAAGAACGTCCCAGGAGGAGGTTAGGGCCTTTACCCTCGTGTTGGTCAGCCTTCTGTAGATAAGAGCAAGAAGACCGAAGAGCGCGAGGAAAGCGAGCGCCAGACCGGAAAGCTCAAGAATGTAGAGCCTTACCGGTACGCTGTTCCACCACAGGAAAGACTGCGGTATTATGAGACCTACAATGTGACCCACGATGATCGTAATGATACCGTAGTGCCACGGGAATGAGCCGAAGAACAATGTCTTGTTCTCGACAAACTGCGACGACTGGGACGACCAGGTATACTTATTGGAAGTAAACCTCCAGATCGATCCAACTATCGCAATCATGATCAGTATATACGGCATGCCGCCGAATAGAAAAGTGTCAACCATGTTTACTGGACCTCCTTAACGTCTTTGTCTAAGACTCTGTATGTGGCGTTTACCAAGTGACCGTAAACGTTATTAGGGTTTCTTTCAAAGCTCTTCATGAGCTTTTCTACAGCCATATTCACCAACGTTGCTAGCAGATCCATCTTCAGGTCCTCGTCCTTGCATACAGCTAAGAACCTCAACACTACCGGAAGGTGATCGGCAAGCTCCCCCTTGGCCACTTCGTCAACGGGAAAATTATGCTCTCTATACATTGCCTTTAGCGAAGCAAGTGTATTCGAGCGTTTGAAACCATCATAAAGATGGTGCCCAAGGTCAAGAGTATGTTCGGCCGTCAGCTCGAATGTATAAGAGTAGTACCCCTGCAAATCGTCCAGGGGCATATTCTCCAGATCCTTAAGAAAATGCTTCAGGTCGTCGACTGCATCAGGATAGGCGCCCGAATCGTTGAGCATCTTGATGCACTCATCGACCCTGAGCTTGATATCCTCCCGCGGGTGCTGCAGTAATCCCGCAAGGCTGTCGTATATACTCTTTTCCTTGGTTACCATCATTATATTTACCAGGTCCTACTTACGAGATGCTGCTTCTTTGTTCCGAACCCGATGGTTCCTCTCTTCTCGTACATCGTCCTTGGCTCAACAGTGGTCATGGTCTCACGATGCGTCTCAGGAATTACAAACCTTTCCTGGAACGTACCGAGGGCCGTGAGCCTGTATATATCTTCGCAATCCTGTGCCGTAAGTCCGACATCGCTGAGAACGGATTTAACCTTGCTCTCACCTACGTCACCGACACGCTGCTGGCGAACATACATCCTGACAGCCATCTGCTTCTTAAGCGACTCCGCTATGACCTGCTCGTTTCCGGCAGACAGCATATTGGCGAGGTAGCGAAGCGGGACTCTCATCTTATCGACATCGTTGAAGAACTCATCCGATATCGGATCAAAGACACCGCCACTTCCAGCCTTGGAGTCGTGGAGGATTGGTGATAACGGCGGAATATAGAAGTTCATCGGCACCGTTCTGAACTCAGGATGGTTCGGAGTGGCTATGCGCCACTTGACGAACAGATTGTAGGCCGGGGAATTCTGTGCGGCCGTAATCCAGTCCTGTGTTATTCCGGCTTTGATTGCGCCTTCTATTACCTTCGGGTCGTTAGGATCGAGACAGATATCCCTCATAGCCTCGACGAGTCTTTCGTCGGAGCTCTTTGCGACATCCTCAATCTTGTCAGCGTCGTAAAGAAGAACGCCGACAAAACGGATCCTACCGGTACAGGCGTGGGCGCAGGCGTTGGCCTGGCCGGTCTCTGTCCTCGGGTAGCAGAAGATACACTTCTCACTCTTACCGTTTGCCCAGTTGTAGTACGGCTTTTTGAACGGGCATGCGCTTACGCAGAATCTCCATGCACGACAGGTGTCCTGATCTATCAGAACAATGCCGTCCTCACCCCTCTTGTAGATTGCGCCCGAAGGACACGAAGCTACGCATGCAGGGTTGAGACAGTGATTGCATATCCTCGGAAGGTAGAAGAAAAAGAGCTTATGGAACTTGGTAAGCATCTCTTTCTGCGAATCCGAGAGACCCTTGAGGTTCGGATCGTTCGATGCGTAGAGCGGCGAACCACCCATGTCATCATCCCAGTTCGGGCCAAGAACGATCTTCTCCATGAAGTCACCGGTTATCAGTGACCTTGCTCTAGCCGTCGGCTGATCGTCTCCGGCCGGGGCGTTGAACAGGTGCTGATAATCGAACGTAAACGGTTCATAGTAATCGTCGATCGTCGGAAGGTTCGGCTGGAAGAAGATGTTCGCAAGCGAACGGATCTTACCGGGCCCCTTGAGGAGCTTTAGCCTGAGACTTCCGCCGGAGACTTCCCAACCGCCACGGTACCTGTCCTGGTCTTCCCAGGTTACAGGGTACCCGGCTCCGGGCTTGGTCTCGACGTTGTTCCACCACATGTACTCGGCGCCTCTGCGTGTGGTCCATACGTTCTTACAGGACACACTACAGGTGTGGCAACCGATGCACTTGTCCATATGAAAACTCATTGAAAGCTGTGCACGAATATCCATTACCACTTCACCTCCTGGTTTCTCATTTTTCTAACCAACACGGTTGTATCCCTAATGATCGGGATCGGACCCCAGGCGTTAAAGCCGTAGGAGAACTGTCCGTAACCACCAGTCATGAGGGTCGGTTTTAGACGCTGCCTTGTGAGGCTGTTATGGAACCCGCCGCGTATCTTGTTACGCTGCTCTGCTTTCGGTATGTTTACCGTTCTCTCCTGAGAATGGTAAGCGAAAGCGGTGCCCGCAGGGATTCTGGCACTAACAACCGCACGACATACGAATATACCGTTGTCATTGTACGCCTCTACCCAGTCGTTATCCTTGATACCTACGCTCTCGGCCTCTGCGTCGTTGACCCAGATGGAGTTACCTCCGCGAGAGAGTGTGAGCATCCTGAGGTTATCGTAATGGGTTGAGTGTATAGCCCACTTACCGTGCGGGGTGATGTAGTTGAGCTCAAGAGCATCAGTCTTGTCAGACTTAACGAGCTCATTCATCTTCGCAGGGTTGAGCTTATACTTACTCGTACTCAGACCTTCACCGAAGTCGAGGAACACAGGGTGATCGAGGTAGAAGTGCTGCCTACCTGTGAGCGTCCTGAAAGGAACCCTCTGCTCAGTCTGGATGGTCCATGTGCCATAAGCCCGGCCTCTTCTGTTATCACCGGTCCAGAGTGCGCTGGAGAGCCAGCGTCTCGGCTGTGCGGCAATATCGTCGTAGGTTACGGTAAAGTTCCTGTCGCCACTGGCCATCTCTTCTGCAACACCGTGGGCGTTGGGGAAGAGGTACCTGATGTCGTCGCCAAGAACACTTCTGGCCGCTTTCTTAGCATCCTGATAGGTCTCATCGTGGAGTCCGGTATGGTGCTCCTCTTCTACCCACTGCCTGTAGGAGACTTCACCGTTGGTAGCTCCGGAGAATGCCATAACAACGTTGGCAGCCTCTTTCGCCGTCTCTAGGGAGATCATCGGCGTACCGTTAACATCTTTAACGTCGATGTGCGGCTGTGCCATGTAATCCTCATAGAGCTCTTTACCACTGATCATGATGCCGTGGAAACCGTACTTGCCCTTCATTAGCGGGCCAAGTGCCGAATACTGCTTGTCAACATTAGCGTAGTCACGCTCGATAACGCTGATCTCAGGCATGGTTTTACCAGGTATCGCTTCACACTCTCCCTTGTACCAGTGCTTGATACCGTCGAGGGCAGGCTGTGCGATCTCACCAGGCGAATCATGGGCGAGAGCCGCAGTAATGACCTCTTTCATCGGTGTCGGGAGGTGCTTTCTTGCGAGCTTCGAGAACTGAACCGACATGTACTTGAACGCATCCCAGTCGCTCTTCGATTCCCAGTTCGGCGGAACGGCAGCGCCCATCGGATGGAGGAAGGAGTGAAGCTCTGTGGTGTTGATGTCCTCCTTCTCATACCAGTGCGCCGTCGGAAGAACGATGTCACAGTACGTCGGTGTCGTATTCATACGCATGTTGAGGTCGATAAGAAGATCGAGCTTACCGAGAGGAGACTCTCTGTACTTGAGCTCCTTAAGGTACGGCTTCGCGACCTCTTCTGCGATGGTGTTGTGGTGAGTACCGAGTACGTACTTGAGGAAGAACTCGTTTCCTCTCGCACTCGATCCAAGAGCGTTTGCACGCCAGATGAACCAGACTCTCGGCCAGTTCTCCGGAGCGTCTGGATCTTCCATCGTGAACTGGAGACCACCGGACTTGAGCTGGTTGACGGTGTAGTCAACTATCTCAGCGTCGGTCTTGGCTCCGCCCTTGATGGCCTCATCACAGATCGCGTTGTTGCTCTTGTTGAACTGCGGGTAACACGGCAGCCAACCCAGCTTCACGGCACGAACGTTGTAGTCCGCGGTGTGCTCGTACTCGAGAGCATCCTTGTCAGGTACCACGACGTAATCGGTGATCGCGCCATCGTACTTGAACATCTGGGTGTGGATGTACCAGTTACTCGGGTTGTTCATAAGTCTCGGAGGCCTGTACCAGTCGAGCGCATGGGCAACCTGGCCCCATGAATCGAACGGTGCGAGCTTCTCCTGGCCAACGTAATGCTGCAGACCACCGCCGTTTCTTCCAACGGTACCGCAGAGCATAAGGGCATCCATCATGGTCCTGTACATGAGATCAGAGTGGTACCAGTGGTTGTAACTGGCTCCGACTATGCACATGGTACGACCCTTGGTCACTTCAGCGTTGGAAGCGAACTCCCTTGCTATCTTGGTAACCGCGTCACGGCCGATTCCGGTGTACTTCTCCTGCCATGCAGGAGAAAAACCCCTGTCATCATCATAGTTGGCAGGATAGTCGCCGGTAAGTCCGTCACGCTGGACACCACACTGAACTACCTTGAGATCAAAGACCGTGGCTACCGCTACGCGACCTTCTTTGCACTCTACGTACTTAACGCCAACCTGTCTTTTGTAGACTTCAGGCTTGTCAAGCTCGTAGATGTTTACTTCAAGGGCGTCATCTTTGATATCGTGAACGCTGAGAGCTACGTCGAGGTTCTCGCCGTTCTCACCATCTTTAAGAAGAGTGTTCCACTTACCCTTGGAAGCGTCCTGACCCGGATACCTGTAACCCATACCACCGTTGGTTACACGCGCCTTGTTGCTCTTGAGATCCCACATTGCGAACTTCCACTCTGCGTTATCGGTGTCTGCAACTTCAGCCAGATCGGATGCCCTGAGGTAGCGGCCCATTTCATAACCGTTCTTACCCTTGGTCAGCTTGACCAGATGCGGGAGATCGGTGTAGTTCTTACAGTAAGCATCGAAATACGGAACAGTTCTGTCGATGAAGAACTCTTTGAGTATAACGTGCTTGATTGACATCCAGAAAGCAGCATCTGAACCGGTCCTGATCGGAACCCAGTGGTCTGCGTACTTGGTAACCTGCGCAAAGTCAGGAGAGCAGACAACAAGCTTTGCTCCACCCATTCTAAGCTCGGATACGAAGTGACAGTCTGCGGTTCTGGTCATGTTCGGGTTCGCACCACTCATTACCACGTAACCTGCATTGAACCAGTCCGCACTCTCGCAGGAGTCAGTCTGCTCGCCCCATACTTCAGGCTCTGCAGGCGGAAGGTCCGTGTAGTAATCGTAGAAGCTCAAGTGCACACCACCAACGAGCTGGTTGTAACGAGCACCTGATGCGTAGCTGATCTGGCTCATCGCAGGTATCGGGCTGAAACAGATAATCCTGTCAGAACCGTACCTTTTGATGGTATGTACGTGAGCCGCTGCGATGATTTCGGTCGTAGTATCCCAATCCGACCTGCGGAATCCACCTTTACCCCTGCTCCACTTGATCTTCTTCATGAGTTCAGGGTTGTCTACGATGGAAGTCCATGCATCAACAGAATCGGAGTGCCTGCTCTTGGCCTCTTTCCACGCGTCGAGAAGAACGCCGCGGCCATACGGGTACTTGATTCTTACTGGGCTGTATACATACCAGGATGCAGAGATACCTCTCTGGCAACCACGGGGCTCGTACGGCGGAAGCGACTGCTCCAGTTTCGGATAGTCAACTGCCTGAAGCTCCCAGGTAATGATACCGTCTTTTACATATACCATCCAACTACAACCGCCTGTACAGTTGTTGCCGTGCGTACTTCTCACGGTTTTATCGTACTGCCAGCGATTCCGATAAAACTCTTCCCAACCTCTTTTAGTCGGGTTTACTTCGTCCTGTATCCAACTAGTCGCCATTTAACGTCCTCCCTTTCCGCCGTAGTTTCTCCAAAGCGCATCATGGGCTGTGCCCTTGTTTCTGCTTCTATACCTACCGGCCCAGATAATGTTGAATACGATAAGTATGCCGATGAAACCACCGAGACCTATAATCGTAAACATACCGGCTTTGTTGGTCACCTTGCCCTTCGACTGTTGCTCGAAGAACGCCCTGAGATTCGTCATCTCGTCTTCTGTGATGTTCTTCTTGGAGAATACGGGACCCATTACAGGTATACCCTCGTTATTTACCCATGCCACATTGAGCAACGGGTTCTTTGACGGATCGGCCCATACCTTTGTCAGGTCGGGACCAAGAGCACCGCCGCCGAGAGCACCTACGCCCGCGTTGTGGCAAGATATACATGGTGGCCCACCGTTGGTGAAACGCTTCTGACCGGTAAAGAGCTTCTCACCGGTGTCTGCGCTACCAGGTTCGATGGCCGCATCTGCTGCCAGCGGTAACGTTCCTGCAATAAGCAAGAGCGCCAATGCGAACAGAACGCCCTTTCCAAACATCCTTTTACAACTTTCTAATACCATATCCTACACCTCCTTCTTTGCCTGCTGCTGGTTACTATGTTTGCCCTTTGTTAACTTCTAAACTACCTATAAATAATTGCCATCCGATGCTCCGGCTGACCGATGTACGCATGCTGCTTATCAAAGGCCGTTTTGAATGTGGCCCCTGACGGTTACTAAAAACTTTCTGGCTCGTAGCGCCGAAAACGCTTTGACAGGTACCTTATGCGGTGAGAATAGAGTCGAGATCATCCCGTGCAAGTTGAACGCTGAGGCCGTGACCGACCTTGCTCGGACGCGCAAACCTTACTACCCTGCGCTCGGGACGTATGGTGCCGATGCCTGAAGAAGCGGCAGTCGATACCTGATTCGACACTGACTCATGTGTGAGATTATTGCTGTAGGAGAGTAATTCTGTGATGGCGGGTTGTACCGGTTTCGTTGCACATGGAAACGTGCCTAAAACTTTTAATACTACCGTTGCTGCTTTTACGCTGGCTCTATGGCCCTGCGCTGCCTTCTCTTTTATACTGCACAGTGTCAGTACCTGCATACGGTTGATACTTTCAGTGCCGCTTCTCTTAAGCAAGGACCTCTTAAGAGTAAGCTTCGCTGTAGACCTTAGAGAGCCTCCAACGATCGTTGCCGGTATAAACCTGGCTGACACCAACCTGCCTGAGGGCATAAGAGCGCCAACAGACCGACCTGAGCGTATCATACCGCAACGCGCATAGCTTACCGGTACGGTTAGCAGCGCCTTGCAGATGCTTCTGAATCTTTTTTTAATCCGTCGGTTCAAAAGTGTACAGTCCTCTATTGCCCGGCTGCTTGAGCCGGTTCAGACAGTATAAATTCCTTTATCAAGGTCGCGTCAAGAGAAAAGAGAGACCTTGAGCCAAAGAGCTGGAATCGTTTACACACGCCGATTTGTTTTATCAGATAGGCCGTAAATTATCAGATTCGTACGGTGCTGTCCAGCATTATTTTCGCTTTTTTAAAATAAAATATCTACGTTGAGGAAAGTGTCCGATTTTACAGGATTGAAGCCCTTACAGCAAGACCGGTAAACTTATCCGCCCGCCCTATACGCCTCTTAATATTGATGCGTGAACAGGCACTACTACACGTTTTTGCAATACTACAGACTCTGTCTGTCTGGAAAAAAATACATCTGCACCGCACGCCGTGGCGTACGGTGCAGATGCCGTCAGCTACTGGTCACCTTCCATCATAGCTCTGTCCACACTGGAGAGTTGGTACTCTCCAGCGAATGCACCAGCAGGCTCTTTCAGGAAGAACAGGTTAAATAAGAAGGTGGCACAGACTACTGCTCCGATAAATAGGAAAAACTGCGTGTCAGCCAGGAACGTATAGGCTGTCAGGAAGACGATAGCCCCGACGTTTCCGTAAGCACCGACATAACCGGATATCTGCCCCGTGAGGCGCCTCTTGACCAGAGGCACGAGAGCAAAGGTTGTTCCCTCGGCAGCCATAACTCCAAGAGCGGTTACGATCGTCAGGAAGATAGTCAGGTAGAGGTTCGTGGCGCCGAAGAGCCCAAGAAGAATCATGCCGACAGTAATGAACGCAAGCGTTACCAGCATGGAGGCCCTGCGAGACGGACTTCTATCCGAGACAAACCCGCCGAGAGGGCGGGCAAAGAAGTTTGTGAATGCGAAGAACGAGCCGACGATTCCCGCTAACTGCGGGGTGAGGGCAAAGGTCTTCTGATAGAACATAGGAAGCATCGAGACGATTCCGAGTTCGACTCCGAAACAGGAGACGTAACAGGTGCAGAGGCACGCTACGTCGGTAAATCGGTACTTATCGTCCTCAGGAACGCCACGTTTGAGTATAGGCATATTGACCCTTAGCAGCTGTATAACCTGATAGAGCACGACGAGAGCGATAATAAGATAACAGATGCCGGCGCCTGTTGCGGAAAGGAAACCGAGCTTAGATATCTTCCAGACGAGTATACTGATAACACCGATGGTCGGTATCGTCCAGCAGATGGCGTTGATGAGATCGCCATACGTACTGACCTCGATAGCAGCACCCCTGTCCGACTTGTGGTAGACGTTGGTCGGTCCGTCGGTGATACCGAAGAAGAAGTAGATACCGTAAGCCATCATTACCACACCACTGGTTGCTATGGCGTATCTCCAGCCGTACGCGCCGCCGTATACGTTAAGCGCTATGATCGGAATCGTCATAGCGGCAATAGAGGAGCCCCAGTTACCGAGTCCCGCCTCAACACCCTGTGCAAAACCGATGTCACGCGGCTTGAACCAGAGTGAGGTCATGTGGATACCGACGACAAATCCTGTACCGACAAGCGAAAGAACCAGCCTTGCAACCAGCATCTGAGTGTAGCTGTCTGCGAAAGCAAAGAAGAAACAGGGTATCGACATTACTACCATGATAACCGTAAACGTCTTTCGAGGCCCGAACCGGTCGGTAAGCATACCTACTATAACACGCCCCGGAGCCGTAAGGGCAACGTTGCAGATAAAGAGCAGCTTCATCTGCTGCACGGTAAGGCCCATATCCGCTATAATAGTCGTAGCGAGCGGAGCCATATTGAACCAGACGTAGAACGTCAGAAAGAATGCGAACCATGTCTTGTGCAGGGACCGTATATCTATCCGGTGCAGCCTAAATAGATCTCCGGGGCCCATCTGTTTTTCTGTTGATGACATATCCTACCCTCCAATAAATTAATAAAGTCTGATACCATAATCTCTTAAAGTCTGGCCGAACCGGTTAGCCGGCCTACAGAACCATCACCGGGCACTGCGCGTGCTTTACTATATATGAAGCCACGCTTCCAAGAACCATCTTCTCCGTGCCACCGCTACCGCGCCGGGCTATTACGAGCAGATCCGGGTTCTTCATGCCGACCGCCTCAATTATCATCTTGCGCGGATCCCCGACCGCTAAAAGCGCATCCACATTGAGACCACTGCCTGCCACCCACTGAGCGGCATCCTTTAAGTCCTCATCCCTCTTGCTCCTCCACTTGTCGAAGCTGTCCTCTTCAACGCTGGTGGCATCAAGCGGTTCTTCCACCACAGTCAACAGTATGATCTCAGGCTGGTTGGCCTTGAGCAACTCAACAGTTCGCTCCAGGGCTACCTTTGCCCTCTGCGAACCGTCATGACATACCATTACCTTCAACCAGCTCACCTCCTTAAGTTCAGACAACATTCAGACAACGATACTGCCCTTACTAAACGCTTCTCTGTCTAACCCGGTTTGCACAGATGAACAACCAACTGTTGTTCGCCCATTTAGCACATACGTCTAACAACAGTTCCAAGGCCGGTATTAAAGAACCGGTCTTGAAACTGCGGCGTAAGCCTCTCTGTACTTATGACGCGTCCCCCCACATCAAACGCATCCAGTAAAAGGTGCCCGGCCTGCGAACCTGACTGTTATCAACCCAGGCGGTCCGTCCCCCCTTAAATATACCCCCCATAACATACTTAAGTAGGCCGGGCTTAACAGAAAAAACAAAATAAATTTGACTGCTCCAAGTATATAAAGCAACAAACATACCAATTTGTGCACTACATAAAAAAACAAGCCTTAACGTACTGTATCTATTGATAAAAAATGTTAATATAAAAAATTAACTTCAAAAGCAAAACAGGCCCGGTTGTTACCACTTCGTAACACATATGGGGCGTGGTAAATTTTCATTATAAAAAACAAGCCCTTTACGGTGTTACTAAAGGGTAACACCGTAACACACCTTACTGTTACGCTTCCGTTGCAAAAGCCTCTTGATACTCGCTCTGCTGTCTCTTCATTCTCTACTGAAACAAAAAAGGTGAGGATACGCTAAGTACACCCTCACCTGCCTGTTAGTACTACTCTTCTGACAAACTCAATACCCGTAATCGAACAATACGGAGAGCATGGTATGGAAAGAACTTCGGCTAGCCGGGCCCTACTTTGTCCGCTCAGCTACTATTCGCTCCACCTCGGCGACTACCGCACCGACCGCCTCGGCCTCTTTGACCTTACGCACCACCTTACCCTTGACGTATATAAGCCCAACACCGTCTCCCCCGGCTATACCGACGTCCGACTCTACAGCCTCGCCCGGACCATTCACAACACAACCCATGACTGCCACATTCACCGGTTCGGTTATGTGCGCCAGTCTACTCTCAATCTCCGAGGCTATTACCGTGGAGTCGAAACGGGTTCTGCCGCAGGTCGGGCACGAGATCAGGTTGAGTCCTCTGGTTCTCAATCCGAGGCTCTTCAATATCTCCCAGCCAACCTTAACCTCTTCAGTCGGGTCGGCAGTCAAAGAGACCCGGATAGTATCGCCTATACCGCCGGCAAGAAGCGTACCGATTCCGACCGCGCTCTTAACCGTGCCGCCAAAGGGCGTACCGGCCTCTGTAACGCCTACATGGAGCGGATAGTCGATCTTTGATGATAACATCCTGTATGCGTCTATCGTAAGCGGAACGCTCGACGCCTTTAGCGATACCTTGATACTGTCAAAGTCGAGCTCTTCGAGAATCCGCACGTGGCGCATCGCGCTCTCTACCAGCGCCTCGGCCGTAGGGTGGCCGTACTGCTTCAAGATGTCCTTTTCTAAAGAGCCGGCGTTTACGCCTATACGAATCGGCACCCCGCACTCCTTTGCAGCGTTCACAACCTCAGCTATACGCTCTTTGGAGCCTATGTTGCCGGGGTTGAGGCGCAGACAGTCCGCACCCTTTTCGAGTGAAACGAGCGCCAGACGCCAGTCGAAATGAATATCTGTAATCAACGGTATATTTATTCTCGACTTTATCTGCGCAACAGCTTCGGCAGACTCCATGTCTGGCACCGCCACCCTCACTATCTCGCAACCGAGCTCTTCGAGAGACTCTATCTGCCGTACCGTCGCATCAACGTCGGCAGTATGGGTATTGGTCATCGACTGAATCGTGACCGGCGCCCCGCCGCCCACTTTAACGCCGCCGACATCTATCTGGCGTGTCTTCACCCTCTTGTCCAGCACGCTGCTCTTTACTTGAACCGTATGCGACAACTAAAACTCCTCTATTTATCAACCGCCAAATAAGTAGACGTATTTAATACTACCTTAGAGCTTTTACTGTTATACTTCTCTTATACCATAATCAAACTTTATACTATAATCAGAAAAAAAATCAGACAGTAACATCTTACCTGTTATCTGCTCTGCTGGACAGGTAAAACAGGGACAAGTTACTCTAACAAAGAGACTATGAAAGAGAGTACCGACTACATACTAGAGCCTCTTGGCGCCCTACCTCCGGAACCAGCCTTCAACGCGCTCTCGGCCCTGGCCCTGCCCTTTCTCTTTCGGTCCAGAGAAGAGTCAGGCGGGCTCTATACCTATGCCGGAGCCGCGCCCTCGGTAACGGTAACAACCGACCTCCACGGCTCTACGACAATAACCGACAATGAAAAAGAGCGTACGGCGCGCGATCCGTTCTACGCTTTAAGTGAAATCATAAAAGAGAGAGGAAGCACCAGTCGCGGGCCCTTCCCCTTCTCCGGAGGCGCTGCCGGGTACTTCGCCTATGACCTCAAAAACATTCTCGACGGTCCCAACAGAGGTATTGAACCCGCAAAGCGCCGCGACACCGGCCTCAAGCTTCCTCTCTGTCTGGTCGGGGTCTACGACACTATCTATGTCTACGATCACAACAAAAAAGAGGCGTGGTCAATCAGCCGAAAAGAGAGCAACAGGCCCGGCTCAAAAAAATCGAAAGTTTTTTCAGCACTCAAAGCGGTTAGACTCGAAACAGTGCAGAAAAACAAAGGCCCGGTTAGCGACAGTACGCCTACAGGTGAGTCAGATAACAGAACCGAAAGAGCCACGGACAGGTTGGAATCGAACACTACCCGTACAGAGCATATAACCGCAATAGAGAGAGCGCTCGGGTACATAGGTGCAGGAGATATCTATCAGATAAACCTTTCGCACAGGCTTACGCTGCCGTTAACCGAAGAGCCCTTCGCGCTATTTAAAAAACTGACTGACAGAAGTCCCGCGCCCTTTGCCTCGTACTTCGACGCAGGCGGGTTTCAGATACTATCGAACTCGCCGGAACGGCTCCTCTCGGTCACAGGAAACAGAGCCAAGGTCGAACCGATAAAAGGCACGCGCCCGCGCGGCAAGAGTGCCGAAGAAGACAGGCGCCTCATAGAGGAACTCAGAGAGAGTACGAAAGAGAAGGCCGAGCACGTTATGATAGTAGATCTTGAAAGAAACGACCTCGGCCGCGTCTCAATTCCGGGCGGGGTTACTGTTACCGAATTCGAGCGGGTGGTAACGCTTCCGGGGCTTCATCATATGGTCTCAACAGTAGAGGCTGAACTCCGCAACGGCATCGACTCGTTGGGCGTACTGAGGGCGACCTTTCCCGGAGGCTCTATCACAGGTGCGCCGAAGGTGCGCGCAATGGAGATAATCGACGAACTCGAAAACGGACCGCGCTCGATCTATACGGGCGGCATCGGCTGGATCGACTTCTCCGGCGACCTCGACATCGCTATGGCGATAAGAACGGCAGTGAGCCAAAACGGAAAACTTCACCTGAGCGTCGGCGGCGGCATAGTCGCCGACTCGGACCCCGGGGCCGAGTACGAAGAGACTATACTCAAAGCAAAAGACTTTATCGATCTTACACTCGGGCAGAGGATAAAAAGCGGCATATAAAATATAACCGACCGGATAAAGTTGTAGTATAATCAGGGTGCAAAGCAGACCTGGACTTAAGGATTTTATCACGCATTTTTATTTGACTTTTATTTGACAGTGAGGGTGAAAGACCTATGGCGGAATTCGTTTACCTGAACGGCAGAATAGTGCCGGAAGCCAAGGCCCTGATCCCGGTCTTCGACCGCGGGCTCGTCTTCGGCGACGGCATCTTCGAGACCCTCAAGGCCGAGTCCGGCGTGCCGCTCTTCGTGCCTCAACACTTCAAAAGGTTACACAGGGGGCTGCGCGCTATCGGCATAGAGAAGAGCGCAATAGATAAACTGGTCGACGACATAAAAGAGGGTCTGCTCTTCAAGCTCTTAAGAAAAAACGGCCTCATGAACAACGCGGCGTCGATACGAATTACCATTACGCGCGGAGTTGAAAAAAAAGGTTTTGCGCCGAGAAGGCCGACCAGACCGACAGTAATAATCTATACGCGCTCTGTCAACACCGAAGAGGTAAAACGCGCGCAGACCAGCGGCCTGACAGGTGCGCTCATCAAGGGTTACGGACCTGCCCTGCCCGGGATAAAATCGCTAAACTTTCTGCCCAATGTTTTGGGGCGCGGAGAAGCGAACAGCAAGGGCCTCTTCGAAGGTATTTTTGTAGATAGTAACGAAGGCGTGCTAGAGGGCACGGCGTCGAATATTTTTATCGTCAAGAACGGTAAGATAAAAACGCCAGTCGCAGGAAGCGGAAGGGCCGCTGGCGGCGTGCTGCCCGGAGTAACGCGCGGCGTTGTGATAAAGATCGCAAAGAGAAAAAAGATACCGATAACCGAAGCGCGAATAACAGAGGCCGAGTTAATGCGCGCCGATGAGATTTTTTTGACGAACACGCTCTGGGAGATAGCGCCGATAAAAAAGATAGAGAATAAAAAAATCGGCAAGAGCGTGCCTGGCCCTGTTACGGAGAGGCTTCAAGAGGCGTACAGAGGCGTGGTGGAGTAGGTGCTGCCCGCACGGGGATTATTTGTCACCCTGAACTCGTATAACGTACCGTCGTTGCGAGGAGTGTCGGCGACGAAGCAATCTCTCTTCGCTTAGAGAAAAACCGCTTCCTACACAGTTAAGAAGCTGCCCTCCGCAGGAGTGTCACCCTGAACTCGGTTAAGGGTCTGGTCTTTGTGTTTAGTAGGTTTTTGGTCTTCGTAGGTTGGGTAGAATAGAGAGAAAACCAACGTACGCTATTGGAAACAATAATCGCTAACAATTGTAAGTGAGGAAAATTGTTTATGATAATTACTAAAGATATGTCGCGTAGAGCATATGAATTAGCAAAAGCGGTCTACCAAGGCAGTGCAGATAGAACCTCCGCTATTAAAGAACTTCACACCGACACAGGCATGAATGCTATGTCGGCTGCCGACTATATACACAACCTACGGAAGATGCTTGCTGGAGAGGTTTACCACCGTACTTTAAACTTCTATGCTACGAACTACTTTCTTGAAAATATTCGCTCTGATTTTGGCGAGGTTGCTCTACGTAATGCTCTGTCAGCTCTTAAGAAACACCTCGATTACTACGACTCACTTGGTCGTAGCCGCCAAGTTAAACTGCGCAACCTACTACAGATACAATTAGCTTCCATACAATTACACTCAACTCATTTGGAGAATGTATGAGAACAAAATTAATAGTAACTTCAATATGTCTTTTTGCACTTACAGGTTGCATGTCACCCAGCTTCATTACAAGATCAACACAAATAGATGCTGGAGCCACAAAAACAGATGTGACTTCAAAACTTGGCCCTCCAAGAAACCGTCAATTTCAGGCTAAAGATGAAGCATGGCAATATTGTGATTATGGGTACGGGACAACAGATGCTTATGTTATTGTGTGGTTTTACGATAGCCGTGTAACAGGTATTCAAACATACAACGAAAATAAGAAACACGACAAACATGGATATGGAGATTCGTGTACTAGTTACAGAACTGTTAATTGGGAAGATGCGCCAGATAAAAGTTATGAGTTCCGAACCAGATAACAATCCTGTAGGGTGGGCACTGCCCACCTCAAGAAAAGACAGAACAAACCATATAAGAATTAAAACACAGAGGTTGTAGGTTCGCCACCTCCAAGTAGAATCACATGGTGCGATTGGCTTTTACTGGTGGGCAATGCCCACCCTACAAAATCTGGCTTTGAGGCACAATACTATCTGTACCTATTTGAGATGCTGAATCGAGTTCAGCATGACAGAAAGTAGATTGCTTCGCTATTCGCTCGCAATGACTCTTACTACAAATCTAAAAGCCCTCCGCAGGAGAAGAGCAACAGAACATCCCGTCGGTCAGGTAGAGCGTAGCGAACCCCTCCCCCCTCACCCTCACCCCTTCTTGAGCGTAACCACCCTGAAGGTAATCGGCAGCTCTATTCTGTCACCGACGCGGTAGCGTCCGGCCTCCTCTTTAATGCTCGCCACGGCCTCGTCTCTAACGTCCGGTGTCAGCTTGTCGAAGAGCGGCCTCAGGGGCGCGGCAAGGTCGTGCAGGTTGTCGAAGTACTGCTGCTCGGACTCGAAGTACGAAGTCGCGCCCATCTCCTCCTCCGAGACAAGTTCAAGGCCCGTGCCGTCTGCCATGGCAACAAGGTCGCCTTCGCGCGCAAGGCGGAAGATTCCCGGGGCCTCGGGGTCTGGCTTTGGCACGTCTACATACTCGTTCAAAACCTTTATAGGTAATGTAATAAACGGGTTCTTCTCGACACTCGACCAGACCGCTGCAGAGAGGTAGCCGCCCGGTTTCAGTACGCGCGCTATCTCCTTTAAAGCGGCAGGAACGTCGGGCAGAAACATCAGGCAGAAACGGCTCAGGACGGCATTGAAGGTATCATCTTCGAAGTCGAGCTTCGAGACGTCTGCTGCCATGAATTCGATGTTAACGAGGCCGAGGTTGCCGGCCTTGCGCCGCGCAACATCGAGCATCTTCTCCGAGAGATCGACGCCGACCACTGAGCCGCCGGGGCTAACGGCAGAGGCCGCAAGAAGGGCCGGGTAACCGGTGCCGGAGCCGAGGTCGAGAACCTTCTGGCCGCGCCTCAGACGCGCGTCGCCTACGAGTCGGTAGTTTATAAAAGCGAAACTTGCATCAAGCAGCTCGTCCCACTTCTCCCACGCCGGGGCAACATCGCTCCATTGCTCTTTCTGACCAGCTATAAAAACGGTATGGTCTGCCATCTTACCCTCCATTTTTTTTACGCCTGCCTATATCCCCGTACAAAGGAATAGTGCCCGAAATATAAAAACCCCGCTCGAAAGGAGCGGGGTTTCGTAACAATCTTAACTCTTCTTATCCGTCTTGTCAGGGCTCTTCTCGACCCCCTTTTTTGCGACCCGTATAAAGAGTTCGTCGAGCTGTTTTTTGTCTACCGTGCTCGGCGCCTCGCTCATCATGCAGGTCGCTTTCTGCGTCTTCGGAAAGGCTATCACGTCTCGAATAGATTCGGATCCGGTCATGATGGTTATTATGCGGTCGAGCCCGAACGCTATGCCGCCGTGCGGAGGCGTGCCGAATTTAAGGGCCTCAAGCAGAAAACCGAAACGCTCGTCAGCCTCTTGCTTTTCAATTCCTAAAAGGTCGAAGACCGTTGACTGTACTTCCGAACGGTGGATACGTATGCTTCCGCCGCCGATCTCGACACCGTTCAAAACAAGGTCATACGCCTTGGCGTTTACGTTGCCGGGGTCGGTAGTCAGCTTCTCTACATCTTCGTCATTAGGCGCGGTAAAGGGGTGGTGGACGGCGACATGGCGGCGCTCGCCTTCGTCGTACTCGAACATCGGAAAGTCGGTCACCCAGACAAAGTTAAAACCGTCCTTCGGGATAAGACCGAGCCGCTCGCCGACGTTTAGCCGTACGCGTCCGAGAACCGTGTTTGCGACAAACGGTTTATCGGCACCAAAGAGAAGCAGGTCGCCTACCGCAGCTCCAGCGGCCTCGGCAATAGCGGCCTTCTCTTCGTCACTCATAAACTTGGCAATCGGCGACTGCCAGCCATCTTGCGTGATCTTTACCCACGCAAGCCCCTTTGCGCCATAAGTGGTGGCAAGCTCTGTAAGGACGTCGAGATCTTTTCGCGAGAATGCCGCGCCGCCCGGAACCGAAATAACCTTTACCAGACCGCCGGAAGTTGCGGCGTCTTTAAAAACCTTAAAACCGGAGCCCTCGACGATTCCGGTCACATCAACGAGTTCGAGCCCGAACCTCGTATCAGGCGCGTCCAATCCATAACGCGCAATAGCGTCGGCATAAGTAAGGCGGGCGAATGGAGTATTTAACTCGGCGCCGACCTCTTTGAAGATAGAGGCGACGAGACCCTCCATAATAGCAATAACGTCATCCGCCTCGACAAAACTCATCTCGGCATCTATCTGCGTAAACTCGGGCTGACGGTCGGCCCTCAGGTCCTCGTCGCGAAAACATTTGACGACCTGAAAGTAGCGGTCGAAACCGGAGACCATCAAGAGCTGCTTGAATATCTGAGGCGACTGCGGAAGAGCGAAGAAGTGGCCAGCGCTCAGCCTCGACGGCACCAAAAAGTCGCGCGCGCCCTCTGGCGTGGACTTTGTCAGTACCGGAGTCTCTATCTCTAAAAAACCGTTCTCCGATAAAAAGTTCCGTGTGGCCATTGCAACCTTGTGACGAAGTATCAGCTTGGACTGCAAGCCCGGACGGCGAAGATCGAGGTACCTGTACTTGAGGCGCGTATTTTCGGTTATCTCGGCAGAGTCCTCTATCATAAAGGGAATAGGTGCCGAGTCGTTCAGCAGCCGAAGTTCGCTAACGACCACCTCCACCTCGCCTGTTTTGAGATCTGTGTTAATGGTGCCTTCGGGCCTCGTACGCACACTACCCTTAACGGCAAGCACGAACTCGCTCCTGAGGTCATGGGCCCTGGCATGCAGGTCCGGGTTGTCTTCCGGGTTAAAGACCAACTGCACTAAACCCTCGCGGTCTCGCAGGTCGATAAAGACAACACCGCCGTGGTCTCGCCTTCTCTGAACCCACCCCATGAGAGTAAGTTCATTACCTATATGGCTCGACGATACCTCGCCGCAGTAACAGCTTCTTTTCCAGTCGCCAAGCGTCTCCAAAACGTTCTCCTCCATAAACAGTAATATATAAAAGTATTAATGCAGGACTTTATCATAACAGGTACCCATTATCAAACGATTAGCAGCCTACGGTGATAGAAGCGGATTAAATAACGTACGACTCAGTTTTTACTTGACTCTTCTAGCCGGATCGCTATAATTGCAACTACTATAACCACATTATAATAGTTTAGTATCACACACTGCAAGGAGGCAAATCGATGAAGAGAATAGGCTTCTGGATTCTCCTCCTGACTTGCGTAGCCACGTCTGCGGGACTAATATTCGGACCCACAGCCAATGCCGAGTACGGAGATATCGTGCTCAACAGCAAGTCAGAGAGTATGAAGAAGGCCAACGTGAAACCTGTGGTATTCCCGCACTGGTTTCATAGAATCAGGTTCAAATGTAAAGTTTGCCACGAAGACATCTTTATTCTTAAGAAAGGTGCCAACGACATTAACATGTCGGAGATCATGAGAGGTAATTTCTGTGGTAAGTGCCACAACGGTATGACCGCATGGGAACCTCTCTATTGCGACAGGTGCCACTCTTACGACGGCAGCAAGCCTAATGCGCCTACAAACCAGAACTGAGGGAAAAGGAGGATTTAGAATGAAGTCATTCGTTAGATATGCTAAATACACTCTCCTCTTCATGCTCGTTCTCACTGTTGGCATTGCCGTTACCGGCGCATTCAGCGATGTAGAGTCTGCACAGAAGAGGAAGAAAAGTTCTACGATCGACCCGACCGACCCAACGAGTGTCATCTATCTCGATACGGCAGGTCAACCCGCAGGCGTTGGTGACCCGAACAAACCTGCAAGCCTCTCTTACAAGCAGGGTCGTGGCTGGCACCCGCAGGCGCTTTCGGCTTCCGGGCTCGCCAAAGACCGTTACGGCCTTATCGACTGGGCACGGCTCGTCAGAGAGAACCTGATAAAACCGAGGCACTCGCTCAAAGCAGATGAAGATGAGATGCCGCCCCTTGCCATGGACGTACTTATTCATGCCAAGGGCGACTTTGTCGATGATGTTATCTACCCGCATGAGATGCATACATACTGGCTCAAATGCGAAGTCTGCCACCCGAGTATCTTCATTCCGGCGGCCGGACAGAATAACATGACGATGATCGGCATAGCCGAGGGACAGTGGTGTGGACGGTGTCACGGTAAAGTAGCCTTCCCGCTTACCGACTGTACCAGGTGTCACGTTTCACCTAAAAAGTCAGTCAAGAAATAAGGGAACAATACTCGCATGGTTAGATACTTACTTACCGGGTTATTTATACTGCTTACAGTACCAACCATGGCACTGAGTGACGTAGATCTTATTACGATCGACTCTAAAGGCGGTAGCCGGGAAAAGGCCGGGGTCAGCCCTGTAGTCTTTCCGCACAACATTCACAAAAAAGCCTACAAGTGTGCGGCGTGCCACCCGAAAATATTCAAGGCAGAACTCGGGGCAAACAACATAACGATGAAGCAGAATATGAACAAAATGTTCTGCGGTTCACCGGGATGCCATAACAGCCCCAAGGCTTTTCCCCTTTTTCATTGCAACAAATGCCATTCAAAAGGGAAAAAGTAACTTTCGGTACATTAGGTCTTTAATTATTCATAAAAGAGAAGGCGGCGTGTGTTATTTACAGAATACGCCTTGTCTTTTTAAAACCCGCATACACTTTATGTACGCAAAAAATCTGACAAATGTGGTGTTTTAGCGGTAGCAGCCTTGTCTGTAACCATGCCTTTTTA
>JAJCZH010000033.1 GCA_029262515.1 Deltaproteobacteria bacterium | reverse complement strand
CCTTATCTCTGGCCTCTACAAAGGCCTCAATAGCTCCACCGGGTGCGAATATCTCATCAACCTCCTTGTCGGTCCTGACATCCTGCAACTGCCAGAGATCGAGAAAATCGGTACCCAGCACGTTAAGGCTCTCTTTCAGGTCAGCTTCGGCTCCGGCCCTGCTCCTGGCAGCTGTCTTGCTGCTAAGGAATACGTCGTCTCTGCGCGACTGTAAGGCTCTGCCGTAATACGCCTCGCTAATACCATCCGAACGGGAAGTATCGAAGAAATTCACTCCGAGGTCGATAGCGGTTTTTATCATCACATCAGCCGCAACCTCTTTACCTATATTCTTTAAAAGCCCCCTGCCGCCGAGGCCGAATACCGTGACCTTTACACCAGTCTTGCCGAGTCTCCTCTTTAGTAACGTGACCGGTTCGGACTCCTGGCAACACTCTTCATCTGTATGCTCATGGTGGTCATGCATCTATTCAACTCCTAAAATTTGGTTAACAAAAATAGACCATCCTAAAACTCTAAGCCTATCTTATATATATTAAAGATAAGAAGAAAGAGAAAAAGAAAGGATTGCCGGGCTCAATCTCAGCTGCCGGCATCTTCAAGCGGCAAGTAAACCGTAAAGGTCGAGCCCTGCCCCTCTATACTCTCAAGCTCTATTCTGCCACCGTGCGCCGCTACAATAGTACTTACTATCGCGAGTCCGAGCCCGCTTCCGACACTCTGTTCCCGGCTGGAATCCACCCTGTAGAAACGATCGAAAACCTTTGTCTGCTCCGCGGCCGTTATGCCCATTCCAGTATCCTTAACCGTTACAATAGCGTTCCCGTTCCCGCTGGCAACCGTTACATCAACCCGCCCGCCGCTTCTGTTATACTTCACTCCATTCTCAACCAGGTTTGTAAAGACCTCAAGAAGCCCCTCTTTATCAGCCCTGATATTTACACTCTCTCCTGTAATAGTTATATCTATGTCTTTGTTCTTGGCCGTCACATCTATTAACCTTACTACGCCCTTTATCATTCCCATAACTTCTACCGGCTTCATCTCCAGCTGTACCGTTTTAGTATCGAGCCTCGATATGACAAGAAGCCTGTTAATGAGCTCGGCCATCCTGTTAACGGCATCACCCATCTTGCTAATGGCCGCCTTGTACTCATCTTCGGTCCTGCTCTTGTTAAGGGTAATGTCACAGTAGCTCTTTATAATCGAAGTCGGGGTACGAAGTTCATGCGAGGCGTCGGATAGGAACTGCTTCTGCTTTTCGAACGAATGCTCCAGACTCTTGAGCATCGTATTGAAACTCTCGGCCAAAGGTCTTACCTCGGCACACATGATACCGGTATCTACCCTTTCTCCCAGTTTTTCCTCCGTTATCTCACTTACCTTCTTGGAAAAAAGCCTGAGCGGCGCCAACGACCACCTGATAACGATAAAGACACCGAAGGCGCAGGCTATAAAGACCAGCGGGTAGGCCATAAGTATTATCCTCCTGAAAGAGCTCAGGAGCATATATGTGTCATCAAGCGAATCACCTGCCTGAAAAATATAAGTGCCTGCCTCAAACTCAAAAGCCTTGCTGTAAAGCCTGATAGGTCCACCCGTGGGCCCTTCTACAACGTCATAAACACCTTCAGATGCGGGTATGATTACAGGGAGTGTGGCATCGGCAAGGTAGAGAGACGGGGAGTTTGTGATCAACTTCCCTTCGTGATCCAGGACCTGAAAGTACCGCCCCGAGAGCTTCTCGGCATACTCTCCGCTGGCTGCACCGGTAATTTCATACAGTTCGGTAACCAGTTGTCCGTGCTTCTCTTCGGTGGCGGCAAGGCTAGAAAGCATACCGACCTCTGAAGAAATATGGCTGTCTACAAAACCTATAGCAACGCTCTCAAGCTTATAGTACAGGATAAGCTCAAGGCCGGTAAAGACCACAGCAAAGAGTACGAGGGTCCAAATAATAAGCTTAAATTTGATGGAATTAAACATGATTACCGCGAAAGGTCACATCGATTCAGACTTCAGCATATACCCGGCACCACGCACAGTCTGGATAAGCTGTGTCTTGAAACCCTTATCGACCTTATTGCGTAGATAATTTATATAGACATCCACTACATTGGAATCCATATCGGTCTCTTCATGGTAGATATGCTCTACAATATCGCTACGGCTAAGCACGCAATCCTTATTATAAGCAAGATACTCAAGCAGCGCATACTCACGCGCTGAAAGCTTTATATCGGTTCCTTCCCGCTTTACTTCGTGACTCGCCGTATTGATCTCAAGAGTATCGATACGAATAACCGCCTCTTTCGCCTCACCCTTGCGACGAAGCAGAGAACGAACTCGTGCCAAGAGCTCGTCAAACTCAAATGGCTTTGTCAGATAGTCGTCGGCACCGGTATCGAGTCCCTTGATCTTATCGAGCAAAGCGTCCCTTGCAGTCAGCAGAATCACCGGAGTCAGAATAGACTTACGCCTGAGCGTGCTCAGCACCGTAAGGCCATCTATAACGGGAAGCATTATATCAAGTATAATGGCGTCGATCGGGAAGTTCTCAGCCATATAGAGCCCCTCTTCGCCGTCGTGGGCAACATCTACTATATAACCCTCCTCCTCAAGCCCCTGGGCTACTATGCCTGCCAAATCTTTCTCATCTTCTACAAGAAGTAATCTCATTTTATTCCCCAACAAACGGGTTAATACCTGCACAAAGAGCGCAAGATCATTTATTATCTACTTAAGGTCATCCTTATCGAAGTACTTTCTTCCATGTATCATCGATGACAGAAGCCCTCTTTTCTCCTTTATCTCATGTAAAACAAGCCCTGCCAGATGGGCCACCACAAAGAAGAGAATATAGATATAACCAGTGACCTGCCCCTATTTTAACAGGTGATGGACATCTTTGGCTTGCTGGCCGCTTAACGCGCCGACAACGACACTGCCTGGAAATAGGTTAAACTCCAGACCCGACATAAGAAGACCGGTGATTATCATACTACATAGAACAAAAACCAGACCTGTATAAAAGAGCGCCGCAAGAGGATCGTGCCCTATGTAGCTGCCTGCGCGTGACCTGCACCCCCCAAGGTACCAACGGATATTGGCAATAATTCCTGCCCGCGCCTCTTTACTGAACGGGCGTATATCACCCCACCTGGCATATGTATTACCGGCAAAACCCCAGAGAATCCTTAGAAAGAAGGTTATGATAAACAGGTGTCCCACATATGCGTGAAGCTGCTTGACCGGAGCCCTGAGCAGCTTGCCAACACCTAAACTTTCCATTCCCACGTTGCCGAGAATAAGCAGTATAAGCGCTATAATAAGAGCCGCATTTACCCAGTGCAGAAGCCTTGTCGGAACATCCCACACTTTTATAATAACACGATCACCTTCCTTGTCAATGGCGTGCATAATATACTCCTCACCAACTGTTTCTTCTATTTCGCTCAGAAAGGATAAGAGAGTTCCGGGCCCTACCCTACTCCACTATATACGATACCGATACCGGGATAGACTTGATAACGTATCTAAAGTAGACCGATGAATTAAGGCAACAAAACCTGTTGCCTTAATAATTTTACCTTGCGGAGTATTAGATAAAGATTAAAGTGCGTCGCCTCTACCCATGGGTACAAATTCGTTTTTACTGTTGTCTAACAGCTATAATTGGTGATATATTTATGATGATCTTCTCATACCTTCCATGTACGTAAAGTGTTGCATACAAGAAGATCACCTGACCGGGATTAAGATGGGACCTGAACTTGTGCTGCAGAGTATAAAGAGACTTAACTTTTACACGCTTTATGCCGATAAGTCTAGAATCACCGGCACGAACAAAATTTTATACGGTAGCGCTTAGAAGGTGCTTATGGTTGCCCCTTTATATGTTCCGGTCGTTTCTATAAACTCTGTTCGGTAATGGCTATCCGGAACAGCATGTAATGCCCGTCTAATATATAGTTGGCTCACGGTATCGGGAAGTATTGATACCTGTTATCAATAACCGGAAACTGATAAAATGGACACTCTCAATACAACACCCCCAGGAGACATTCTGACACCACTCTACGACTTTACCTCCAAGGCCTCATCATCTCTTAACCTCCAGACGGTGATGACCCATTTTTTCAATATCCTTTCGCGTGAAATAAACTTCGACATAGGTGTCTACATTGTAATAGACGACGATAAAGTCGAGGGACGCGCTTATGTCAGGTCATTGGTTGAGCGGGCCGCAGGAATAAAATTCGCCAATACTCTTTTCGAGAATAGCAAAAAAACTTTCGCCTCTTCAGTCTCTGATTCACCAGGCAGCATAGAATGCTCTGTGCTGCAAGATCACGGCAAACAGAAGGAGTCAGCCGAAAAGAGCACTGGCTATAATCATAATAATGTTACAGAGGTACCATTAATATGCTGGAACAAAACATACGGTATGGTAGCCCTCGCCTCGCCAACAGGCAGTATAGATAAAAAGAGTAGCGCTTTGATCGAGAAGATGTCCGAACACCTCGAAAGGGTTATCGAGCGGCTCTTCACCTCTCAGGATATAGAGAGAAAGAAACTCTCCAACATACTGTTCAGCATGACCGAAGGCGTCTACCTGTACGATGTTAAAGGCCCGTTCATCTCCTCTATCAACCAAAAGGGCATGGACATTATCTCTAACCTGTGCGAGCACAATAGTGAGTGTATCACCAAGGAGCTCACTACCGAAGAGATGCTCTCTCTCCATTCCTGCGACTGCCCCTTCTCCTCTTTCCTCGGCAAGGTCCGCAACTTGAGCGAGAAAGATAAAGCGGGTACGTTCAGAGATGAGGTGCAAAATTCATCCGGAATGACCTTATCATTAACAGCTTCAAGCCTCTCTCATGATGACGGATGGCAACACGGCTACGTTATAACCGCCAAGGACATTACCGAAGAGCGCATGTTGCAGAGAAAGATGATCCTCTCGAGCAAACTCGCCTCTCTTGGAGAGATGGCCGCCGGAATAGCCCACGAGATCAATAACCCGCT
>JAJCZH010000032.1 GCA_029262515.1 Deltaproteobacteria bacterium | reverse complement strand
CATATCGAGTTTGATAACCCTGAATTGCTGAGAACGGTGGAGGTATATGGCGCCGGGGTGCGTCTCTCTAAGTACGCGTCCCGAGTTGGTGGTCCCTATAACAGGGCCCTTTTCGAGCCTGATACTGTAGGTAGTACCGGTCTGTCGTATTGAAATGTCGCGGTGCGGAAAACGGGTTCTAGGGTACCAGACGTCGCCTTTCTTCCAATGACGTACGAAACCTTCGGCCTCAAGCTCCTGCAATACAGGCGCGAGCCTGTGGGTATCGTATACTGCATCACCCGTGTGAAGCCTTAACTCTGAGGCCGCGCACCGCAGGTGGGACTTCAGGATAGGCAGATTGTTCCTGTCGATCACCGCCTTCTCAACGGAGCGTCCGAAGAAGTCGAGAGGGTTTTTCATGAAGTACTGGTCAAGCCCGTCGGCGAGCGCCACGAGAAGTATCAGCGAATCCCGGCCCGAGCGGCCTACACGGCCGCTTCGCTGCCACACGGAGGTGACGCTTCCGGGGTAACCGACGAGTAAGCAGACATCGAGGCCGCCTATATCTACGCCGAGTTCAAGAGCGCTGGTGGAGATAACACCGTTGAGCTTGCCGCTAAAGAGTTGCTGCTCTATCTCTCTTCTCTCTTTGGGAAGAAATCCGGCCCGGTACGAAGCGATTGTGTCGGCTATAGCAGGCTCGCTCTCTTTAACCCACTTATACATCAGCTCGGTAATCTTTCGCGCTTTTGTAAAAGCGATGGTCCTGAAACCGGCTTTTACGGACTCTACGAAGAGCCGGTTTGCAACCGTATAAGGACTCTTCTCTTTCGGGGGGTTGAGAAAAAGAAAGTTCTTGCGTCCGTTCGGCGCGCCGCTCTTTGTTACGACTTCGAATTCTTTACCCGTCAGGTCTCTAGCGAGATCACCGGCATTGGCTATTGTTGCGGAGCATGTTATAAATTGCGGTCTGCTGTTGTAGTTGGCAAGTATCCGAAGCAGCCTGCGAAGCACATGGGCAACGTGCGAACCGAAAACGCCCCGGTAGGTATGTATCTCGTCGATTACTACGTACTTGAGGTTCCGTAGAAAGAGTTCCCACTTTTCATGGTAGGCGTTTATGGAGTAGTGGAGAATGTCGGGATTGGTCAATATTACCGAAGGCGGTCTCTCGCGGATTCTCTTTTTCTTATAACTTGTCGTGTCGCCGTCGTATACCTCGGCAAAACCGGGCGTAAAAGCGGTTCTCCTATTTGCCTTATTCTTTCTATCGGTTTCAGTGATAAAGAGATCCCCGATCAGGGTTTTGATAGCGCGGAGCTGGTTCTGCTCAAGCCCTTTAAGCGGGAAGATATAGAGCGCGCGGGACTCTGGGTCCGTAAGCACGCTCTCTATAACCGGTATGTTGTATATCAGGCTCTTGCCGCTCGACGTAGGCGTCATTACAACGATATTATGCCCGGCTTTTACAAGGTCTATGCCTTCGGCCTGATGAGAGTAGAGCGAATCGATGCCGAGCGAGTTGAGGCGCTCGGTAATTCGAGTGTCGAGACCCTGTTCAGTCTCTCTGTAGAGGGCGTCACTCGCTTCGATCTGCTCGTTATGTACTATATAACTGAACTCTTTACGAGCACTGAGCAGGGCTATAAAGTCGTCTATTGTCATGGACATAATATACCACTCAACCGGTCTTCTCTGCAACTGCATTGAAAACCTTCTTTTTTGTGCTTACCCTACCTTAAGTCTCTGAATTGAATAGAGAATTTTTTTGTTGTTTTATGGCTTGCCAATGACCGGAACAGGTGTTGTTTGATCGATACCATAAAGGTATTACCCTGGAGAGAGAATGCCAGACCGGACATAAGAGTGCAGAGAGCCAGACCTAATTAGTTTGACAAGCGTCAGTTTTGAAGGTAAAATTAAAGAGAAAATCAATGATAAATATATATTATGATGAAGCTTTTATGCGTAATCGGCCTTTAATCGGCTACTTATAAGAGAATGAAAACCTATATGAAAACGCTTAGATGCAACTGTTGTGGCAATGAACTGCCCAGTGATACTATTAAGTTTGTAGTAGAGGTGAGGAGTTTTGCCGATTTCGATGGATACCTTGAGGAGTACGAAGGCGATATAGAGGAGGGTGTTAATAGCCTGCTCGACAGCATAGACGAGATGGAGGAAGAGGGGCTCGACGCCGATGACGCCTCCAAGGATTCTATCTATATACTCTGTCAAAAGTGTAGAGATAACTTTCTAAGTGATCCGTTTCAGATAGGCACTATGGCCTTTGATGCGGAAAACTTTAAGGGGACAGTTCACTGATTTTTTTCCGGACTGCTCCAATCACACCATAAAAAACCCTGATATAACTTATTAATGCGTTACGCACTGATCTCCGATCTCCATTCCAACCTCGAAGCGCTTGAGGCGACATTGCAGCGGATCGATATGCTCGGTCTCAGTGATATTGTCTGCCTCGGCGATATCGTCGGTTATAATACAAATCCCAATGAGTGTATAGAGCTGTTACGTAAACGTAACGTGCGCTCCATAATGGGCAATCACGATTCGCGTGTTGCGGGTCTGGACAATACCGACGACTTCAATTACCAGGCCCTTGAGGCTCTCGACTGGACCAGCAGCGTCCTGACG
>JAJCZH010000031.1 GCA_029262515.1 Deltaproteobacteria bacterium | reverse complement strand
AATCTTCCGTTAATTTTTCTTATACTATCATAATACTATAGAGACCTGGAGTTATGTCTTCGATGGGTTGCTTCGGAAGGTAGCGACGGCTGCTTTTTTGTGGTTGCGACCAGTTTGGCACCTTGGTGTCGCTAATCAGTTTTTTATGAGGGCAATCCTCAGAAGGAGAAGATTATGAAAAGATTACTTATGGGCGTCATGCTTTGCGCAACTGTTATCGGTTTTGCAGGTACCAGTATGGCCTACGACGGCGCGGCCATCTATAAATCGAAATGTATGGCGTGCCACGGGGCGGGCGGCAGCGGTACCTCCATGGGGCCGGCCTTCAAGGGCAGCGATTACATAAACTCGAGCAGTGTTGAGGATATAACAGGTGTAATCTTAAAAGGACGGACAGGAGCAGCCAAGAAGTATAAGAAGCTGGTTCTCGGTATGCCGGCCCAGAAGCTCGGCGGTCCGGAAGTCGAGGCCCTTGTAGAACACCTGAAGGTTTTAGCTTCCAAGTAAGGCCTGTTGGTACCAGTATAGTAGGGTCTTTAGAGCTCAAAAGAGCTCAAAACAAAAGCCCTCCGTTCTTACAGAAGAGCGGAGGGCTTTTTATATCTTTTGTACTATATACTCTTGCTATTTACCGCAGTATCTTCTCTGCGGAGACCATATGACGCGACATCCCCATATGCGTAGCTCTCAGTCCCAGCGCAAGGCCTACCATCTGCGCCAGATGGAAGACAGGCAGTTTTATATCGGCTTCGAGCTGCTTTTCGGCTGAGGCCTGGTAGTTGTCGAGATTTATGTGGCAGAACGGGCACGGAGTTACAATGCACTCGGCGCCCTGGCCCTTTGCGTCGAGCAGGCGCGTACCGGTCATTTCAATGGCTGTTTCTTCCGTGACGAGGTCTACCTGAAAACCGCAGCACTTGGTCTTTCCCGTATAATCCACCACCTCGGCCCCAATAGCCTTTAGCACCGCCTCTAGCGACCATGGCCGTTCGGGATCGTCGAAACCGAGTGCGTCGGAAGGGCGCAGGCTGTGGCAGCCGTAGAAGGGCGCTACCTTAAGGCCTCCGAGCGGGGCTTCTACCATGCCGGAGAGCTTTACCACTCCGAGGTCTTTTGCCAGAACCCAGAGCAGGTGTTTTACCTTTGTGCTGCCGGAGTAGTGTAACCCGGCTTTAGCCAGAACCTTGTTTGTCTTTTCAAGAAGTACGGGACTGTTCCTAAGGTCGAACGCGGCCCTCGACATCACCATGAGGCAGGTTGAGCAGATGGTGAGAATATCCATGCCCATCTGCTCCGCTTCTGCAAAGATGCGGGCATTGAGGGCTATATAGAGGTCGTAGTCGTAGTCGGTAAGCAGACCGGCCCCGCAGCAGTTAGCTTTCGGCATGTCGTGAAGTTCGATGCCGAGCTTTGCGGTCACAAGGCGTGTCGTGCTGTTCGACTCTTTGGTTATTTCCTGAGAGGCGCAGCCCGGATAGTATGCGTACTTAAGTGCCTTCATCTTGTCAGTCCTTCGTTCTATCTTTTGCTTTTTTATTCTTCTGGCGCTCAATTTCTTTGTAGATTGTCCTCACCTCTTTTATCTCTTTTATTTGTGAGAAGAGGTGAGGGTGGGGCATCTTGCCGTGCATTTCCATCTTCAGACCGAACGGGATCATTCCGAGACTTCGCAGGAACCCGAGAGTTTTGAATGTCATAGCCGCTTCATCGAGCCGTCCGACCTTCTTTACGGAATCGACCATCGCATCTACATGCTTGGCGCCATGGTTGTCCCTTATATCCTCTTCGAGTGCGCGCGCACGGAGCCGTTCTATTGCAGTAAGCGGCGCTACACCCTTGGGGCAGTACTCTACGCAGTGAACGCAGCGCACGCAGTCCCAGATGCCGTGGTCGTCGCTCAGGCGTCCAAGCCTGTTGCGTCCGCCGGCTTCCCGTACGTCGCCTACAAGACGCCACGCCTTGGCAAGGGCTGCCGGGCCGAGGTACCTCTTCTCAATTTCGAGCGCATTGCACTCCGAGTTGCATGATCCGCACATTATGCACTTCTGCGCATCGTCTATTGCAGCGGCATCTTCCTGGGTGACAGCCACCTCTTTTGCCCTCTTTTCGGCAGGCATGAGGTACGGTTTTACCTTGTCCATCTTCTTCCAGAACGGGTCAAAATCGACGATAAGATCTTTTAAAACAGTGTGGTTGGCTACAGGCTCCAGCACCAACTCTTTATCTTTCTGATGTGCCGGAATTATCTGGGTATTGCAGGCGAGTTTTGTAAAGCCGTTGATCTTAACCGCACAGGAGCCGCATATAGATGAGCGGCATGAGCGCCTGAAAGAGAGCGTAGGGTCTTGCTTGCCAGCGATCTCAAGTAGCGCTTCAAGTACCGTCATGCCCTCTGATGCCTCAACACTGTAGGCCTGGTAGTACGGCTCGCGCCCAGTCTTTGTGGACGGGTTGAATCGTCTTATCTTCAGATCTATCTTCATATTAGAATGGCTTTCATTCTGCCGGCAATAACCGACCGGTATTAACCTTAGACACCGAAAACTATCTTTATACTATAAGACCGGATCAGTACTTTCGCTCCGTCGGTTCGTACTTTGTAAACGAGACCTCTTTATGACCTATCTTGAAGTCCTTACCTGTTTTGGTTATGAGCGTATGTTTCATCCACTTCTCATCATCCCGCTTAGGAAATTCCAGACGCGTATGCGCCCCGCGCGACTCTTCCCTTGCAAGAGCTCCGGTAAGAATGGAGGTGGAGATGTCGAGCATATTACCGAGTTCGAGAACAGCGAGCAGTTCGGTATTGTAGTAGTCTGAACGGTCGGTAAGCGCAATACTGGCAAACCTTTCGCGCAGCTCTTCAAGCTTGGTTATGCCCTTTTCCAGTAAACCTTTCTCTCTGAAGATACCGCAGCACTCGACCATGGTTTCTCCCATCTCTTCCCTTATCGTCTGAGGGTTCTCGCCCTCAGTCCTGTTTATGAGAACTCCGACCATATGGCCAGCGTCTCTAAGCGCCTCTTTCGGGAATTCTGAAAAGTCTCTGTCAACGCAGAAGCGTGCCACCTCGGCGCCTGTTCTCCTGCCAAAGACTATCGCCTCTAAAAGCGAGTTGCCGCCGAGACGGTTTGCTCCGTGGACACTGACGCAGGCGGCCTCTCCGGCAGCGAACAGGCCGGTCATGGAGGTTACTCCGCTCGGGTCGGTCATTATGCCGCCCATGGAGTAGTGAGCACCGGGACGTATCGGGATAGGTTTATCAAAAGGGTCAACGCCCGCGAATTGTATGGAGAGGTCACGGATCTGGGAGAGCCTCTCCTTGATTCTCTCTTTTCCCAAGTGTGTAATATCTAAAAATACGCAGCCGTCAACGCCTCTTCCTTCGTTTATCTCTGTCTGCTCGGCCCTGCTGACAACGTCTCGGCTCGCAAGTTCCATGGCGTTCGGAGCATACTTTTTCATGAAGCGCTCGCCCTCGGAGTTCACGAGGTAGCCGCCTTCACCCCGGCATCCTTCGGTCATCAGTATACCGGTCCGCTTCAGGGTCGTTGGATGAAACTGGACGAACTCCATATCCATCAGTTCTACGCCCGCTTCTAGGGCGAGCCCCATACCGTCGCCGGTGGAGCTGAGCGCGTTGGTGGTTGAGCTGAAGACGCGGCCATACCCGCCTGTGGCTACAATGGTGGCTTTGGAGTGGAGCCGGTGCAGTTTGCCTGTTTTGAGCTCAAGGGCGATTACCCCTCGCGCGCTTCCTTCTTTGTTGACAAGGCTGACTACATGCCACTCGTCGTAGATGACAATACCGTGTTTGATAGTCTGTTCGTAGAGAAGGTGTACGAGGGTGTGACCGGTTCTGTCGGCCAGGTAGCAGGTTCTGGGATAACCAGCGCCGCCGAAAGGTCTCTGGGCGATATTTCCGTCCGAATCGCGCGAAAAGATGGCGCCCATCCGTTCAAGCTCGTGGATATCTTCCGGCGCCTCGCGGCACATCGTCTCTATCGCAACCTGGTCGCCGAGATAGTCGCTTCCTTTGATGGTATCGAAAGCGTGGTTCTCCCAGTCGTCGGTCTCTTTGATTGCCGCGTTTATTCCGCCCTGGGCGGCTACGGAGTGACTCCGTACAGGATAGATTTTGGTGACGAGAGCGACATTGAGCCCGGCCCTAGCAGCTTCTATAGCCGCCCTCATTCCGGCAAGGCCAGCGCCGATTACTATGACGTCGTGTTTAACCAGCGGAAAACCTCCGAATGCGTCTGTTACAGATCGTTTTTGTCCGACTTTGGGTTGTTTGAGTGGATCGTAGCAGGTACTTAAAAACTGCCGTACCGGTCTCCAAGAGAGACCGGTACGGACTTATAAGAGTTTAAAGCTCTTTTTTCAGAGCACTCGCCTTTTCAAAACCGAGTGTCAGAGCGGACTTGTTCAGTTCGAGAAACGGTTTAGGTACCCTTGAGAGCACCGCGTTCTCCATCTCTTCTCTGCTCACTATTCCGGTAAGTTCGGTGATCATGCCGAGCGAGATGATATTTCCAACGATGCTCTTGCCGATGTCTTCACGAGCAGCGCGCAGTATCGGGTACTTTACGACCTTGAAGTCACCTTCGGGAATGTCGGTTACTTCGTCTTCGTCTATGAGCAGTATGCCGTCTTTCTTGACGTCGCTGTAGTATGAAGTGCAGGCCGTCTGAGTAAGAGCGAGCATGCAGTCGATGGCGGTAGCTTTGGGGTAGTCGATGTCTACACCGGCGTCTGCTATGATGACCTCTGCCCTCGACGCTCCGCCCCTCGACTCAGGGCCGTAGGACTGGCTCTGTGCCGCGTTCTTATCACCAAAGATACTGGCCGCTTCCGCCATGATAATACCGGCTAGTATCATGCCCTGTCCGCCTGAACCGCTAAAACGGATTTCGTATCTGTCTGCCATTATATCAAAACCTCCCGTTATATTCTGTATGAGCTAGCAGACAATCTCGTCCGCTGTTTTCTCTGAAGGTAAGCCCTTATTTTGTGGCCTTAGCTACTATGAGCTTGTCGTACTGCTCGCAGTATTCCGGCTTCTCTACCCTGTGGAGTATGCCTCTTACGAGCTTGCCCTCGGTCTTCTCAGCCGGCAGTTTATCGACCTGCTTTACAGATACAGTACCGTTCTTCTCGATGTTCTCCATCATCTCCGAAGCGCCTCTCTGCTTGTTCATCCTGCCGAAGTAGATCGGGCATGAGTCGATTACCTCTACAACCGCCGTGCCCTTGTGTCCGAGCGCCTCGGTGAAGGTTCTTTCAAGCTCCTGGGTATGGTACGCAGTGCCTCTGGCCACAAAGGTTGCGCCTGCAGCCTTAGCCATTTCGCAGATATCGAATGGCGGCTCTACGTTACCGTAGCGGCTTGTTGTTGCTATCGAGCCGATTGGGGTGGTCGGAGAGAACTGTCCGCCGGTCATGCCGTAGATGGCGTTGGAGTATACGATTATAAGCATATCTATGTTGCGGCGGCAGGTATGAATAAAGTGGTTTCCGCCGATCGCCATTGCGTCTCCGTCACCGGTGGCGATTATCATCTTGAGAGACGGTTTGGCGAGCTTAAGGCCTGTTGCGAACGAGAACGCGCGGCCATGAATAGTGTGCAGGGTGTTGAAGTCAACATAGCCCGGCGTACGGGAAGAGCATCCGATACCCGAGACCATGCAGAGGTCGTTTTTAGAAAGCTCTTTGTTGTCTATTGCCCTAAGAAGCGATTTTAATACTATGCCGTGCCCGCATCCCGGACACCAGATATGCGGAAGCTTATCTTTGCGCAGGTACTTATCGTAATCAAAAGGCACGCTCAGTTTCTGCTTTGCGACTGCCATGTTATTCTCCTCTGGTAAAGCGTTGGCCGAATCGGCTTAGCTGTATTTTTCTATCAGTTCGGTTATCTGTGCCGGTTTAATCGGTTCGCCGTCTACACGGTGTATGCCGACTACCTCGCACCTGCCTGCTGCCACGCGCTTGACCTCGTTTACCATCTGTCCGAGGTTCAGCTCCGGTACTATGATTACCTTGCACTTCTCGGCAAGCTCGCCTACTGCTTTGTCAGGGAAGGGCCATATGGTCAGCGGCCTTAAGAGTCCGGCCTTGATGCTCTTTTTTCTGGCGGCGTTTACCGAGAACTTTGCCGAACGGGAGGTAGAGCCTACTGCGAAGATACCGATCTCGGCATCTTCAAGGTTGCTTTCATCATTTTTGCATATATCGTCAATGTTGTCGTCGATCTTCTGCATGATCCGTCTGTTGTTGATATCGATCATCTCAGAATCGTTTGTCGGAAAGCCGTCCTCTTTGTGGTTGAGGCCGGTTACGTGGAAGCGGTAGCCTTCGCCGAACGGGGCGAGAGGGGCTATAAGGTGCTTGTCATCGTACGGTTTGTAATCTTCGGGGTCGCAATCAGGCTTCGCCCTGTCTATTACTTCAAGATCTCCGGGTTCCGGAATTGTTATCGGTTCTCTCATGTGGCCGACGATCTCGTCGTACAGCACTACAACCGGTGTGCGGTACTTCTCGGACAGGTTGAAGGCCCTGACCGTCTCGTCGAGTATCTCCTGGACGTACGCCGGGGTTAGGGCGATTGCCGGATGGTCTCCGTGCGTGCCCCACTTTGCCTGCATGATATCGGACTGTGACGGACCTGTCGGATAACCTGTTGAGGGCCCGCCGCGCATAACGTTAATGACTACGCATGGAACTTCAGTAAGGCAGGCATAACCGAGGGCCTCCTGCTTGAGTGAGAAGCCCGGGCCGGAAGTGGCCGTAAGGCTTTTTAATCCTGCAAGAGATCCGCCGATGGTCGCTGCCATAGAGGCTATCTCATCTTCCATCTGTATGAACTTTCCACCTCTCTTCGGTAGCTCAACGCTCATAATCTCGGCTACTTCAGTAGATGGGGTTATCGGGTAACCGGCGTAGAATTTGCATCCGGCGTACAGGGCTCCTTCGGCACAAGCCTCATTACCCTGCATGAGCTTCTTTTTCGCTGCCATCTATATATCCCCCTTATCGCACAAATTAATTGAAAAGTTCTTAAAGACTCAAGCGGCTCAACTGCTTAAATCAGTCGAAGACCCGTATTGCGAAGTCGGGGCAACGTAGATCGCAGAGCTGGCACCTGGTGCATGCTTCGAGGTCCTTTACCACGCATGTGGTGCCTCTGATCTCAAGTACGTTGGTCGGGCAAAAGTCCACACATATGGAGCATGCCTTGCAACGTCTTTCGCTTATTTCGATTCTTGGAAGTTTTTTTGCTGGTTCTGCCATAATTCCTCCGAAGACTCTCTCTTACCTTACGGTTCGAGCCAGTTTGTATGAGATTTATGCCTGATATCCGTAACTATTTACTGGTATTAACAACTTTTATTAATATCATAACGGCATGGTATGAGTCAATCATTTCTAGCTCTTTCAGGCGCATATATCCTTCTATAAGCGACTTAGCAATTGGTATTTGCTCAAATAAGGGCTAAAGAGCCAGTCTTGACCCTGATTTAGTCGCCTAATGTACGCTCTCAAGCAGTTCGGCCATGGTGCGTCCTATGTCTGCCGGGGTATTTGTTACCTTTATGCCCGCATCCTCCATTGCTTTCATCTTCTCGGCAGCCGTTCCCTTGCCGCCGGCTATTATTGCTCCGGCATGGCCCATGCGCTTGCCCTTGGGCGCCGCTACTCCGGCTATATAACCGACCACCGGTTTGGTGAAGTTCTGCTTGATATACTCCGCAGCCTCCTCTTCAGCCGTTCCCCCGATCTCGCCGATCATTATAACGGCCTTTGTATCGGGGTCTGCTTCAAAGAGGGTGAGCACGTCGATAAAATTGGTGCCGTTGATCGGGTCTCCTCCTATGCCGACGCATGTGGACTGGCCGATACCGAGACGCGTTAGCTGGTCTACGGCTTCGTAGGTGAGTGTGCCGGACCTGGAGACAACGCCGACCGGGCCTGCTTTGTGTATATGGCCCGGCATTATGCCGATCTTGCAGGCGTCCGGTGTTATTACGCCCGGGCAGTTCGGTCCAACAAGTCTGGAGCTCTTGCCTAGCATGAACTTCTTGACCTTTACCATGTCGAGCACCGGTATGCCTTCGGTTATGCAGATAACGAGTTCTATACCTGCGGCAACGGCCTCCATTATGGCGTCGGCGGCGAATGCCGCCGGTACGTAGATTACGGTTGCGTCGGCCCCTGTTGCGTCTACCGCCTCTTTAGCAGTGTTAAAGACCGGTATGCCGTCCAATTCCGTACCGCCTTTGCCCGGAGTGACCCCGCCTACCATGTTTGTTCCGTAGGCCACCATCTGACGGGTATGAAAAGTGCCCTGCTCGCCCGTGATACCCTGGCAGATCACCTTCGTATCTTTATTTATAAGTATGCTCATCCCGCTGCTCCTCTAATTTATTGAAATTATAATAATATTAGCGGACAAAAAAAAATGCCCGGCTTGAGTTCCGGTCTTTTATGCCTTGCCCGTAATGGCGACCACCTTCTCTGCGGCTTCGTCCATCTGCTCCGCGGTGATTATGTCGAGCTCGGACTCAGAGAGAAGCTTCCTGCCTTCGTCAGCGTTTGTGCCCTGGAGCCGTACTACGAGAGGTATTTCGAGCCCTACCTCGCTGGCTGCCGCGATTATTCCTTCTGCAATGATATCGCACCTCATGATACCGCCGAAGATATTGACGAGGATCGCTTTGACGCGCGTATCCGAAACGAGTATCTTGAAAGCGGCAACCACCTGATCTTTGGTTGCCCCGCCCCCGACGTCCAAGAAGTTGGCCGGGCTTGCCCCGTAGAGTTTGATAATGTCCATAGTGGCCATTGCGAGCCCGGCCCCGTTGACCATGCAGCCGATCGAGCCGTCGAGAGAGACGTAGTTGAGGTCGAACCTCGAAGCCTCGACCTCTTTCGGGTCCTCTTCGTCGAGGTCGCGTAACTCTTCTATATCCTTGTGCCTGAACATTGCGTTGTCGTCGAAGGCGAGTTTCGCATCGAGCGCTATCAAGTCTCCACCCTTTGTCAACACAAGCGGGTTAATCTCCAGCATGGCGCAGTCCGAGGCTACGAAGGCGTTGTAGAGCGAGCTGATGAACTTGACGGCCTTTCCTATTTGCGGCTTTTCAAGGCCGAGCGCAAAGGCTATGTTGCGGGCCTGAAAGGGAACGAGGCCCGTTGCCGGGTCGATGTACTCTTTGAGAATCTTCTCGGGCGTTGCGGCCGCAACCTCTTCTATCTCCATACCGCCTTCAGTGGAGGCCATTACTGCCACGGTGTTTGACGCACGGTCCACAACGAGACCGATGTAGAACTCGCGATCGATATCGCAACCCTCTTCTATGAGGATCTTCTGTATCTCTTTGCCTTCTGCGCCGGTCTGATGGGTTACCAGGACTTTACCTAGAAGCTCGCGTGCTATCTCCGAGACCTCTTCACGGCTTCTTGCCAGCTTCACTCCACCGGCCTTGCCGCGCCCTCCGGCATGTATCTGCGCCTTTACTACGCAGATACCGCCGTCGTCGCTTATAAATTCCTTGCTCGCCTCAACCGCCTCGTCAACCGTAAAGGCTATCTGCGATCTTGGCACAGGTACGTTGAAGTTTGAGAGTAGGTGTTTGCCCTGATACTCATGGATATTCATCTAAAGAGCCTCCGTAATAATGTAGTTATTGCGAAATCTTTGCGAACCCGCTGCCTCTCTTTGTCGTAGCCGCAAAGCGATTAGCGACAAAGTAACCTGTCTGAAAAAAGAGTTGAATATAAAACATCTGCATAACATAGCGATTTGACTCAGAAAAACCTGCAAGTACGACCAAAAGCGGGCCGTTCAGTATATCTTGCGGCCTGCTATGCGGATAGTGTGTGTGTGGTTGTAGTTGCTAAGAAGTAGAGTACCCGAGAAAGATGGCGCTCCTGTTTTTCTACTAATACGGTGGACTTGACCTGCTTTTACAGCCAGGCCTTCCGCACGTATACTCTAATATAATGCAGTATTACGAGTAACACAACCCCAAATGGCCAGTTTTATGCTACAGCAGAGCATTTTTCCGGTTATATAGGGTTAAACCTTTAAGAAGAACCGGTAACGACTATATCTTTACCTGAAAGCGTAACGCAGAGTCACTGCCAGCAGGGGGGTGGAGGACACCCAGGTTCAGGTGCTCGAAGAGGATAAACAGGTTCGGTTTCAGCCCGAAAGAGAACCTAACCGAAAGGTATCCTGTTCTTTATGACTTTACCCTAAGTTGCAGTTCAGCTCCACTGGCGGCCCGTAACGTGCTCCGGCGTGTACTCCGGCAGTAGTATCGGACCCTCGACAGGGTCTGTTACCCCTGCCTTATCGAGCGCGCTGTTGAAATCGTCTATATGGCTGAGCGAGAGTTTCTTGGCATGCTCGCGCCCCTTGGAGAACTCTGTCGCATTGAGCCCGGCCCGGCGTCCGAAGACGAGTATGTCGAGCAGCGAGTTGCCCATCAGCCTGTTCCTTCCGTGAACTCCGCCGGTCACTTCGCCGGCAGAGTAGAGTCCGGCTACATTAGTCTCGCTCTTGTCGTTTATCTCTATTCCGCCGTTCTGGTAATGGAGCGTCGGGTAGACGAGCATCGGGACCTTGCTTATATCTATGTTGTAGCGTTTGAACTGTATATATTTTGCAGGCAGCTCTTTTCTAACCGTGCCGTCACCGTGCAGTATGTCAATCATAGGGGAGTCGAGCCAGACGCCCATGCGTCCGGTCTGAGTTGCCACTCCCTTGCCGATATCGCTGCATTCACGGATTATACAGGCCGACTCAACGTCGCGCGGCTCGAGCGGAAAGCAGAACTGGTTGCCGTCGTTATTGATGAGCTGCGCACCGAGCCCGCGAACCTTCTCGGTTATAAGGAGGCCGACGTTCTGCTCTGGGAATATCGCGCCTGTCGGGTGGTACTGCGTCGAGTCGAGGTCTTTTATCTCCGCACCGGCCCTGTAGGCCATGACGATACCGTCGGCTGTGGCGCCGTAATGGTTGGTTGTAGGGAAGTTCTGTATGTGGAGGCGTCCGTTACCGCCGGTCGCGATCACTACGCTCTTGGCACGAACCTTGTAGTACTCTTTTGTCTCAAGGTTGTACAGGATTGCGCCCGAGGCGCGTCCCTTCTCGTCGAGTAAAAGCTCTACGGCAGGGGAGAACTCCATGATCTTGATCTTGTCAGTCTGGTTGCGGGCTTCATCCCTTAAGACCCTCATGATCTCGGCCCCGGTCATATCTCCGGCGGAGTGCATCCGTTTTCTAGAGGTTCCGCCGCCGTGGCGTACCTTCATGCGGCCGTCCGGCTGCTTGTCGAACATCATGCCTAGCTCCTCGAGCCAGTGGATAACCACAGGGGCGTCGTTGGTCATCGCTGCCACGAGGTCGGTCTTGTTGGAGAAGTGGCCGCCGCCTATGACGTCGAGGTAGTGGTAGTACGGGGAGTCGCCTTCCTGGTCGGCGGCCTGAATGCCGCCCTCGGCCATAACGGTATTGGAATCTCCGTGGCGAAGTTTTGTCGACATTATAACGTCAAGCCCGTTCTGGGCCGCTGTGAGCGCAGCTGCCGTGCCGGCGCCTCCCGCTCCTATTACGAGCAGATCGGTTTCGTAGTCAACGTCGGAGAGGTCGATCTGCTTCGGTGTGAGCCTGGAGGATGATTCCAGCACAGTGGCAACCTCTTCCGGCATCACCATATCTTTATTAGGGCCTACAAGAACAGCGCGCCTGCCGGCATCTTTATAGTCTGGGTGGTACTTACCGAGCCACTCTTCTCGCTGCTCCATGGTGAGTGCAGGGAAGTGCTCTCCCTTGCGGGAAATTTCGACCCTTTCGGCCCTTGTAGACTCGACATTCTTTATAAGTTTTTCGAGTTCCGCTCCGTATCCGCTCATCTTATCTCTCCATTAGATATACTGCATAGATATGTTGCATAGATATTGCAGTAGGTATTTTGCAGATATACTGCACGGGTACTGCAATTTATACTTTATTGGCGAACCGCCTCTTTGCACGCAGGTGATACGCCCGGTCTATTCTCTTTTTTATTGCCGCTGGCGAAGGCTGAAAAATAGTATTCGCAGAAGGTTGAAGTGTTAGCCCTCTTGCGGTTATAAAACCGGTCCCCTTGTGGGTTTACAGGTGCGAGGTATCTTCGGGCAGCCATTTGCCGGCTTCGGCCATATCCGGTTCCCGCTCGCGCTCTACGTAGAGTTTCTTTACGTCATCCGGAGTCATCTTCGTAAGACCTTTCAGCATGGTTTCGTACTTGCCGCTGTTTATGTCGTTCACGCGAGCCTGAAGGTGTTCCGCTTTCGGAAGTATGTGCTTGCCATAGACACGGCGTACGAACATTGCAGCCGTAAACTGGGATATCTGCGCCGGACAGCGCGATGCGCAGAGGCCGCAGAGCACGCAGTCGAAGCTCTTATGGGCGGCGCCTTTTAAGTCGCCTCTCTTCATAAGGGCTATATAGTCCATAACGTCAATGTCCATCGGGCAGGTGCGCGTACACGTTCCGCAGCCGACGCACTTGAAGACTTCCGGGTAGAGCTTGCGAAGGCCTTCGTGAGTATCTGCCTCAAGGTTGTCGAGGTCGTAGTCCGGCCTGTTGGACGGAAAGAATGGGACCTGCATTATCATCATGCCCTCTTCGGCAACCGTCTGGCAGGCGAGGCCGGCTCTGAGCCTGTAGTCCCCGGTGTAGCGGTAGAAGGTGGCGCACGCCCCGCAGATGCCGCCCCGGCATCCGCAACCCCTTATGTATTTGTATCCGGCGAATTCAACAGCCTTCATTATCGTAAGGGTTTCGGGTACTATGTATTCTCTACCCATTATATAGATCGGGATCATCTTTGCGCCCTTGGGCGGTATGGTCCTGTCACCTGTGGTGGGTAGCTTGCGCTTTTTCTTGTTTACGGTCGTATCTGCCATCGGAGTTCTCCTTGAGAATGTTCCCTGTAAGTAATTAAGTTTTTCAAAATTCAAGTTATTGCGTTTAAAGATAGAGCGAGCATTTGACCGGACTATCTACTATGTCATTAAAAACTGCATCTTGAGTAACTACTGCCTGTTACAAGCCGTATATAGACTGCAGCGCCAAAACCATACTCGGCCCCGGTCTCGAAACAGGCCCGTTGTCCCTGTTTCTAAACAGGCCCAGGAGTCCGGGGGTAAAAACAGGCCCCGGAGAGCGGGGTTAAAAGTCGTCGAACATGGCCTTTATTTCCGTTGCCGTGTAGACCGGGCCTTCTTTGCATATGTAGATATCACCTACGTTGCAACGGCCGCATTTGCCTACTCCGCACTTCATCTTGTTCTCAAGCGTCGTGTAAACGGCATCGTCGCTAAAACCGAGAGTACCAAGAGCGTTCAGGCAGAATTTTATCATGATCGGCGGGCCGCAGACAACAGCTATCGTGTTCTCTGCAGGAACCTTGGCCTCTTCCAGCACTGTCGGCACAAAACCTACCTCACCCTGCCACTCCGGGGTCTCGCCGCCCGGGTCTACGGTCTGAATCAGTTTTACATCCGGCCGTTCGTCCCAGTGCTTCAGTTCTTCTTTGTAGACTAGGTCTTCTACTGTTTTCGCACCGTAGACTATCGTTACGTCTCCGAAGTCCTCGCGCCTGTCGAGTATGTTCCAGATGACCGAGCGTACCGGCGGCAGCGCAATTCCGCCTGCTATAAAGACAATGTTCTTGCCCTTCCACTCCTCTATAGGGAAGTGGTTGCCATAAGGACCCCTGAAACCCATGGTATCCCCTATGGAGAGTTCGCCGAGCGCGTTTGTTACGCGCCCCGTCTTCCTGTAGGTACACTGGATATAACCTTTACGGGTCGGGGACGACGCTATGCAGAAGGTCGATTCACCTAGACCGAAGGCCGAGTAGAGACCGAACTGCCCTGTCTTGAACTCGAACGATTCGCGCAGTTTTTCATCTTTAAAGACCAGCCGGAAGCTTCTTATATCCGGTGTCTCTTCGTAAATATCCTCTATTGTCACAAGGTCTGGTATGTATATGTTGCTCATAGCTCTTCTTTCCTGAAAAAAGTCGGTTACGAAAAAATTAACTGCTCATCGCTGTCATCAGGTCGGTTATATCGAGCCTGACCGGGCATACCCTTATGCACCTGCCGCAACCGACACAACCCGTGGAGTTGAACTTTGTCGGGTAGATGTGGAACTTGCACATAAAGCGGTTGCGGTATCTCTTGTACTGTGTATCGCGCGGATTGTGGCCCGAAGCGTGCAGGGTGAAGTGGTTGAACTGGCATGCGTCCCAGTTCTTGCGCCTCTCGCCCTCAAAGGCTGTTCCCTCGTCGATTATGTCGAAGCAGTGGCAGGTCGGGCAACTGTATGTACAGGCCCCGCAGCCGCAGCATTTGCGCGTAAGTTCGGCCCACTCAGGGTTGTCGTAGTTTGGGCTCTTGGCGAGTCGTTCGCCGAGCTTAGTAAGGTCAACTCCTTCTACCTTCTCCGGGTTTACAAGCTCCTTTTTCTCTTCGCCCTTGGCGACATCCGTAAAGGAGTCGGAGTGCGCGGAGACAAAGGCAGTGCCTTTGTCCGTAAGAGGTGTGACGATATAGCCGTTTTCCGTCTCGTAGAGCGCGACGTCGGAGCCTTCGGTGGATGCCGGCGAGAGATTGACTGTGGTGCAGAAGCATTCGTCGTCGGCATCTACGCAACCGAGACTCAGTACGACTACCTTCTCTTGCCTTTTCGTAAAGGTCTCGTCGATAAAGTCCCACGTGAAGACCGAATTGAGAGAAGCGAGGGAAGCGGCCTCGCAGGGACGCGCGCCGAAGACGACCGTGTCGCGCGCCACGATCTCAACCGGGTCTATTGTTACGCCGTCTCTGGTCAGCTCGTACTTGGCCAGGATCTCTGTCTGCGGAAAGGCTATCTCTTTGTACGAGTTGCGCGGCAGTATGTAGTCGTCCACTATCTCTTCTGCACTCGATACCTCTTTGTATACGACCTGGCGAGTGTCTAGCACCGGGGCCACGAAGCGGCCGCCAGATGCCTTTACCGAGGCGATCAGTCCGTTTAACCCGTCTTTCGATATATATTTATCAGTCATAATCTCTGTCCGTTACTTGATGAAGTTTTCATTTAGTAAAGCCATTACTTGATAAAGTTTTCGTTGTCATCCTCGCTAAAGACGATCATGGGAGGATGGACGTTTTCGTCGATACCGGATTCGAAACCGAAGGCGTTCTTCACCGTGAGCACCAGTTTCTGGTTTACGAGGTTGAGCGGTATATTCACCGGGCAGCCCCGTTCGCATTCGCCGCAGAAGGTGCAGCGCCCGGCCAGATGCATTGCGCGTATAAGGTTCCACGCAAGGTTGCCTCTCGGATGCGCGCTTGTCTCGATCCACTGCGGCATGTTCTTTTCCGTTATGCAGCGCTCGCAGTAGCAGAGCGAGCAGAGCTGGCGGCAGGCGTAGCACTTGATGCACCTGTTGAAGTGCTCGTTCCAGAAGTCCCACCGCGCAGAGTCGCTCATGGCGTCTATCTCTTTTATCTTGTCGAAGACCATTCCCGTAGGCTCTTCGGGAGGCGTAAAGTCGCTCTTTTCGCCGATTACGGTATCTGCCACATGCGGGTTGCGTACATCGCAGTTATGGCACTTCGAAGGCATTATCTCGGGTTTTAACTCTCCTTTAAAGAGCTCCTGCTTGTAGACTACCCCGGAGCAGGTTACGCCGAGTATATGAATGTCTTCGCGTTTGGTCTGCCCTTCGGTTATCAGCACGACGATATTTTTTATGTCGCAGCCCTTGGCGACAATTGCCGGGCGGCCGATCTTCTGTATGTCGCGGTACTTGCGCGTCAGGTAGATGGAGAGGTTGTTGACGCAGAGCTCGTTGAAGACGAGCTTGTCTGTCTCTTCCGGTTTTGTAATAAATACCGGCGTAATACGCGTCTTTTTGCGGTTGAAGCCGTAGCCGATTACAACAGCTACTTCACCCGACTCAAGCAGCTCTTTCGCTTTTTCTCTAAGTTCATTTTCCATATTCGTCGTCCTTAAAACGGTCCTTAAAACAGAATAAGTGTCTGTTACTTATTTTGAAGTCGTATGTAACGCGTGCGGCTCGGTCTTGTCAGTTATAACCGGTCTGCCCGGATACGGTTATTATGCGCTTGCCGTTTAAAGATACGGCAAAGGTACGGATAAGGCATAAGTACTCAGCCCTGGTTCGGCCCCTTTTTGTTCATCTCTTTAAACTTCATAAACGGACCGAGGGCCTCCATATCGTCCGTGACGTTGTTGATTAGCTCGACCCACTTTATCGCCTCGGAGGCCGATACCCATGAGAACTGGACTCTTTTCAGATCTATGCCGGTAAATGCGAGCAGGTCTTTAAAGGCCGTCCAGCGTCTGCGCGCGTGGTAGTTGCCGGTAGTGTAGTGGCAGTCGCCGGGGTGGCAGCCGGAGACGAGCACGCCGTCGGCGCCGTTTTCAAAGGCTTTCATTATAAAGAGCGGGTCGATGCGTCCGGTGCACGGCAGCTTTATGATGCGTACGTTGGGGCGGTACTCCATGCGCGACGTTCCTGCGAGGTCGGCGCCGGCATAGGTGCACCAGTTGCAGACAAACGCCATGATCTTCGGTTCAAAAACGCCTTCGGTCTCTATCTTCGCTTCTTCTGGCATTGTTAGTTCTTCCAAAGTTTAATATGTTAGGGCTCAAACCCTCGGCCTTTACAGGGCTGACGGGTTGTTTGTTGGCGCGAACCCCTAAAAGGTCGCTATTGCCGCGTATACCTGCTCGTCCGTGTAGCCGTTAAGGTCTATCGCCTTGCTTCTGCATGCGCAGACGCAGACGCCGCAACCCTGGCAGAGCCCGTCATTCACATGGGCGAGCATATTCACGACGTTGCCCTTGCGGTCTTTGATCTCCTCTTTCTCTATTGCCACATACGGGCATGAGGTGACGCAGTCCCAGCACGCGTTGCAGGTCTGCTTGTTTACTTCAGCGGTTATCGGCTCGCGCGCCATCTTGTCGGAGCTGAAGAGCGCAAGCACCTTTGAGGCTGTCGCCGAACCCTGGGAGACCGATTCCGGTATATCCATCGGTCCTACGCATGTTCCTGCAAGGAAGATGCCGGCGGTAACGGTCTCGACCGGTTTCAGTTTCGGGTGGTACTCGTTGTAGAACTTGTACTTGTCGTATCCGATGCCGAGGGTCTGAGCCACGGTGTCGGCTCCGGGGCGCGATACGAGCGCGGTAGCGAGCACGACCATATCCGCCTCTATCTCAACCTGGGAGCCGCTAAGCGTGTCGGCGCCCTGTATTATAACCTTGCCGTCCTTTTCGTATACGCGCGATACCCGGCCCCTTAAGTACATAGCTCCGTCGTGCTCTATTGCTCCGCGCACGAACTCTTCGTACCTCTTGCCTCCGGAACGGATATCCATATAGAAGACGTAGGCCTGGCCGTCATGCACCTTGTGGCGGTAGAGCATGGTATGCTTTGCCGTGTACATACAGCATATTTTAGAGCAGTAGGATACTCCCCGTTTTTCGTCCCTCGACCCGGCGCACTGAATAAAGACGACGTTCTTCGGCTCCGTATTGTCCGACGGGCGGCGTATGGCCCCTCCGGTCGGGCCCGAAGCCGAGGCGAGGCGTTCGAACTGCATGCCGCTGATAACGTCCGTAATCTTGCCGTAACCGTACTCGCCGAAATCCTTGTTCGGCATCAGCTCATAACCGGTGGCGACGACGATCGCCCCGAACTCCTCGGTTACCAGCTGGTCTTCCTGCGTAAAGTCGATGGACTGAGGCCCGCAGACCTTGGCGCAGAGGCCACATTTGTCTTTTAGTATCTTCGGGCAGCGTGTCTTGTCAATAACCGGTATGTTCGGTACGGCCTGCGGGAAGGGGGTATAGATGACCTTCCTCTTGCTCAGTCCGAGTTCGAACTCGCTGTCGGCCTTGAATGGGCACTTCTCCCAGCACTCGCCGCAGCCTGTGCAGGTTGACTCGTCAACGAACTTCGCTTTTTTCTTTATTGTTACCGAAAAGTTGCCTATGTAGCCGTCTACCTTTTCAACTTCCGAGTAGGTGTAGAGACTTATCTTATCGTGCAGTTCGGCCTCGACCATCTTCGGCGTAAGAATACATTGCGAGCAGTCCATGGTCGGGAAGGTCTCGGAGAGGCGGGCCATGTTTCCGCCGATTGACGGCTCTTTCTCGACTATTACAACCTCCTGCCCACCGTCGGCAATGTCGAGCGCAGCCTGAATGCCTGCGATTCCGCCGCCGATTACGAGTGCCCGTTTCGTAACCGGAATCGTGATCTTGGTAAGGTCGCGGTTCTTCTTGAGGCGCTGGATGGTCATGCGCGTCAAGTCCATCGTCTTATCCGTGCCGATCTTCCTGGTCTCGTCGTGATGTACCCATGAGCACTGCTCGCGGACATTAGTGATCTCGCACTGGAACTGGTTCAGCCCGGCGGCCTCGGCGGCCCTGCGAAAGGTCTTCTCGTGCATATGCGGACTGCAGGCCGAGACGACTACGCCGTCGAGCTTGTTATCCTTGATCGCTTTCTTAAACGAGTCCTGCCCCGGAGAAGAGCACATGAACTTGTAGCTCTCGGTATGGACTACGCCCGGCAGCTTCTTGGTCTCGTCAGCGACCTTCTGAGTATCGACAGTCGCTTCTATGTTGTTGCCGCACTGGCAGACAAATACGCCTATTCTCGGCATGGCACACCTCATCTATTATTGTAACTGAAAGTCCGTTACCGCTTTACCCTTGCCACATGCGATAACAGCAGTTTAATCCAATTAATCCAAGCCAATCGACCTTTTAGACGGTACCGGGTGAATAATACTGTCCGTATTGCTTCGACCTTACGACAGCCTTAAAAAAACTGCCGGGATTTGATTTTATATTAGCCCCTTTTTCTTGAGGAACTTCTCGGTAGCCCCTCCGTTATTGTCGAATCCGAGGTTCGCCGCATCCTGTCCGAGCGCAAGCCCCAGGAGCTGCGTAAAGTAGACTATCGGCACGTTCGGCGTGTCTGCGTTAGCGCTCTCCTGTGTGCCCTCCAGGTTGTACTGGCAGAGCGGGCAGGTGGTTACGATTATTTCAGCGCCCTCATTGGCCGCAGAGGCGATTACATTTCCGGAAAGACGCTGCACGACCTCTTTGTTATTCATCGCAAGGTGCGCTCCGCAGCACTCTATCTTGTCCGGAAAGTCGACAGGAGTAGCGCCGAGCGCCTTTAACATGTCTTCCATTACGGTCGGGGCCTCTGCATTGTCTATGCCTATGTCGTCGAACGGGCGAAGCAGCATGCAGCCGTAGTAAGCCCCGGCTTTTACTCCCTCAAGAGGTTTGGTCACCGTCTCTTTGAGCTTTTCGAAGCCGATGTCGTCTCTTAAAACCTCAAGGTAGTGGACGACATCGAGGCTGCCGTCGTAGTCGTCCTCCATAAATTCGTTTACCGACTTACGGCGCGCTTTGTCATCATGCAGAACCTTGTTGGTCCGCTTCAAGACGTTGTAGCAGACCGAGCAGAGGGTGGTCAGCCTGTCGCCGGCCTTCTTGGCCTCGGAGAGCACCTTGGCGGGCGCCGTAAGGCCCATGATATTGTCGGGCGTTAGAGGGAATGAAGCGCCGCAGCAATTCCACTGCTCGAGGTCTTCCATCTCGAAACCGACGGCGCGAGCCGACTCTTTCGCCGATGTATCGAAGTCTTTGGCAACCGTATTCAAGGTGCATCCGGGATAGTATGGTATCTTCATAATAGTATCAGATCCGTATTAATTACCTGTTCGTGCCCGTATATTGCCCGAGAGCACGAAAACTTTATAACGCAAAGCAGCTGCGCTGTAAGGGTTCGAACTCTAACTGACGAACTTCCTGAAGCCGCAGACTATCGCCATCTGCGGTGCGTTCTTTAACATAGGCAGCGGAATGTCCTCTATGCGGTCGTGGTCTTCGCCTTTGCGCAGTACAAGCTGGCGCAGCCCTTCGAGCGTATTTGCCACGCTTACCGACTGCGGACAGCGCGAGAAGCACTGGAGGCAGCCGACGCAGACCCACATTGAGTTGCTCGCCATCAACTCTTCAACCATTCCGAGTTGCAGGTAGCGCATCACCTGGGTAGGTGGAATCTCCATGGCGTAAGAGACCGGGCAGCCGCCGGAGCAATTACCGCACTGGTAGCACCGCTTTATGGTCTCTCCGCTCACTCTTTCTATCTGCTGGATCAGTGAGCTGTCTATATCTTCTTTACCGAGTTTTATCTTCAAAGGATCTTCTCCTCTTCTTATCCTTTTTTGTACTTTGCCACGCCATCCGCAAAGAGATCGTTACCTTTGGAGTCGTTTACGACTATTGCAGGAAAGTCCACCACCTCCAGCCTTCTTACGGCCTCGGTGCCGAGCTCTTCATAAGCGATTATCTCGACCTTCTTGATCGACTGGGCGATGAGCGCGGCAGCGCCTCCTACGGCAGCGAGGTAGATAGCTTTGTGCTCTTTCATCGACTCCAAGACCTCGGGGCTTCTCTGGCCTTTGCCGATAGTTCCCTTTAAACCGGTCTCCAGTATGCGGGGCGTGAAGGCGTCCATTCTGCCGCTCGTGGTCGGCCCCGCAGAGCCTATTATCTCACCCGGTTTGGTGGGCGTCGGGCCGACATAGTAGATGAGCTGCCCTTTGGGGTCAAACGGCAGCTCTTTTCCGGCGTCTAAAAGTTCTATGAACTTTTTATGAGCGGAGTCGCGCGCAGTGTAGAGAACACCGGTAATCAGTACTTTGTCACCCGCGTTCAGCGCTTCGACATCAGCGTCGGAAAGCGGCGGGGTGATCTTAATCTGTTTCTGTTCGGTCATAAAGTTAGACTCTTTCTATAAGACAGCGTGCTTGTGCCTGTCAGCGTGGCACTGCATGTTTACCGCTACCGGTAAAGAGGCTATGTGGCACGGATGCTTTTCTATATGGACCGCTAGGGCAGTGATCATTCCGCCAAAACCCATGGGGCCTATGCCGAGATCGTTAATCGATTGCAGGAGTTCGGCCTCAAGAGCCGCTATCTCAGGCTCCGGGTTCGACACTCCGACCTCTCTCATTATCGCCTTCTTGGAGAGCATGGCGGACTTTTCAAAACTTCCGCCTATGCCGACCCCGACGACTATCGGAGGGCACGGGTTGCCCCCCGCGTCTTTTACAACTTGAATGATAAAGTCTTTTACGCCCTCTACGCCCTGGGACGGTTTTAGCATGGCAAGCCCGCTCATGTTCTCGCTGCCCGCGCCCTTTGTGGCGACGGTGAGGGAGAGTGAGTCGCCATCTACGATGGTGGTATGGATTATCGCAGGCGTATTGTCAGTGGTATTTACGCGCGTTAGCGGGTCGCAGACCGATTTTCTAAGAAAACCCTCTTCGTAACCCTGCCGTACGCCTTCGTGTATAGCTTCGTCGAGTGAGCCGTCGAGTTCCACTTCGCGGCCGAGCTCCGCGTAGACTATGGTTATGCCGGTGTCCTGGCACATCGGCCGGTGCTCTTCGTTGGCGAGCTCGAAGTTGGTCACAAGCTGGCCGAGCACGTCCTTGCCGAGAGGGGAGACCTCCTGCTCTGCGGCCGCTTTTATAGCGTCGATGACGTCGGCGCCGAGGTGGCAGGCGGCCTCTATGCAGAGTTCGCTAACTTTGGCGGTTATGTCTGAGGTTAAAACTTTTCTCACTTGAGTATCCGTTGTCTATTATATGCAGTACAGTTTTCTGCGGCTCTAGTTAACTCATAAGAAGGGCGGCTGGCCTTAACTGCCAGGTCTGACTACTCAGTCTGTAGAGTCGGCCCCAAGGCACGCCCTAGACCTTCAGCTCTGCCAACAGTTCTTTAACCGCTGTTACCGAGTCGTTTAACGCTGCGGTCTCTTCTTCGTTAAGGTCTACCTCTAAAATCTCTTCAACTCCGTTTGCGCCGAGCTTGGACGGTACGCCTATAAAGAGGCCGTCTATGCCGTACTGTCCCGTGCAGTATGAGGCGCATGGAATAATTCTTTTCTTGTCTTTTAAGATCGCCTCGGCCATCTCTACCGCTGCGGCAGAGGGGGCGTAGTATGCCGAACCGGTCTTGAGGAGTCCTACTATTTCTCCTCCTGCGGTGCGCGTGCGGCTTATAATGGCGTCGAGTTTTTCGGTACTCATGAGCTGCTCTACCGGAATGCCAGAGACGGTTGAGTATCTTTTAACAGGCACCATCGAGTCGGCGTGGCCACCCAAGACCATTGCGTGAACGTCCTTGACCGATACGTTGAGTTCCATCGCTATAAACGAACGCATGCGGGATCCATCGAGCGCGCCGGAGAGGCCGAGCACCCTGTTCGGCGCAAGTCCGCTCGCCTGCCATGCAACGTAGACCATGACGTCGAGCGGGTTGGTTACTATTATTAAAATGGTATTGGGGGAGTGCTCTACGATATTTTCAACGACGCCCTTGATGATGCCGGTATTCTTCTCTATGAGGTCGCTGCGGCTCATGCCCGGTTTTCTGGCGAGGCCTGCGGTTATTATTACGATGTCCGAGCCTGCGGTATCGGCGTAGTCGTTGGTGCCCTGTACGTTGGAGTCGAAAGCGTCTATAGGAGAGGCTTCCATAAGGTCTAGCGACTTACCCTGCGGTACGCCTTCGATAATATCGAGAAGCACAACGTCGCCGAGTTCCTTTAGTGCCAGCCAGAGAGCGGCTGTTGCGCCTACGTGTCCGGCCCCTACGACTGTGATCTTTTTCCGGCCCATCTAGCTCCTCCTTATTTACAGAGTAAAAATCGAATAAAATAATATGAGGACTTCTTATACGGCGGTGCTCTTGAATTTTAGGTGGTTCGATTATTATAGCGGATTTCGAGTGCCTCTCGCTACTGTAAAATGCTTTATTTGCTGCATGGGGGAAGTTGCCGGGTTACGATATTAAAGACTGAGTAGTGTTAACCCTGTGCCGTTTACCCGTGCCGGCAAGCTCTATTACAGGTGCAGAATTACCGAAGAGAGCGTAGTAGCGGGGTAGTTCTTTGCTCTTTGTATTGTATACAGTATACAATTGTACGGCATGTGTCAAGCTAATTGTCGTTCTTTTGCAAATGCTGCAGCTCGGAACCCGATTTGATCTATAAATAAATTAAAGCGCGGGAATTATTAAGTGATAACCGAGAGCCTGTCCGTGCATAAAAAGGAATAAAGTTATGATATATTAAGGTGTTACTGGATTTTATCATGCCAGCCGGAGATTGTCTGGGCTGAGTTAAAAGTCTTGCAAATCAAGTATTTGTATGCTACATAAACTTATTGTCGGGGCGTGGCGCAGTCTGGTAGCGCACCTGGTTTGGGACCAGGGGGCCGGAGGTTCGAATCCTCTCGCCCCGACCATTTTTTTCCTTTCAAGTAAAAAGTAAAGCAAGTAGCGAGAAACCGGTAGATTACGCTCACGGTACCGGCTGTACTGCCACTTTCTTATAAGAAGCGTTCTTTTACTCTTTTCTCCCGGTATCTTTTTTACAGTTTCAGTTGTCCGTAAACGATTATAGGTACATGATGTTTGTACGGTTTTTGGTCCGCAAGTACGTTGAGCTGCCGGATCAATAGAAGTGAACCGGAATTGAATCCTTATAACTTAAATTACTGAAAAGTTATTGGAGAATTTATGTCGGGTGAAGAATCGGTCAAGTTGCTTCTGGTAGACGACGAGGACATGGTGCGCGAGGTCTGCACAGCGATTCTCAATAAAGCCGGTTTCAATGTAATTACCGCTATAAACGGGCTCGAAGCGCTTGAGATGATTCAAAAGGAGTCGTACAGCCTTGTTGTTCTCGACGTCAATATGCCGAAGCTCGACGGCATAGACCTCTACAAGACCGTTATCAAGACAAAACCCGAGATGAGGGACAAGTTCCTCTTTATTACCGGAGACCTCGGCGGCGAGGTCGATGCGCTGGGCGTACTGTTGCAGTCAGACATAGTTATCATGCGCAAGCCCTTTACAAAAGAGGACCTGCTCGTAAACGTAAGGCTGCTGCTGGCCCGCGGTTCCGGCCAGAAGGCCTGATGCCTGCTCGTCCCCTCCAACCCTTCTGTTACCTCATGATATCTACCGAATTAGAGTGCAAAGCGGTGATTCTCTCTCCAGAAACAGCTTGACTACCAAAGCCTGCGTGTTATATTTACTCAATCGATAGCCGCCCGGAGTCTGTACGGGGCGCCTGTCGTTTTCTCTTTTTTTAGCGCCTGTAGCTCAGTTGGATAGAGCAACTGCCTTCTAAGCAGTGGGCCGGGGGTTCGAATCCCTCCAGGCGCACCATTTTAAAGATTTCAGAGCCCCACAAAGTGGGGTGCTGAAATCTTTACGAACTGTTTGTACGGGGTTCGAAGCCCTGTTGCCGCAGGCTACACCGGGTTCGGGACTTTTTGAGCTGCAAGCGAATAAAGCCCGCAGGGTCGAGTCCATGGATGGGCGAGATCAGTACCTCCAGACGCACCAATAAAATCAAGGGGTTGCGTTACTTTAACGTAGCCCTTTTTTTTTGCGCTCCGTGTCCTACGCGTTTCCTACGTTTCGGCCTATAACGGCTAATACACGCGCCTGTAAAAGGGCTTCGGCATTTGTATGTTTTGAATAGATGGGTGCGTCGATATTGAACTTGATAACCCACTGCCGTGGGCATTATGGTAAGCTAACTACAGACTCAATAGTACTTCTTGTAGTATGCAAGAAGAGATAGCAGTAACATTTATACTAATTTCTAACGGTAATCTGTAAAGTCTTTGAGGCAGAAGAAAGTTTATAGAGACTTCCAGAAATGATATACTGCTAATTTATCGAAGTTTTAGGTGGTGAAAGTCTGATAAAATTCCCGGCAACTCGCGTAAGGTCTGTCCCTGTCCCTGTCCGGGGCCGCGGTGAGGCTGAGTAGAAACATGGTAGGCGCTACACGCCGTTCGGCCAGAACCCAAGCGAAGGAGGTAATTCAGGCATGTCGATCGCAAGCAAGGAGGAAAGACTCAAAAGGTACGCCGAGCAGGGCTGGAAGGAGCAGCTCAGCCAGTACGTGAACACGCTTGAGAGGCTCAAGGAGTTCATAAACGTCACCCCCGAAGAGGAGGAGGCGATAGAGACACTCCATACCAAGTGGGGCACCACGCCCTATTATGCCGCACTTATGGACCCGGACAACCCGGAATGCCCCATAAGGAGGCAGGTGGTTCCATGTGTCAAGGAGAAGGAGAACAGTTATGGCATGGAGGACTACCTGATCTACAAGGAGAACCGCGCCACCGGGGAGAAACGTCCAGACTCCATAGCGCGCCAGTACACGGACCGGATAGCCTTCACCATCACCGACGTCTGCGCTAACTACTGTCGCCACTGCTTCAGGAAAGAGGTGGTGCTTGACCAGAAGCTCGAGCTCAGATTCGATATCGACGAGGGCTTCGAGTGGATACGCGAGCATACCGAGATAAGGGACGTGCTGGTGACCGGAGGCGATCCCTTCATGCTCACCGACGACAAGATAGAGCACGTTATCACGAAGCTCCGCGAGATACCCCACGTGGAGATGATACGCATCGGGACCCGTACCCCCATCGTCATGCCCCAGAGGATAGACGAAGGGCTCAAGAAGGTGCTCGGCGGGTACCACGATGTTCCAATATGGATAAATACCCAGTGCAACCACCCGAGGGAGATTACCGAGTACACCTCAAGGGCGGTTTACGACCTGCTCTCCTGCGGGGTTAACGTGGGCAACCAGGCGGTGCTCCTGAAGGGCATAAACGACGACGTTGAGACCTTTCGCGAGCTGCACCAGAAGCTGTTACGGGTGAGGATACGCCCTTACTACGTCTTCTACTGCGAAGCGGCCCCAGGCATAGACCACTTCAGGACCACAGTTGAGAAGGGGGCTGAGCTCATAAGGGACGCCCTCAGGGGACACACCACGGGACTTGCCCAGCCCATGTACGTGATTGCCACGAATATAGGGAAGATCCCCCTGATGCCCGACTATTACATAGTAGACAAGAATGAGAAGGAGTACACCCTGAGGAACTACAAGGGTGAGACTACTACACTCCCCAACATTACGTAAAAGCCTTTATTATTTGATTTTTCTACTTGGAGGTTTGTTGATTACTACCCGTAATCGTTAATTCCCAGGCCGCTTCAGAAATGCGGACTCGTAGGTGTATTCAACAGCTCTATTATGCAGTTATGTTGTAGAGCAACTGCTAATTTAAAAGTGGGCCGGGGGCAAGTCCCTCCAGGCGCACCAAAAAAAACCGAAGGGCCACGTGATTATCACGTAGCCCTTTTTTTGTTGGTAACTAGAACCGTACAATCTTAAAAGTAAGATACCGTCCTCATGACCATCGGCAGTATCAGGGTCATCATATTTATATATGAATAGATGAGTATCAGCGCGACAATCGGCAGCAGGGCCATTACTGCCTGCCTCTTTTCTGTAAAGAGCTTCCGGGATATTCTGTATGAGAGGAAGATACTGATGATCAGCCCAAAGAGTATAAAGGCAAACTGAATGTCTTTAACCATTGGCGTGCCGAGCGGCATAGGTATTGCTTTATAACCCGTGCCGAAGAGGTTCCATCCCCAGCCGAAGGGGTCGGAGAGAACGTGGAAGATCTTCATTCCCTCCATGTTGAGGTGCGAGATATTATGGGCCAGGTGATAGAAGAAGGCCACAGGTATGAAACCGTAGGCGTACTGGATAAAGGCCTGCTTCTGGGGCACTTTCCGGTCGCCGGACAGGCGCCTCGCCAGATAGGTTGTTAAGTAGTGAAGACCGATCGGCACTACTACGAAAGCGGTCAACAAGAGTGAAAAGACGCCGAGGTAGAGGGAGTAGTTGGACTTCATCGTCTCAAGAGCCCAGGAGAACCAGACCGGCAGCATGGTAAAGCCGTGGTAGAGAGTGAGCCCTAGCAGCGAGAGTATGAGGATGCCCTCGTCATACCTGCCCTTGTAACCCTTTGAGAGGTCCTTGAAGAAAGGCCTCAGGTTGAGTGTCATGTTGTCGTGCGGACAGGTCTTGATGCACTCGGTGCAGAGTATGCAGTTGGTGTTCTGATCCATGCCTCCGGGGTATTCGTCGATAGGGCACGGATATCCCTTGCTGTTGCCCTTGATGCAGTCCTTTGTATGGCAGTTGTCACAGACCGCGCTCTCTTTGGACCTTACTTCCAGCGGCGCGATGTTGGAGTATATGCCTACTATGCCTCCCACAAAGCAGACGTACCTGCAAAATGCCTTCTTGTTGTAGATCAGCGCGGTAGCGAGAATGAACAGAAAGAGAAGGATAGCGAATATAGAGGTGAAGCGCGGGTTATAGGTGATAAAAATACCGAGCTCAAGCCAGGTAACGACAATAAAGAAGAGCGTCATCAGGTGTCTGCTCTTAAGTGCGGAAGGCCACTTCTTTTTAAGGCCGATGCCTTTTTTCCTTTGCCAGAAGGAGACTCTCTCTATCCAGTCTGAGAGCGCCGACCACGGACAGATAAGACACCAGCCCGATCCTAGAAAGAGTATCAGGAAGATTACTCCGCCCCACCAGACGGTCCAGGTTGCGAGAGTTGCGAGGTTCCGTCCCGGGTTCTGATCGCCAAAGAGTCCGGTTACTATTATCAGCAAAAAGCCTAAAACCACGGGAAGCTGAAGGCAGAACTGAAATGGCCGGGCTGTAACAATAGCCTTAATGATCCTCGACCTGAAGAGGTTGAGGCGCAGGTAACCGGTACCCTCTTTGGGTACCCCTTTCCTCTCTAAAGTGGATAGGGCGCCAGTGGTGCCTATGGCTGCCAGTATAAATATTAGCGCCATATATATAGGAGACAGAGGTGAAACCCCCTTCATCAGCATCATGTCGCCGGCCATGCCTTCGGTGCCGTGAAGGTGAAACATCTCGTGGCCACCATGCCCGTGGAGTTGCAGTCGGCCTCCACCTCCCCCCGGCATCTTGGCATACTTTTCATAAAGTCCCTTTTCTTTCATCTCGTCTCTGCTGCTTACGGCAAGGTCCTTTATATACGCGATTACGTCAAGCTTCTCCTCTACGCTCAGGATCGATGTCCATGCGGGCATTTCAATCTGGTCGGATACCTGCGTGCCGTAGCTTATGACATCGAAGATCTCCTGGTCCGTCATGAAGAGTACGCCGTTTTCCCTGAAATAGCTTGGCGGGGAGGCATCGAGGCCGAGAGTTATCGGGCCGTCTCCGAGCCCCTTGTTGCCGTGGCAGTATGTGCAGTTTGTTTGAAATATCTTCCGACCTTTCTCGCTGTTGCCCTTTCTATTGCCTACCATTACCATCGATTCCTTGGTCGGCATGAAGACCGGTTTTTTCACTTTGTGCTTGGAGTGGTCATGTTTTCCGGATGAAGGGTCGGCCTGCATACCAGGCATATCCTGCATACCAGGCATGTCCGGCATACTCTTTTCGGGCAGACTGCTTCCGGGCTCTACAGCAGGCAGTTGTGTGCTTTGCAGAAAGAGCAGGGCGGTTAGTAATGGTATCAGGAAGGTATGGTACGTTATCTTTCTCTTCATATTTAAAACTTCAGTCCGTGCCTTTTTATGTTCGAGGTTTTAGGTGCCGGGTGCATTGATACAAGAGTTGTTAATGGGCCTGTCTGTGGCGCAGTTCTGCTGTTTTTCCAATGTGCCGGAGCGTCCACTCACTGCTACTTTTTACTTCGACTATCACTCGTCATACTTGAAACAAAAAACTCACCGTACTTAAAGTCGTTCATCTTCGGAAGTGCCCCTGCTGTGAAGTGCCCGTGTTGTCCGCATTTATGGAGAGTCCTGTACGACAAGCCGGGAAGATTATGCAGTCTATTTTATAGCCTTTCCGTGTCTCTTCGATTCCGTTGGTATGTTCTTCATAACAAAGTGATGCTCTTCTATGAGCTGCAGGAAGTCGAAAGAACTTAGTATGCCGACGATCTGCTTTTCGTGCGTAACGACCACGTGGTGAAGTTTATGGTTTCGCATGATGCGGGCGGCTACGTGGATATCCGAATATTTGGAGACGGTAAAGATGGGTACGGTGGTCATAACCTCACAGGCCATGGTATCAGGGGGGACATCCTTCATAAGGTCGCTTGACGTAAGTATCCCGAGCGGCACATCCTCTGCATCGACTATAGGTATGGCGTGTACCCCTTCGTCGGTCATTAGACCACGCAGTTCGCCGACCGTGTCGTATGGGGTGGCAATGATGACATCCGGAACCATAAGATCACTTACTTTTATCTGCATGAAATAGTACTCTCCTTATTCTCGTACAAAAGAAGCTCGGTCTTCGATCTTTTCGGACTTTTTGGCTCGCCATGCCTGAAGTAACCATACTTCTTTTAGTTTACCATCAGCGAAGGTTTTTATCTATTCTTTACGATTACGAAGCTGACTCGCCGAGACCGAAGAGCCGAGTAAAAGGTTTGTGCTTACCTTCAGGGTATTGTATATTTCGATAAATGAAGATAAATGAAAAGATAGGGGGGGACTATGTCCGAAGAGATTAATGATAAGATTGCCGCTTACCTCGCAAGGCACAAGCACATGGCGCTGGCCACGGTCGGCGCGGACTGTACTCCGAGCGTGCGCACGGTAAGTTGTACGTCGGAAGGCGCCACCATCTACTTTGCCACCATTGTCGGCTCGCAGAAGGTGCGCGAGATAGAGGCCAATCCCAATGTAGCCTGTGCGCTTTATGAAGAGTATGAAGAGATTTCGAAGATACAGGGCGTAACTCTTAAAGGTACGGCAAGTATGATAACCGACGAGGCCGAGATGCGGCGCGTCGGCGGGCTGATCATGGAAAAGTTTCCAGAGTTCGCTACCATCGGCCCCAACCCCGACGTACGTTTTTTTAAGGTCGAACCTGCGCAGGGTGCGTTTATCGACTTTACCAAAGGCTTCAACCACCGCGATGATGTCACTTTCTGATGCCGGCCTCAATAGACCGGAGGTGAGCTGATGAAGATATGGATAGATGCCGACGCCTGCCCGAGGGCGGTTAAAGAGATCGTATTTAAGGTCTCAGAGAGACTCTCTCTGCCTGTCTGCCTGGTGGCCAACAGTTATATGGTGGTGCCGAAGGAGCCTCTTGTCTCGTTTATCAGAGTAGAGAAGGGCGCCGACATTGCCGACTTCTATATAGTTGAAAACGTGTCTGAAGAAGACCTCGTAATTACAGCCGACATTCCGCTTGCTGCCCTTATCGTAGAGGGTGGCGCGACCGCGATCAACCCCAGGGGCGAGCTTTATACGGAAGAGAACGTCAGGGAGCGCCTCTCGATGCGCGACTTTATGCAGGGCTTGCGCGATAACGGCGTGGATACCGGTGGTCCGCCGCCCTTTGGCCCGAAGGACAAAGAGCGTTTTGCGAACTCGATTAACCGCCTGCTTACCCGTATGTTACAGTAGGCGCGTTTGGCGCTTCATTGTTTGCGTTCGTTCTACTGCGATCTCGCCTCAAACTCAAGACCACTTCCTGAAGTCTGCACTATAATCACTGCAAACTCTTTGCTGGATATTAATCGGTAATTGATAATCAGTGAGAGTATTGACGAAGAACTTGAGACGGGAGTATAATCGAACCTACTCGAAGAAGAAAAGTATCTTTGGGTTACTATACCGGTATTCAACATTCGCTCCGAACTGCTTGCGTTATCAAACTTATAACTTTGATATAAGTCTTTTCTTGCAATAACCGGTCGTGTGTGAAAAGAGGAACATGAAAAATATTGTACTATTATCAGGATTATTAGTGATCGGTTTGGTTGCTTCTCAAATATTCCCGTCACTTATTCCGGTGAACTACTATGAAGATTATGCGCATGCCCTAAAGCGTCTGACAACCGTAGGTCTTGGATTCATTATGATTCGAGTTGGCTATGAATTTGATATTGATAAGAACAGATTAAAAGCATATGGATGGGACTATGTTGTGGCTGCTTCCGCCGCAACGCTTCCCTGGTTATTTGTCGCATTTTATTTTGTTTTTATCCTTTCGGATACTAACAACATTACGACATGGAAGGAGTCATTGCTTGCATCCCGGTTCGCTGCTCCTACATCAGCTGGAATACTATTTTCTATGTTAGCGGCAGCGGGACTGGCAGCAACATGGATGTATAAAAAGATAAGAATCTTAGCTATCTTTGATGATCTCGATACTGTCTTGCTCATGGTTCCGTTGAAAATGTTATTGGTCGGCTGGAAGTGGCAACTGGGAGTTGCAATGGCACCCATGTTTATTCTCTTATGGGGGGCATGGCGCTATTTGCATAAAATACGTATCCCAATAACTTGGCCATGGGTAATGATTTACACGGTGATTATCACCTTGACTACAGAAGTAATATATTACTGGAGCAGGCTCATTGATGAAGTAGTGCCGATTCATATAGAGGTGTTATTGCCTGCATTTGTCCTCGGCTGTATGGTGGTTCGCAATAATACGCCAAAGGATATATTACATGAGGATGTTCTTGAGACTCCCATTGAAAAGCGAGTAACCTTTCTTGTCTCAGCAGTATTTATCGTACTGGTTGGTCTCTCTATGCCAGCAGTAGTTGGTATCGCGGGTTCTCCTGCAGAGGTGAATGTGATAGACCAGGAAGTAATTGATGCCTATATCAGTGATGGATCAGGTGATTCTCAGGTAGATTTTATACCCCATCGAGGTGAGACTCCCAATCTCGAAAGTTTGCCAATGAGCTGGGGATGGGTCGCGATACATGTCATCATAGTAACTTTGATCTCGAATCTCGGTAAGATCTTTCCTCTTTTCTGCTATCGTAAGGAAGCGCACTGGAAGGAACGGTTAGCTTTGGCTGTAGGAATGTTTCCTCGTGGTGAGGTGGGCGCCGGGGTCCTGATCATCTCCATATCTTACGGGATTGGTGGAAGTATGATCACCATTGCAATGTTGTCTTTGGCATTAAACCTCCTGCTGACAGGAGTCTTTATTTATGTAGTAAAAAATCTACTTAACAGCGTTGAGCGGAAGGTGAGTGTATAATCAAAAAAAAGGATCGACTTTTTTCGCGGCGCTTAACAGCCAACCTCTCAAATAAACCGTTGCGGCCTGTCTACTAATAACCCTCGATTTTATTATCTCTCAATAATGGGGAGTAGTAGGTGGGCTCAATAGCTTTTTTCTTGCAATTGAGTAACTAGAAACTGTACAGTTGTTCTATTGTTTCGGCGCACCCAACGGGTGCGCCGTTCTTCTTGAAACTTTAAAACAGATACTCCACCTATAACGGGAGTTTTTATAAAATGGAAACGATAAACTTAAACGGCCTGAAGCCGGACGTCGCAGCAAAGGTTGCTCCTTTTTTCGAGGCCGTTCTGCAAGGGGCGCACGCCGAGAATATTCACTCCATACATGTCGTCGGCAGCGCCTTAACGACGGATTTCAACCCCAAGGTCTCGCTGATAAATTCGGTAATCGTCTTGAAAGAGATGGATCTCGGTTTTGTCGAGTTTCTCGCCCCTCTCGGCAATACGTATAAGAAGAAGGGAATAGCCGCGCCCCTTACGATGACACCGTCGTATATCGATAACTCGCTCGACGTCTTCCCCATAGAGTTCCTGGACTTCAAGCTTCTGCACGAAACTGTATTCGGCACCGATATTATGGAAACTCTCGTCTCTGAGCCGAACCATCTCAGGCTCCAGTGCGAGCGCGAGGTAAAAGCAAAACTTATCTGGCTGCGCCAAGGTTACATATCGTCGTTAGGTGACAAGTCTCTCATCAGTGAACGCCTCTCAGACTCGATAGTCGGTTACATGCCGCTCTTTCGGGCCGTGATAACCCTGCTCGGCGAAGCGCCTCCCGTGCTGCGCCGCGACGTAATCTCAGCGCTCCAGAGGTTGACCGGCATTGAGACAAAAATATTCGAGAAGATGCTGCTCCTTAGAAGGGGCGAGCTTAAGTTGAGCAAGAAGGAGTTGACCGAGTCTTTTGAACAGTACTACAGAGCGACTGAGAGGACAGCGAAGCTAATTGACGAACTCACTCTTTAGATCGGTCTCACTGATAACGGGGTTGGTTCTCGGTACTCTCTTCGGTTTTGTTCTCTTTTTCCAGAGCCCGGCTTTCGCCTCCGTGCCAGAACCGCCGCCGAGGCCCGCCAATTATGTCGTGGACCTTGCAGGGGTTATCAACCCTAATGTAGAGAACGGGTTGAACTCGTTTCTGCGCGACCTCGAAGCGAAGACCGGCGCTCAGGCTATCGTCTTAACGGTCAAGAGCCTCGACGGCGAGGATATAGACGGTTTTAGCTTGCGTATCGCAGAGCAGTGGAAGCTCGGGCGCAAAGATAAAGACGACGGTCTGCTCTTTACCATAGCTATAGACGACCGTAAGTACCGTTTCGAGGTCGGTTACGGTCTGGAGGGTATACTGCCTGACAGCTTTGTCGGCAGCATCGGCAGAGAGCACCTTGTGGCCCACTTTCGAAAGGGCGACTACTCTACGGGCATAGCCAGCGCAACGCTGGCGGTAATTGGCCGAATCGCAGAGAACGCAGAGGTAGAGATAACAGGTATGGACAGGGCGCGAAGCGCCATGCCCGCAGGCGCCGGAGTACGTAAAAAACCGAGCCTCATCAGCACTATTTTTACGGTCATCTTTATCATAGGCGCTATAATCCTGTTCATAAAGAACCCGCGCCTCTTTATGTGGATCGTTCTTATGATGATGATGAGCGGCGGCAGGGGCAGGGGCGGCGGCTGGAGTGGCGGCGGCGGTTTCGGTGGCGGAGGTGGCGGTGGTTTCGGTGGCGGAGGAGCTTCGGGCGGTTGGTAGAGTTTTTTTAGAGATAGAGTTTATGTTGTATTGCAGTTTTTTTAAGTTGAGCAGACAGGAGGGTTACCAAAATGAGCAAAACCGTAAAGACCGCACTAATAATAGTCGGTGTACTTGTTGTATTCACCATAGTAGTTATAAGCTGGGGAGTCGGGCAGTACAACAGGGCAGTCGCAATGGACGAGCGCGTTACGGCGCAGTGGGCGCAGGTAGAGAACCAGTTGAAGCGGAGGTACGATCTTATTCCGAACCTCGTTAATACGGTAAAGGGGTATGCGAGCCACGAAAAGGAGCTCTTCGAAAATATAGCCAAGATGAGAACCGAGTACTTCAAGGCCAATACGGTCGGGTCTAAGATCAGGGCCTCGCAGGGTCTCGAAGGCGTGCTCTCTAAGTTGCTGCTTTTGAAGGAGTCGTATCCGCAGTTAAAAGCGAACGAAGGGTTTTTGAAACTTCAGGACAGCCTTGAGGGCAGCGAGAACAGGATTGCGGTCGAGAGGAAACGCTTCAACGATGCGGTACGCGAGGTTAATACCTATCGCAGGACCGTCTTCGGCAAGATATTTGCCGGGCTCGCCGGCGTAGAGGCCGGGCAGTACTACGAAACCCCGGAAGCCGAGCAGGAGCTTCCGCAGGTCAAGTTCTAACAGACTTGCAAACCCGAGTGGCCGAAGTTATAATTGGTAATCCTCTGCAGGCAGGAGGGAATAAAAGAAGTCATACGAAAGGATTTCAGGACATTATGAGTTCAAGAGAAGTAGAAGAGAAGGTATTGGAGTATATAAAGACCAACCCAACGGTAGAGCTGGATGCCGACAGGATCTCAGAGTGGTGGCATGGGCTTCAGGGCCTCGATTCGTCTATAGATAGTGTCACCATGGCGGTTGAGAAGCTTGTGGAAGAGGGCAAGATAGAGCAGAATGTTTTAGACGACGACATATTTATCTATAAGCTGGTTTGAGAAAAGGGTTAAAAGTGTCGTTATAATTTAAAAGAGCCCCGCGCAGTTGCGCGGGGCTCTTTTTTTTAGTTAAAAAGAGTCTTGCGGCTTGCAATCTTCGAATTACCGGCTAAGATCGTCTTATATATTGTAATGACATTTCAAGGAGGAAGTTTCAAATGCCGAAACCTGAAAAATTCGTATACGTATGTGTTAACCAGCGCCCGGAGGGGCACCCGAGGGGTTCATGCTCCATGCATGGCGCGCGTGATGTTCTTATGAAGTTATCGGAGACCCTGGAGGCAAAGGGCCTTTTTGGCCGCGTCTCTTTAATTCAGTCTGGTTGCATGGGGCCCTGTTCCGAGGGGCCGGTTGTAGCGGTCTTCCCGGATAACGTCTGGTACCGCGGAGTCGCTGCCGGGGATGTCGATGAGATAGTAACAGAGCATCTTGACGGAGGCAGACCGGTCGACCGGCTTTTACTTGACGACAGGGATTGGTAAACCTGATGGTCTGACCAGTTTCTATTTTTTAAGGGCGCGAAGGGGCCGGTTGTGAACCGACGCTTTCGCGCCCTTTTTCATACCGGTTTTCTGAAGAACAGGAGGTCAAAACAGGTGGGTGCCGTAAGTGTAGAAGTGGTGCCGTACGCATCGGATAACTACTCTTATCTGATACTATCCGATGACGCCGTAGCTCTTGTTGACTGCGGAGAGGCCGCTCCTGTATTGGATCGGCTAAAGAGCCTCAACCGTACTCTCGATGCGGTCTTGATCTGCCATACCCATTATGATCACGTTGCTGGCCTGACAAAAATAATGCTGGCCTTTCCGGAGGCCCGAGTATACTCTCCATCCACGGAGATTTCCACAGGGGGGAAGCCTGTCAACCGTGTTACCGACGGCATGGAGATAGACATCGGCTCAGGCGCCGGCTCTATAACCGTTACCGTGCTCAGTCTTCCGGCTCATACCAGACATTGCGTAAACTACTATACCGGGGGCAACCTCTTTACCTCCGACACCCTCTTTAGCGCCGGTTGCGGCCGCCTCTTCGAAGGCACCCCCGCAGAGCTTGAGTCTGCTCTGGACCGGATCGCTGCTTACCCGCCTGAGACGCGTCTCTACTTCGGCCATGAGTATACCCGGAGCAACCTCGAGTTTGCCAGAAGCGTGGAGCCGAATAATCCTGATATTGCCAAATATTTAGAAGAGGTAGATTCCCTGAGAGCTGCTGGCGGTTTCACAACCCCTTCGACCGTAGGGCGCGAACGGCTGGTCAATCCGTTTCTTCGCCTCGACAGGGAGGCCGTAATAGAGTTCGTAGATCCGGAAGTCCGCTACTCGAGGACCGAACGGATGGGCCTTTTAAGGCGCGAAAAGGACAAGTTCTAGACCGAGTGCCGCTACCGTCTTTCAGCTCACCAACAGCACCGTTATTCACACCCGGCCTACAATATTAAACTCAACGTAATGAGTTTCTTTTAATTCTTCTTTTAATAGGGGAAAAGTCTTTTCGCCTGTTCCATTCCTTCTGAAAAGATGCTAGAAGAGTAAAACACAATTTTTTAATATGGAGTCTGCTGTCATGGAAAAGAAGAAGGGCTGGAAGGAAGAAGAGCTTGTAAGTACCTACCTGGAAGGTATCAGAGACGGTTTCCCGCTGCGCTCAACGCAGTTTGAGGTAATGCTTCACCTTATGGGCAGCACCGGGCGTGACGTAAAGAAGGTGCTCGATATAGGCGCCGGTGACGGCTGCCTGAGTTCGGTTATCCTTGGAACGTACCCGGAGGCAGAGGTCGTGCTGGCCGACTTCTCGGCTCCGATGCTCGAAGCCGCGCGCAAACGGTTTGAGAGCAGTTCCAGCAAAGTACAGATAGTAAAGGCCGATGTCTCGGAGCGCGACTGGCTTGTTGAGGTCGGGGGGTATGCGCCTTTTGATGTCATAGTTTCGAGTTACGCCATACACCATCTGACCAACGAGCGCAAGAGGGCTCTCTTTGATGAAGTCTTCGAGATGCTCGCTCCGGGCGGTATATTTATAAATATCGACCGCATCGCGTCGCCATCTGACTGGGCAGGTACTGCGGCGCATAAGTACCTGATCGACTCGCTCCGTACGCATCACGAAGCTCGCGGCACCGAGCAGGTATTCAAGAGGGTGGAGCAGATTATAGATACCGCGCACTCTGAAGAGGTAGACCTGATAGCCCAGGTCGAAGTACAGTGCGAGTGGTTAAGAAAGCTCGGCTTCGTTGATGTGGACTGTTACCTGAAGGTCTTTGAGCATGCCCTCTTTGCGGGCCGCAGGTGAGGCTGTTCGGTCTTCTTATTCGGAACAGCCTTGTTTAGAGTGTACGGGCAGGGTTACATCACCGGCGGCGGCAAGCTTGTAAGGCGGTACTCGAACTGGTATTTTATATTGAACTTGTCGAGTATGAAGTGTTCAGGGAAGGTGAAGAACGGCCCGGCCAGTTTTATCGCCGTTATAGCCGCGTCGTCAAGTACCGGGTAACCCGAAGACCTGTCGATTTCGATTTCTGTTATCTTGCCGTCCCTCGACACAACAAAGTCCACTGTCAGCGTGCCTTGCCAGCCGTTTCTTGCCGCTGCAACAGGGTACTCCCAGTAGAAACTGACCCTGTCTCGAACATTCAGAAGGTACTTCTGATAGATTAACTCCGTGGTGTTGAGTTGCAGTATATGGCCGGTTTTACCGCGCCGGGTGTTGCTCGGACTATTTTGCGCCAGTTCCGACAACCTCTCTCCGCTCGGAAAGAGGGACGGTTTTTTTGCTTCGCCCCCTGTTTCTTCTTTAGTCTCCGCAGGTGACGGGCTTGAGTGAGTGCCCTTGTCCTGGTTGGTCCGCATATAAGGCGGCACGACTACGGCCCCTTTCGGTATGCTCGTAATGCCTACAGCGTCTTCGGTCTTGTGTGTTGTGCTCTTCTGCTTGCCGGTCGCGTCGGTTTCGCTCTTTTTCTGTGCCGAAGCCGTACTCTTTTCTGTCTTTGCCTCCTGTTGTGTCGCGGCGCTCTGGTGCTCTTCACCCGGTTTTGGAACGCTCTCTTTTCTAACGCTTACGTCTCTGTCGGCGTAGCGGATAACCTCCTTCTTCGGTGTCGTATCGCTCTTGACACTGGAGGGCAGATCGATTACGGGTATCCACCTGCCTTGTTGCTCCTTTGCAGGCTCGGGAGCCGCCACCATCTCGACCTCAATAGGCCCTTTTTCGGTTTTTGTCCTCTCGTCAAAAAGGGTTCCGAGCGCACCGGTATTAAATACCAGCACATAAGCAGCAATGTGGACCGCGAGCGAGAGCAGGAGAAAGAGCAGGAGCGGCGGGCTTTGAACCGGACCCTCCGGGCCGCTATGGAATAAGTTTTTGGTTGACATAAACATGCTCTTCTGTCAAAATTATGGTGTAAAAATAGTACTTTTGCATTTCCAGTCGCAACTCCGGGCCGTTTGTCCCTTCAGAGCGGCGTATCCCACTTTGGGGCCGATTATTCCTTGCAGGGTTTTTATTGTGGCAGGGACTTATCAATGAAGGTTGCGGTATCTTTTATGTGGGCCGTATTTTTACCGGACGGCTCTACTGTCAATTTTTATAGGCTATCCGGGTCGCCCATACGGGACTTGAACAGAGCCAAACATTAGGAGAAGAACGATGTTCGGATTCAGCGCATGGGAGCTCGGTTTTGTACTAGTAATAATACTAATACTTTTCGGTGTTGGCAAGCTTCCAGACATAGGCTCCGGCATGGGCAAGGCCTTAAAGAACTTCAAGAAGGCCACAAGCGATGTCGATCTCGACGTAACTAACGAGAAGAAGAGCTCTTAAAGAGGTCTCTTTTAGCGGCTATTCCGCGCTCTTGGCTGTTTCCGGCCGATGTGCTAACTTGTATGTTAGCATGTACTAAGTGCGCCGAGTTTAATAGATCGTCAGCTAAATATGCTCTTATTTTAAAACCCCCGAACTCTCTTCGGGGGTTTTTTTGTGAGGCTTCCGTACCGGGCCCCTACCTTCAATATTTCGGTTACCTCACTTCACGCTCTTTGAGAATATCTGTTGCCGAGGCTCTCACCTCGGCATGCAGCGACTCTTCGGTTGCTGCTACTTTTAAGTCCTGAGACATAAGAAATTCGAGCAGCGCAATGGCAAGGCGCGGAGGCGAGTACGGGTTGAGAGCGAGCACCTTTTTTACCGCATACCTCTTCGACCATTTGGGATGCGAGGCTACGGTCTTCAGTATCTCCTCGGAGTTTGGCCGCTTGGAAACGATCTTTATAACTTCGCGTTCGGTCGTTCGCGGGTTTGAGAGTATGTTCCGTATGACCATAGGATCCGGGTCCGATAGTAACCGGTCGATACTCTCGATTCTGTTATTCTTTGAGAGCGTTCTGCGCTCTCCGAGGCTAGTCTGTTCCATCTTCGCCTCTTCTTCTTTGTCGTACCCGATTGGGCCGGACTTTTGCGGTTTCAGATCGGTAAAGAGGCGGCTCACCTTATTGAGACCGAGCTCCGTGGCCGAGATACGTACCTCCCGGTAGAGTAAGTGTCCTAACCTCTTTTTGATCTCTTCCGGGTCTATAATAAGGGCGAGCGCCATCAGGGCCTTCTCTTTGTTGAAGGCCTCTTTCTTTTTGGTCTCTTTGAGCAGTAGATCGAAGAAGTGCGCGATCTCTACAGGCGTCATGCCGTGGATGCGGTCACAGAGTAAAGAGGTACGCATGCCGGTTTCCGGCAGGGCGAACATGTCGTCGAGGGTGCGCCCCAGCAGTCTCTCTATCTCTTCAGGTGGTTTTGTCATTACGGTATCGGAAGGCAGTATCGGCAACATAGAAGTCGCAGCGCGGACTCTCACTCAGGAAGATCATTGCAGAACGTCCAGAGAGAACTCTACAGTAGCTTCGGGCGCGTTCATAAAGAGCAGCATTACCGGCACACTGCCCTTTGGAGGTATTGTGCCGCCTGCGGTATCCTTGAAGTTCTTTACCAGCTCTATACGGCTCATATCCCGGATCTGCTCTTTCGAGACCACTCTGCCGGGAGATACCGTCCTTGCGCTGAGCCTCTTACCCGATTTATTGTAGAGCGTGCCTCTGACGGCCTCTACCTTTTGCGGGCTGTCGGTCATGTTAAGAAGTTTAGCCTCAACTACAAAGACAGGCCCGATTTCTTTATTTGTCGCAACGTAGCTCTTCATCTTGGTTATGGCCATAGTGAGCTCGTTGCCGGCAGTGCCGGACGGGTTCAGCACTCTGTCGGCTATGCCGGTTATGTGGAGCAGAACTCCGAGACCTATTATCAAAAGGATAGCGAGTATTACAGGCGCTCTGCTGCCTCGTTTGTCTACCTCGTAGGGCGGAACAGGGAAGTCTTCTTCGATGTAGGGCTCTTCCGTATCGGCCTCATCGTTGGTATAAGGGCAGTCGGGGGCTTGCGGCTCTTCCGGTTTCCCGGCCTCAGAAGTTGAATAAGCTTCCGGGCGCCCGTTCTCCTCTTCGTTTACGGACTCAAGGGCGGAGTTAAGGAGCTGGCGCATTTCAGTGTCGGCGGAGTGCGCCTCTTCGGTCTCTGTTTCTCCTTCCGCGGGTTCGTCACCTTCGCTAACTGCGGCCTCAAAGGCCGAGCGTACTTCATCTTGTGACTCCGGGACTGCATTGCTCTCGCCGTGTTCTGCTGTCTCACCCTCTTCGGGTTTAGAGGGTGAGACAGCCTCTTCCGCCTCTTTAAGCACCGCTTCGAAGGCTGCACTCAACTCAGCGTCTCGTTCAGGAGCTTTAAGATCTACAGCTTTACCCTCTACGTCCGGAAGCGGCGTAGCTGTTGCGGTAGCCTCGGCGCTCTCTGAATCGAAAGTGAAGTCGCCCTGATCATTATTTGGCTCTATTGGTTCAGAGTTGTCTTCAGAGTCATTGAGCAGATTGAATTCCGCGCTGTTGATATCGATGTCGTCGTCGTTGAAGTGAATCTCCGGGCCTGTGCCCTGCAAGGCCTTGTTGAAGCCGTGGAGTAGGAAGTCGTTCTCTTCGTTTAGCAGATCTTCATCGTCTTCGGTATCACCAAAATCTTTTTCGTCGAGGCTGAAGCCGAGGTCTCCGATACTCGGCCCTTTTTCCTGTTCATTTTCAATATCTTTATGCCCTGGCAAGTTCGTATCTGCGGATGAGTCCGTGCCAGGGTTCTCTTCAAACTCGCCGTCAATACCTGTTGGCTCGTTAAAACCCGCAACGCTCTCGTCCGATTCGTAACTCTTATCGTCTGTAGCGGGTTCTTCGGTGTCCGGGTTCGGCTCCGTGGTATCGGTAGTTGAGTCAGTTTCTGTTGTAGTTTTTGCCGGAGTTTCTATTGGCGCTTCATTCGTACTCTCCGGCGTACTCTCCGGCATTACTTCGGGGGCGTGTACTATAAAGATGCTCTGGCACTTTGTACAGCGTACCTTTACACCGTGGCCGGTTATCTTTGACTCATCTAGCCGGAACTTGGTTGAGCAGCTATTGCATTCGATTATCATTAAAAGGGTCACCCCAGGTGGTTAGCGATAAAGTGAGTTGAAAAAAATTGAAAATGGAGTTGTCGTGTATTCAAGTAATTTAGTAGCATATGAGCAGAAACATTGCAAGCCCATACAGGTGTTCAGGCCGGACTTTCAGGGGTCGCAGCGGGTACACCATCAGGCATTAAGCCTGTTCGGGGGGTAAAGGTCTGTGAAATAGAGCCGAAATCTGCTATAGTTATTTGTCCGAAGAGACTATCCGCTCTTCGGTTTACTATTATTGTAAGGTCGGCAGTTTTAAATGCCGGGTAATACGTATGGGAGAACGGAAAAAATGGTAATAAAGCTTGCACTCTTTCTGCACATTATCTCCGCTATATTCTGGATAGGCGGAATGTTATTCTTAACGCTTGTTGTCGCGCCCTTTTTAAAGACCATGCCCGACCCGAAGGACCGCTCCAAGGTCTATCAGTTCGTGGGTAAGAAGTACAGGCGCTTTGGCTGGGCCGCTATAATAATCCTTCTTGTAACCGGCCCGATTATTCTCTACGGCATCTATGGCATATCGCCCGGCATGTACTTCTCCTCAAGTACTCTGTCTACCGGTTTCGGCCATGCCCTTATAATAAAACTGGCGTTGGTGGCCTTAATAGTCATATCCAGTTTTACGCACGATTTTTTCTTCGGCCCAAAGGCGCGGAATTCTTCAAAGTATAACCTCATCGCAAAGATCTTCGGCAGGGGCAACCTGTTGGTCGCCCTCTTTATTGTAATCTTTGCGGTTATGCTGAGGGCGGGCGGGCTCTAGTCCCAGCTCCGCTCTGTTCCTCTTAATTTTAAGGCAAGGGCAAGAGAATGGCGCACAAGTTCAACCCAGATCATATTTCCAAGTTGCTCAACCCTGAGCGGGTTAAAGAGGTGGAGCCGCTTGGGTTGTTAGGCTCCATAGGCCTCAATGCGGGCGACAGACTCGTCGATATCGGCTGCGGCCCCGGTTTTTTCACCCTTCCGGCCTCGGTGATAGTCGGCGCCGAGGGAATGGTCTATGGACTCGATACCGAACCGAAGATGCTCGAAGCGATAAAGAGCCAGAACCCTCCGGGCAACGTAATTCTAATGGAGTCCACGGAGCGTTTGCTGCCTATAGAGGACGAAACAGCCACTCATGCTCTTCTGGCCTATATGTTCCATGAGGTGGAAGAGCCGTTTGAGTTCCTTGTTGAAGTGAGGCGCGTTGTGAGACCGTGGGGCAAGGTGGCCGTAATAGACTGGGACGTTATTGAAGAGGATAGGGGCCCTCCTCTCTCTGAGCGGCTAGAGCCGGTTACTGTTGCCGAGTACCTCTTTGAGGCAGGTTTTACAGACCCGGAGATCACAAGGCTCAATCCTTCGCATTACATGGTAACGGCTGAAAAGTAACAGCGTTCGCTGTCTTTATTGCCTGATACCTGGAGAGGGAGCTGATTGTGGGGTGTTTTAAGAAAGAATTCAACGGCTCTACTTTAGAGCTTACGAGGGGCGATATCACAACAGAGGCGGTGGACGCAATCGTCAACGCCGCAAATTCTGCGCTCTCTGGCGGCGGCGGGGTGGACGGAGCCATACACTCGGTTGGCGGGCCTGCTATAATGGCCGAGTGCCGCAAGATCGGCGGCTGCCCCACAGGCACTGCGGTGATAACAGGCGCCGGAGAGCTGCCTTCTTCTTATGTAATCCATACGGTAGGCCCGGTCTATAGAGGCGGAAATAGAGGTGAGGCCGAACTTCTAAAAAGCGCCTACATGTCGAGCCTGAAGCTCGCCAAAGAGCACGGCCTGCATAGCCTCGCGTTCCCTTCCATCAGCACAGGCGTTTACTCTTATCCGACAGAAGAGGCGGCGGAAATCGCGCTTTCGACCGTAATCGACTTTTTAAAGGTTCCGTCTTCTATTGAACTTGTCCGCTTCGTACTCTTTAGCGACTCCGACCTTCGGGCCTACTCAAGCGTGCTCGAAGGGCTCGGTGATTAGTTCACTTCTGTCGCCCGTCTACTCGCCGTTCTTGACGAGCAGCCCTTTTCTCTTTACCGCCTTGAAGTTCCAGTTGAAAAAGAGTATCGCTACCATTATGTAAGCGCAGTTGAGCAGAGCCGCTATAAAGACCTGATCGAGAGGCAAGGGGTTGCCGTCGAGCACCGTCCGCATCCCTTCGAAGACGTGGGAGGCGGGTACGAACCACGCTACTGTTTTTAAGAATCCGGGAAGAACATCAACGGGGTAGAAGACTGCCGAGACCGGCTGAAAGAGAAAGGCGATGCCCCATGCAAGCACCTCGGCCTGCTGGCCGTAACGCAGTATTATAGCCGTGGTGATTATGCCGATCGACCAGCCCATTATTATCAGGTTCGCCGCAAGCGGAATGAGAGCAAGGCCGAAGGTGAAGATGTTGAAGGTGTAGAAGAGCCAGGCCAGCAGAACCATAACCGTAGAGGCGAGTATCAGTTTTATCACGCTCATTAACAGAAGCGTGACGATGTACTCGGTCTGTGAAATCGGTGACGTGAAGATGTTCAAGAGGTTCCGCGACCATATATCTTCAAGGAACGAGATGCTTATGCCCTGCTGGCTCCTGAAGAGTATGTCCCAGAGTATGAGCGCGCCGAGAAAGAAAGCGATTATGTCGGGGCCCGTGCCCTGATGCTTTTTAAGGTAGATGCCGACAAAGCCCCAGAGCAGCAGGTCGATTACCGGCCAGTAGAATATCTCCATCAGGCGAGGAAGGCTTCTCTTGTAGAGGTAGAGGTAGCGGGTCGAAAACCCTAATATTCTTTGTATATTCATGCTCTGCCTGTCTCGGCCTTCTTGTTATCCGAACCGGATGAGCGGGTTATCTTCAAGAAGACCTCTTCGAGGCTCTTTTCGTTATACTCTTTCAAAAGTTCTTCTGCCGTGCCCGTGGCCACGATCTTGCCTCTGTTTATGAAGATTAAGCGGTCGCATATCTCTTCCATCTCGGCCATGTTATGAGAGGAGTAGAGGATGGAGATTTTGCGCTCGTCACGAATACTCTTGAGCAGCCTTCTCGTCTTGTCGGCTATGTCGGGGTCGAGGCTCGCGGTAGGCTCATCCAGAAAGAGTATCTCCGGCCTGTTCAAGAGCGCTTTTACGAGACAGACCCTTGTAAGTTGCCCGCTTGAGAGACCGCGCGTGGAGTGTTTGGCAAGCTCGGTTATCTCAAAAAGGCGCATCAGTTCATCTATTATTTCTTTTCTTCTCTTTGCGCCACCTATTCCGTAGACTCTTGCCATTACAGTGAGGTTCTCTATAACGGTTAGCGTTGAAGGTAATGAAATATAGGAGCTTGAGAAGTTTACGCGCGAGAGTATCTCAACGCGTGCGTCTTTATAACCGAGTTCGAAGAGTTTAACCGTACCCGAAGTAGCTGTGGTGAGGTCCAAGAGCATGTGCAGCGTTGTTGTCTTGCCCGCGCCGTTTGGGCCCATGAGGCCGAGTATCTCGCCCTCGTACATCTCAAACGATACCGAGTCGACAGCAGTGAACTTGCCGAATTTTTTCGTAAGGTTTTCTACTTCGAGTACTCTCTTTTTCATACCTGCTCTTTACTCTCTATCGGCACAAGGCCGACGGTTTTTTATGGCGGTACTACTTTACGGTAGGTAGTCACTCTTTGATAGAGCGAATTGTTGAATTTATCAGAAAAAGGAGTCTGTGGCAAGCCGCCTCAAGCACGGCTTCGTGGTTGCTATAGCGTGGCTCAGGATTAAAAAGAGTGCAAAGTTTTCGGTTTTACAGGTAAAATGGATTATGTTATGCTCAATCTTTGCTATAATAGATATATAGGATGTGTTTTCACTAATCTGTTTTCAATCATCTGAAAGAGATGCGAAAGAGATACCATGAATGCAACCGATTTTGAAAAAGAGGTAAAAATCCATATAGAGGCGCGGTATCCGATCCTCTGGCTCGTCTCTTTTGAGGAGCGCAGGGTAGAGAAGATACTTGAGGCTCTGTGTGAGGATATAAAGAGCACCTACTGGAAGTGGTCGGTCTCGCGCGGCATGGTCGGAGGTGATAAGGACAAGGCCAAACGCGAGCAGATGGGCAAAGAGAAGGTACTCTCTACCATTGAAGAGCGTATAACGAGGAGCGAGGACGAAAACAACCTCTTTCTGCTCAAAGATATCGCTGGGTACTTTATCTCTCATGAGTTTCTGCGCCGTTTCCGCGACCTTCCGGCCATTATAGAGGATGTAAAGTCCGTAAATACGGTCTGCATCGTCTCTCCTACGCTTGGCGAGATTCCACCGGAACTCGAAGAGGATATAATCGTACTTGAGTTGTCGCTGCCGGACTACGACGAAATCGCCGAGATGGTCACCGAGACCTACGACCATCTCATACCCGGCTCGTGGCACGCCTCAACGCGATCTATCCTCTACAAGTCGCTCCAGGGTCTGTCTATGGACAACATAAAGCGGGTAATACGCAAGTCCATAAGTCTCAATAACGGCATTTTGAACGAAGACTGTATCTCGTTCATTCAGGACGAGAAGCAGCAGATAATACAGAAGCAGAAGATACTCGATTACTATCCTCATAAAGAGACCATAGAGCATATCGGCGGTCTCGACGAGATAAAACACTGGTTCGTTGAGCGCGAACACGTCTTTCGCCTCAGCCGCGACCGCATTGAGACGCTTGGGCTCGATATACCCAAGGGTCTGCTCTTAATCGGCGTGCCGGGTTCGGGTAAATCACTCTGCTGCAAGGCGCTGGCAGGTATCTGGAACTTGCCGCTCTTAAAGCTCGATGTCGGGCGTATCTTCGGCTCTACGGTCGGAGAGAGCGAGAAGAATATACGGCGCTGCATACAGCTCTCCGAGGCCGTTGCTCCGTGTATCCTCTGGATAGACGAGATAGACAAGGCGTTTGGCGGTGTGAGCGGTTATCAGGGAGACTCCGGCACACAGCTCCGCGTCTTCGGTACCTTTATAACGTGGCTTCAGGAGAAGTCTAAACCGGTCTTTGTTATCTCTACTGCCAACGATCCTCAGAACCTTCCTCCCGAACTCTGGAGAAAAGGGCGGTACGACGAGGTCTTTTTCGTAGATCTGCCGAGTGTCGAGGAGAGGGAGGATATATTCAGAATCCACCTTGAGCGCAGAGTCGCGGAACTCGCACAGATAGACATGCGCGAACTGGCGCAGAACTCGCAGGGTTACACGGGAGCCGAAATAGAGCAGGCAGTAAAGGACGCCGTAGTCACAACCTTCAACAAACTCCATGAGAGCGGAGACGTCAAGAAGACAGAAGAGGTGGTCGAGGGGCTTATGTCGCTCGACGTAAAGCAGAAGACTCTGCTCGATACCGTAAGGGCTATTACGCCGCTCAGTATCCTCAAGAAGGAAGAGATAGAGAACCTCCGGGTCTGGAGCCAGCAGAGGGCGCGGCCTGCCTCTAAGACGCTCTTTATGCAGAGGGCCGAGTCTTTAACCGAAGAAGAAAAGCGCAATATTGCGATACACGAGGCAGGTCACCTGCTGTTAATGAAGCACTACTTCAACCGCACGCCGGCATTTGTAAGCCTCGACAGCTACCGCGACTTCTCGGCCTTTATCCCCCTTGATGACGCGGTGCGCACGACATTCACGAAGCTCGACATTGCCAAGGAGGTCGGCGTTATCCTTGGAGGCATGGTCGCGGAGACCGAGGTTGCCGGTTCCGACTCCAAGACGCTCGGGGCTTCGCATGATTTAGTACAGGCCACGGGAATAGCGCGCCGTATGGTCGTTGAGTACGGCTTCGGCGACAGGATGAGCAACAAGAGTTTGATCGGGCTTGGAGACTTTGCCCTGACTTCGGGCTCAGAGATATTAGAGGATATTCAATCAATCCTCGATGACGCCACCTATAAGAGCAGCAAGGTAATTTCCGATAACAAGGCGCTGCTTCTGAGACTGGTCGATGTGCTCTGCGAGAACGTGCTTATGAACGGAGACTCGATAAACCGTTTCTTTGATGAGCATACCTTCGCCGGGGCCGGGGCCTAACCACTGCGTGTGGCAGTATTCTCGAGCTGCCGCAGAAGGCTATTAGAAACTCGAAGGTATGAGATAGCTGTCACGCGGAGCGACAGTGGGTCAGGGTTATTAAATCTGTTTATTGTTCGCTCTGAGATTTTTAGAAATCACATAAGGTATCCAGTATACGCGCCACGCGGAGTGGTAAGGAGTTGTAACGATGTCATTCTACATGTGCCTAAAGACCGAGATAAAGAACAGGATCTATCTCAAAAGCGCGCTGGCGGAGCTGCATAAACGGGGCGAGATACAGAAGATAGAGGATAACGAGCGCAAGGGCAAGATCAAAATAGACCGCGACGGCGACGAACTCGTTATTACCGGCGACGAAGAGAAGGGTTTCGAGGTCGGCGGGGATGCTACTGTCGTAAAAAAGTTTACCGACAGGTTAAAGCAGGTCTATGCCGTAGAATCTATAAAGGACAATCTTCCGCTCGACCTCGAAGTGGTCGAGGAGGTCGAGTCCGTAGAAGGCGAGATTCACATCCTGCTCAAAGACTAGGCCCTCCCCAGGCGGGGTATATTGGGTAGCTCATGGGGTCCTAATACGCACTGTGCCGATTTGAATATATTGCCCACCGCAGGTGCTGCGCGTGGTGGCGTATATCAGGTACATAAGGCCAACTTGTTTTTTACTGTAACTTAAACAGGTTTTTAGAGTACTGGAGTATAAACGATGGATAGAGAGATACGGATAAAGATAACAAAAGACGGTCGCGTTGAGATAGACTCATCCGTCTACGACGACTGTAAAGAGGTCGCGGCCCAGCTCTCGAAGCACGTCGGTATTGTGGAGAAGTTCGTAGAGAAAGACGACTTCGGCCACGAGGTGCTGATAGATGACCAGTCCCTCAAAACCAAAAACGACTAGTCACTATGCGTGACAGCAAATATTGAGTGCTGACTGCCAACTTGGTTGTTTTTTTACGCAAGAGGCCAGGCCACTTCCTGGAATTTTAATTTTCAAGCTTTGTAGGTTGGGTAGAGCTAAGCGAAACCCAACGTTATTATCGGAAAGACTTACTATGTCAGAAAAGATAAAACTACATGCAGTAATTCCGGAGTCCACGGTCAACGGCCCCGGTACCCGGATGGTCATTTTCTTTCAGGGTTGCGCCAAATTATGTCCGGGCTGCTTCAATACAGAGACCCACTCTTTTGAGCCTGCCGAAGTCCTCACTCCGAAGGAACTTTTTACCAAGTATTACAGGGACGGCATAGAGGGTATTACAGTCAGCGGCGGCGAGCCGTTCCTGCAGCCAGAGGCGCTTTACGATCTGCTTCAGTTTGCTAAACAGGAGTGCGGACTCTCTACCGTGGTCTATACCGGTTTCAGGGCCGACCGTATAAAGCAGCGTGAAGAGGAGCGCAGGTGCGCAGAATTTATCGACGTGTTAATCGACGGCGGTTTCGAGGAGGCTAACCCTGAGACCACGCTCCTGGCGCGCGGCTCCACCAATCAGATGTTCTATTTTGTTACCGACAGGTACACTGTCGAAGACTTCTACCTTAAGGCCCGTACCGAACTGATTGTCGCCGCCGACGGTACTGTAAGAAGCACCGGTTTTAGCAGAGTTGCCATCTCTAACACTTCCTCAAGTACCCCCTTATGACCGATACCGTTAAAGAGATAGCAAAAGCTCTTGATGAGTTTAGGAACAACCCGGATGAGCACGGGGCTAAAGAGTCCGTTATCGAGATAGTCGCTGCTCTGCCTCCACGGTTAGAGAACCTAAAGTTCTATATGAGCGCCTTCGAGATACTCGATGCCATATCCGATTGCCAGAGCCGCAGGCGTGCGCTGCTGCAGTTTATAAAACACCTTCCGTCTACAACCCCTTTTTTACAGTTTTATCTTGAAGTCCTCGAACCTGTCATCACCGTTGTTGACGAGATCGACGAGAAGAATGAGCGCGTAACAGCATTTATGACCCTCGATGCTATGGTACCGGAGGCCGCACCGACACTCGACCTGAGAATACACCTCTGGAGGCTCGCCCTCGGCCTGCCCGAGAGGCCGCACTTTAAGGAGCCTGACCTTGCGGCAATAGCAAAGGAACTTCCAAAGACGGTAGATTACGTCTTCTATCGCCGGTTCACGCTCCTAGGCATTGCTCATCAGCTGCCTCTAGGCGATGAAGGGCCTTTTGCCGAACTCTTCATCGAGGCGATAAAGCTCGGAATGGAAGCGGCGGAAGAACTCGTTGAGCCGTACTACAGGATGTATGCTCTCGGTTTTATCGGTAATATGATAGCCGAGCGCGGAGGTTTGGAAGAGCTCCACAATATGACCATCAGGCGGACGTATGAGGCGGCCAAGAATATTATGGATCCGCTTGCAAGCGAACTCGCACTCATCGAGCTGATAGGAACCGTTCCCAAGGTACCTCCTTTTATCGAAATACTCGACGAGATGATTAATACCGCGCTAAACTTCTTTAGCGTAAAGTCCTGGATGAACGACGTTGACGTCTACGATGTTGTCGATTACGTTCTCTCTGCCGAAGAGCTAGGCATGAAGGAGACAAAGCAGAACAGACTTGTAAGAGAGAAGTACGCCGACGATCTCGGCCATACTCTCGAGGGGCTGATAGGCGAACTGAAGGATATACGTTTTATAGCTACTTTCAAGCCGTATACCCATGTCTGGATAAGACCCAAAGGGCTAAGGCGCTCGGTGCAGAAGGTAATAGACTCTTTAGAGGAACTGCGCAAGACCTACCACGGCAAGGAGGTACTGAGGCCGGCTATAGTTATGGACAAGAGCCTGGCCGGTGGCGCGCC
>JAJCZH010000030.1 GCA_029262515.1 Deltaproteobacteria bacterium | reverse complement strand
GAAATATTGTCGCACCGCCTCATGCGCTCCAGGCACATCTGTTTGAACGCCTTCGAATGTCTTTTATTAGCCACTTGAAACACCTCCTATGTGTGACAAGTGTGACATATTTTACTGTCTCAAAACAGGGGGGCAGTCCACCAGCAAGGGGCTTCCACAGCCCCTTCGTGAAATTACGAGACATTTTTTTAGCACAGTGGAAGATTACGACTTACACCTACAAAGCAGCGGAAAGAAAAATATCAAGAATTAACGATTACAGATAGAAAGAGTGGTTTTCCTACTGGTTCAACGGTTGAATTATTGAATTATTCTGCTAGTCTATACTTAAAGTTAAAAAGGCAACTTCCCATCACTTGCACCGCACTGCATGAGAAAGTTACTTGATAGAGAACATAGGGTCACCTGTTAACGGCAGCTCTAAGATGTTCGAAATTACAGAGCATAACGATTAAATTATTCAAATTTACTAATCATTAACGAAGCTAAATATTTATCAGGCACTAAAGAACTTAGAATATGTAAGAAAAGAAGTTTTTTTACCCGTTAAATATCTCAATTCAAGGAGGTTATAAATGAATAAGACAGCAAAAAGATTACTCACCGCGTTAGCGGTATTCATGTCCCTGGCCATATCAGCCAGCCCCACTTTTGCTGTGGGTGAGGCAACCACGAATAAATTCTGGTGGCCTGATAAACTCAACCTTGATCAACTGCGCGCACACGATACTTCTTCGAATCCCTATGGTGAAGATTTCGATTACGCCAAGGCTTTCGCCAGTGTTGATATGAAAGAACTGAAGGGGGACATTGAGAGAGTCCTGACCACGCCTCAGGGTTGGTGGCCGGCTGACTGGGGCCACTATGGCGGTCTGATGATAAGATTGGCGTGGCACAGCTCCGGTACCTACCGTATTTGGGATGGTCGTGGTGGTTCCGATGGTGGTCAGATTCGTTATGAGCCACAAGGCAGCTGGCCTGATAACGCCAACCTCGATAAGGCTCGTCGGCTGCTGTGGCCGGTTAAGCAAAAATACGGTCGCAATGTATCATGGGCTGACCTGATGATCCTCGCCGGGAATGTTGCATTGGAGTCCATGGGCTTTGAAACCCTAGGATTTGCCGGAGGTCGTGCCGATGACTGGGAAGCTGATGAGGTGTACTGGGGGTCAGAAACCAAATGGCTCAATAACACCGAGCGCTACAAAGGTGGCAAACTGGAAAAGCCACTTGCCGCAGTGCAAATGGGTTTAATTTACGTAAACCCGGAAGGACCCAACGCCAATCATGCCCCCCTCGCTGCCGCCCAGGATATGCGTCTGTCATTTGGTCGCATGGCGATGAACGATGAAGAGATCGTGGCTCTGGTTGCGGGAGGGCATACTCTGGGTAAGGCCCATGGTGCCAAGTCTCCCGGTGATTGTGTCGGTGTGGAGCCAGCTGCTGCCGCTATCGAGGAACAAGGTTTCGGCTGGAAGAATAAGTGTGGTAAAGGAACTGCAGAAGACACCATAACCAGTGGCCTGGAAGGCGCATGGACATCAACACCGACTGCCTGGTCGATCCTCTTCCTGGACAACCTTTTCCGCTTCGAGTGGAAAAAGACCAAGAGTCCTGCTGGTGCAACGCAATGGATTCCGACCGATAAGAACGCGGCAGAGTTGACTCCTGATGCCCACATCGAAGATAAGCGCCACGCCCCAATCATGTTCACCACAGACATGGCGCTGAAAAAAGATCCGGGTTTCCGCAAGATTTCCAAGCGTTTTCTGAAGAATCCAGGCGAGTTTGACAAGGCCTTTGCCCGTGCCTGGTTCAAGCTGACACATCGTGACCTCGGTCCGCGTGCTCGCTATGTAGGCGCGGAAGTTCCCAGCGAAGTGTTTGTATGGCAAGATCCGATTCCTGCCGTTGACCATAAACTGGTTAATGCGAGGGATGTTAAGAAGCTAAAATCTGAAATCCTCAAGTCGGGTTTAACTGTTCCCGAACTGGTCAGAAGCGCCTGGGCATCAGCTTCGACCTTCCGAGGTTCTGATATGCGCGGCGGTGCCAATGGCGCACGCATTCAACTGGTGCCGCAAAAGGATTGGGAAGCCAACAATCCGAAAGAACTTGCGAAGGTGCTGAAAGGTCTGAAGGGCATCCAGAATGACTTTAACAGCAAGGCAAAGAAGGGCAAAAAGATTTCCCTCGCCGACCTGTTCGTGTTAGGCGGCGCTGCCGCGATAGAAAAGGCTGCGAAAGATGCCGGATACAAAGTGGAGGTCCCCTTCAAACCGGGACGTGTCGATGCTACACAAGCGAAGACAGACGTGGTATCTTTCGCCGTACTAGAACCAACGGCTGATGCGTTCCGTAACTTCTACAGTCCTAGCTACGGAACACCAACAGAGATGCTGGTTGAAAAAGCTGATCTGCTAACCCTGACAGCGCCGGAGATGACAGTGCTGGTTGGTGGACTGCGTGCGCTGGATGCCAACACGGGTGGTTCCAAGCATGGTGTATTCACTGATCGTACGGGCACATTGAGCAATGACTTCTTTGTTAACTTGCTTGATATATCAACTAAGTGGTCGAAGGCTTCAATCGAAGGCATTTATGAAGGCCGTGACCGTTCAACTGGTAAAGTCAAATGGACCGCCACTCCGGTTGATTTGATCTTCGGTTCTAACTCCGAGTTGCGCGCTGTTGCGGAGGTCTATGCAGCCAACGATGCAAAAGCGAAGTTTGTGAATGACTTCGTGGCGGCATGGACCAAGGTGATGACCCTCGACCGGTTTGATCTGCATTAATCCTGATGGCCAGTAGCTCTCTAAAACCTCAGTTAGTTATGGAAACGGCGGCGTTACATACGCCGCCGTTTTTTTCCTGGCCGCAACTAAACGCTAAATACCGAATATCGCAACACCAGGACCTAAGTGCAATGGGGTCGGACCAAGCTAACTACGCACTATTGAGGTTGTCTTAGAATTATCGATTCCAGGTAGAAGATATCAAATCTAAGGAAATCCATTGACCTGCCCCTATTTGTCGGTCAACTTCTAAAGTGATTTTTCATTCATTTGAGTGTCCCCAGGGACTGGTGGTCGGGAACCCAAAGAGCTAGGAGGACTAACATGATTGTACTCCTGCCTCCAGCGTTCCGTCAACACATAAGGGTCTGATGATTATTGATTGAAATATTGTGGTGTGTGGTAGGTACTAGGGACGTTTAGTACAGGAAGGAGTCTTGAATTTGTAGTGGTTTAGCGAAGGAGTGGTGCAGGATGCGTAGTACACCTACAAGTCCGCAGCTCTGAGATATATAGGAAGCTCTATATTTCCGATAGTACTACTTAATTACTCCATAATGATTTTTGTTAATTGCTCATATGGTCTGTGTTAGCTATGCGGAGGCCATCATATCTTTCTTGGCACCTGGAGCCTCTTTAAGCAGGTTCTCAAACTCGTCATAAGGAACGGGCTTGCTAACCAAATACCCTTGAAGCTTGTCACATCCGAGAGAATTTAAGAACGCTAACTGCTCTTTAGTTTCGACACCTTCGGCAAGCACCTCAAGCCCCATACTGTGTGCCATTTGAATTATGGCCGTTACTATCGCTTTATCATCAGGATTATCATTGAGATCGCGGATAAATGCTCTGTCTATCTTGAGCATCCTTATCGGTAACATCTTTATGTAGCTGAGCGATGAGTATCCTGTTCCGAAATCATCGATTGCGAATCTAACTCCTATCTCTTTTAAGGCTCCCATCGTCTCTAAAGTCTCTTCGGTGTCTGTCAACATAGTCTCTTCTGTTATCTCTATCTCCAGATACTCCGGTTTAAGACCAGTCTCCTTTATGATGTCGGCAACTATCTGTATAAAATTATTCTGCCTAAAGACCTTCGGGGAGATGTTAACAGCTATTGTCATCGATGGATACCCGGCATCCTGCCAGGCCTTGTTCTGCTGGCATGCCGTTCTTAATATCAACTCGCTTAAAGGAATAATTATTCCGGTTTCCTCGGCGACGGGTATAAAATCTCCTGGTGGTGTGAGCTTGCCATCCTCTTGGTCAATGAGCCTTACGAGAGCCTCCATGCCGACAAATTCACCTGTTTTCAAGTCGATCTCTGGCTGGTAGTGTAATATGAATCCCCCATTGTCGAGAGCCTTACTCAATTTGCGCTCCACCTTAAGAAGTTCGGTGGCCTTGACAGACATTGATAACGAAAAGAATTTATAATTATTCTTGCCTTCCGACTTTGCGCGATACATCGCGATATCGGCGTTCTTAAGAAGCGTGCCACCGTCAGATCCGTCATTAGGAAAAACACTTACACCGATGGAGGCGGTAACCTTGACCTCTTGGCCTTCAATCACTATTGGTTGTTTAATGGTATTGAGTATCTTTTCAAGCACCATAGCTATGTCATTTACTTTCGCAAGGTCGTGAAGCAGGATAGTAAACTCGTCACCGCCAAAACGCCCCACGGTATCACCTTCTCTCAAACACTCCTCAAGCCGGCTGGCCACAACCCTCAAAAGCTCATCTCCGTAGGAATGACCAAGAGAGTCGTTTATTGTCTTGAAGCGGTCGATGTCGAGAAAGAGTACGGCCGCGGTTCTCTGCTTCCATGCCTCTCTAAGCAATAAATGATCAAGGCGGTCTGTAAACAGGAGCCGGTTCGGAAGTCCAGTGAGATGGTCGTAATAAGCCAGGTGCTTGATAGACTCTTCCGAGTGTTTCCGTTCTATGATATCTCTTTCCAACTCCAGTGTGGCTTCTTCAAGTTCTGCCGCGCGACGAGACGAGGCCTGCGCAAACCGGATTACGAGGACCAACAACACGCTCATCAGAAGGCCCATTACCAGAATGGAATAAGTAAAAAAGTCTGAGTGACTATCGTGAACCGGTGCGTCCGGTGCGTTATGATGTAAAAATAAAGCCTGCCAAAAAATGACGACAATCGATATCATGCCTAAACCTGCGGCAATAGAAAACCAGGGAGGTACGATGTTTGTCGAATCTTCTAACACTCCTTCACGCCAGGCAAGCATAAAAATACCTGTGCCCAATACGATAAAGCCTGCCGATGTGTGAACAGCCATCTGGGTGAGCGCTCCCCAGCCATAGGCTGTCTCTACACCACCGAGGTAACCAATGAAAGCTGCCAGGCCCAAGGCGATAACAATAGAACCCAAGGGCCAAACCATCAGGTGGCGACGCCTTGATGCGAAGAAATTATTCCTGACCGCCAGGGCCACTCCACTGAAGAAAAAGCAAATCGCCGTATTCGGTGCCATGCGGCCTGGATGTGAGCTCTTGACGGTTATATAATGTTTCATAAAGAGTTGGTCAATCCCAAAATCCGCACCCGAAACATATTGTAACATTGTCAGAGAACCAACTGTCCCGACTGTTACACCACAGACTACTGCCAGACGCTTATGGCCTGATGATTGTGAAAATAATCCTATCCCGCAAAGCAGGAATCCAAGGGCAGTATTAAACTGCATCGGCACAAACGTTGACCACACCTGAATGAGGGATACGCTATGGGTGTACCACCCAATCAATACCAGACCCCCTAAGGCGGTAGATAACCCGGCGGCAATAATTACAACAAAGTGCATCCATTGCAGTATATGTTGTCTTTTCTCCATAGTTGCGCCTATTAGTAGAAGCAACAAAGCTGCAGTTAATCGGTAATCAAAGATACTTAATCTTTTATTTCGGCGACCAACAAGAAAACCTTAAATAACTGTACGGAGGAGTTTGGTGATTAACAGTTGAAACATGCATGATGTTGCACTATTTTCACTTTATATATTTCAGGAAGTACTGTTGCATACTAGCACAGTTTCTCTAAGTCATGCCTTATCAACACTCTCTAACGTTACATTGCGGAAATACCTACTAAACTATCATGCCCCTAACGTAACGTACGTTACGTACGTTACGTTAGGGGCGTTATAGAAAATTTCTATTCATATGCTTTGTAACGCTCACTCCTTTTTGCTATCTTATCCCCATGCCTACGTACGTAACATACCGTTGGAAAGAAAAAATCGACCCTGCCCTCATCAAGCCTATCAAGACGTACGTTACGTTTTTAGGCCAGCTCGAAAGAGCACCACATGACGGCCTTCCGGGTTTTCCAGACGAGCTTGTTGAATCCATTACTGAAAACTCCAAGCCTCAAGGTCTTAGCCTAGAAGGAGGCTTTAAAGAGTTTCTTCAGCACACACAGAAGGCCGGACTAACAAGCAAAAGAGGTACAAGTAGTATTCTCAAGCTGCTTGAATCTATGGAAGACCGTGACGTTACCATTAAACTATCTCCAAGATTTATAAGAAAACTGCCCGAAGAAGAGAGCCGAAAATTTTATACGGATAAGTTCAAGGCTCTTGCTACGGAAAAGGGACTAAGTAAAAAAGCAAATCTATCCGACAAAGATTTTCTCGATTATTTCTCCGTTGTTTACTCTCTGTTCATACGTTACGTAAGCCTTGAGTTTGAAGGCGACCCGATAGTTGGCAAGAAATCCGACTACCTGTTGAGGTCAAGTGCTCTTGCAACCGTTTTCAGCTCTCTCCTTTCCTCCTATTCTCAGATCGCAAACCAACAGACCCTTGCGGAGCTTACAGCTAACTTTTCCAAAGGTGATGACAAGTCCTTGTTCAAGGCTATAACCATCGATAAAAGTCTCTTGTACAATATGGCTGCGAAGAAACGAATAGTCCAAGCTCAGCTTTCAGGGGACAAGAAGTTTTTCTCCAAACTCGGCAAGGCGATATCGGACGACCCGTTACGTAGAGTCGGGCAGCACGGCAAGACGTATACTGTCCTCAGCCTCTTCTGGTATACGGGTCTATACAAACTAACCGCGCCTGAGCTTCACGCCTTCCTTAAGTCCTGCGGGTTAGTCCTTCCTTCGTTAGAAGGTGGCGCATTTTACAAATTCCTTGATCGTCACATCAAACCTATCTTCAAATAATCAGTTAGACAAAAAGTACCCCTATCAGTGTCGAAGACTTATTTCTTCCTAACAACTACACTTAACACCAGTAGAGGATTAGCAAGCAAAAGGCCTAACGTTAAGTAACGTAGGCACGCTTGCTGAACCCAACGCATAAATTACGTATACAACAAAACAGGTGTGACGTACGTTATGAAGAAAAAGCTTTGGACAGTAAAAGAAGTCTCGGAGTACCTCAACGTAAAGAGGTCTACACTTTACTCATGGGTACGTAACGGCATAATACCCACCCGTAAGCTTGGCATCTCTCTGCGATTCGATCCCACAGAGGTTATGGAAATTGTTGAGGCCTCAAGAGTCATACCTGCTAACGTTCTTACGTTACGTACAAAATCCACAAAGAATCTCGACATAGACGCAATCGTAAACAAAGCCATTGAGGGAACCAACGGTTCAAGGTATACTCCTTCCAAACGGAAAACCAGACCAAGATCAGGGTCTCAAGGAAGGAGGTCTTAATGGGACTCTTCAAAAGAGGAACGGTCTGGTGGATACGCTTTACGTACAATGGCAGACAGATCAAGAGGTCTACCGAGACTAGAGACCGGCGCATTGCCGAGAAGATTCACCACAAGGTAATGGCCGAAATTGCAGAAGGCAAGTGGCTTGATAAACTCGAAGGCGACAACCGAACCTTTGAGGAACTTGCCGACAAGTACGTAAACGAGCATTGCAGGAACAACAAGAAGGACTGGAAGAAGTACGCCGAGAGGCTCAAGGTACACCTCATTCCGTTCTTTGGCTCTACGATCGTAACGGAAGTTTCCCCGAAGTTCATTTCTGCCTATAAGCAGTACAGGTATAAAAAGGGTGTAAAGGGAGCTACTATCAACAGAGAGCTTACCGTCATGAAGCATATGTACTCGGTGGCGATCAAGGAGTGGGAGTGGTGCAGAGACAACACTGTCAAAAGGGTCTCGATGGAGAAGGAAGGCCAGCCGAAAGACAGGTGGCTAACCGCCTCAGAGGAAGAGCGGCTCTTAAAGGCAACTCCTGCGTGGTTGAGCGAGATCGTAACGTTCGCGCTCAATACTGGTATGAGGCAGGGCGAGATTCTAAGTCTCAAGTGAAAGGACGTTGACCTCACTAGAGGCATCGCTACCCTTCACGAGACCAAGAACGGCCATAGACGATCCATGCCGCTCAACAAAACGGTCTGGGGACTTCTTCAGAAGAAAGGCAAGGTACGTTACTTGACGAGCGATTATATCTTCACCTGCTCCGAAGGCAACATGATTGTCGCACATCGTCTTCGAACGGCCTTTATGAAGGCCGTGAAAGAGGCAAGGATCGACGCTTTCCGTTTCCACGACCTTCGACATACCTTTGCCACAAGACTCGTTCAGAGGGGCATAGATATCTACAAGGCGCAGAAGCTTCTAGGGCACAGAGATGTTAAGACTACACAGCGTTACGCACACCATTATCCCGAAAGTCTGAGGGACGGCGTAGACATTTTAGACTCGCCACCGGAGACTTCCCGGCGATTAGCCCAATTTTAGCACAGTCGGGCTGCTTATTAAGAAAAGTGGTTTTGTTGAGTGACGTAAGTTGTTGGAATGTAAAAGAGAAAATGGTGACGGTGGGTGGACTCGAACCACCGACAAGGGGCTTATGAGACCCCTGCTCTGGCCACCTGAGCTACACCGCCATGATCAGGAAAGATTTTGTAATTTGCTATTATAATGGTAACTGATACGAAAGTACATAACTTTTTGGCTTACCGAACAGGGCGCCTCCGCCCTCGTTTACGAGCATCCAGAGCATAACAGCGCCGCCGTCCGCGTGCTCTACAAAGAAGTCAGCTATATGCCCCGAGACTTTCTTTGTTCTCCATTGCTCGTTCAGGAACTGACCGTCCCATGAAAGACTCAAGACCGTTCCGTCTTTATACGACCTCACGACATCGGCATACCGGCCTAGCCCGCCGGGGCTACCCGTCTTTATTATAAGCTCCTTGCTGCCGTTGGAGTCTATATCCACGTAAAAAAAGCGTCCCTCAACAGGCACTACTGTCGAAAAAGAATCATCGGACTCATCATTTACAGTCTCGACATAATTTAGCGTACCGCCGTAATACTCGCTGCTCTTCCACTCCCGCTGCCACCCTTTCGTACCAGTTCTCGTATAAAGTACCAGCCGATTACGATGGTTTAACGCCGCAAGCATCTGCTCACCGGCAACACTACTTATAAGGGTAAACCTATATATGTTCAAATCATCAGGCAGGCCTGCCTCAAAACGGCCCTTATCCACCAGTCCGGCTCCCTCCTTCTCATACCGCCTGAGTTCACCGTAAAAACCGTCCGCCTCCCTGTAACCCTGACCCACAAGCAGACTCCGACCGTCATAATCGATAACCTTAAAGAGCCTGCGCAACCTCTTTAACGCCACGCCGTACTCACTACCGTCAAACTCTATCGTAAAACTGTCCGCAGAACTGTCACGAACGCCGGAGACGTACACCTCGGGTACCCCGTCACGGTCGGTATCGATAGCATCTATCGCTACCAACTGGATGCCCTCGCCGCTATGCAGTTCGGCAATAGTCTCAAGGCGGCCTTCAGACACGGCAGCTACGGTTACACTCGACTCTTTGAGTAAAAAGAGTTCCTTGACCCCGTCTCTGTCAAGGTCTGTCGCTACCATGGCCGAGTAGAGCCCCTTCATAAATGGCCCCTTCCAGAACTTCTCCCCACCCTTTACGGCTGTAGACAAAACAGGCTCCAGAAGAGCCCCGGTTACGGGTGTTGACGGTGCCTGCAGAACTTGAGGCGAAAGCGGGACAACACTCTTTGGCGCCTCTGCCGCGGTAGCTGCCGGCAAAGCTGCCTTCGGAAAGATCGAGCCGTTTACCCGGCCGGCAACCGTGTCAGCCATAGAGACTACCGAGTCTAGTCCGCGACCGCTGGAAAAGTACGTGCCTACTTTTGCCTCTTTGACGTCGAGCAGCTTGGCATCGAGGCTCACCGACTCGCCAAGCAGGGTTATGCTGCCGTAGAGCACATAATCGAGACCGAGCTTCTTGCCAACCCCGGCGGCAACAGGGTCTATATCCGACCCGGAACCGAGAGAACCGAGAGCGCCCTTTAAACGGTCTGACCTGACAATCGTCACGCCTTCGGCAGAACCGAGTCTCGAGGTCAACATCTCAGAGAGAGCGCCGCTCAAAAAATCCATGCTGCCCGGAGCATTTACCTTCCACGGCAGCACTGCCAGTCGCTTCTTCGCAACAGAGTCTACCCCTTGCGCCCGAACAGAACCGGTCGCAAACAGAGTTAATGCAAGCAACAAGACTGCAAAAGCCGTGTAAAGGGCCAACCTAATTCTTAATTTTATCATAACACCACTATATTAACAGAGGTTCAACTGCCGCTCATCCTAAAGTAACAGAGCCGTTCCACCACGCTGTTACCATCTATATGCTTCTCAACTATCTCATCCACATCTTCTACTTTAACACGGGCGTACCAGATACCATCGGGATAGATAATAACCGCCGGAGAGTACTCTCCTTTGACATTGGTCTCCCTGCATAGCTTGAGGCAACCCGTTCTTGAAAGGCGCACCCCGTCCAACCTTCCGCCCTTTATACGCTGCTTAAACTCGCCAAGAATCGCCTCCGAGCCGCGCTCCGAACACCTCTTGCCGAAACAGACTAAAATATGTTTACGATACTCTTTAATTGCCATACCTCTACTCTCTTATAATTGTTCCAGCCTTGTACGGCAACCGGGATTGAATTAAAAATTTTCTAACATCGGGCGCAACAAATCAAGTCTTTTCTGCCTGTGCGAGAAAAGTAACCTATACACTCCACCCGTTTCATCATCATGCCCCTGTGTTGACATAACCTTTGGCCTGCGTTATCTTTCTACTCACCCTTGAAGCAATGCCGTATAACATACACGCGGAAACGTAAATAGAATGAAGAGAAAAAACCAGGTGCGGGGCTCAGAAGAGCCTAAGTTGCAATACATTGGCAAGAGTCCTGAAGAAAAGGTCCTCGCAGACATCGATCTACGCGAAGCGGCGTTCGACAGAGGTGAACAGAAGGAGACGGGTAGCGCCTCTTCCAAAGAAGATGCGCCCAGCAACATGCTCATCTCGGGCGAAAACCGTACAGCGCTTATGGAGCTCATTCGCTTGAAACGCTCGGGGAAAGTCGTAAACCGTGACGGCACTCATGGCGTACGGCTCATCTACATCGACCCGCCCTTCTCTTCGAACACTACCTATAAGACGAAATCAAACAAGAAAGCTTACGAGGACAATCTCGCCGGCATAGACTTTATTGAGTTCCTCAGGGTGCGCCTTATACTGCTCCGTGAGCTGCTCGCGGATAACGGCTCCATCTACGTCCACCTCGACTGGAAGATGTCGTTTCATATAAAGGTAATCATGGACGAGGTCTTCGGGCCTGAAAACTTCTTGAACGACATAATCTGGCATTATGGAGGAAGAGGCGCAAAGGCGATCTCAGGGCAGTTTTCGAGGAATCACGACGTGATCCTGCTCTACCGAAAGGATAAACATATCTTCAACAAGCTCTACACCATAAAAGAAGCCGGAAGCGGCTTTCAACGCGATAGCGATGGACGAGCTTTCAAGACCGCCCCTCGCGGCGATTATACCGATTCCTCTATAAAGCGTCTTAAGGCTGAAGGACGCATCCACACCACAAAGACCGGCAAGACCAGGATCAAGTACTTTTTAGAGGAGAGCCCGGACGGGGTTGTCGACAAGAGGCTCGTAAGTGATGTCTGGGACGACATACCAGACGGTATGCACCTCGGAAAGAGCGAAAAGACAGGGTACCCTACACAGAAACCCGAAGCGTTACTGAAGCGGATTATCGAGACCTCGACAGACCCCGGAGACCTGGTGCTCGACGCCTTCGCGGGCTCCGGCACCACCTTAGTGGCAGCAGAGAAGCTCGGGCGGCAGTGGATAGGCATAGACTCCGGAGAGCCTGCAATAGAGACAACAAGAGAGCGGCTGGACAGAGTTGGGGAAACAGAGCGGTACGAAGAGGATGGAAAAGTTCCAAAGCGAAAGTACGAAAAAGAGTGCGGCCCCTATAAGCTCTATAAGGCGCACCCGGAATAAAAACCAACATAAAAAAGAGAAGGCGGGCCGACTATGTCGGCCCGCCCGGATCATAAAATCTCAAACCAAAAGACTAAGTCTTTTATTACAACAGCCTACCACGGTATCCCTACAGGTGGAGCCTGCGGGACTACTACAGGCGGAGTAACCGAAGTTATCGTACCGGCGTAAAGCTTCAACTTCAGAACCGTGCCGCGCTTTTTACCATGCCTCTTGCCGCGCCTCTCACGCCTCTTGTCATACTTGCTCTTTATCTTGACCTTTTCAAATATCTGCTCACCGTTGAAACCGACATCATACCCCTTTACCTTTACCTTTACCTCACCGTTATTAAAGGTTATCGGCGCAGGCAGTGCCTGTACGGCTCCAGCGTTATCGGTAACAGTACAATTGGACAGGGTCACGCTGGCTGTATTGGACTTGGCCTTAATATCAATACTGTTGTTCTCTTTCTCGACCTTGACCTTGTTATTCCTGTCCCTGATCGCGGTAACTGTAACATCGCAACCTATGGCGCCAATATACTCTACACCGTAACTCCTGAGCTTTCCCTCACCGCTCAGTCTCATTTCAGGTAACGTCCACTCTACGCCGCGCTGCTTGTACTTGGCAGGAGTATTCAAAATGTCTACGGCATATGCTGAACCGGCTCCGGTAAGAAGCAGAAAGAGTGTGGCGGCTATCGTTCCCTTTAATTTTCCCATCTATCAAACCCCTTTCAGCCTGTTAAGGCCTCTATCGAGCCGGACTGAACAACCACAGGTCTTTTATTTACCTAAGCACCCGGCTATCCGGCAGCGCCGACGATCTATACATGTTATAGCATCGCCACTTTGTAACGGCTGTGATTTGAGTTACATGATCGAAAGGAGCTGATCATAACTACTTAATTTTAATAGATATGTCACGAGAGCCTCACTCGTGACATTCAACATTCACCTAAAGCTACCTCTGATGACATGTATTGCATGGCTGAGCTTCTATCTGCATGACCCTCACAACAGCATCAGACTCCTTATCAATAACCGTATAGGTCGCACCCTGATACCTGCACTGCCCGGCAAGAGAGCTTACGGGCAAGCTGAACTTACCATTTACCACCTGCTGGAGTTGGAGTTCGTATGTAAACCAGTCATCTTCAAAGAAGATACTGTGCTCTTTCGGCCTCTGCATCATCATCATGTCGAACGGTCTCTCCCTCTTCGGCCTCTTTACTTCAGGTTTCACCTCTACCTGCTTCGTTCCGCACGAAATTATGAAGAACGGCAGAATAAGTACCATTGCCAACCAACCCGTCAATCTCACCATAACCGTACCTCCATACCTTTCCTGGCCTCCTGACCTGCTGAAAGGTTACTTAAACTCCACTTGCCCTAATCTTTTTACTAAGATACAATCTAAAATATTTTACCCTTACCAGCATAAAGAGAGAAAGGCCTGATATGCCAAGAGATTTCAGAACTGAATTCTTACGCCGCCCCTTGCTCTTCGACGGCGCAACCGGTACCATGCTCCAGAGACTCGGACTCAAACCCGGCGGCTGCCCCGATGAGCTCAACCTGTCGGAACCAGAACTCGTCAGCAAAGTCCACCGCGCTTTTGTCGAGGCCGGCAGCGATATAGTCACTACTAATACATTCGGCGCAAGCAGGATAAAACTTAAAGAGTATGATCTAGACAGGCGTACGGCAGAGATCAACCGTAGCTCGGCCGAAATAGCGCGCAAGGCTATAGGAGAGTCAGGTTTCGTCGCAGGAGACCTCGGCCCGAGCGGCCTCTTCGTAGAGCCCGTAGGGAACCTAACCTTCGACGACTGCCTGGAAACATATACCGAACAAGCCTGCGCTCTCAAAGAGGGAGGGGCCGACCTCATCATCATCGAGACGATGATGGATATTAAAGAGATGAAAGCGGCTATTATCGCCGCCAAATCTACGGGCCTGCCTGTGGTGGCAACAATGACCTTCGACGAAACCATGCGCAGCGTGCTCGGCACGCCACCGGAATCCTTCGCGATAATGGCGGCCTCTTTAGGGGTAGACGCAATAGGCGCCAACTGCTCTCTCGGCATAGATGGCATACTTAGCGCAATAGAGGCTATGGCAGAGGTTACAGCAGTACCCTTCATCGCCCAGCCGAACGCCGGACTGCCTGTAATGGTTGGGGAGAAGACGGTCTTTCCGGCCACCCCGGAAGAGATGGCCTCATACGTACCGCGCCTCGTTAGCGCCGGGGTACGTATTCTCGGCGGCTGTTGCGGCACAGGATCGGAGCATATAGAGGCGATGGGCGCTGCCTTCAAGGCATTAAAACCGGTCGCACGCAAAGAGGCGGGGCACACCGCGCTCGCATCGAGAACCTCCTTCCAGCTCTTCGGGGCCGGGCGCGCTCCGATCATCATCGGCGAGCGGATCAACCCGACGGGCAGAAAAAAGCTGACGGCAGAGATTAAAGAAGGCAAGACGACTACCATAAGAAAAGATGCGCGTGCCCAGGCCGCCGTCGGCGCCCACACGCTCGACATCAATATCGGGGTACCAGGTACCGACGAAGTACCGTCCATGGTTCGCGCGGTCTTCTCCGTAAACGACAACTGCTCGCTTCCGGTCGTTATAGACTCGTCGAGCGACCTGGCGATTGAGGCGGGACTGAAGGCCGTAGACGGCAAGCCTATGATAAACTCCATAAGCGCGGAAGTAAAAAAACTCGACTCGATTATTCCAGTAGCCAAGAAGTACGGAGGGGCGCTCTTAGGCCTTGCGCTCGACGACTCAGGCATACCCGAAACCGCAGAAGGAAGGCTCAAGGCGGCAGAGAAGATACTCGACCGCATGTTGGCGGCGGGACTAAAAAAAGAAGACCTCATAATCGACTGCCTCGCCATGACGGTAAGCGCGCAACCTCAGGGCGCCATCGAGACGCTAAGGGCTATCAGGCTCATTAAAAAGCACCTCGGGCTGCCGACGGTTCTCGGGGTAAGCAACATCAGCTTCGGCCTGCCGATGCGCGGCCTTATAAACTCCAACTTCCTTGCAATGGCTATAGAGGCAGGTCTCGACTGCGCTATAATCAACCCAATGAACACGGCGATGATGGACTCTTACCACGCCGCTACCGTACTAAACGCAAGGGATCTACGGGCCGAAGCTTATATAAAGTACGCAGAACGCAAGGCCGCTGCCGCGACCGACCACGGTACGGCAGAGCTTATCTCACAAGGCGAGCCTGTCTCTTTAGAGGCTAAGCGGATAATAGAGGGTGTGCGCGACAAACTGAAGTACGCGATAATCGACGGTGATGAAGAGCACGTCGTGCCTATGGTCGAGGAGGCGCTGGCAGAGGGACTTGACCCCATTGCGGTAAGCAACGAGGGGCTGATTCCGGGCCTCGAAGAGGTCGGGAAGCTCTTTGCGGCCAACAAGTATTTTCTTCCGCAGGTCATGCTCTCGGCCGATACTATGAAAAAAGCGTTCGCGCGCCTCAAGGTCGAGATGAAAGACAAGAGCGGCCCCTCAGCCGGCCGCGTGCTGCTCGCAACCGTAGAAGGTGATATACACGACATAGGAAAGAACATCGTTGCAACGCTGCTGGAGAACCACTCCTTCGAGGTTATAGACCTTGGCAAGAACGTGCCGACCGAGAAGATACTCGACGAGGCCGTCAAGCACGACGTAGACATCGTCGGCCTCTCGGCCCTGATGACCACCACGGTTATGGAAATGGATAACGTTATAAAAAAGCTTGAAGAGCGCGGCATAAACGCCATGACGATCGTCGGAGGCGCGGTGGTTACCGAAGAGTTCTCTAACAAGATAAAAGCAGACGAGTACGGCGGTGACGCTCTCGGAGCCGTGGACAAGATAAAGCGGTTGGTGGAACTCAGGAGACAAAAGAAGAGCTGATACGGAAAAAGAACTAAGAACGCTGCCGCAGTTTATTTACAGAAGGCCCTTCATGCGAAACATCCGGCGATATCTCTGGATAACCCGAAAAGGATAACGCGGCCTGACGGTATCTTCGTAATATCGAACAGTTCTGCTCAGACCCCGTTACCGCTGACTCAGACAGTGGCCTTTACGCTCTGCTTGCGAGGTTTTGTACCCGTCTTTGTACCCGTCTTTGTGCGTGCCTTCGCAGCAACGCCTTTATTAGAGGCAACTGCCGCTTTTTTCGCAGGCTTTTTTGCCGGCTTCGCAGCCCCCCTACCGGCCACCTTCAGAGAACGCGCCGTCATCAACCTCTCTGCCTCAAACCAGTGTTCTTCATGCCTGCCGTGCTGCCAACCGCTCTTTTCGTACAATTCGTACGCAAGCCTTGCTACCTCTTCATTCTTATTCTTTGCCACCTTCCACCCCCTTTTTTTCTGCTCAATACCTTACAAGCAGTGCCACTGCCACATAAAAACGGCAAACCGTCCCTGCAGCGCAAAAACAATCTCTATATAATAATATCGGGTCAGAAAGGATTGTCAATGAATGGAACAACTGTTACCGGTCTTCGAGTGGAAAAGAGTCGATTTTTGGGTACGGCGATCTTTGGAAAACAGGAAAGAAACAGAGAGAAATATCGGGAATAATAGAGACTAATAGAGATGAAACGAGCCCTAACGTCGCTTTGAAGTCGTGCCGCCTGAATAGCCGTTGGTTATCGGCATGCGGCGATCCTTACCGAGCGCCCTCGGGGTTATCTTTATACCCGGAGGAGCCTGGCGCCTCTTGTACTCGCTAAGATCGACCATGCGGATTATTCTTTTAACCACCTTGCGCTCATACCCGAGAGCAACTATCTCCTCTACACTCCCGTTCTCTTCCACATACGCCTTTAAGATGGCATCGAGGACTTCGTACGGGGGTAAGGTGTCCTGGTCGGTCTGCTCAGGGCGCAACTCCGCGCTAGGCGGTCTCGTTATTATACGCTCGGGTATCAGCCTTCTGCGCGCCCTGCGGTTGATCCATGCCGAGAGTTCGTAGACCAGCATCTTCGGAACGTCCTTTATCACGGCGAAACCGCCGGCCATATCTCCGTAGAGGGTGGCGTAACCGACACTCATCTCGCTCTTGTTTCCGGTGGTAAGCACCAGCCAGTTGAATTTGTTGCTCATCGCCATGATTATATTACCGCGTATTCGGGCCTGAAGGTTCTCTTCGGTGACGTCCGGTTTCCTGCCCTTGAGCATCGGGGAGAGCATCTCAAGGTAGTCGGAGAAGGTCTGCTCTATCGAGGCCTCTATAAACTCGACACCCAGGTTTATGGCGAGTTTCTTTGCGTCGACGTAACTTTCGCGGGCCGTATACCTGCTCGGCATAAAGAGCACGGTTATGTTCTCCGGCCCGAGGGCCTCTGATGCAACGGTGGCCACCAAAGCAGAGTCTATGCCGCCGCTAAGGCCTATTACCACATGTTTGAAACCGTTTTTACGCACATAGTCTTTCGTACCGAGCAGTAACGCCGCGTAGACCTCTTCATTCAAAGTAAGCCTTTTGGACAGAGTCTGCCCTGCCGGCATTTTGCCCTTGGACTTACCGGCGCCTCGAACGCTCTTTGCGCTTCTAACCGTTATCTCGCGTACCGGACACTCGGCAGCCCCCCCAAGTCCGCTCTTTAGGCGGGTTTCACGAAGACGCGCCACAAAGGCCGGCTCAAAGGTAAGCTCTTTTACAATCAAATCCTCTGCAAAGGCCGCACCCCTACCGATAACAGCGCCACTGCCGTCTATTATGAGGCTCCTGCCGTCAAAGACCAGCTCGTCCTGCCCGCCGACCGTGTTGACATAGGCTACTGCCACGCCGTTATCTATGGCGCGGGTAGCGAGCACCTCTTCACGCAGCGCCTCTTTACCGGTATGGTACGGCGAGGCATTTAGATTTACGCACAGGTCCGCCCCCGCACCAGCCTGAGAGCGAAGCGGGCCGTCGGGGCTCCAGATATCCTCGCAGATTCCGACGCCCACGGTCACGTCCCCTATATTGATATTGAGCGCTTCCGAGCCGGTACAGAAGTACCTCTGCTCGTCGAAGACTCCGTAATTGGGCAGGAACATCTTATGGTAGACCTCTATAACGCGGCCCGCATTCAAAACAGCCGCGCCGTTATAGATCTCCTCCTTATGGGCCACGCTCTTACGATCCACAAAACCGACTATCGCCGTAATACCGCGTACCTTTGAGGCGAGCCCTTCTAGCGCTCTGATATTATCATCTATAAAACCGGGATTTAAGAGCAGGTCTTCGGGCGGATAACCGGTAAGCGCAAGCTCAGGCAGCACCACTAGAGCGGCCCCGGAGGACTTCGCCCGTTTAATGACATCGAGTACCCTGCTAGCGTTACCGGTTATATCACCGACAGTGGGATTGATCTGCCCGAGGGCTATCTTGATTCTCTTCATGGATAGAATTTATCAGATTGGGGGCAGGGGTGTAAAGGCGTTACTTGCACCTTTAATCGAATGCAGTCATATGGTCTTTAGGCATCCACTTTAACTTCGGTACTCTGGCAGCCCGCGTCTCGTCCACTCGTGATACCTTTGTGGTAAATGGAGCGTTTCTCAGAAGTTCCGGCTTCTCTTTTGCCTCTTCGGCTATCGCCTCCATAGCGGCAATGAAGTCGTCGAGTTCGGCTTTGCTCTCCGTCTCGGTCGGCTCCACCATTATCGCGCCCCCTACTACCATAGGGAAGTAGACGGTCGGCGGGTGGATGCCGTAATCTATAAGACGCTTGGCCACGTCCATCGTATTAACCCCGGTCTCTTTTAACCCGGTATCGGAGAAGACCGCCTCGTGCATGCACGGTTTATCGTCATACGGAAGGTCGAAGGTCGATTTAAGGCGCTGCTTTATATAGTTGGCATTCAGGATAGCCGTCTCGCTTACTCTCCGAAGCCCTACGGGACCGCAGCGCCTTATGTAACCGTAGGCCCTGACCATGATAGCGAAGTTACCGTAAAAGGCCTTGAGGCGACCTATTGAGTCGGGCCTATCGTACTCGAAAGAGTACGACTCACCCTCCCTCTTGATACCGCTCTCCTTCTTGATACGGGGTGTCGGAAGATACGGCGCCAGCTCGGCGCCTACCCCAACAGGGCCACTTCCCGGTCCGCCGCCTCCGTGCGGCGTGCTGAAGGTCTTGTGGAGGTTGAGTTGAACGACGTCAACCCCGAGCTCTCCGAGGCGTACAAGGCCCATAAGCGCGTTCATGTTCGCCCCGTCGCAGAAGACGAAACCGCCGCGCTCGTGAACGATCTCGGCTATTTCTACGATATCGTGCTCAAAGAGGCCGAGGGTGTTCGGGTTGGTCAGCATCAGAGCGGCAACATCGGTATCCATCGCCTCTTTGATACTGTCGAGCGTTATGCAGCCGTCCGCGCCCGACTCTATCTGTACGACCTTAAAACCGGCCAAGTGTGACGACGCCGGGTTTGTGCCGTGGGCGGTATCCGGAATAAGCACCTTCGTTCTGTGCTCGCCCCTCGCTTTTAAACACTTGGAGATCATAAGAAGCCCGCAGAGCTCTCCGTGCGCTCCTGCCGACGGCTGAAGAGTAATAGCCTCCATTCCGGTAATCTCGGCCAGATATCCTTCGAGCTCGTACATAAGCTTGAGCGCGCCCTGAGTGAGGCTCTCGTCGAGATACGGGTGTATTGTAGTGAATCCATCTAAGCGGGCGATATCTTCGTTAATCTTCGGATTGTACTTCATCGTGCAGGAGCCGAGGGGGTAGAAACCGGTATCGACCCCGAAGTTCCACTGCGACAGACGCGTATAGTGACGCACGACCTCAAGCTCCGATACCTCGGGAAGCATTGGGTCGTATGTCGTCTCCGCCTCTTCTCCTTGTGAACGAAGGAATCTTTCCGGTATAAGTGCGGATACGTCGGTTACCGGCACGTCGTGCTCTGCCGGGCTTACCCCGCGGCGGCCACTAACCGAACGTTCAAATAGGACCGGCTCTTCCATCTGGAGCCCTGTAGTTCCTGTTACTTTCTTCAAGAAAAATCCCCAATACTAAAAAGGCCGAATACCGACCGAAGTTGAACCAAAAACTGACCAAAAGGCTGACCCAAAAGCTAACAACGTTAATACGCCCCACTGAGGCGATTCATGCTGCCCATACTGCGCCCGAACTTTCAGGCTACCCTGCGCCTCGCGTTTTTTTACGTGCCCGTTACCCCGAGCACGCTCGCCATAACAGTACCAAGGGCATCGGCAAAGTTATCTATCTCGGTCCTAGAGTTGATCTCGGTAGCAGTTACGAGCAGGTGTTCGCGAAGTTCCGGGTAAAAACGTCCGAGTGCAAGGCCGCCTACTATGCCTTTTTCGAGCAAAACCTTCAGTACAGGTTCCGGGTCAGTACCGAGGCAGAGCACGAACTCGTTGAAGGTCGGGGATGAGAAGATTAAATTAACGCCCTCAATACTCTTAAGCCTCTCTTTCAAGTACGTTGCCTTGGAGAGATTGAGGTGCGCAAGTTCCCGTAAACCGGCCTCGCCGAGCAGCGCTAGGTGAACAGAGGCCGCAAGAGCCGTAAGGCCGTGGTTGGTGCAGATGTTCGACGTAGCGCGCTCGCGCCGTATGTGCTGTTCGCGCGTGGCAAACGTGAGGCAGAAAGCCCGGCGGCCTTCCGTATCGACGGTCTCGCCCACAAGCCTGCCCGGCATCTGGCGCAGAAACTTTTCGCGCGCAGACATAAAACCGAGATGAGGCCCGCCGTAATTGAGCGCATTACCAAAGGACTGATTCTCTCCGACGACGATATCGGCACCGGCCTCTCCGGGGGATTTCAAGAGCCCGAACGAAACCGGCTCGTTAACGACTACCACCAGAAGCGAACCGTTTGCGTGGGCGACCTCTGCAACCTCTTCCAGCTCTTCGAGAGTACCGAAAAAATTGGGGTGCTGGAGTACGACACAGGCGATGTCACCTGTAAGCGCGGTCTTAACCGCCTCTACAAATGTAGAGCCTAAATTCGGACAGTACGGAATTTCCTTGATGCTCTCCCCTGTACTCTCCGGCAAAGAGCCAAGATAGGTAGAGACTACCTCGCGGTATTCGGGGTGAAGGGCACGACTCAAGAGCACGCCCGGCCTTCGGGTAATCCGGCCTGCCATCAAGACCGCCTCTGCGGTAGCCGAGGCCCCGTCGTAGAGCGAGGCGTTGGAGACGTCCATACCGGTCAACCGACAAACGAAACTCTGGTATTCGAAAACGGCCTGTAACGTACCCTGGCTCAGTTCCGGCTGATACGGAGTATAGGCGGTAAAGAACTCGGAACGCGATACTATGTGGTCTACAGCAGAAGGAATGTAATGGGCGTACGCGCCTGCGCCGAGAAATACGGATCTCTCTCCTGACCCGCAGTTCATAGAGGCCATAGAGGCCATCTCCTCTTTCAGGGCCATCTCCGACATACCTGCCGGCAGCCTTAGCGAACCCTCTACCCTGTAATCTGCAGGCAGGCAGGTTAGTAACTCTTCCATCGAGTCCGCACCTGCGCTCTTTAGCATCTCTGAGACTTCAGCTTCTGTATGCGGTATATATGGCACAGGTATTACTTCTCTTCTTCTATGAACTGCTGATACTCATCTGCACTGAGGAGGTCCTCCAGTTCGTCTATGTTGTCGAGCTCAATCTTGAGCATCCACGCCTCGGTATACGGGTCCTCGTTAATAGCCTCGGGTCCGTCCACTACCGTGTCGTTAACCTCGGTCACAGAGCCGCTGACTGGGGAGTAGAGATCGGAGACCGCCTTAACGGACTCAACCACCCCGAAGGTCTCGCCACGGCTAACAGAATCGCCCTCGGCAGGCAGCTCGACATAAACGACATCTCCGAGCGAATCCTGCGCATAGTCCGTAATCCCTACAACAGCCGTATCACCCTCCAGCCTGACCCACTCATGCTCTTTGCTATACTTTAAATCTTCGGGAAACTCCATCTTCACTCTCCTTTTCTCAAACTGTGATATTTACCAAACACAACCTATCCCAAAAGACGGGATCTGTCCGCCCTACCGTTTATCCCGCCTGTAAAAGGGGGTACCCACCACCTTGCACGGTACCGCCCTGGAACGTATTTTAACTTCGAGCCTCGTACCCGGCTCTTTAAACTCAGACCCCACATAGGCCATTGCAATCCCGCGCTTCAGGACCGGTGAAAAAGTACCGCTGGTTACGTACCCGACAGCCCCGGTACTCTCCGGCCTGTCAAAGAAAAGCTCATAACCGGTGCGCGGTACTCCCGGACCCTCCATCTCTATACCGACCAGCACGCTTTCGGGCTTTGACGCAGCGCGGGCGCGTAAGACCTTTGAGCCGATAAAAGACTCTTTGCCGAGCGCCACGAACCTCTTCAACCCTGCCTCGATAGGACCGAGTTTATCACCGATCTCGTAACCGTAGAGAGGATACCCCATCTCGAGCCTGAGCGTGTCCCGGGCTCCGAGCCCTACCGCTTTTATTCCGTGTCCGGCCCCGGCGGCCATGAGCGCCTCCCACGCCGCCTCGGCAGAGCGCGGGTCGAGATAGATCTCAAGCCCCTCTTCTCCCGTGTAACCGGTCCTGGAGACAATCGCCTCGACCCCGGCAACCCCGGTCTCTATAAAGCGGAACGGCTTGATGCTACCCGTATCGATCCCGAAGGCGATCTTGAAGACCTCTAAAGATGCCGGCCCCTGGATAGCTATCTGCGCGTAATCGCCGCTTCTGTCTATCACATCGGCTTTGCCGTTCAACTTTTCCAGGAGCCAGACAAAAACTGAATAGGTATTTATCGCGTTTGTGCAGAATAAAAAGCTCTCGGCACTTCTCCTGTAGACGATGCAGTCGTCCACGACTCCGCCCTCTTCGGTACAGACGAGCGTATACTGGCACTGGCCGTCGCCTATGCGCTCTATGTCGTTGGTTATAACGGACTGCACGGCGCTACGGGCACCTGGGCCCGAGACCTCGATCTCTCCCATATGACTGACATCGAAGATGCCACAATCATCTCTTACGGCCATGTGCTCTTCAACCACGCCGGTATACTGCACCGGCATCTGCCAGCCCGCAAAATCGACAAAACGCGCACCGAGCCGCTGATGGGTCTCATACAGCGCTGTTATTCTAGAGTTCAATATAGTCTGCAAAGCCTTAATATCACCGGGTACTAACCATTAACTGCTTACCCGCAATAGGTGAGTTAAAGATAAAAGGCAGTTGTGCCGAGTAAATGGATAGCGCAAGCCGGACTGCCTATATGAATAAGAAGAATTAGAGATTGAATTATTACTAAAAGCCAAAAAAATGTCAAAGAAAAAAACCGCCAATACAATAGGCCTGGAGAGCTCTGGCAACGACCTAAACAGAGTATGTATCCCTGATGGCGCGCCATGACGACAACCACCTTATTTACTTGTGAAAAGAGTATAGTAACAGTATAATCGATAAACTCTAAATCTTCTTAAGAGACATCTATGACTTATGAGGTAAGTCCATGCCGAGGCAGGTAAAACTGAATAGAAACGCAAAGATAGTCGCAACAATAGGGCCGGCCTCCAACTCGCGTGAAAGTATTGAGGAACTGATACTGGCCGGGGTGAACGTTATACGGCTCAACCTCTCGCACTCCACACTGGCAGAGCATGCCACGGTAATCTCTTATGTAAGAGAGGTCTCGAAGCAACTCGGCACCCATATTGCCGTGCTGCTCGACCTTCAGGGACCGAAGATAAGAACCGGAAAAATTGCGGGAGGCCCTCTCAGCATTACCGCCGGCCAGAGCCTGAAGATAGTAAACGAGGGCACAGAGGCCGAGGGCACCTATATAACCACCACCTATACCTCTTTGAACAAGGACGTAAAAAGCGGAGACCGCATCCTTATAGATGACGGGCTGATAGAGCTGCACGTCGATACCGTAGAGAACGAAGCGGTTCTGTGCAGCGTGGTGGAAGGCGGGGTTGTCAAGGACCATAAGGGCATAAACCTGCCGGGTGTAGCGGTAAGCGCGCCATCGCTGACGGCCAAAGATATAGAAGGGCTCAAACTCGCCGTAGAGCAAGACGTAGACTACATTGCGCTCTCATTCGTACGCACGGCTTCGGACGTATCGCAGTTGAGGGAGATTCTACAGTCAAAAGGCTCCGAGATACCGATTATCGCCAAGATAGAGAAGGGCGAAGCGATAGATGCGCTGGCCGAAATACTCATAGTAGCAGACGGCGTAATGGTCGCGCGCGGAGACCTCGGCGTGGAATTGAGCCCCGAAAAGGTACCGTTGCTCCAGAAAGATATTATCACAAAAGCGCACCGTGCGGGCAAGGTGGTGATAACCGCTACCCAGATGCTCGAGTCTATGATAAACCACGCGCGCCCCACAAGGGCCGAGGCCTCAGACGTCGCCAACGCGGTCTTGGACGGTACTGACGCGCTGATGCTCTCTGGTGAGACCGCAATGGGCAAGCACTCCATCAAGGCCGTTGAGATGATGTCGCGGATAATCGCCGAGACCGAGGGCTCACGCGTGGAGGTCGCGCCCGTTTACGACTATTCGGCTATAACAAAAGAGTCGTTCGCCCATATGGTAGCCTCTGCCGCGCGCGCGGCAAGCCACGTAGCAGAGTGCAAGGCGATAGTCGTCTTCACACAATCCGGGGGCACCGCAAACATAATTTCAAAACTGAGGCCGCACGTTCCGATAGTCGCCCTCTCGCCGGTAGAGAAAACGTGCCGCTCGCTCTCGCTCATGTGGGGGGTACAGCCGATCCACATAGATTTCGGCACACACACCGATGAGATGATCTGCCGGGGCGAGGCGGCCCTTATAGAGTCCGGTATTGCCGACTGGGGGGATACGGTCATCATAATGTCAGGCACCAAGGTCGGCATGCGCGGGGCGACAAATATGATGAAAATAGACTGGATAGGCAGCGAGGAGTGTAGAATATACCTTGCGACAAGAGAGGATTAGATTTACCAATAAGCACTCTTGCAGTTGGCCCGGTTTGCTGGTAAACTTCCAACTGCCGTAACAAAATGAGTCGTCGTTAAATATCAAACAGGGAAGCTTATGATCGACTTTCAGTTCAGAAAAGAGAGCACGTTGACGCTAGTAGACATGGCAGGGGTCTTTGACGACAACGCCCACGACCCTGTCGACGAAATAATCAAAGACACCACCGAACGCGACAGCACGAACCTGATCTGGAATTTCGACGGCATAAGCGCGATCAACAGCTCAGGAATAGCCATACTGCTGAACGCCTGCATGGAGATAACCAAACACGGCGGCCTCAACAAACTCGTAAACGTCAGCCCAGAGGTCCTGGAGGTCTTCGATATCCACAAGGTACTTCCAGCAGTGGCCATCTACGCAGATGAAGAAGCTGCAAGAAAAAAGATAGGCATCGATAGAGCAGAGAAAGAACAGACCTACACGCGCCTCTTCGAGCGGTTGGACGTTACGTTGAAGGCGAAGTTCCGTAAATTCAGAAAATCGAAAAAACTCTCCTTCATACACAGATACCACTCGGCCGAGGCAAAGAGCATAAGCAAGTGCGGTGTCTACCTGCAAACTTCGGTCGTAGAGCCCCCGGAGACCCTGCTGGAAGTAAAGTTCATACTGCCTGGCGAGACAGAGGAATCGGAAGTGAGTTCTCTTTGCAAAGTCGTATGGGCTGCCGACAAAGACGGGCAGAAGGATCTTTATCCTGGACTCGCCCTCTGTACCTTGCATATGGCATCGCCTGAAAAAGCAAAACTTATAGACTTCTTAACATCCCGAGGGGTGTAACCCGCCCCGGAAATGACTCAAAGCCAACACTCTTTCATTTCACGCCCATGCGCAGCAGACCGAAACAGAACAAAAAAAAGCCCTGCGGCTAACGCAAGGTTTTTACATTGCAAGACTTTATTAAAGGCAGCAAATATACGGCAGAAAAGACTCTAACACAGTACCTACTGCTTCTCCTTCTCTATAAGTATACTGACCCTTCTGTTAAAATCGTCGTACGGGTCGTCCCTGTTTATCATTACATTGTCGGCAAAACTCGTTACCTTTGAAATCCTCCTCACGTCTAACCTGTTCCTCACCATCTCTCTTCTTGCGGCATTAGCCCTGTCGGCGGCCAGCTCCCAATTTGTGTACTCCTTGCTCGGAAACCGCCGGCTATCGGTATGCCCCTCTATTGAAATACGGTTTGGAACGGTATTGAGCGCCTCGGTAAGAATCGCTAGCGCCTTGCGCCCCCTCTCGGTCAGCTCGGCATTACCTACCTGAAAGATAGGCGCCTCTCCTAGTTCATAAATCTCGAGCCGTATTCCCTCGGCCGTGGTAAAGATCGCTATCTGGTCCTTCAGCTCCTTCAGGTTATCTTCGATGCTCTTGCTGAGCGTATAGGTGAAAGCCTCGGCCATTGAGGTCGGCTCCTCTTCCATGGCGCCCATCTCGGTTGAGACCTGTATCGTATCTCCGGTCATGATGGACATTCCGGTCGCCCCGCCGGCCTCTTCTCCTGAGAAGATAGTATAACTTCTAAAGTAGTGCGAAACGGCCTTCTGATCCTCGGTAGACATAACGGCCAGGAGCCACAAGACGAGAAAAAAGGCCATCATGGCGGTTACGAAGTCGGCATAGGCTACCTTCCATGCCCCGCCGTGGTGCCCGCCGTGGCCCTTCTTCTTCACCTTTTTTATAATAATCGGCCTGTCGTTATTTGTCATCTACCTACCTATGGAAACACGGGCGCGGCTCTCAAACACCGTCTCTTTACATTGCCGGGTTATAACCGGTTTATATTGCTTTTCTTCTGTTCTTTCTATTTTTTCTTTTTCTTTCTTACGCTCTCTTCAAGCTCCTTGAACGACGGTTTCACATCGCTAAAGAGCACTCTTCTTGCGCTCTCAACCGCCATCTGGGGAGGCAGGTCCTTTGCGAAACTGACAATAGCTACCTTTATCGTCTCAAATATCTTGGACTCTATCTCGACCTTTGCCGCAAGGAGACTTCCTATAGGACCAACATAACCGTAAGCGAGCAGGATACCGAGAAAGGTGCCGATGAGCGCGGCAGCGACACTCGCTCCAATTGCCTCGGGGCCTTCGCTCATCTTGCCCATGGTTACGACAACACCTAAAACGGCAGCTACGATTCCGAAGCCAGGAAGCGCGTCTCCGACACCGGTTATGGAAGATGCCGCCTTGCCCGCCTCTTCATGGTGCGTCTCGATCTCGAGGTCCATCATCTCCTCAAGTTCCATCGGGTCTATGCCGATGACAAAGACCCTGAGGTTGTCTACGAGAAACTCCATGGCGTGATGGTTCTTCATAATGGTCGGGTAATCGGCAAAAAACTTGCTCTTTTCAGGATCCTCAATATCGGCCTCAACGGCGAGCACACCCTCTTTTCTGATCCTGGAAAAGAGATTGTAGAGCATGGCAAGCAGTTCCATATAGGTCTTTTTATTGACAGAGCCAGCACCGAAAAGCTTAGGAATGCTCTTCAGGATTTCCTTGATCACCTTTACGGGTGTGCCAATGACAAGCGAACCGATAGCGGCCCCGCCAATGATAATAAACTCGGTTGGCTGGTACAGGACAGCAAGATTCCCGTGGTGCATGACGTATCCGCCGAGGATACTGAAGGTGACGACTAAAGCGCCGACAATAACTAACATACTCTTACTATCGGCATAAAAAACAAAAACTTAACCGCCGAAAAGAGCCTGAAAATAGTCGGAAGTAATAATATTTTTTCAAGAAAACTGGTGTCTGCACAGGGGAAGGTACTGTGACGGTTTTAACCGGAAGAAAGTAAAAATGGCGAAATCAACATTGGCGCCGCTACTGCGGCGCCAATGTTGTAAAACCAAGATAAAACAGAGTAAAAAACTACCGTATATAGGCCTCGGTAACGTACCTTCTCATCATTCTATGGGTGTTGAAGTAGTAAGCATTCATCCCTATCGCACTCTGCATCATCTTTATCCAGAGAAACCTGTCATCGTAAAAACGTGGAATCAGTTGCTCTTTGAGCTTCACATAGAGGTCCTCGGCATCCTCCTCGTCGGTTCTCTCATCCAGCGTAGCCCCTGCAGGGGGAGCGCCTATCGACCAGCCAGTATAACCCTCTATATGGCCCTCAATCCACCACCCGTCGAGAACCGAAAAATTCAACACGCCGTTATGCGCGGCCTTCATACCCGAAGTACCGGACGCCTCATGCGGCCTCATCGGGGTATTGAGCCAGACGTCAACTCCGGAGACGATCTTGAGAGCTAGGTCCATATTGTAATTCTGGAGATAGACGAGTTTGATGTCGGCCCCCAGTTCCTTGCTCTTTGCGCAGATTTCGCGAATAAACCCCTGTCCGTCCGTATCATTCGGGTGCGCCTTGCCCGCAAAAACGAACTGCACCTTCTTGCCGGCAATCCCCACCAGGCGCTCCATATCCCTAAAGAGCAGAGTCGCCCTCTTGTAAGCAGTCGCCCTTCTCGCAAAACCGATCGTTAATATCTCAGGATCATACTCCACGCCGGTTGCGGTCTTAATGTAATCTACGAGTATATTCTTCGCTTCCATGTGCGTAGCCCATATCTCCTCTGCGGGAATTTTCTGTACCCTTACAAAGAGTTCCGGCTCGTTGGCCCAACCAGGAATATACTTGTCATAGAGGCGCGCAAAGCTCTCGCACGTCCACGTATAAGTATGAACCCCGTTGGTAATCGCCTGAATCTGGTAACCCGGGAAGAGGTTCTTAGAGACCTCGCCGTGCTTCTTGGCAACACCGTTGATATACATACTGAGGTTCATGGCCAGAAGCGTCATATTGAGGCGATCCTCGCCGCTCAACTTTTTAAGCACCTTGATAGGGATTATCTCGCCCATCACATCGCTGACGAGGTCATAAGGAAACTTGTCGTGCCCGGCCTCCACAGGGGTGTGGGTAGTAAAGACGCATAGGCTCTTGACGCTATCTGTGTCCCAGATCTGGGACTCATCCCATACCGACTCGATATCGCGCTTGTGGCGGCTTAACAGGTCGAGCGTAAGCAGACTCGCGTGCCCTTCATTCATGTGGTACTTCTTTATCATAAAACCGAGGGCGCGCAGCATCTGAACACCTCCGAGCCCCAGCACTATCTCTTGCTTTAGCCGGTGGCGGCTATCACCGCCGTAAAGGACGTCGGTAATGCTCCTGTCCTGAGGGTCGTTCTCCTGCAGATCTGTGTCGAGAAAAAAGATCGGCACCGTCCACTTGGTGACGAGATTAGCTATATAGTAGACCCACGCCTGAACAACCACCTCGCGGCCCTCTATCCGCACCCTGACCTTCTGTGGTAAAGGTATCAGGTGGTCGGCCGGGTTCCACTGCTCGTGATGGGCTATCTGGCGCCCTTCGGAGTCTATCTCCTGCCTGAAGTACCCTTTTCTGTGCAGAAGCGTTACGGCAACTACAGGAAGATTAAGGTCAGCCGTGCTTTTGATAGTATCACCGGCCAACACGCCGAGTCCGCCGGAATAGGTCGGGATATCACTTCTGAAGCCGATCTCCATAGAGAAGTATGCTATCTTCTCCTCTGCGCTCAATTCATTTATTCTCTGCATATCAGTACATTTGCCTCCAATTTATATCCAGGTGAAGTCCTAGAATTATACACTTTCATACGAGTTATGCAAGAACGGTTTGTCGCGCCCGCAGAGGCGTGATATAATTTGTACATGTATGCGCGCCAAGGAAAAATAGCAGCCCGATTAAGAATAAGAATACCTGCCCTGCCCCCCCTGCTGCTAATACTGCTCTCTTTACTGCTTTTAACCTCGTCATGCTCGACTCATTCGAGATCTGCCGACGACTTTAGCGCCGAACAGAGTGCAGACCTGTCAGGCTCGCCTGAAGGGACAAAAACAGCCAAATGGGGCAACTGCCTGCCAAAAGACTGCCTCGCAATAGCTGTCGAAGCTAAAGAACAAGGGCGCAGGGCCGAGAGCATGGAGCGGTTGTACGAACTGCGGCTGGCGTTTCCGGGTACGCTGGAGGCGGCACGCGGGGCATTGCTGCTGGCTCTTTTTAAGATAGAAAATGTTGAAACTGGCGTTACTCAAAACAGAACCTCCGCCGACCATACCTCTACCGGACAACCCGTGCTTACGCCAAGCAGGGCGCTCAATATCGACGCCGTAAAGTATCTGGGTGAAGCGAAGGCCCTTAGCGACATCGACGAATATATAGATCTGTACCTGGCCCGGGCCCTCGTCTCCACAGGCGAGACAGAGCGCGCGCTAGAGGTTCTTAACTCGCGGCTAATTCAATATAGAGACAAAACAGCCTCACAGGCGCTGGTACCAACGCTGCTTTTCGAACAGGCGGAACTTAACAATACGCTCGGACGACGGCAAGCCGCACTCGACTCTTTGACGTTATTGGTTAACGACTACCCAGCACACAGGCTTTCGCCTATTGCGCTCTTGCGGGCCGCAAGGCTGGCATGGGTCATAAACGACCCTGCAACCGCCCACTCCTTTGCGCTGCGCCTGAGAACCTACCACCCGGGCGCAGCAGAGGCAAAAGAGGCCTCAAAGGTGCTCGAATGGATAGGTTTCGTTGACGTAGCTATTAGCCCGCCCTCTCTAGCCATGCGCTTCACCAGGGCACAGAATCTCTACAAGGCAGCTATGTTTAAAGAGGTACTAAAAGAGCTGGAGAACATACTGGAAGTTCCTGGAATAGATGAGACCGGTAGTGAACTCTTCACGGATGCAGTGCTCTTAAAAGCCCTTACGCACTTTCGGCAAAAGCGATATAAAGAAACCGTAAAGACTCTCAAAGAGTCTCTCGGCAAGCTCAATAAAGAGAAGAGGCCCGATGCGCTCTACTGGATTGCACTTACGGCGCAGAGACTGAAAAGAGCAGATATTATCGAGTATGCGCTCCAAGCGCTCGAGGCTACCCCTAATCGCAAAGAGAGGGCCTGGGCGCTCCTCTTTTCCGGCAGGTTATATGAAAAACTCGGAGACTTTAAACGCGCACGTCTCTACTTTGAGCAGGTTGTAAAAGAGTTCGACACCCGCCCGGCTATGCACGCCTCGTGGCATTTAGCCTGGAAGAGTTACGTAAAGGGCGACTATAAAGAGGCGCGGAGAGTGCTCACAGAATACTTGGATGGCATGGACCGAAATTCGGCATGGGCCGCAGGTCTTCAAAAAGAGGATTGGGAACGGTTCAACTACTGGAGCGCACGGAGCGCCGAAAGGCTGGGCCTCATATCGGTAAGTACTGAAGCAGCCCTTGGGTACTACGCATCCTGTAACGACAGGGGAGCGACATACTACTGCCAGATGGCAACGGAGAGACTCGGCAATCTAGGCCTCGAGTCTCCGGGCTCCCGTATAGACGCCACGGACGTACCTGAACAAAAACTGGCGACAGACGCGCTGGAGGCACAAAGGGGTTACAGAACGGCCAGAGAACTCCTAACCCTCGGCCTCAATAGCGAGGCCGCCGACGAGCTCAATATACTGGCCAAAAGCCTTAATAGCAGCCCCGGACAGGTTAAAGAGATAGCAGCTCTCTTGTACGCCTCCGGAGACTATTACCGTGGACTGAAAGTCTATAACAGACATTACAACCTTATGAGCGAAGAGCCTGAAAATATCGCCTTTCCAATGGGGGTGGTCAAAAGAATCGAAGGTGTCGATAGAGAGGATGACGGTAAATGGGCCAGAACCGACCCGTTACTCGTTGCATCGATTATGAGAGAGGAGTCTACCTTCAACCCGAAAGCGATCTCACACTCCGGAGCGCTCGGGCTTATGCAGATAATGCCGCAGACCGGAGATTTTATCGCCATGAAACTCCGCACCCGCCCTCCCGCAAGGGCCGAACTGCTCGCCCCGGACACGAACATACGCTACGGCGCATGGTACCTCGGTTACCTGGCAGACCGTTTCGACAACAACCTGGTGCTCACCATAGCCGGTTATAACGCAGGGCCGAGCGCAGCAGCCAAATGGTCCAGAGATAAAAAACTAGGCCGACTCGATCGCGATGAATTCATAGAATCGATCCCCTATACCGAGACGCGACGCTACACCAAACGCGTGCTCAGAAGCTATACCGAATATCTTAAAGCCGCAGGACTCGACCCGGCCACACGTTTCACGAGGCCGTTAACGGCATACAAGGCGGAATTGGAAAGAGGTAACGAAAGGTCTTAACCCTGACAGGAGGTAAATATCTCGTCGAAGACGAGATGGTTCTCTTTAAAAATTTCGAGTATCTGCGGGTCGAAGTGTTCCGGTTCCGTCCTTCCGTCCCCTTTTGTGATTATCTCAAAAGCCCTGCCGTGATCGAACGGCTCTTTGTACGGCCTGCTGCTCCTAAGGGCATCGTACTGATCTGCAAGCATAACTATACGCCCCTCTATCGGTATGCCCCCTTCACTCAACCCATCAGGATAACCGGTTCCATCCCACCTTTCGTGGTGGCTGTGCGCGATAGTCGCAGCCACCTGAAGGGTAGTGAATTCCGAGCCGGAGAGCATCTTACAACCTATCTCCGAATGGGTCTGGATAGTCGCGAATTCACCTGGTGTTAACGGGCCCGGTTTTAAAAGTACGCGATCTGGTATCGCTATCTTGCCGATATCGTGCATTGAGCTTGCAAAAACAAGCTCATCTATAAAGTCTTGATCCATACCGAGTTCAAGTGCCACCCTTGAACAGTACCGGCCCATTCTCTTAAGGTGGACTCCGGTGCCTAAATCTCTGAACTCCGAAATAGCGGTCAACCTCATCGCCACCTCATTACTCAGGTTCTTGACCTTTTTAAAAGAGTCGTTCAACTCCTGGGTTCTCTTGCTGACATCAGCCTCAAGTCTGCGCTTATATGACTTCTCCATCTGGATAAGCCGATTATAATTGACCGCCTTGTTGAGCGAGTGAATAAGGTACTCAGGCGTGTACGGTTTCATTATAAAATCGAAGGCGCCCTTTTTAATTGCGCCTACAGCAGAATCGAGGTCCGCATATGCAGTCATCATAATTACCGGAACCTCGGTATTAATTTCGCGAATCTTACCCAGAAGGTCGATACCGGAAAGCCCCGGCATTCTGATGTCCGTAAGAACGGTACTATAGTTGCCGTTTATGAACTTATGCAAAGCATCGGACGCATTTACACAGGCGGTAACTACAAAACCGTGCCTCTTTAAAAGCAGGGTCGTAGAATCCCTGACAAATTCATCATCATCGACAACGAGAACATTCTCTTTCTGTTCAACCGTTTCAGCCACTACTTAAAGCCCCCCAGGCGACAACATATCAAAGCTTTTGGGAAAACACCGGATACTGCAATATTTAATAACTTATTTATACTATACTCTTCGGATAAATTCAAAACTATTAACAATTGAACAGGTTTTACAGTCCGCTGCCATAAAAATAGCTGACAGCTACAAAGTTTTTTTGCCCATAACTTTTTAAGCTGCCAGCTCTATAGAGTACGCTTATTCGCGGTATAAATAAAGAGGTCGGCGCTTTAACAGGCTCTACAAAAGACTTGACATTAAAGGGCCTTTATTCTATAAAAGTAAATTCTTATGCCCAGGTAGCTCAGTCGGTAGAGCAGAGGACTGAAAATCCTCGTGTCGGCGGTTCGATTCCGTCCCTGGGCACCACTAACAATACGGTCGCAAGCCTTGAAGTTAGCCTACACTTCAAGCTGTTACGGCATAATAGACCATTGTTGCAGTGAAGGGGTTACGTCATTTGACGTAGCCCCTTTTTTTTTGCAAAAACTTACTACATATTTTTAGTAATAAAGAAGCTACAAAACAATCTAAGGCAAAAATAATAAGGATACACACATATAAAGCACTCTGGGTACACGACCAGCCCCTACTATTTGGTCCCCCCTCAGAGTTGAGAGGTCTTAGGCGAGCCAATACCCTGGCCTTTAATTCCTCAGACCTGCCAGGCTTTTAAGGGCTACTTCCTGTACTTTGCTTTTCCAGTATAACTATCGCTATACGTGACAGTTATGCTGGAAATAAACACAAGCCCATTATTAAATGGACCAAAGAGCTGAAGAGTCTATACAATTCAACTAGAAAGATCAGATTGATTGCTTTGTGTATATCTGTTAACCTGACACATATTAAACAGTATGCAATTATCATGGTATTGAAGGGATTACTTATGTCTACGAAAAAATCGATGAATATTCTTGTCGCTAACGATTCTTTGTTTTTTAGAATCAAATTGAGCAACGTACTTATTTGGGCAGGACACAATATCAATTATGCCGAGAATAGGAATGAGGTTATAGAGGCTATAAGAATTAACCCTGACTGGATAGACCTTCTGATACTTGACGTGCAGGTGCCTGACCTTGACGGCTACGGTGTTTTACAATGGATGGGTGATCATGGATATATTGGCAAATTTCCAATACTTGCGGTAACAGGTGCTTATGAAACCTCAGAGGTGGTAGAACAACTAACAGATCTCGGTGTGTCGGGGTTTATGTCAAAAAGTTTGGCGGCCGAGCAGATCATCTTTCAGGTGAACAAGCTGCTATTTACCGATAAGGTAGCCAAAGGCTTACACAGGGAAAGGTTGTCAGTATCTATACCTGTAGACTTTTCGCTTGGAAATTTCGGCTCTACAGGCACCATTATCAATATAAGCGAAAGTGGGGCATTCTTGTATACAGGGGCTGAACTTGATGATAAAACAGAGCTTGACCTTAAGTTCTCATTGCCTGGGATAGACAAGGTCTTAAATATTAAAAGCACACTCAAGTGGGCAATAGACAATCTGGCAGACCAGTCCGTTTTATGCGGGTACGGGCTGATGTTTATCGGGGTGTCGAAAGATGACCAAGAGACATTGGAAAATTTTATCACTATGCGCTCACAAAGTCAGGTTTGATGCCGGTATTAAAGACCAACGGCCCATCCGGTTTTTATTCTAGGATAATTGACAAACAGTAATCGTATCTTTGTAGACTTTCCTCCCTGTAGTAGCCCCGAGCTCCAAAACCAGCCTAAAAACTCAAACATTTCTAGTGTGAGTTTATCTCCTGGAGATGTTCAATAAATACTCTCTTTGCAAAACAAGAATGCCCTCACCATCAGCATCAACAACAATAGGATTATGTGCTTGTGTTCCAATATTTTCAGTACGTTTATACTTTAGAAAACAACTCTAGATGTCGATAGGTTCAAGAGGTATTACTTTATATATAGGCAGTATAAGAGTACACAAAGCCCAGTCGCCGAGAAAAACAAACGAAATCAACTTGTGAGATAGTGAACAGGCATGAGCATAAAGAGTAAGCTTAAACTAATTCTATTTATTATTTGTTCCTTCTCAATGCTATTGGCCGGCTTTATGGTGTGGAATCTGACAAAGATCTCCAAGCATACGCAAGAAGTAAATAGTGCGCTCCATCATGTAGAGTCGGTGAATAGAATTCACACCGGCTTGAAGGACCAGATGCGCGTTGCAATGGATTATTTCGTTTCCGGCGACTTAAAGGAGCGCTCTGCCCAGAATGCCCTCAGCCTGACCACAAAGGCTTCATTAAACGAGTGGGTAACGGTCGAAGAAGCCAGGCTGGCAGATCAAAAAGTTACAATGCAGAACTATATGGGCAAGGAAATAAGTGATAAGTACGATGAGGCCACGAGCATGATTTCGGATAGCGTTGCTCTTATGGATGCCGGGAAAAAGGATGAAGCTATAAAGCTGCTTGGAGAGGATGTTGAGCGGTATGTAGATATTGTCTTGTTGCCCGACATAGATAGAGCCGTAAATGATGAAGTGGAACTCGTTAAGAACGCTTTTGATGAACTCTATATGAGCATGGGCTCTATGCCATGGGTCGGGGGTAGAGAGCTTAGGGAGTTGAGCAATACCAAGGCGGCCTTCGGTTATTTTCTATCTGTCAACGATATAAATACAAATCTGCAAAGAGAGATTCAGGAAGCGACTTTCTTTGTCGCAACGGGCGGTGAAGAGGAGAGCCGGCAGTTTGTTGAATATGGAGTCAATGTAACAAGGGCTATCGATGATTTGATCTATCAACTTAGCGTCCATACTCTTGACGGCGTGGAGGGTGAAGATGATGATCTGCAACTGGCTAAAACTATTATGTATACACAGTACGAGTTACTTGCAATGTTCCGGAAAGCTCATCTGTTAAGAGAGGCAGGTAAGGTTGGAGAAGGAAATCTTGTGTTGAATAAGGAGGTTAAGCCGCTTGCCAAGAATGTCATCTTTCCGGCGATAGCCGAGCTTATGGAGGACAGCCGGGAAGAGGTTGAAGAGATGTCCTCCAGGCTGAGTCGTTTAATGTTTAATGCCGCCGTAAAGGGCGCACTCCTGCTTTTGGTTGTTACGGGTTCTGTCGTCTTCCTTTCCGTTTGGGTGACAAGAGGCATAATAACCTCTCTCAACAAACTTAGTAAAGGTGCAAAGAGTATAGGAGAAGGTGGCCTTACCCATAGAATAGAGCTAAAGAGCAGGGACGAGTTCCGTGATCTTGCAAACCACTTCAACGAAATGGTAGAGAACCTGCAACAGACGACTGTATCTCGCGACCTGCTTTCAAAAGAGGTCGAAGAGCGTAAACGGTCAGAAGAGCAAATATCCCATATGGCCTATTACGATCAACTGACAGGCCTTCCAAACCGTGCGCTTCTATTGGACCGTATTGATCAGGCGCTAATCATGGCACAAAGGCAGAGTACTATTTTTGCCGTTCTTTTCTTTGACCTCGACAGGTTTAAGATTATTAACGACACCCTCGGACATACCATGGGTGATGAAGTTCTTAAGAACGTGGCTAATAGGTTGACAGGGTATCTACGTAAGTCCGATACGCTGGCACGCCAGGGAGGAGACGAATTTACGGTTGTTGCTCAAAATATAAAGAGCATTAAGGACATATCAAAGATTGCAGAAAATATCTTTTCAGCATTCAAAGGCCCCTTTAACATCAATGGGCAAAAGTTCTCTATCTCGGTGAGTATGGGCATCAGCATCTATCCTAATGACGGCGTGGATGCCGATACTCTTATAAAAAATGCTGATATCGCTCTGTACAAATCAAAAGACGAAGGTAGAAACAGCTACTGTTTTTACAACTCCACTATGGACGAAGGTATTGCTAAAAGGCTTACGCTCGGCAACAAACTCTGTCAAGCGATTGAAAAAGATGAGTTCCTGATCCACTATCAGCCACAAGTTAATACTGCGACAGGCGAGATATTTGGTCTTGAGGCTCTTGTACGTTGGCAGGAACCCGAAGGTGAACTAATATCTCCTGGAGAGTTTATACCGGTAGCAGAGGATACCGGGCTTATAATACCCCTAGGGGAGTGGGTGTTGCGTGAGGCCTGCAGGCAGAACAAAAAATGGCAAGATGCCGGGCTTAATGAGGTAACCGTCTCAGTGAACATCTCAATGCTTCAGTTTAAGCAAAAAGAGTTCGTTGACAAGGTGAAAACTATACTGGACGAGACCGGCCTTGCCCCTAAGTACCTTGAGCTTGAACTTACCGAATCGATAGTCATGAAGGATGTGGACTCGACCTTAAAGATACTGCATGAATTAAAGTCTATGGGGCTACGGCTTTCAATAGATGACTTTGGCACAGGATACTCTTCCCTTGAATACCTTAAAAGGATGCCTATTGATATGTTAAAGATTGACCAGTCTTTTATGAAGGATATAACGGTAAGCCCTGACGATATCGTCATTGCCAAGGCTATTATTCAGATGGCTCATAACTTGCAAATGGATATCATTGCCGAGGGAGTAGAGTCAAGAGAACAACTTGAGCTGCTCAATACTCTTAAATGCAACAGGGTTCAAGGGTATCTGTTCTCAAGGGCGCTGCTTTGTGATGATGTTACCGGGTTACTAAAAAAAGGTTGGCGCTTTGTTGTTGAGTCTCTAGATCCGGTGGAATATAAAAAAACTAAAAAGTCCGCTTGATGAACCGCGCATTATAAAGCGGTTACTATTTTATAAGCAGCGCTACTTCGTATTTCAGCTTCAATCAGTAATCCTCATTTTTGAGATAATCAATCAGTTAGGACTTGTGGATATAATCCGCATAGTAGTTCCCTTTTTAACTCGACAATATCATGGCCAATCGCATAACCGGCGATCCCGGCTTTAGACTCAAAAACTTCCGCTTCCGACCCATGAACAATCGATACTGACTTGACTGTATGCTTCAGAGGTTAGTACAATCGAATAAAGTTCCGGACTTGATAAAATAGAGCCTGCTCGCCATAAGAGCGCTCGGTCTCCGATTTTTCTGGTTTCACAACAATAAATTTTGTCAACCGATCTCCCCTAAAGACGTTTGTATAAGTAAGGGCGTAGAATACATATAACCTACAAATGTTAAGGAGACGGAAATGAAAAGAACCGGAATGAAGAGCTTTCTTGTATTGGCTGCAACTGTTCTTATACCTTTATCGAGCGCTTATGCAACAGAGAATGACCCCGGCCAGGTTATTGAAGACCGGTTCGACAGAAGAGGCGACCGCATAGAAGAGCGCCTCGACCGCAAAGGCGACCGTATAGAAAGGCACCTCGACCGTAAAGGCGACCGTATAGAGAATCGCTTTGACCGTAAAGCAGACAGGGCTCGTCAACATGGCAACGAAAGGTTAGCTGAGCGTTTTGAGCGTAAAGGCGAACGCATTAACTATAAACTCGACAGGCGTGGTGAAAGAATAGATCGCAAGCTCGACAGGCGCGGTAAGAAGATAGACCGGAAATTAGACAGACGCGGTGAACGACTCCACAGCAGGTATGACAGACGGCATCCTTCAGGTGAGTAAACAGGGTTCAGGTGAGTAAACCGACATCATGACAGACCATATCAGTGGGAGCCAGTAGAGAAGAGCCGGGTAATGGAGCAGTTTCTGAAATCAGTTGAACGCAGGGCTCTTCGGATGGCACAGATCGCGACAGGAAATACCGAAGACGCCCTCGATATAGTACAAGACTCCATGCTCGGGCTCGTCAGGTCTTACTCCGACAACCCCCCGGATGAATGGCGACTGCTCTTTTTCAGAATTCTGCAAAATAGTATTCGTGACTGGGGGCGACGAAGGTCTATTCGAAACCGCTGTATGGTCTGGCTTAACGGTTTAAAGAGTAACGGGGCCGAAGAGCAACAAGACCCGATTGAAGGACTTGCAGACCCAAAGGGTCGAACACCCGAAAAGCATGCGCTTACGACGAACGCTATTACGGTGCTCGACTCGGCCCTTAGAAACCTCTCTATACGCCAGCAGCAAGCCTTTCTGCTAAGGGCCTGGGAAGGGCTGAGTGTGAACGAGACGGCTGAAGTTATGGGTTGCAGCGAAGGGACCATAAAGACACTCTACTCAAGGGCTGTGCATGCGCTGCGCGATAAGCTGGAGGAACACTGGCCATGATTAAAAAGAGAGAAGAAGATGCCTTTGTCGCAAAGGTCATATCAACTCTGGACGAGAGTAGCGACCGGTTAAACGCAGATAACCTTTCGCGCCTTGCAGAGGTACGAGCCAAAGCGTTAAATGCTCTTGACACCGACGGCGGCGTTAGAACTGACGGTGTCCGGCAAACCACCGGTGTTAAGCGGCAGTACCGTCGCCGCACACCTATGGTCGCGTTTGTTGCCGCCTCGGCGGCGGTACTCGGAGTCGCAGTTATCTTAATTACCGGACCGGTATCGATACAGCGGTACGGCGACCCGGCTGATGTCGAGCTGC
>JAJCZH010000029.1 GCA_029262515.1 Deltaproteobacteria bacterium | reverse complement strand
TGGGATGATGAGATGAAAATAACCGGTACCCTGGACAATATAACCGGGAAGGTAGCCGCATCCGGAATAGACCGTCACGCCATCATAATAGTCGGCAGGGCGATAGGTGAGAGACCGGACTCAGGAGCCGAGGAGTCTAAGCTTTATGACGCCACCTTTACGCATGCCCATAGAAAAGCCGACAATGGTGCCGGTTGCAGTGGCAGTTCTATTGCAGAGACGGGTGGTAAGGACTTGGGCAAAGAGATTTTGACTACTAATAGCGGGACTAAGTAGAATGAGGCACAGGCTACTCATACTCCTGCTCGTTTTCTATACGCTTCTGCTTATCTACTTCTCTTTAGCACAGGTGGAAAACCCGTCATTTAGGGGGGCGCAGATAGACAAACTCTATCATGCTCTCGCTTACACTGTGCTTGCTATACTGTTGGCCTTTACCGGAAGGTGGAAGCGAAACGTTTTTCTAATCTTTCTTATAAGTGTGGCATTCGGATTATTTATGGAGGTCTGTCAGTTTTTTGTGCCTTACAGAAACGCCAGCATAACCGATGCCATGGCAAACGGGCTCGGAGCGATAGTGGGGGCATATGGAGGCGGTTGGCTAATGGTACGCCTTGGCCGGTGGTAGCTTGCAAACCGGGGACTCGGTAAGAGTATGTTGTGTATTACCGATTGCCTGATAGAGTTTGGAGGGTTAAATGATACTTGAAGAGATGACAATGAGTGAGTTCAAGAGCGCGTTAAAGTCTACGAAGACGCTGCTCATCCCTTACGGAACGGTAGAGGCCCACGGAACCCATCTGCCTCTTAACACCGATACGCTGATAATCTATGAGGCCGCCAAGCGGGCCGCAAAGACTCTAGCGTTTTTTATCGCTCCGCCTATTCAGTATGGCGTCTGTACCTCAACAGGGCCGCATCCAGGCACGCTCTCGATCACAACCGATACGCTCCGCTCCCTTACGAAGGATATCGTCAGGCAGGCTTACGCCAAGGGGCTCAGAAACTTTATCCTCATCTCCGGCCACGGTGGCTCCTTGCATGTCTCGGCGATGAAGGAGGCTGGCGAGTGCCTGACTGATGAGCTTAAGAGTTCAAAGATCGCCGCACTCTCAATATATGAGATAATAGGGCCCGAGGGTTTTGCCCTCGCTGAGACCAAGGGGGACTCGCATGCCGGAGAGCTTGAGACCTCGGCAGTTCTTCACATCGCCCCAAAGCTTGTGAAGGGAAGGGCCAGGAAGGAGTTTCCTAATTTACCGAAGCCGATTATCGCTCGTGACAAGCTAAAGTTTTGGCCCGGCGCGGTTTGGGGAGACCCTGCAAAAGCGACAGAGAAGAAGGGCGCCGCTCTGATAGAGCTTATGGCAGAAAGAATTGTAAAGCTCGTACGCGATATCAAGAAGGTGAAGATCGAGTAGGCGTTGACAGTTATTGCAGGGGAGTTGGTTGTGGTTAAAAAGAGCGGGTTAGAAAAAGAGAGTGGTGTGTATGATGACAGTCATCACCGCGTTACGATACTGCCCGTAACCGAGTCTGGTGAAGAGCTCGGCGGAAGAATGGCTGGACTCTTTTCCGAGGTCGAGCTTTTCAGTCCAAAGGAGCTTAAGGCACGCGGTTTGAAGAGTGTGGTCAAAGAGGCCTGGTCGGAATCGGACTCAATAATTTTTGTCTGCGCCTCCGGTATAGCTGTTAGAAGTATTGCGCCACTATTGAAATCGAAGGCTACTGATCCGGCGGTCTTGGTTGCCGATGAGACGGGTAACTTTGTCATCAGTCTTGTTTCCGGTCACCTGGGCGGTGCGAACAAGTTGACCAGGCGGGTGTCATCGGCCATCGGAGCAACCCCTGTTATTACCACAGCCACCGACTCTCGCGGCCTGCCGTGTATCGAGGATATAACTGAGCGGTTCGGCCTCGTTATTGAGAATATAAAAAAGATCAAGGTCGTAAACTCCGCAATTTTAGATGGCGGTCCCGTTGTTGTAGTAGATACCGACGCCGTAAGGCGAGACGGCATGGAGAAGTTCGTAGCCTCATACGGTAAGAGTGCAGGGTCCATTTTCACCTTTACCGGCAAGTCTGTTCCGAGGGATGTGGTACGCGCCTATGTGGTTGTTACGCCAGAGGCCGACCCTGTCGTGCTTCACCCGTTAAAGCGTAATACGATGCTGCTTAGACCCAAAGAGTATGTCGCCGGTGTCGGGTGCAGGCGCGGGGTAAGCGCCGAAGAGGTCGGGCGCGTAATACGCAAGGCGCTGAAGGGCGTTGGGGTCTCGCCCCTTACTCTAAAGGGACTCGCTACGATAGATATAAAGAGAGACGAAGCGGGGCTTCTGGAGTTCGTACGCAATGCGGGTGTTGATATAGAGTTCTTTACGGCAGAGGAGCTTAACGGCGTCGAGGCGGTATCGGTCTCCTCTTCCGTGGTTTACGCACAGACAGGTGCAAAGGCGGTCGCAGAGCCTGCGGCCCTTATCTCAGCTAAAACGGACAGGTTATGTCAAGAGAAGATAAAGTCGAAAAGAGTAACGGTCGCACTTGCAAAGGCTCGGTTTATGTTGTAGGTATAGGGCCAGGCGGAGCGGAGCACCTTACGGCTCTGGCTCTGAAGAGGCTCGCTATGGCCGACTGCGTGGTCGGTTACAAAAGATACGTCGATCTTGTTTTGCCTTTTATAGAGGGTAAGGAGATTCACTCAAGGGGCATGATGCAGGAGGTAGAGCGGTGCAAGATCGCTCTCGACCTTGCGCATGCCGGCAAACGCGTTGCAGTGGTCTCATCGGGGGATTCAGGTATCTACGGTATGGCAGGGCTCGTTCTGGAGCTCGCACTTAAAGAGAGTAGTGCGATGCCGGAAGTCGAGGTCATTCCCGGTGTGCCGGCTTTTGTTGCAGCCGCCGCGCTGCTCGGCGCCCCGCTGATGCATGATTTCGCTTCGATTTCTCTCTCGGATCTTTTGACGCCGTGGGAGACCATAGAGCAGAGGGTTGCCGCTGCCGCAGGCGCCGACTTCGTGATATCGCTCTATAACCCCAAGAGCAAGAAGCGGGTAGTCGGACTCCAAAAAGCGATAGATATAGTCGCAAGGTATAGAGAGGGATCCACGCCTGTCGGGGTCGTTCGTAACGCCACTCGCGATGACGAGTCGGTTCAGTTGACCACGTTAGACGGTCTTGCTGAATTTTATGAAAGTATAGATATGCTGACGATTATAATCATCGGCTCTTCTACAACGCGTTCTGACGGAGGTTATATGGTGACCCCGCGAGGTTACAGGGGGGTCTGATGCGTGGGCTCTGCCCACTGTTTTCTGTTTATGCGTGTCTGTATGTTTTGAGTTCTTTTTACTTCCAATACCGGTTATCTGGACGGAAAGGCGGCTCTGTTTGGCAAAGCGGGTGGTGTTGATAGTCATTGACGGGTTCGGCATCGGGGCCCTTCCCGATGCCCGAAAGTACGACGACCCAAAAGACGTACACAGCCACACGCTCGACAATACTCTTAAGGCTGCTCTTAAGGCTGGTGCCGGAGTACGGTTACCGAATCTTACTGGTATGGGGCTCGGTAATATCGAGGGAATCGAGACAGTCGAAGCCGTCACCGCTCCCTCGGCCTCTTACGGCAGAATGCGCGAGGCCTCTATTGGCAAGGACACCTCGGTCGGGCACTGGGAGATAGCAGGGCGCATAACTCGAAAACCGTTCGCGACCTTTCCAGATGTGCTGCCTCCGAAACTTCTAACCCGGCTTACATCCTGTACGAGCCGCGCTATTCTCGGCGGTTGCGTAGCTTCTGGCACCGAAATAATCGACGATCTGGGCGAAGAGCATCTAAGGACCGGCTCTTTGATTCTTTATAGCTCGGCAGACAGCGTACTTCAGATCGCCGCGCATGAGGATGTTGTACCGTTAGAAGAGTTATATAAAATATGTATCAAGGCGCGTTCTCTTGCCGACGGTTACAGTATCGCCAGAGTCATAGCCCGCCCCTTTATCGGTTCTGTCGGGCAGTTTGTGCGCACACCGAACAGGAAGGACTTTTCCGTCCCCCCTCCTCCGGCAACGTTATTAGATATATTGAAGGAGTATGAAGTCGGAGTGGCAGGTGTCGGTAAGATCGGCGACATCTTCGCACATCGTGGTATAGATTTCGAACTTCATACTGATAGCGACTCAGACGGCATCGAGAAGACCTTGAAGGCCATTGAGTATTTCGAGGGCAGAGAAGCGCTTGTATTTACAAATCTGATAGAGCACGACATGCTCTACTGCCACCGTAACGACCCTGTCGGCGCGGGTGGCGCGTTAGAAAGAATTGATAAAGGTTTAATTCGGATAATCGCTTCGCTCGGCAGTGACGACCTGCTTGTAATTACGGCAGATCACGGTAACGACCCCACCACTCCTTCCACCGACCATTCGCGAGAGTATGTGCCGCTTTTAGTCTCTTCCGGTGCCACAAGGTCCGGGTTGAGAGAAGGTTTAGCTCTTGGCACTTTGGATACCTTTGCCGATCTCGGGGCGACTCTTCTTGCGTATTTCGGTATCGAAGAGCAGTTGGACGGGAGTCTGTTCGAGTACTGAAAAGAGTGAAAAGTGAGGCCTCTTTTATTCGGTCCAACGCCGACAAAAGCGGTATTAGTCGAGTTTGTGGTTCTTAAAAGCCTATTGAATTGGTTGTTTATGCTTTATTTGGGTTGAGATATGTTATAACATGGTCTATAATGTAGAGTGATCGGGTTGACAATTGCCGTGCACAGGTATATGCTATTCGCAGATACGGTATTTGTTTTTCATTATTGATGTTACGTTAAAAAAGGAGGCCTGCTTTTATGGACCCCAAAGATATTAAACGCATTAGATTGACTCTCAGGATGTCGCAGGAGAAGCTGGCACGCGCAGTTGGCGTAAGCTTTTGTACTGTGAACAGGTGGGAGCGCGGCAGGACAGTGCCGAGCCCGATGGCACTTAAGGCGCTGAAGAAGTTGAGGGATAAAGCCGTGTCTAGTGAGCAGCGCAACATGTTACGTCTTGCGCTCCGTCTTCCCATTGAGGTCCGTTTCGATCCTAAGGAGACAGAAGAGGGAAAGGGCGGCCTTGAGACCATGAAACTCAAGACAGAGGACCTAAGTATCGGCGGACTGATGTTCAAAGCGCCTGCCAAGTATAAAGGGGCGAGCGCAATAAAAGCTGGAGACAGTCTTGACATCTCTTTAGATCTGGGTTCCGACAGCATTGTAGAGGCCACCACAGAAGTGATGTGGGTGCGGCAGAAGGACGGATCGAGACGTTACGGCGTACACTTTAAAGATATTATGCCAGAAGGCAGGGTACCGTTTATGAATACCCTACTGATGAAGCATCCGGCACTGTAGTTATTATTCTTTTAATGAGTGCTCAGGGATAAATTTTTATGAGCAATGACGGTACACTCGGTCTCGATGCCGGGGGGAAGATCATCCGATTTGGCTCTGGCCTTGAGGGCCTTCTCGGTTATTGTAGCCAAGAGGTCCTGGATTTTCACCTCGAAGTTATCTTCTCGGATCGAGAGCTCGCAAGAGAGCTTTTAGGCTCAGCCGCTCCGGCGGACGGCCTCGTTGGCCAGAGCGTAAGACTTCTTCATAAAAACAGCTCAAATATTGAAGCGTACCTGTCCGTATTTCCGCTTCGCGATGCTTCAAAGACCATCTATTCCTACATACTCAATATAAGCACCGAACACTCCACTGATATCCCTGGTATCCTCTCTACAGAATTTCAGCGTATCTTCAGCTTTTCCCAAGACTCTGTTGCCGTCACTGACTGTGACGGCAAGATTATCGACGTCAATGACTCCTTCCTCAGGCTCTACGGGTATGAGCGGAGCGATGTTCTGGGACAGAATCCGAGCATCCTTAAGTCAAGCCATTCGACTCCTGATCTGTACGATGAGATGTGGACCGATCTCTTCGATGAGAGCAAGGGGTACTGGGTCGGTGAAATTATAAACCTGCGTAAAGACAGGCGCGAGGTGCCTGTTCTGCTCTCGATAAATGCGATAAAGAATGCTGACGGCGTGATCAAGAATTTTCTCGGTATTGCCTTCGACATGACGCGCCATAAGGAGCTTGAGAGGTTCAAGCGGATCTATATGGACTATATCGTACATGATATGCGCTCTCCGCTGACCTCTATTATCGCTAATTCGGAAATACTGCTGATGTTCATCGGTGACAAGCTGAACGATAATGAGAAGAGCAAACTTAATACTATAATCAGTTCAGCGAACAAACTGAACTTGATGACTAACGATATTCTGGAGTACAGCAGAAGCGAAGGTGGTGAAGTGACCCTCAAGAGGGTGCAAGTTGACCTGATAAGACTCATAGACGAGGTTGTGGGGCCCTTTGCCGGAGTAAGCAAGAGAATTATTGTAAACGGAGTCGAGTACGAGAGCGGCAAGGAGGGCTGCGTTGAGATAGATGCGGACCTGGAAAAGCTCCGCAGGATGCTGCACAATACGGTTAGTCACGCCTACAAATATGCCGCCAGCGAAGTCAGAATAGACTGGTCGGTGGAGGGCGGTCTGTTCCGTTTTACGGCCTCCGATGACGGCGAGGGTATGTCGAAAGAGGTTGCAGAGAGGATCTTTAATAATTTTTTCCAGACCGATGACGGCATTAAGACCGGCGGGGCCGGTCTCGGGCTCTGCATACTTAAGAGCTTCACAGAGGCGCACGGAGGCTCGGTCTGGGTACATCCGGGTGAGGTGAATGGCGCGACGATAGGTTTCGAGTTTCCCTTTGGGCTCACTGACTAGGCTTTACGTTGATTTGCCGCGCTGGTTGACTTGCTCTTTGCCGTTATGTTATATAAGTAGTTAAGATAATTGAATATTGTGATATCTCCGAGCCGACACTCCTAAGGCGCCGCTTGAAAACCGGTGGCGTTACGGTGCTAGGCCGATAGGGTGTGCCTGGAAACGGACACGTCTCCCGTGCTTGGAAAGGAGATCGTGTTGTTGGTATTTGTGGTGCATAATATCAAACCGACCCTTTCCTGGTGGTCGGTTTTTTTTTGCTTTTTTACTGCGGCGGATAGGATGAAAAAAATATTATCCGGATTACTTCTGGCTGTTACTCTCTTTTCGGGTCTTCTCTTTTATGTACCGAATGCAGAGGCCGGAGCAAGAATTCTGACCGTTGCTTCGGCATCGAGTCTCTCATATGCGCTAAAAGAGGCGGGCAGGATTTTCGAGGCGGGTTCCGGCATTAAACTACGTTTTTCGTTCGCTTCTACCGGGGTGCTTGCCAGCCAGATTGAGAACGGCGCGCCGTTCGACCTCTTTATAGCTGCGGATAAAAAGTATGCGGTCCGCCTGGAGAGCAGCGGCAACTTGGAACCAGACAGCGTTATTACGGTTGCAGATGGCGCGCTGGCGATTGTAGTCAACAGGGCTTCTGGCCTTGGGGTCAAAAGTTTGGAAGACTTAGGCAGAGTAGGTACGCGGGTCGCTATCGCCAACCCGGCGCATGCACCGTACGGCACTGCGGCTGTGCAGGCGTTAAAGAAAGCAGGGGTCTGGCAGAGTGTGCAGAAGCGGCTGGTTTACGGCGAGAACGTTCGTCAGGCGCTCCAGTTTGTTGAGAGCGGGAATGCGGCCGTTGGTTTAGTGGCGCTCTCAATTGCTCGTACTGATGGTGTCTATATTGTGCCAGTGCCCCGCACGCTCTACTCTCCGGTAGAGCATGCCGCTGGAATCGTAACCAGAAGCCCTAACAGAAAAGAGGCAGTGGCCTTTATCAATTTTCTCCAAAGCCCGGAGGCCGTACTTATCTTTAACTCTTACGGTTTTACTATTCCTGAACAGGAAGGCTCCGGCAAATAGAGTCGGAACAGAGTGGTGTGATGATCGATTTTTTCCCTCTTATATTGACTGTCAAAGTATCGTTCGTAGCGACGCTGATTACGGTAGTGGTCGGACTCTCTCTTGCGCTCTTATTGGCGCGAAAGAGTTTTGTCGGAAAGAATGTTGTGGATGCCCTCATTATGCAGCCCCTCGTAATTCCGCCGACCGTGCTCGGATATTACCTCTTGAGCCTCTTTGGCCGCTCAAGCGGACTCGGGCGGTTTTTGGAGGATGCGCTCGGTTTCCAGATTGTCTTTACATGGAAAGGGGCAGTGCTCGCTGCATGCATCTCTTCGTTACCGCTCTTTATAAAACCGGCTCGTGCGGCTATTGAAGGCGTGGGGCGGGAGATGGAGGATGCGGCGCGCCTGCTAGGCAAGACCGAGTTTCAGGTAATACGCACCATTACTCTGCCGCTTGCGTGGCGCGGTATAGCAGCCGGCACGGTAATGGCCTTTGCGCGCGCCACAGGAGAGTTCGGCGCCACGTTAATGATTGCCGGAAATATTCCTGGTCTTACCCAGACCATGCCGATCGCTATCTACGACGCTGTGCAGGCGGGCGAGCCCGGAGCTGCCAACCTGATGGTCGCAATAATCACGCTCTTCAGCTTCGCAGTACTCTATATTGCCGGAAGGTTCTCTCAGAACAGGTTTTAGTTCTTAGCTTGAGTTCATCATCTTAAATCTTTAAAATCGCGGTCTGTAATTTATGGCGCTACAGTTTAATATAACCAAGAGCTTCGGTTCTTTTAATCTCGATCTTTCACTGGAGCTTTCAACCGGGTTGCTGGTTCTGTTCGGCCCATCGGGCGCGGGAAAGTCGCTGACGCTCAAGATGATCTCAGGGCTTATAAAACCTGACGCCGGTACCGTTACCGTCGCTGGAGAGAGGGTCTTTGATTCTGTTGCCGGAATAGACCATCCGGTTCGCCAGAGGAGAACCGGTTATCTTTTTCAAGAGTACGCGCTCTTTCCACACATGAACGTGGAGCAGAATATCGCTTACGGAATCGGGGGGCTTCGTGCTCCCGGAGTTGTTGATCGGGTATGTGAGCTTATAGAGGTGATGCGCCTGGAGGGGTTGGAGCGCAGGTACCCCGGAGAACTCTCGGGGGGGCAGAAGCAGAGGGTAGCTCTTGCGAGAACACTCGCCACGAGTCCGCGCGTGCTCCTGCTTGACGAGCCCTTCTCTGCGCTCGACTTTCAGGTACGCGAGAAGCTGAGGGCAGACCTTCTCAATATCCACCGTCTCTATCCCGTTACCACAGTGGTAGTTACGCACGATCTCGAAGAGGCTTTTATGCTCTCAGAGCGAATTGCCGTCATGAACGAGGGCAGGATTGAGCAGTTCGGCAGCCGCGAAGAGGTTTTCTACCGCCCCGCTACAAAAAACGTCGCCCGTTTTGTGGGTACAAGAAATATCTTTACCGGGCGCATCAGCTCTGTTACCGAAACCGAGGCGGTGATTTTGCATACGGATATCGGTGAAGTTCATGCCGGGCTTCATAATCGTAGCGACGTCGGTTCCATACATGTTGGCGACGAGGTTGTCTTTTGTATCAGGCCGGAGGAGATACCTGTTATAAGAAAGGACCGTACGCTTGAGAGAAGGGTGAAAGACAACGTGGTCGAGGGCGAGATCACCGCTATTACGGGGCGCGGCACCACGTATCTGCTCTACTTAAAGACCTTGACTGGCGAGAGTACCCTCAAGGTAGAGCTTCCGAACCACGTGCTGAGGAAGTTAGACCTTGCCACGGGCGACTCCGTAAGGGTATCATTGAAAAAGGAGAGTATCTGGATAATACGTTGATTGTCCGGTCTGTACGCACCTTATATCGATACAGAGGGCACTGTGGAAGAGCAAGCCGCTAAAACTCACTCTCACGATATTGACGCGGCCTTAAAAGGCAGGCTTAAGGTCTCTATCGGCCTGACGGCGATAATCTTCGCTGCCGAACTGATAGGAGGTTACGCCTTCAACAGCCTTGCGCTGCTCTCGGACGCGGCTCATGTCTTCATGGACGTCTTTGCCCTCTCGCTCACCTTCTTCGCTATCTATATTTCTGCGCTGCCGCCTACCGAAAAACGGACATTCGGGCTCCACAGGGCCGAAGTCTTCGCCTCTTTCATAAACAGTTTTTCGCTCCTCGCCATCACCTTCTTCATCTTCTACAAGGCGGCCGTAAGACTCCTGAACCCGCAACCGGTAGAGAGTGTCGGCATGCTCGCGGTAGCGGTTGTGGGGCTTGTGGTAAATCTTCTGGTCGCGCTCTGGCTGATGAGTTACGCCAAGAACGACCTCAATATAAAGAGCGCATTTCTCCATGTGATCGGGGACGCGATCGCCTCGGTAGGCGTTATAGTCGCGTCGGTAGTAATCTACTATACCGGATGGTACGCGATAGACCCTATTATAAGTTTCGCTATAGGGGGTATCATCTTCTTCGGGGCCTTCAAAATACTAAAGGAGTCTTCGCATATACTGCTCGAGGGCGTGCCGACCGAGATTGACCTCAATAGCGTGGTTGAGCAGATAAAAGGGACCGAGGGTATAGAGTCCGTTCACAGCCTCCATATCTGGAGTATATGCCATAACGTCTACGCCCTTAGCGCGCATGTCGATATAGAACCGCAAGAACGACAGAGAATGGGTGAGATATTTAATTTGGTGAATGAAAAACTTGCCGAATCGCATCACATTTTTTATACTACTTTACAGGCCGAGTGCGTTGGCTGCGACCGAGGGGATATTTTCGGTACCATGGCCCACAATACCAAAGGCCACGGCCACGGTCATAGCCATTAGAAAACAAGAGACCTTTTTTGGTGTAAACTTAAATAAGAGGTAGCCATGGCAGAGTTAAAAGAACGGACAAAACTTAAAAGAGACGAGCTTACCTGGAGATGCGATCCGGGGCTCTTCTCCTTTGCCACCACGGAGGAACTTCCTCAACTGAATGAGATAATAGGACAGGCCCGGGCGATCGATTCCCTTGAGTTCGGTCTCGGTATAGAGAATGCCAATTACAACGTCTTCGTGCTCGGTGAGGGAGGTACTGGCAAGTATACCACGGTAAAGAACGCCATTGAGCAGAAGGCTAAAGAAGAGTCCGTTCCTGACGACTGGTGTTACGTCTTTAATTTTGTTGAACCTGATAGTCCTGTTGCCTTGAACCTTCCGGCTGGGCGAGGCGCCGAGTTCGCCGGGGAGGTGGCCGAAGTTGTTGCTATCTTAAAGCGCGACATACCGAAGGTTTTCGAGTCGAAGGACTACGAGAGCCACCGGGATGAGATACTCGAAGGGCAGCAGGAGAGAACGCGCGTGCTCTTTTCACGCCTTGAGAAGGTAGCCGACGAGAAGGGCTTTGTCTTGAAGAAGAGCTCCGGGGGCTTAAGCGTGGTGCCCGGTAAGGACGGAAAACCGCTTAAGCAAGATGAGATTTCAGCACTGCCGAATGAGCAGGTCGATCGGCTAAACAACAATCTCAAGTTCGTTCAGGACAAGCTAAGCGATACTATACGCAAGGCGAGAAAGAGTGACAAGGAGGCCAAGGAGCGAATTGGTAAACTCGACGCCGAAACGGTTCAGTACGTCGTTACCCCGCTATTCAATGAACTGCTAGATAAGTTCAGGGACCTGGAGAAGGTGTTGGCCTTTATCGAATGGCTCAAAGCAGACTTGCTGCGCAACACAGACGACTTCAGGCCCAGAGAGGAGATGCCCTTTTCAATAGGGCCCTTCCAGTTGCAGCAGAATCACGAACCTGCCTTCGAACGCTATAAAGTAAACCTGGTGGTCAATAACGCCGAGACCGTAGGGGCCCCGGTGGTCTACGAACCGAACCCGACTTATAATAATCTCTTCGGACGGGTCGAGTACCGTTTTCAGCTCGGCATGGCGACTACCGACTTTACGATGATAAGAGCTGGTGCGGTCCATAGGGCCAACGGCGGTTACCTGGTAGTTAATGCCATGGATGTATTGAGGAACATCTTTGTTTATGACTCTTTAAAGAGGCTCATCAAGACACGCGAGATCAGGTTCGAGGACGTCTGGGAGCAGTACCGGGCAGTAAGCTCTACGGCAATGAAACCTTCGCCAATCCCGTCTGACATCAAACTCATCCTCATCGGCGAGCCGATGCTCTACTATCTGCTCTACAATGTAGACAGCGAGTACCGTAAACTCTTCAGGGTAAAGGCCGATTTCGATAATGTAATGGAGCTGAATGACGAGAACATTCAGCAGTACGCGCTCTTTGTTGCCAGCCGTTGCGCCGAAGAAGGACTCTTGCCTTTCGATCCGACGGGAGTTGCCAGGATTGCCGAGTTCGGTTGTCGTCTCGCGGCAGATAAAACAAAACTCTCGGCGCGATTCAATGATGTAAAGAATTTGCTTATTGAGGCTAATCATTTTGCCGGACTCGATAAGTCTCCTTCGGTAACAGCCGCTCATGTAGAGAAGGCCGAGTATGAGAAGAGGTGCCGCCACTCAAAGATAGAAGAGAAATTAAGAGAGTATATAACCGAAGATACTTTGATGGTCGATACAGACGGTGCGGTTGTGGGACAGATAAACGGAATTGCGGTGCTAAACCCTGGCGATTACGCTTTCGGAAAACCGTCGCGTGTAACGGCCTCTACCTTTATGGGCGACACGGGAGTCGTTAATATTGAGCGGGAGGTGAAGCTGAGCGGCAAGCTCCACAATAAGGGTCTGATGATCATAAGGAGTTTTCTAGGTGATCGGTACGCGAGGACCTTCCCGCTGACGCTCTCGGCTTCACTCTGCTTTGAGCAGCTCTATGATGAGATCGACGGCGACAGCGCAACATGTGCCGAGGTCTACGTGCTCTTGTCGAGCCTTTCGGGTGTGGCGATAGACCAGTCGCTGGCTATAACCGGCTCTATGAACCAGAAGGGCGAGGTGCAGCCGATAGGCGGAGTGAATGAGAAGGTAGAGGGCTTCTTTGATGTCTGTAACGCGCGCGGCCTTACCGGACGCCAGGGCGTGATAATACCTGAGAGGAATGTAAAGAACCTTCTGCTCAGACGGGATGTGGTAGAGGTGGTTGAGAGTGGAAAGTTTACGATCTATCCGATACGGCAGGTCGATGAGGGGCTTGAGATACTGACTAATATGGAGGTCGGAAAGCGCGACGCCAAAGGCAGGTACGCTAGTGGCACGCTCAATGATAAGGTGGAGAGAAGACTCCATAATCTCGCGACAAAGTACAAGGCGTTCGGGCGGCCCGCAACGAAGAAGAAGCCGAAGGCTAATAATGATGAGAAGAACGGTAGCGTAGATAACAGCCAGGATAGTAATAAGTAAATAAAAAGGCAAAAGAGACATGGAGGTCTTCTTTTAAGGTGCAGTTTAACGGTACTGGCCGTTTCGGATACTGGCCCACTCTTTCGTCAAACCGTCAAGAATGTTCTCTTTTCCTTTCTTCATTTCTCCTCTTCGCCCTCGTCGTATGATATAATTTTATCTTTGAATCTACTCGGAAGTAGAGTTTAAACAGGAGCAGAGTTTCAGATGGAAATCAGCGAGATATTTCTTTCTATTCAGGGGGAGTCGAGTTATGCCGGCAAACCGTGCATATTCGTTCGCCTTGCCGGGTGTAATCTTAACTGCGGCTGGTGCGATACCACATACGCCAACACGGGTGAAGAGACTCGGGAACTGAGTATCGACGCGGTTATCGATGAGGTTAAGGGGTACAAGTGCGACACCGTGGAGATTACCGGGGGCGAGCCGTTGTTGCAGGACTCTTCTGTAGAACTTGCCTCCAGGCTGCTTCAACTTGGGTTTACGGTGCTGCTGGAGACCAACGGAAGCATATCACTTGAAGGGGTTGATGCTAAAGTTATTAAGGTGGTTGACGTAAAGTGCCCTTCGAGCGGGCAGGCTGGTACCTTTTTAGTAGAGAACCTGGAGTATATAACACCGGACGATGAACTGAAGTTCGTTATCGGTGGAAGAGGAGATTACGACTTTGCCAGGAATTTTCTCTTGGAGTTTGTCTGCGGCAGAACTAATAAGATACTCTTTGCGCCGGTTAAATCGAGTATGGACCCTAAGGACCTCGCTGAGTGGATACTCCATGACTCTTTAGACGTACGGTTACAGCTTCAGATACACAGTTATATCTGGAACGATACCAGAGGGAGATAGAGACAAGTATTATGAATGAACTACTCTATGCCTCTTTAATACTTTACCTGTTGGGTCTTGTGTTCGTCGTTATCCATAACGGCTCCGGAGCCGTTCGCATGGGGTCTCTCTCCCGGTGGATTCTCTGGGCCGGTTTTATTCTGCATACTGTGGCGCTCGGTGTCCGTATAGTGAATACAGGCCACGCTCCCATGGCGAGTATGTTCGAGACACTCGTCTTCTACTCCTGGTGCACGGTCTTTGTCTCTCTCTTCGTCGCCAACCGGTACTCGGAGCGAATAACCGAGATGATTACGCTGCCGGTGGCATCTATAGCGCTATTCTTCGGTATACTCAACTACAAACCGGGAGGCCCGCTTACCCTGGTACTGAGAACGCGCTGGTTCGAGACGCATGTAACCGCGTCCTTTGCCGCTTATGCCCTCTTTACCCTGGCCTTTGCCGCAGCAGTCGTCTCTCTGGTTTACGAGTCTCGGGAGAGAGAATGCGCTGAAGCTAGAAAGTTCTCCGATATCGCCGGGCGCAGTATTCTCTGGGGGTTCGCGCTCTTTTCTGCGGCGATGTTTTCCGGCGCGATCTGGGCATATCTCGCCTGGGGCGTTTACTGGATGTGGGAGCCTAAAGTTATATGGTCGTTCATAGTCTGGTTCTATTACGCAGGGGCTATGCATGCATGGTATGTTAAGAGCTGGAGGGGCAGAGGGCTCTCCGTGGCAACGGTAATCGGATTTATCGTGGTGCTCTTTACTTACCTCGGCGTAAGTCTTCTGATGAAGTCGTCACACAGTTTCTAACCTGCCGGCTACAGCTTAAGCAGTTTGTCGTGTGTACCGACGATAACTGTATCTGAAATAAAAGAGTCCGGCATGATTAAATCATGCCGGACTCTTTTATTTCAAGTTTCTAGTGCTGCTCGTTAGCTGGCCTGTGAATCGACCATCTCTTTACTCTCAAGAAGCGCATCTATGGTGTGTTTGATAGCTGCGGTCTTGCTGCTGTTGTCTCCACGCAGCACCTTGAGAAGTTTGCCCATATATATAAGTTCATCCGGGCTCAACTGTTCGATGTCGGTCATGGAAGGGCCGGACTGCGAGTACCTGCTGGTCTCCTCGGCGGCCTGTATGTAACTCTTTGCTCCGGGTTGGCTCGCTTCGGCGCCTGCTCTGAAGATCTCGCCGGTTCCGTTGATCAGCCAGTCTACGGAGAGACCGAAAATCTTGGCGAACTTCAGTACCAAGTCTGTAGGAACCGTGCCGCGTTTCTTGTAGTTGGAGAGGGCTTGGGGTGTGACTCCCAGCACTCTTGCGACGGCGGAGTCGTTCTTTAGTTTACCTGCCCACCGCATCCGTTCTATCAGATCTCTGTATTGTACTCCCATGTCAACCATCCTTTACGTAGTTTTTATGTACTTATTGTGCAATATTATTGATCAGTATAAACAGGTCTTATACCTATATGCTATAACAATAGCCATAAAATGTCAACAGTCAAATTCTAGCCTGTATGATGTTTTTAATAATATATTTCAGCTATCCTGTATTATTTCTTTGATTGCCAATAGAAGTTCGTGGTTTGTATACGGTTTCTGTATGTACGGTATACGCTTTTGAATAATTTCGTCAAATTGCTCTTTGTTGTCGATATGTCCGCTACAGAGCAGTACGGGAACGTTCGGGTTGATTTCGAGAAGCGGTCCGAGTAGCTCTATACCGCTTCTTCCGGGCATAATCACGTCGCTTATTACAAGGTCAAATTGGCCTTTCTCATGGTAGAAAAGGCTTATCGCCTTCTCCGCATTTTTCGCCTGAAAGACTTCATAACCATTGTCGGTGAGCAGCAACGCCGTTGACTGGCGTACCCATTTGTTATCTTCAACCAGTAGAATCCGTAACCCATCGCCCGAGGGTAATGTCGGCGGTGGCGGGTCTTCGGTAACCGTCTCTACGATTGTCATGAGGGCGGGTATGCAGATTTTAATGGAGCTTCCTTCGCCGGGAGTGCTATTGACATCAATACAACCATTAAGCTCTTTAACAATGCCGTATACGACTGCGAGTCCCATACCGGTACCGCGTGTTTTGTCGGTTGTAAAGAATGGTTCGAAGATATGTTCAATAATGCCAGGCTCCATGCCGGCGCCAGTATCGGTTACCTCAATGCATGCGTGCTGCTCGGATCCCGAGATCTCACCTGGTACTGTGCAGCACTCCTTTTTTGCATCAACTGCGTTCCATGTTCTGATGTTTATACTTCCACCTCCAGGCATAGCTTCGCTGGCGTTTACTACAAGGTTGGTTAGAAGTTGTTCGAGTCGGGCATTGTCGGCCTCAACCTGCAAGAGGTCGCTGGAGAGGTCCGTGGTTATCAATATGTCTTCGCTGATAAGGTGTTGAAGCATTTCAAGCAGGCCGGTGATTGTTCTGTTTATGTTGATGTTGTCTGTGTTGGGTGCTCTGTTCTGGCTGAAGAGCAGAAGTTGCTGTACGAGGTTAGTCGCTCTATCTGACGACTCGCTGATCGGTTTTAAGTACTTCATTAGCGGATCTGAAGTATCCACCTTGTTTATTGCAAGGTCGGCGAGCGTTTTTGTAACAGTCAATATGTTATTGAAGTCGTGGGCGATGCCGCCGGCAAGTCTGCCTATAGCCTCCATCTTTTGGCTGTGCAGTAGCTGCGCTTCGAGCCATTTACGCTCCGTAATATCGTGAAGTATTCCACGGAATTCGACAATGTCACCAGCTTTATTCCGTATTGCATTTGCGCTCAGTATGCCGCTATGCACCTTGGCGCTTTTGGTCTTGAATTCTGCCTCGAAATTTTTTATCGAGCCGTTTGCAATCAACTCCTTTTTGAGCTCTTCTCGTTTTTCTGGGTCATTATATAGATCTGTAGCGAGGTCGAGTCTGCGTATCTCTTCTTTCGTGTAGCCGAAGAGTTTCAGTCCGGCCGGGTTCATGTCGAGTATAGAGCCTTCGGGAGTTGTAACAAAGAGTATGTCGTTAGACTCTTCAAAGAGCGTACGGTACTTCTCTTCAGAGGCCTTGATCTCTTCATCGACCCTTTTTTCCTTGTCGATATCTACTATTACGACGTCTACATACTCTTTGTTGCTGCCTATCTGCGCGGAAAATTTTACCCAGAAGTCTGACCCGTCTTTGCGAAGCGCCTTTGCCACGAAGTTCTCTACATGTCCGTCTCTGGCGAGAAGCTTCTTAAGTGTCTCGCGGTCGTTCGGGTCTGCGTAGCACTGCATGGCAGAGTTATTTTCTATAAACTCCCTATGGTTTGAGTATCCGAACATCTCTACAAAATAGTTATTCAGTTCGATAAACTTACCATCCGAGAGGCGCGTGCGGGACAGGCCTACCTGTGAGTTCTGAAAAATTCCCTTGTAAGTCTCTTTTGCTCTGTCCAGTTCAAGTTCTGCCTTGTGTTGCTCTGTAGCATCGATACTCATTTCAAGTACCAGCTGCTCGCCGTCGGGTGCAACAAAAGGGTAGTCATAGACTGTGTACGTGCGGCCGTCTTCATGGGACGATTTCCATGTTATCGGTTTGTTTGTTTTGAAGACATTGAACGTAGGACAGTCGTCGCACGGTTCTGTGCGGCCCCATATAACGTCGTAACAGGTCTTGTCGCCGGGCTCACCGTACTGTTCTATGAACTTAGAGTTTGCAAAGCGTATGGAGTAGTCTTGTGCCTGAAGGTAAGCGATACCGGGGTAGTGCGTGAGTATCGAGAGGAACTGGTCTGTGTATGAGTTCTTGTGGGCCAGGTTCTTTGAGTCGATGTTTTTAGGATCGTTACTCATGAGCGCTTCTTTCCCTGTACAGGTATTTTATAACTATATAGAGGCCTGTAGAGTATAAATTCTATAATATCGACTGTTTGAACCGGAAAGTATTATACCATACGTTATGAATAAAACTAACAGTATGCATTGGCGTTATGGGTGGTACGCTGGTGCTGCGTTTCAACTTTTTTTCTGTTCCGTCTGCTTCCACCATGTTAAGGCGGACCTTTTTCTAAACGGTGCGACCAATCCTTTTTTTCTCTTAAGTAATTTCTTCTTGAGAAATTTCTTGAGCACCTCATCATGTTCCGAGGTTACTATTCCGAGATACTCCTTCCAGAAGTCGATCGCTTCGTCGATACTGCCGAACGGTTGGTCGAAGTCATACTCTATGACCTGCACGTTTGCGTAGATACCCATGGCGTGGAGCCTCGAATAGGTTGAGATGTAGTCGCGCCTTGGTGGAAACTCACGGTTGAAGAGCAGAGGGTAGAGTTCCTTGTAGTAGAACTTGTCGGCGTCCGGGCCGGCGCTCTCTATGATGAAGACGTATTTACGCGCAAGGGCCAGGACCTCATCCAGGAACTCCGGGCGTTCCTTTACGAGAGCCGGTATATTTGAGCAGATAACAACGTCGTGCGGTTTAACCACACCACTGCCCCATTGCCGGTTTATGGTTTTGATGCCTGCAAGCTTTTTGCGTCTGATCTCTTGTTCAAGCAACTCTATCATGGCCTCTGAAGAGTCGAGCGCGGTTACTCTCTTTTCGGCGGCAGCAAGAGGAATGGCAAGCGTTCCGCAGCCAGAGCCGATATCAAGATAACTGCGAGCTCCTTTGGAGTGTTCAATAATAAAAGGCACGGCAATACGTCCAAGCGTAGAGTGCTTTACGCCCTCGGCGTACCACTGCGCTTTAAGTCTGTTCCAGAAACCCATATAAAAACCCTTTCAACTACTTTTTTCTTTTATCGCTTTTTAGTTCAAGTTCTTTTCCGAGCCGCTCCATCATCTCTTTTACTCCTGTGCTTATCGATTTTTCGGGCACAGGGTCTATGTACGGTTTTTTTAACGGCCCCACTATTTCGTAGTACATGCTTGCCGCAGACTTCTCTTTTCCACCGATTATCCAACCGGCAAGCGGTATCATCGTTACTATCTTGTCGATGGTTACGAACGGGTGGAGCAAGAGCACGGAGTCTATGTACTGGTCCGGAATGCTGATCTCTCCCATGGCGGTCATCCTCAGCGTGTCGCTCTCGAGGTAGATATTATTTGACCGTACTATGCCCTCCTTGATATCAAAGTCCCCGGTTATACGTTTGTATGGAAGGCCCTGCTGGAGCAACTCGTCGATCGAGAAGATGTTGAGGATAGAGAATATCTTGCTCATCACAAGGAATTTCCAGAGCTTGCCCTGCCCGACTCTCATCTGTGCAGAACCGGTTAACCCGGCGCTTACGGGGGTGGTTCCCTGCAGGCCGTTTAACTTTAGGTCTGCCGAGAGCTCGCCCTCTATTATAGTCTTGTTGGCTCCGAGTTCGTCAATAAACTGCTTAAGGTCGATGTGGGATATCTTTGTTGTTGATTCGAAGAGAAGAGGCGCCTCTTTTGTACGGTAGTATGTTATAGACGACGTAACATGACCTCTATTCTTGCGGAGCAGTACCTCAGCTGCGCTTATTTTTTTTGGATCTATAAGTATCTCGGTCGACAGGTCCTCAAAGGTCAGACCCCGTATTGCTCCGTGCTTTATGCTGATACTGCCTTTACCTGACCCTAAACTCTTAAGAAGAGGAAGGCTTCCCCTCTTCTTAAGAGCCTCAATATCGTCTTTTGTTGAGCCGTTGTCATTTTCTTCGCGCGGGTAGAGTAAGTCGCTAAGAAAAAAACCGGCGGCGTCTAGGTTGAAGTCCGTATCCCATAACCGTGTTGTCCTGTTCGAGATATTTTCCGCACTCTTTTTAACTCCTGCGGGAAGCGCGTGTTTCAGTTCTATAATGCCTTTGAGATCGGTTCTGCCAGCGACAAACTCTTTTATATCGAGGCGAATAGAATCGGGGCCGTACTCAGCACTCAAGTTGAGTCTCTCTACAGGGCTCGGTATATAGTTTGAACTGAAGGTCGCATTTTTTACCGTTGCAACGCCTCTGTAGAGGGGTTTTGTCTCCTTACCCTCTTTTGAGGCCTTAAAACTAAAACCGACGGAACCGGCAGCGGTTAGTGACGAGTCGAATGACGGGGTGAGTCTGGCGATGTCTGTTACTTGCAAGTCGTGCGTTGCTGCGGTTACCGTATATGATTTTGTGCGCAGGTTATATACTCCGGTTACTCCGGCGCGCGAACTTCCGGTGCGTATATTGAAGTCCTTAATCTTTATTTCGGAGACTGATTCGTTCTCTACTTTAATCAGGTCTGCCTCCAGTGCAAACGGGTAACCTGCGCTCTTGTCTATTAACGGGCCATATTTTAGGTTAGTGCCCGTAAAATCAACGGATGCGCGGGAGTTGAGAAGAGCAGTATTACCCTTGATAGCAACCTTTAAGGGCACTTTAGATCCAAAGCTCAGGGGTTCGAGCCTGTTGTCTCCGGCGATGGCTACCAGGGTCTCTCTGGCGAGTTCCGCCTCTACCTTAATGTCCAGGTAAGGATTCTTCTTCTGATACCTTTGTATGGTTCCGTTAAGGTTGAAGGTACTTTCCCAGCCCTCGCCGTTGAGATTCTTCAATACCAGGCGTTCGGTGTCGAATGCAATTTCACCGTTCAGTTCTGAAAGTTTGAGCAAAAAACCTTTGTGACCGAAGCTTGCGTTTTTCAGGCGGATATTACCAGAGTACCCGGTCGGGTTGAGATCTTTGAAGTTACCTATAAGTTTGAGGTCGAGTCCGGTTATACCCGAGACCTTGATCCACTTAAGGCGTCTTGCGGCCAGTTCCCCCTTCTTGCCATAAATCGCTTTTAGAATTTCGAGTGTCTTGCCTGCCTCGAAGAAGGCTTTTACGGATACCGCATACTTTGGTTCCGTTGTTAGTTCGGTTACTTCGGCATTCATCTCTTCGAGCACGCCGTGGCCGTAGTTGCCCGAGAATTCGCTTAGGTTCAGCCTGTCCTGTTCGAGTGAGATAAGTCCCTTAACGCCGGAGAAGGTCTCTTTGAGAACGCGTCCCGTGAATTTAAGGTTATTGAGTCTGAGGCGTAACCCGACCTTACCCTCTTTGGCAAGCTTACCCATGTTCTGCAGGCTGTTCATGCGCCCGTCCACTGAGAGTTCTTCAACGGTTATGGTACCGCCAAGCGGCTTAATTCCGCCCATCTTCTCAGCAAGCTTGCCGGTCAGGAGGTTAGACGGAAGCAGGGCCTTGAACTTCTTTAACGGAATAGGCGTTGTGGCGATTTTTAATTTCAGTTTGCGCTCTTTCGCACCGGCGTGCAGCGGTTTGCTGACCTCCATGCCGCCGCTGAGATCAAAACCGGCCATCTTGAACATTACTCCGTCGAGTCCAGCGATTATCTCATTGCTGTCGACCCCGAAGTGAAGTTTTGCGCTGCCGGACCTTGAGGCTATTCTTTCATTAAAGAGTCTGGGAGCCTTGACTGAAAGTTCGTTATAATGGAGTACGCCGTCAATGGTAAGTCCTCTGTCGAAAGCGAAGGTCAGCCTTGCTGACGCGGTACCCGTTATTTCGCCCTTGGGGGCGTTCTGTTGTATGTACGGGTTGAGACGCGTGAGGTCGAAGGTGCCTACAGTAACAGGGCCATTAAAGCGCAGTCTCTTGTGTTCATACCGTCCTGTGCTCGTTAACTGTATAGGCGTGGAATCGAGTTTAGCTGTAAAGGAAGAGACCAGCTCCGCGTCCGGTCTTTTTTCAAAGGTGAAGTCAACCTCCGTCAGTTCGAACCTCTGCTCTGCGCTTTCAATCGTCTCGTCTATTATGGTTGACCGGCCGTTACGGAGCCTCATATCTGTGAGCGTACCTTTGGGGCGGATGTTCGCTATGAAAAGCGCACCCAGGTTCGGACTGCCGTTACTGTACCGTTTTATAAGTATATCAGGTTCTACAAGATCGATTGTCTTCGGTTTTGGAGTGCCGGAGAGTAGCTTGAAGATCGGGAAGGTGGCAGTTGCTTGTTGTAGATAGAGAAAACGCTCAGTACCTTCGAAGAGCTCGACTTCTTCGAGCGAAAGCCTGAAGGACGGAAGCACGCGTATAACTATCTTTTTTGCGCTGAAGCGGGCCTTGGTCTTTGCCTCTATGCGCGAGGCGATGGTATCTGAATAACTGGTTATGTCTATGGGAGTTGTTAGGAAGTATGCCAAACAGGCCGTGATTACGGAGAGGAGCAGCAGGGTTATGAGTAGTATTCTGTGTTTACTTCTGTTCTGTCCCAATAAACCGCTCCAGAGGGTACTGTTATATAATATCTAAAACCTGTGCCGGGCAGGACTCTTGGCGCTTCCGAGTCCGGCTCGACATTGCGCTTAAGCTAAAGGCCCGGAATAATTTTTTTGAGCCACCCGTCTTTCGGTGAGATGGCCCCTTCAGGACATGCCTCCTGGCAGCAGTAGCAACGGATGCACTCGTTGTAATCGATACGTATCTTGTTGGTGCTGCTCATAACGGTTGCGGGACAGATGTTGAGGCAGCGGTTGCAGAGCGTGCAACTCTTGTTGTTGACATGCGGCCTGGTGGTAATGGCCTTGCGCAGCCTGCTCTCCAGGAAGTACGGCAGCTTGTCCGCAAAGTTCGTATGGACAAGCGGGGGGAAGTTGAAGGATTCGATCTTTACTTCGGAAATTTTTTCGCCCAGAACCTGTATGTTAGAGAGCCGTGACCCCGGCAGTTCCCAGCCAGATGCCACACGTTGTATCGGCGGGGCCTCGGGGTCGGCACCGAGAATTTCGGTGATTACCGTGTCCATGGCAACTGCATCGCTCGAAGCGAGTACAAGGCCTATCTCTTTTGGGTCTCCGCTTCCGGGGCCGTTGCCCTCCATGCCTACTATGCCGTCCATTATATTGAGCCTGGGGTTTAAAAAGAGGTGGAGGTCGAGTATCATGGCGGCAAAAGATTGGGAGTCGGCTCCCGCGCTAAAGTGCCATTGGGGTTTAGCCTTGCCGGCCACGCAGCCGAAGAGGTTCTTTATACCGAGAGTAAGAAACATCTGGGCATGGGTCTTGAGCTTTGGAAGGTTGATGATACCGTCGAATGCGAGCACCTCTTTCGATATTTCAAGACGCCTGAAGAGGTATCCTCCGGGGTTGTCGATTGCAACATTTTCCGTAAATTCGATCAGTTCGGTTCCCGAGGCCTTGCAGGCGTCGAGTATGCCGGAGCCGGTGGCAACCTTAAGCGCGCTCTTTAGACACGGACTGTCTCCGACAACAGGGGTTGCGCCGGCCTCTTTGACAAGCTGAATCGTTGCCGCCACGATATCCGGGTGCGTTGTTACCGCGGCATCTGCCGGTTTGTCGAGTAAGAGGTTCGGTTTTATAAGTATGCGCTCGTTTTTTTTAACGAACTTGGAGATCCCTCCGAGCAGGTCTACCGATTCCCGGACTTTATCGTAGACCCCTTTACCGTACTCCTCGGAGCGTATTATGGATACCGTCGATCTGTTCACCTTTCAACTCACAAATTATCTGTTATATCCCCTGCCAAACGGCTACAGGGCATCTGAGATGATTAACCCAATCACTATAGTATATATCAAATATCGCGCGTTAGCCAGAGCCGTATGGGGCAGTGGCGCGGAAGAACGGTTTTTGTATGTTGATTGTTCAGCTTTGTCTGAGAGGTCTTACGGGTGTGCGGTCAGGTTTAGATATTAGAACGTTTATAGGTTGACCTTTATGGCGTATGTTCGAGAAGCGTTACCTTGTTACGTCCGCCGCTCTTGGACCGGTAGAGCGCCGTATCTGCTGTTTTGAGAAGTTCGTCTATACCTACGGAGTTCTTTGAAGCGATGGTTGCCTGCTGAGAACAGGTCGAGATGCCGATGCTGACAGTTATTCTGTTCAGTTCCGGAAATTCTGTTGAAGAGAAGTCGTATTCTTCGACGATGCTTCTGAAGCGCTCCGCGGCCTTTAATGAGCTGTCGGTATCGGTATTGAAGAGGCAGATAACAAACTCTTCTCCTCCGAAACGCGCTAACAGTTCACCCTCTCTCTTGGCGTTGAGAAGAAGTTTGCCCAGAACCCTCAGTACCTCATCACCGGCCAGGTGGCCGTATGTATCGTTTACCGCCTTGAAGTGGTCGATATCGAGCAGCATAAAGGCGATCTGAAAGTTGTGCCTCAGGCCAAGTGCGAGCTGCTCTTTTACCGATTCGAAGAAGTGTCTTCTGTTGTTTAGTCCGGTCAGCTCATCGGTGACAGCTAGCCTTTCGAGAAGTATATTCTTCTCTTTGAGTTCTGTCATAAGAGAGCGTATGCGCAGAAGCGATTTTGTGCGCGCCACCAGCTCTTCCTCGTTGAACGGTTTTATCAGAAAGTCGCTCGCTCCGAGGTTAAACCCCGTGAGTTTCTCTTTAAGGCTGTCTTTGGTCGCCGAAAGCAGAATAACCGGCACATCACGCCCTTCATCCATCTGCCTGACGGTTTCCAGAAAACGGTATCCGCTCATAGAGGGCATTTCAATATCGGTAATGACGAAACCGGGTTGCTCTTCGATAAAAGCTTTGATAGCGCTAAGGCCGTCTTCGGCCTCAATGAAGTCGGAGAAGATATCTTTGAGGGCGTTTTTGATAGAGGTGCGCTCACTCTTGGAGTCGTCTACCAGAAGTAACTTTTCTCTCATTATCTGTCTCGGTTGTTTGGTATGGTGACAAGTTGAGGTGGGTTTACTTGGCCTTAAGCTTCTCCAGCCGCTTCTTCGCTATAGTCGCTTCTTCGCTTTTCGGATAGAGCTCTATCACTGTTTCAAGCAGTACGCGGGCCTCTTTTTTAGCTCCGAGTCTTTCAAAACTGAAACCCTGTTTAAGGGTCGCCGCCGGACGTTTATCCCCTTTAGGGTAGTCGGTTATGACTTTGTCGAATTCAAGAATTGCCCGTTCGTACTCTCCTGTATCATAGAAAATTTCTCCGAGCCAGTACTGCGCGTTGTCAGCCAGGTCATGAGAAGAGTGGTTCACCAGAAAGTCTTTAAAGGTCTTTGCGGCGGCGCGATACTCTTTTGCTTTTGTCTCCTTGAGCCCTTTTGCGTATAGATATTTCGGAGTCGGAAGCTCTTTATGAGACTTTGCTGAAGAAGATTTGCTCTGTTTCGGCGCCTTTGATAACTCTTCCTGCGCTTTTGTATTGCTGATTACCAACTGTTCCAAAGAGTTCAGTCGGTTCTTCAATTCATCGACCGTAGCTGCCAGTTCGACGGAGCGTGCCGACTCGGTCTCCGATGCAGCGCTTACCGATGTTATACGTTCAACGGCATTGTTGAGCGATGACTCAATGCCTGCGAGCCGCACGGAGGCAGTATCGACCTTAGAGTTGACAGCCTCCAGATCAGCCTTGAGTTGTCCAATGGAGAGTTCACTCTCTTCAAAACTGCTGCGAATGAAGGAGAGCTGGTCACGGATTGTGCCCATCTCGGCCTTGGAATCCGCCAGTGAGATCCTGGTCTCTTCGAGTTCGCTGGCAGCGGCCCCGGACTCTTCTATAGCCGAGACCTTATCTTTGAGTTTTGTGCGGTCCTCCATAAGGGTATCGACGTTCTTGAGAAGCAATTCCTGTTCGCTTGTCATTATCGGAAAACCCGGCCCGCAGCCCGTGATGAACAACGTTGTTACCGTTAGCAGTGCCAGTAGTGATACAGCAGCACTACCTCTTTCGGCTTTTGACCTGATGGCCGCTTTATCTTCTTTTTTTAGATAAGACCTAAACATTGGATTTGCTCTCTTAAAGATGTTGTATGGCGAGAAGGTAGGATAGGGGCGTAAGAAAGGCCGGTTGCAGGCTTCAGTATCAGGGGACTCGGTCTTTTCTTAAACCATACTTTTTTGCGTCCCTGCATCTCAGTTATTTAGTATAAAAGTATCCCGCCCTCACAGGTCTCTAGGGGCGGGATACTTTTATTATCTGTTGATGATTGTGAAGTCCGCCCGCCTGTTGATACCCCAGGCCTCTTCGTTATGCTCTTTATTGAGAGGTTTCTCTTCGCCGTAACTGAGCGTAGTAATATTTTTGGGGTTAACACCGAGAACCGAGAGGTAATTCTTGACGCTGATTGCCCTCTTTTCACCGAGTGCCAGGTTGTATTCGTTCTCGCCTCTCTCGTCAGCATGCCCTTCTACGCGCACCTTAACTCCGTTGTTCTTTTTGAGCCAGCGTGCGTTATGCTTCAACTCGTCTTTGTACTCGGCTTTGATCGTGTACTTATCGAAGTCGAAGTGAACGGTGTACAGGCGCCCCTTCTCGGCCTTCATCTCAAGCTCTTCGCTAGAAGCCGTTTCGTTGAGTCCGCGTACCTCAATACTGTCGGCACCCACATCGGGTACTTCTAAGATCTCTTCGGTTACTATCTCGTCATCGGGTACTGTCGTGCCTGCGCTCTCTTCTTTAACCATTGCGCCCTTACAGGAGACAAGCGCGAGGGTTATGACAAGTATCGGTAGGAATCTTAAGAATCGATGCATCTACTCCCCTCCTTATTCGGAAATATTATGTTTTTGTACTAATGAGCGTATTCTATTTCAAGCGGTGTCGGTTTATTTTTTAATTCAAGTACGGCGACCATGATGGGGTCTGTTCGTTGCCTATTTCTGTCTTGAGTTTTCTAAGCCCTGTACCGTCACGTTGTATTACATATAAAGATGTGTGATCGGAGCGGGTGGAACTGAAGACTATCTGCCTCGAATCAGGAGACCATGACGGAGCCTTGTTACTGCCTGTCCAGGTAAGGCGCGCGCCTCCGAACCCATCGACGCGCAGTAACCAAATATCGAATTTACCTTTGGAAGCCCTTGAAAAGGCTATCCATTTTCCATCCGGAGACCATGCAGGACTGGAATTATAGCCCCCTTTATATGTTAGGCGACGCCTTTTTCCAGTGGTTAAATCTAACACAAAGATATGGGGATTGCCACTAATATCTGACACGTATGCCACCCTTTTTCCGTCCGGCGAGAAGCTCGGCGAGACGTCTATCCCGTAGTTCTTTGTCAGCCTCTTTTTAGTGCCGGTTTCTATGTCTAATATGTATAGATCGGGACTCTCTTTGGAACTAAGCGTAAGGGCTACGGACTCTCCGTTGGGCGAGAAGCGGCCGCTGATGTTTATTCCCGGATTCTTTGACAGCGCCCGGTCCTGTCCGGTTTTGAGATCGAGCATGTAGAGGCACGCACAGCCCTCTTTATACGACGTGTAGATCAGCTTCTTCCCGTCAGGCGACCACTGGGGCGATAAGTTAATCGAACCGTTACGCGTTATGCGCCGCGCGTTCGACCCGTCGTAGTCTGAGACGTAGAGCTCTTTATTGCCTGAGCTTGAAGAGACGAAGAGCTGGCGTGTTGAGAAGATGCCTTTTCTTCCTGTAAGTTTTTCGTAGAGCTGGTCGGTGAAGTAATGTGCGAGCCTCTTTGGCCTTTTCGGATTACCGATATACTTTTTCGCTATAATCGTACTCTCTTTTACGGCATCAAAGAGGCGGACATCAACTTCCAGTTTTCCATTTTCTATTCTGAAACCGCCCTTTATCACGGCCTCGGCTCCGGTTATCCGCCACTGTTCAAAGTCGGTATCCGCTGCATTCAGCCCGTTTTCCGTTACCTCCTCCAGAAAGGCCTCTTCGTCTATTATGCGAAAGAGCCCAGAGAAGTCGAGGTCGTCCTCTATGGTATCTCTTATTATCTCTGCGACTCTTTCGAGCTGCTCGGTATCCGTATTGAGTCCCGGTTCGTCACCGAGGTATACGAACTCTTGCACTGCCACGGGCAGCTTCTCTATGGCAGGGGCATCGAGGTCTATATAGACCTTTGCGCGCACGCTGTTTGCGCTTAGTATGCAAATGCTGCCGATTAGTATACATAGCAGGGTAGTAAGTACTCGAGTGGTCCTGTCGTTCATACTCTCTCTCTTTGTCATTCCATGTCCTTGCATGACGGGCAGAAGCGCAACCCGGTTTCTAGGTATCTGTTCTTGAAGTCTTCCGGAAGAGGACTGAAGGGTGCGGCCTTCTTAACGGCGCGCAGCAGTGAGTCGTCGAACCTCGGGTTGCCGGAGCTCTTCTCGACGTTAAGCTTCACAATGCGCCCTGCCCTGTCAATTTTGATACCGACGATTACCGAGAGGTTCTTGCCCCGCATCACCTCCGGGTAGCTCCACTCATTCTGTATCTGATCGCGAAGCAGCGAGAGATAGAGGCTCGCCTCTAATCCGTTGGCCTCGGTTCCGGTTGTACTCTGTACTGGCGCCTCGGTTGCTTCCGGTTTCTCTTTCTCCTTTTCATCCCTGAAGATAAGGCCGCTGCGTATCTCTTCTAGTCGTTTTTTTCTATTGACATCCTCGGCCTCTGTGCGCCCGGCCAGTTCGGCTATCCTGGAGGCGATGAGTTTCTGCTCTTCCTGCTTAACCAGGTCCTTCTTGATCTTCTCAACAGCCGTCTCTATTGCCTCTGTTTTTTTCTTCTTTTGTTCCTTTTTGGCGCTATCGTCAACGACAGTGATACTCTTTTGTTTCTCTTTCTTGACGGGTGCCGTCTTTATTGTCTTGATTGTCTTGGTTTTTATTGGCGCGGGTTTTACTGGTGGTTTCGCCTGTACTTTTACGGCCGGGGTCTTTTGTACTTTCTTCTCGGGGGCTATGAGGCTTACGGAGTAGACGGGTGTCAGGAACTCTCTTTTGGGAGCATGGTTCAGTATTACGATAGCGGCTGTTATTATTACGGCATGCAGAACGATTGAGCCGCCGATGACCCGTAGTAATTCTTTCGGTGGTTGATGCATGGTACTTGCCATAAGTCATACTCGTAAGTCTGTACTATTGCTATTTAAGTTGGCGGGCCACTCGATTTGTTTTTTTTCTGGGGGTTACCTGGCGTCCGCAGGCTCGGTCACCATGCCTATCTTCTCGATGCCGCCTTTTCTTATTTCCGCCATAGTCCTTACGACAGTTCCGTACGGGACCTTTTCGTCGGCCTTGAGCAGCACCGAGACTTCTCCTCTGCTCTTCTTTATGGCGGCGAGCTTGGTCTTCAGTTTACTCTGTTTTATCCGCTTCTTGCCTAAAAAGATTCTCAGTCGCTTGTCTATGCTTATTACTAACGGCTCGTCGTGGCTCTGTATAGCCGAAGACTCGACCTTAGGCAGGTCAACGTCTATACCGGACTGCATCATCGGCGCCGCGACCATAAAGATTATCAGCAACACCAGCATTACGTCTACCAACGGAGTGACGTTTATCTGCGACATCAGCTGTTTTTTACCTATGCTGTTGAACTCCAACCGTTGAAACTCCTTTAGGATCTTGTTCCGGGTTTTTGCTATAGAGGGTTGTCGTTATCTTAATCGCTACCTTAACGAATCTTCTTTTCGAATACGTTTATAAGGTCAGAGGTGAAGTTCTCCATCTCTGCGGCTACCCGCGCCGTTCTTGACACTATAAAGTTATAACCGACAACCGCAGGTATGGCGACGAGAAGGCCCATGGCGGTTGCCACGAGCGCCTCTGAAATACCAGGGGCTACTACAGCGAGGTTGGCCGCGCCTTTTGCGCCTATAGACCTGAAAGAGTTCATGATGCCCCATACTGTTCCGAAGAGGCCTATAAACGGCGCGGTATTACCGCTTGTCGCAAGAAAGGGAACTGCGTATTCTATGCGGGCAAGCTCTTTGGCGCCGGTCTTCTTTAAGAGACGCTGCATGCGGTCGATAGATCTTCTGTCTCCCGGGCGACCCGGTTCTTGCCTGTCGGCCTTTATCTCTGTAGAGAACTCGGAGTAGACAGCCATAAAGAGGTGCGAAAGCGGTGTTCTCTTATAATTTCTCGCTGCTGCCGCGACCTGCTCCAACTGCTCTTTTTTCCAGAAGAGATCGTAGAAAGCGGAGGTCTCTGCCTCTACCTTCTTCAGCAGCAGCAGCTTATTGATGATAATGGCCCATGAGAGTATGGAGAACCCGAGCAGAAGAAGCAAGACCAGCTTGACCATAGGGCCGGCATTGGTCATCATATGCCATAAACCTGTGTCTAGTGCGAGTTCGTTCAATTTTTTATTCCTCAATAAGTTTTTGGTGCTCAAACAGTATCATATGTTGCACTAATCATGGGGTGATGCCGGTCACAAAAGATAACCTTTATTATAATACGCTGGACAGAAAGTAGAAAAGTAACACCATTGTGCCGGGTAAGTCAATTAATAGCCTGTCTATTAATTGAGTTGCAGTTGGGTAGAGGTAACTGGCTGATAGAGCGCAAGAGTACAAAAAATTTGCTTTTTACTCGGACTCTATTGTATAAAAGTAGAGATTTCGGACGCTTTAAACTCTGTTTTGACATTATGAAGATACTCCTTATAGCCATAGCAGGCGCTTTTGGAACTCTGGCGCGGTACTACCTCGGCGGTTATGTTCAGCGCGCTTCCGGGGCGGAGGTCTTTCCGTGGGGTACTTTTTCCGTCAATATGCTCGGTTGCCTGCTCTTCGGTTTTGTCTGGACGCTGGCAGAGGAGAGGTTTGTTATTGGGCCGCAGGCGCGTGCGGTAATTTTGGTCGGTTTTATGGGGGCGCTGACCACCTTTTCGACCTTTATCTTCGACACCGGCTCGCTTCTGCGCGGCTCACAGTTCGCCCTGGCAATAGGCAATATCGCTTTGCAGAATATCACCGGGCTGATTTTTCTTCTGCTCGGCGTTGCAGCGGGACGCCTGGTATAGATCTTTTTAAAGAATAGCTATAAGCGCGCACCGGGTTACATTATCCGTTGCGACGTTACTTTTATAACATAACGAAAGGCAGGAGAATGGAACCGAAGGTCAGAAAGATATATCTAAACGAACTATTCAAGCAGTGCTTCTATGTTGCAAACTCTATCGATATACTCAACCAGTCGCTTCCGAGGACCAGCCCGGATATCAGCAAGGACTTCTCGTCAAGTGAGAGGTCGTATTGGCAGAATGAGGTCTTCCGGTCGGCCCACAGTTTTATGGCGCACATGAGCAATATATCAAGGTTACTCTGTCCGGCCGGCGCCTTCAGGCGCGAAGGTGAGGGGGATGTGGACTTTGATGTGCGCAGTCAAAGGGTAGTGGAGCGCGCGCGAGAGCTCTCTGCTGCTGTTAACCTGAGCGTCGAAGAGGCGCAGATGATAGGGGACGTGGTCATTCGCGACCACGAGGAGCATTTCGATGAGTTCCTCGACGAGTGGATCGATGCCGCAGATACCGATAATTATATAGATAATAAGGTTGGAAAAGCAGGCGACCCGGTCGGTTCGGCGCGTCTCAATATCTTGAGACAGTATGACGGTCAGACAAACAAGTTCTACTACAGGGGTGAGGTCTTCGATTTTCAGGCGTTGGCAAAAATAATAGAAGGGCTTATCCCGAAGATAAAACGCGCAATCGACTCTGAAGAGGTTACAGAGTAACGTCTTCTCGGTTTTAGTTTATGTGGCCGGTTCAATGGTAATTGAACCGGCCTTTTTTATTTTCAAGTCTGGTTTCTTAAGAAAGAGAAGTTTCAAGAAGAAGATTTATTGATAAAGAAGAAAGGTTTTTACAGGAACTCGTGTATCGCCTTGAGCCCCCGCCTGATCGCGTCATCTCCGTGCGGCTCTATAGTCAACAGTGCTTCGGGCGAGTTCTCTTTGAGCGCCTTGAAGAGTGTAGTGAAGTCGATGTTGCCCTCTCCTATAGGCAGGTGCTCGTCGCTTGAGCCGTTGTTGTCGTGTATGTGGACCTCTTTGACGTGTTCGGCTATCGAGACGAACCACTCTTCGAGCGGTATCTCGGAGAAGATATTAAGGTGTCCCGTATCTATGCAGATTCCGAATCGTGGCGACCCCACGGTCTCCGAGAGGGTGCGCAGTGGAAATGGGTTTTTTTCAAAGATATTCTCTGCGGCTATGGTTACGCCTATGTCTTCGGCCTCTTTTACGACTTCGCCCCACGTCTTCATAGACTGGTGGAGCCACCAGTCTATGTCGCCATTGTAACGGTCTTCGTTGTAACCGGCGTGCAGTACTATATTGACTGGTCTGAGGTGTGCTGCCGCCCTCAGTGCCGTGCGGTAGACCTCGACGGTACTTATCCTCCTCTGCTCGTCCGGGCTGCCGGGACTCGTTCCCATATACGGCCCGTGCATAGTCACCCTCAGGTTGTACTCGTCGAGCCGCTTTCTTATCTCGTCAAGAACGAGAGTGTCGGCATTTGCAAGATAATCGCCGTCGAGGTATATCTCGGGGTTTATTCGTGCTTCGATAATAGCATCGAGTTCACTTGCCAGCTTTTTGAATGGAATATGTACCTGAACCGGCTGGGTCTGCACCATGTTGATCCGTATCTTTAGGCCGTTGGTTTGAGTGCTCTTTTCTGCTTAAACGAACTATATCCATTATAAATGGTAATAGCAAGTCTTGAGGGTAGGCGCAAGGCCTAATGAGTTGAATAGGGTCCGGTCGTGTCTCTATGCGGTGGCGTAAGCTATAAAAAAACCTTGACTTTTTGTATGTATACAGTATACATTAAAGGTATCTTGTGGCCACTTTTAGAGTAGATATTTCATATGCCGCGGCCGCATATGTTAACGGAACAGATTGTTATACTTAAATAGGCATTTACAGATGCAGAGAACTGGTTCACTCGATTATCCGTTAGAAAAACCGATGACGCTCAGGGAGCAGATTGTCGATTTTATTAAAGATTCGATAGTCTCCGGGCGTTTGAAGCCGGGTGAGCGCGTACCGGAGTCTGAGATAGCCGAGAACCTCGGTATAAGCCGTACGCCGATACGTGAGGCCTTCAGGCAGTTGGAGTCCGAAGGTTTTATTACCGTGACGCCGAGAAAAGGTGCTGTAGTAAGCCCGATTACCGACCGTGACGTAAAAGAGTTTTATGAGATAAAGAGCCTTTTGGAAGGGTATGCCGCCAGGACTGCCTGTGACAAGATGACGGACAAAGATATAAAAAGGCTTGAAGCACTCAATGCCAGTATGGTTAAATGCGAGGCAAAGGAAGATTTTAAAGGCTTTTTCCGTTACGATAACGACTTTCACGCTACTTTCTTGCGCGCTTGCGGCAATGACAAGCTTCTAACTCTGGTCCACGCTCTTGTACAGCAGTTTGAGCGGTTCAGAATGACGGCTCTTTCGCTGCCCGGCAGGATGGAGGTATCGTTGAGGCAGCACTCAGATATAATAGATGCCTTCAAGCAGATGAACGCAACGAAGGTCGAGACCCTTGTTATGGCCAATGCAGAGAAGGGCAGGGATCTTCTGGTAGAAGAAATTTTAAAAGAGAAGTCTAAGCATGTCACTAATAACTGATACCGAAGCAGCCGCACGCCTCGCCCGCACCATTATCGCAGATGTCGCCATCTATAATAAGGATAAGATAGATAGCGGCATTAAGAATGACAATATCTTCGAGCTGTTGGCAGATGAGCTCAACGAGGGGTTGGTGCTCTACAGAAGCAAGGTAGACCCAGAGGTAGACAAGAAGAATAACTTCTTCAATAAGGCGGTCGTCGATATTCTGATTAAACGGTACGGCAGCATAGAGTCGGATATCTGGTAGCTCTTTTAATTTAGACCGGTCATATAGATGGGCTCCGGCCCGTATAACGTAATTTGCTTGCCATCTACCCAGCTCTTATTCGATTTCCGTTCTTTTCCTGTAACTGACACTTCTTAAGGTACTTTCCAAAAACTCAATGGCAGATCTACACACCTATACCGTTACGTTGGAAGAGGTCGGAACACGGCTCGATATCTTTTTGACCGAAAGACTCCCCGATATAACCCGCTCTCGCTTAAAGAACATTATTGCCGATGGTCATGTATCTGTTGCGGACAGAGTGGCCGGGAAGGCCGGGCGTCTGTTAAAGGGTGGCGAAAGAGTAGTTGTCGTTGTGCCGGCTCCACCCCCGCCGGAGCTTACATATTGTCCCGTTGAACTTGATATACTCTATGAAGATGACGACATTGTAGTCGTTAACAAGAGTGCGGGAATGGCGGTTCACCCTGGCGCCGGGCGTCCGGATGGCACGCTCGTTAACGCCCTTATCGGTAGAGCCGGAGGCTTGTCGTCGATTGGCGCGCCAGTGAGGCCGGGCGTGGTACACAGGCTCGACATGGACACGACAGGGGTAATGGTTGTAGCTAAAAACGATGCTAGCCACCCGAACCTTGCCACCCAGTTTAAAGAGCATACGCCAAGCAGGTCTTACGTTGCACTCGTCTGGGGGGTAGTAAAGAAGAAGAGCGGCAGGATAGACGCACCATTGGGGCGCGATATAGCAGACAGAAAAAAAATATCAATACGTTCTAAAAAGAGACGCAACGCCGCGACCCTCTACACTGTGTTGAAGAGTTACCCCGGTTTTACTCTTGTTGAGCTGCAACCCGAGACCGGCAGGACGCACCAGATACGCGTTCACTTGACGAGTATAAATCACCCGATAGTAGGTGATCAGGTCTACGGTACCCGTAAACCGCATACAGGGCTCGACAAACCGGTCTACGACTCTATAAAACGGATAAAGAGGCAGCTGCTCCATGCCGCTACTCTAGGTATACAACATCCTGTGACCGGTGAGTTTATGGAGTTTTCAGCTCCTATGCCGCCCGACATGGCAGAGCTGGTAGGCAGGTTGGAAAAAGCCGTAAAGAAATAGCAGGTTTCATTATGAAATTGAGAGCTTGTAACGGGATAAGATACTTTACCTCTAAGGGTTTTTCGTTGGGCGGTAAAAAAGCTCTAAACGCTTTTACAACGCGCATAGGCGGGGTAAGCTCAGCGCCCTTCGATTCACTCGACTTCAGCAGGGCCGCAGGCGCTGAAGGTAAAAGAGGGGCGAAAAAGAGAGGTGAGGAGAGGGGCGAGAATCTGCGCCGTCTCGGTTCTGCTCTCGGGGTGGACTCTTTAAAGTGTGCCCTCGTCTCTCAGGTGCATGGCGATAGGGTCTTTAAGTTCGAGCCCGAAGAGGGCGTTGATGAGCGGGTGTTTGATGGCCTGCCCGGCGTAGAGGCCGATGCAATAGTAACGGCTAGCCCTGGTGCGACGGTAGGGGTTCTGACAGCGGACTGTCTGCCGGTACTCTTGTACGATCCTGTTACCGGGGCCGTAGGGGCTGTTCATGCCGGTTGGCGCGGCACGCATGAAAGGATCGTGCAGAAGGCAATAGAGGTCATGGTTAAAGAGTACGGTAGCCGCACAGACGATATTAAAGCGGCGCTCGGCCCGTCTATAGGCGTCTGTTGTTATACCGTTCAAGAGGAGTTCTACGATAAATTCTGTTCTGCATTCGGAGAGTCTGCAAAGGCTTTTTTTTACTTTTCTGCCGACGAAGCGGGCACTGCGCTTTTAGAAGACCGGCGTTTGGCTTTCGATCTCAAAGGCGCTAACAGAACTCAGTTGCTCGATTCAGGAATTGCCACGGGGAATATAGACGTATCGGGTGAATGCACATGCTGCAACAGAGAGCTCTTTTTCTCGTATAGAAGAGACGTTACCATATGTGGCAAGTCCGGCACGGGCAGGATGTTGGGTCTGGTTAAGGCTACCGGTACAGGTCGGAGGCGGTTATGATAGTAGGCCTTACGGGCGGAGTAGCTACGGGCAAGAGCCTGATAGCTGGTGAGTTAAAGAGGCTCGGCGCTTTTATTATAGATGCCGATACTATCGGCCACGAGCTTTTAGAGCCCGCAGAGGCGGCTTACTCTGAGATAGTCGAAGAGTTCGGCCCCGGCATACTCTCTTTAGACGGCAGAATCGACAGGCCCGCATTAGGTAAAATCGTCTTTACCGACAGGAGCCGGCTCGATAGGCTCAACTCTATTACGCATCCGAGAATTATAGAGAAGATAAAAAAAGAGATAGAGGTATTAAGTTCCAGACGCCCCAAGCCGATAATAGTAGTGAATGCGGCGTTATTAATAGAGTCTGGCCACTATAGAGAAATGGATGCCGTAGTGGTTGTCGATACTGCGGAAGCGGAGCAGGTGCGCCGCTCGGTTGAAAGAGACGGAGTTGAAGAGGCACAGGTAAGGAGCCGTATAGCGGCGCAGATGAGCGCAGCAGAGAAGGCCGCTCACGCAGACATTGTTATAGATAACAACGGTACCGTGGAGGAGGTTCTTGAGAAAACGCGGGCGCTCTACGAAGAGCTGAAGCGTGAACGCCGGGCATAACCGGCAGGAGCCTCGATAAAGACAAAAATGATTGACAGCGCTATTGAAGCGTGCTAGAGTCGGGTTACCTTTCAACGAAGATCTAATTTCAACAATTCAACCAGGTTGACTCCATACCGCAGAAGATAATTCCTATTAAGGTAAAAGTCAAAGGAATATAATCGTACTTACAGGGCTTGATAGCTCGTTTATAGAACCCACACCAATACCCCCAAACCATTAAAAGAGGAAATATCTGTGTCAACACCTACCCGGAAACCGCCTGCCGCAAAGTCGTCTGATACCAAGAACGTAGTCTCCAAGGCTGATCTCGATAATTACATGAACCTGAAGGAGTTGAAACTGCTCAAGATAAGCGAACTCAACGCACTCGCCAAGAAGTACAATGTCGAGGGCGCTTCGGGTATGCGCAAGCAGGATCTTATTTTTGCTTTGCTTCAGGCTCAGAGCGACAAAAACGGCATGATTTACGGCGAGGGTGTTCTGGAGACGCTTCCGGACGGTTTCGGTTTTCTTCGAGCTCCGGACTACAACTACCTTCCGGGTCCCGATGACATATATGTTTCACCTTCTCAGATAAGGCGCTTTAACCTGAGGACAGGAGATATAGTCTCCGGCCAGATTCGTCCCCCGAAAGAGGGTGAGAGGTATTTCGCCCTTTTAAAAGTTGAGCAGGTCAATTACGAAGACCCAGAAGTAGCCAGAGAGAAGATCCTCTTCGATAACCTTACTCCGTTATATCCGGAGGAGAAGCTCCATCTCGAAAGTCTGACGAAGCCTGATCTCTCTATGAGGGTAATGGACTTCTTTACGCCTATTGGTAAGGGGCAGAGGGGGCTCATAGTTTCGCCTCCGAGAGCCGGTAAGACGATGGTTCTGCAGAAGATCGCAAACGCCATAACGACCAATCACCCGGATGTCGTGCTTCTGGTACTGCTTATAGACGAGCGTCCCGAGGAGGTTACGGATATGGAGCGATCGGTCAATGGAGAGGTCATAAGCTCCACTTTCGACGAGCCGGCACAGAGGCACGTGCAGGTCTCGGAGATGGTGATAGAGAAGGCCAAGAGGCTTGTTGAGCACAAAAAGGATGTAGTTATTCTGCTCGACTCCATTACTCGTCTTGCTCGCGCCTATAACGCTGTTGTTCCACCGAGCGGAAAGGTTCTTTCAGGCGGTGTAGATTCTAATGCGCTGCATAAACCGAAGCGTTTCTTCGGCGCCGCGCGCAATATCGAAGAAGGCGGCAGTCTTACAATTCTTGCTACCGCGCTTATAGATACTGGTTCGAGGATGGATGAGGTTATCTTCGAGGAGTTTAAGGGTACGGGCAATATGGAGGTTGTTCTCGACAGGAAACTGGCCGAGAGAAGGATCTTCCCGGCTATTGACCTCAACAAGAGCGGAACGAGAAAAGAGGATCTGCTGCTTGGTAAAGAGGAACTTAACCGTATATGGATACTCAGAAAGGTTCTCCAGCCGCTCAATCCTGTTGAGTCGATGGAGTTCCTGTTGGATAAGATGAAGAGTACGGAAAGCAATCAGGAATTCCTCGCTACGATGGGTAAGTAGGGGGTAAGTAGCTATGTGCTCTGCGGTGCAGGGTTGGATAAGCCGGTCATTTACGGTACTTGTAAATAGAGTTATTTCGTTGGGCCGCGCCACAGATGGCGCGGCCCTTTTTCATTGAACCGCGCCGCAGGTAGCGCGGCCCTTTTTGTTTGCTACGGCCTGTTGACTTAGACGCTTTCCATGCTCTAAAATGAGTAAATATCTCTCCATGCTATCCGTTTAGAGGCCGGTCCCGTCGGTTCAGGTATTAAGACGGAGATGGTTAGCGATTCTGAAATATGGCCGGATATATAGTGCCCTTATTTACTTTCTGTTAAGCATAAATTGTGTAGACGAGGACGGTTCTTTTGTCGAACGGAATAGAGTCGAATGAAGCTGAAGGTATTGCAGTGGGTAGGGGGCGTGCCGGTTCCGCTCTTATTGCACCCTTCGTGCTGCTGGTGGTCTCTTTACTCTTAGCGTATCCGCTTCTGCGCGCCGAGCTTACGGGCGTTGGGGTTGCTTTTTCGTTTATCGGTGAAGATAGAGAGAGTAGGAACCTTGCGACCGGCGGCCCTCTATATCTCGTTACTCAAGAGACTGCGTCTGTCTTATCGTCCGGTCTATCGTCGAGCCTGTCGTCCGATCTGCGGCCCGAAAGCCGCTTGCACCTCTTTACGATCTCCAGGGCATTCGGCTCAATAGGTTCGAGGCTCAGATACGGTCTCTACCCGAAACGTCTAAATGTTGAGGAGTTCGGTTCCAAGTCCTATCCGGAAGGTATTGTACCCGGCGACTATATCTTAATCTATCTTCCTGCTGCCGCGCTTGCCAGTAGAGAGAATGTTCAGGCTGCAGCCAGGATTGAGACAAACATGAAGTTATATTACGGACTCGTCGGGCACTTTTCCGAGAGGTTTGGTGACGGTACAGGGGCGTACGGCGCTCTTTACAGGGTAGGTGGCGCGGATAGCGGAGTTGAGCAGAATGCGGTTATAGAAGGAGAGGAAGGATGATCTCCACGCTTATAAGCCTCCTCTTCGCTTTTGCTCTTTTTCTGCTCTCGGGTCGTCTGTTTCTGCTTCTCGTTGACCCGGCTGGCGAGTTACGCCTCGGCGCTATCGCAATCAATGCGCTCGGCTTTCTCTTGGGTCTCGGTTTTATCTCTTTACAGCTCTTCTTCTACTCTGTTTTGGGAATTGGTATTAGCTCTGTTACAGTTACCTTGCCGTGGCTTATTATTCTCTGCCTGCTTCTTCTGGTTTACAAGTTCGGATTTATAGATAGGCGCGCCTCTACTCTTGCTCCTTTGCCCAGGGACGGTTGGGGGCCGGTCGAAATCGTATCGGTTATAATTATCGCTGTTCAGTTATTCTATTCATTACTCTACTCTACGACCCTGCCTGTTACGGGCTGGGATGCGTGGTCGATCTGGTTTTTGAAGGCGCGCGCTTTCTTTGTTGACGGGGGCGTTACGCCAGCTTTTCTTCTCGACGCCTCTTACGGTTACGATCACCCGGACTATCCGCTGCTCGTGCCGCTCTCTATAATGTGGCTCTTTACCACGTTAGGCGAGGTCAACGATATCGCCGCAAAGATACTCTACCCTGTGCAGTTTGCTGCCCTGCTCAGTATTGTTTACTACTTTGTCAAGAGGTCTGTCGGACGAAGGGCGGCGCTTGTTGCTACTGCGGTGCTCTCGCTCTCGCCTCTGGTAATTATCCATGCAGCTGGCCTTCCGGTAAAGATCGGCGGACTCTACTCAGGAGACTTTGTAGGTTATGCGGATTTAATCCTCTCGCTCTTTTTTGTCGCTGCCGGAGGTTTTATCTATCTCTACGCAAAGGACGGGTGTCCGGGCGCCTTCAGGGTTGCGGCAGTACTGCTGGCCATAGGGGCTTGGACCAAGAACGAAGGGCTAGTCTTTGCCATGATCGGAGCGTTGCTTCTACTGTTGCTGCTTTTTATGCGAACTTTCAGCTTACGGCTTGCGTTACTAGTTTACGATATAAGAGAGCATGAGAGTGGGGACTTGAGGCCTCTTTTATCCGGCCTGCTTTTTATGGTGGCTGTTTTCGTTCTCTTCATGGCCCCGTGGGCGACCTATAAAGTGCACTTCGGTCTAGGCAGCGAGTACACGGTAGGGCTTAATATCGGCACACTAACCTCCAATATTGTGCGGCTGCCGTTAGTGGTAGGCTCTATTCTGGCTCACCTCTTCACGCGTATTTCTTTGGTTAACGTCGCATGGTGGTTGCTTCTGCTCTCTCTAATAGTCAACATCAGGGGGCTTCAGAGGCCCGGTGTGCTGGCGCTGATTTTATTGCTTGTCGGGCAGTTCGCGGTCTATGCGCTCGTTTATATAATCACCCCGGCTGATGTATCGTGGCAGATATCGACCTCTTTAGACAGGCTAGTGCTTCACCTGCTGCCGCTTGCTATTTTGATAGCGGCGATAAACGGCGGCAAGCTGGTTGAGTGTGATAGAGTAGATTAGCTGGGTTCTTGTGTCCGGTACGTGATACGGCTTTGACACCCGGTGTCTGGTAGTGCTAATCTCGACACCGGGTCTTTTTATTGATAATTCTTTTTTTTATATTTTGCAGGCGTATTGCCTGCCTTGTTGAAAGGTTTTATATGTCGTTTAAATCAGGTTTTATCTCAATAGTTGGCCGCCCTAATGCCGGCAAATCGACTCTCCTGAATGCCCTGCTCGGGGAGAAGATTTCTATCATTTCGAGAAAGCCGCAGACCACGCGCAATGTTATTCGAGGTGTCAAGAACATAAAGGATGCCCAGATAGTTTTTCTAGATACCCCCGGTATTCATGTCGGTAAGGGTATCCTGAACGAACGGATGGTGAGAGAGGCGATGGCGTCTCTTAGAGATGTCGATGCCGTGCTCTATATGATCGAAGTTGGCGATAAGGTGAGCAGCGACGACCGCTTCATCATAGAGGGGCTCAAGTCCGCAGGCGATGAGGCTCCGCCAGTTCTGTTAGGTGTGAACAAGGTTGACCGCGTACCTAAAGAGAAGTTGCTTCCTTTTATCAAAGAGGTCTCCGGGCTCTACCCCTTTAAAGAGGTCGTGCCGATTTCGGCGCTTAAAGGCATTGGGGTCGATAGGCTTACGGGGTTGATAGAGGCGTTATTGCCTGAAGGCCCACAGTACTTTCCTGAAGATATTTCCACAGACCAGCCGGAGCGTTTTATTGCCGCAGAAATAGTGCGCGAGAAACTCTTCTGCCTCACTCACGACGAGATCCCGTATTCGGTCGCAGTGCTTGTGGAGCGGTTTAATGAGGGAACCACAAAGGCCGGTGCCGGACTTATAGAGATAGACGCTGTCATCAATGTTGAGCGCGAGAGCCAGAAGGGTATTGTTATCGGTAAAGGCGGTAAACTCTTGAAGAGGGTCGGCAGCGAGGCGCGGGCCGACATAGAGAGGTTGCTCGGCTCAAAGGTCTTCTTGAAGCTCTTCGTACGGGTGAGCAAGGACTGGACCAAAAGCGAGCGGACGATAGAAGAGTTCGGATATTAAAAACGGAGTATTATGAAACCGGTAGTAGCTATTGTAGGAAGACCAAACGTAGGAAAGTCGACGCTCTTTAACAGGCTGATCGGAATTCGCAAGGCCGTGGTCGTGGATGAGCCGGGCGTTACGCGCGATCTCAATTACGGTGACGTGCATGAGTGCGGCCGTACCTTTACGCTTGTCGATACCGGAGGGTTCGAACCCGGTACCCCGGATGCCATACAGTCTCAGGTGCGCGAGCAGGCGACGTACGCGATAGAGGACGCGGACCTGATACTGCTGCTCTTCGACGGCCGCACCGGGCCTACGAGTGAGGACTTTGCGCTTGTTGAAATGCTGAGAAAGGTCTCCAAACCGATTGTCTACGGTATTAACAAGATAGATTCGGCTACCCTTGAGCAGAATATGACGGAGTTCTACTCTCTCGGCGTCGATCCGCTGCTCGGCCTTTCGGCAGAGGGCGGGAGGAGCATTAACGAGCTTCTCGACGCTATACTTGAGCTGCTGCCGGATGAGAGGCTTGAGGAGGAGGACCCGGAGACTGTGAAGGTGGCGATAGTCGGCAGGCCTAATGTCGGCAAGAGTTCGCTCCTGAACAGGTTGACTGGAGGCAAGAGGGCGCTTGTAAGCCCGGTTGCAGGCACCACGCGAGACCCGGTCGATATGCCCTTTGAACGTGCCGGAAAGAAGTACCTCTTTGTAGATACTGCGGGAATACGCAAGAAGATGAAGGTGAGCCACAAGGTCGAGACCTACTGCGCGATTGCTGCGGTCCACTCTATAGAGCGGTGCGATCTCGCCGTGCTGGTAATAGATGCCACGGGTGGTATCACTATGCAGGACGAGAAGATCGCCGGGCTTATTGAGGATAATTTCAAGTGCTGCGTTGTGGTGGTTAACAAGTGGGATGCGATAGAAAAAGATACTAAAACAATGAGCCGGGCAGTCGATATGATAAAGGAGAAACTCTCATTCGTTGCGTATGCGCCTGTTCTCTTTATTTCAGCCCTTACGGGGCAAAGGGCCTCTCAGGTTTTCGGTTCTGTAGATCAAGTGATGGAGCAGAGCAGGGTTGAAATTAAGACATCGAAGCTCAACACTGTATTGGAGGCGGCTGCGTGTGCTCATCACCCGCCGTCCCATATGGGCAAGATGGTGAAGTTCTACTATATGACGCAGACCGGCACCTCTCCGCCGACCTTTACGCTCTTTACCAATACCGTAGAGGGGATTAAAGAGTCGTACCGGAGGTATCTGGTCAATTACTTCAGAGAGGCGCTGGAACTAACAGAGGTGCCGATAAGGTTGAAGTTCAAACGGAGGCATTGATTCTTTCCTGTTATGTTGAGGCGGTATCTAATACTCAGGGGCGCAGTACACCTCTTCCACTCTAATCACGGTTTCGAGCGAGCTGCGGCGATCTCTTTCTACGCCTTCTTCTCACTTATTCCTATTATGCTCTTTATAACCGCGGGGCTCGGTTTTATACTGGGGTCGCGGGTTGGGCTGCTCGACAAGGTCATCGACCTTTCGAAAACGACCGTGCCGTATATCAGCGACTCTATCATCTTAGACCTTAGGGGGCTCGCCTCAAGGTGGATGGCCATGGGGTGGGTTAGTGTAGTTATATTGCTTTCAAGCGCCGAGCTGGTGCTAAACTCCTTCTCCACCTCGTTGATTGCGATCTTCGACATGCGCAAGAAGTTCGGTTTTTTCAGAAAACGGATAGTAAATATACTGGTTCTGTTGATGGCGGTTCTGACCGCTTTTGTTTCGATAATGGTTACCGCTATACTCAATATAATCCATAGCTACGACATGAAGCCTTTCGGTTATGATATAGGGTATTACTTCTTTGAGTCTTTAGCGCTCAATTACGTGCTGCCCTTTATTACCGTTACCGTTGCAGTTGCCATAGTTTTCAGGATCTTTTCCGGGGGTAACCTCAACTGGTTGTTCGCCTTCTACGGCAGTTTCATTTTTGCGGTGTTGTGGGAACTTGCCAAGCACCTTTTCGCATTCTATCTCTACCATTTTCCGAGTTATAACAAGTTCTATGGCTCTATAGGTACGATAATGATACTGCTTCTGTGGCTATTTTTTACCTCTACGCTCTTTCTCTTTAGCGCTTCGGTTGCGCGATCGGCCTTTGTGCAGAAGAAGACTTCCGAGTTGTAATCCTGTGGGTATCTGCGGCACTTCGACTTATGTAATGCGGGAAAGAATGCTTCAAAACCTTGACGCGGGACCTTTTTGGACATAAGATTTAGATTGTAATAGGATCGGATATGTGACAAAATTAATGCGATATTCTAATATGTTAATAGCAGTGAGGAGCCCTGATGAACCATCTTTACAAGAATATAGCGATGTGGCTGATAATAATCGCCACGGTCGTTTTGATGTTCAACTTAATAAGTTATAAGCAGCCGACTGCGAATAAGATAAGTTTTACCGATTTTATCGCCTCGGTTGAGGAGGGCAGTATCTCCGAAGTCACTATCCAGGGTAATGATATATCCGGAAAGTTCGAGGGGGAGAAACCGTTCGTAACGTACTCGCCGCAGTACCCGGATCTTATTAATAAACTCCGTTCGAGCGGTGTAAGGATAACGGCGGCGCCGGTAGTCGACTCTCCTTCATGGGGTACGATCTTCGTCTCATGGTTTCCGATGATACTGCTTATCGGCGTCTGGGTTTTCTTTATGCGCCAGATGCAGGGCGGTGGAGGCAAGGCCATGAGTTTTGGCAAGTCTAAGGCGAAGCTTCTGACCGAAGAGCAGCACAAGATCACATTTGCCGATGTTGCCGGAATAGAGGAGGCGAAGGACGAACTCGAAGAGATAGTGGAGTTTTTAAGAGACCCGAAGAAGTTTACCAAGCTCGGAGGCAGAATCCCAAAGGGCGTACTCCTTGTGGGTGCTCCCGGTACCGGTAAGACGCTTCTGGCCAAGGCCATAGCAGGCGAAGCCGGTGTGCCGTTTTTTACGATCTCGGGAAGCGATTTTGTGGAGATGTTCGTCGGTGTAGGAGCTTCGCGCGTACGTGACCTCTTTATGCAGGGAAAAAAGAATGCGCCGTGTCTAATCTTTATAGATGAGATAGATGCCGTTGGACGCCACAGGGGAGCAGGGCTCGGCGGGGGCCATGACGAAAGAGAACAGACGCTGAACCAGCTGCTCGTAGAAATGGACGGTTTCGAGTCGAATGAGGGCGTTATCATAATTGCTGCGACAAACCGCCCAGATGTGCTCGATCCGGCGCTATTAAGACCCGGCAGGTTCGACCGCAATGTGGTCGTCTCCAAGCCCGACGTAAAGGGCAGGGAGGCTATACTGAAGGTTCATGTGTCCAAAAGTCCGCTTTCAGATGATGTGAAACTTGACGAGATAGCTCGCGGCACGCCCGGTTTTTCAGGCGCTGATCTTGCCAACCTCGTAAATGAGGCCGCGTTAATGGCCGCACGCAAGGGTAAGGACAAGATAGAACAGGAAGAGTTCGACTCTGCCAAAGACAAGCTCTTGATGGGTACGGAACGGCGCAGCATGGTTATAACGGATGATGAAAAGAAGAATACCGCTTATCACGAGGCCGGCCATACGCTCGTTGCAAGGCTTATTCCTAATACCGACCCGATACATAAGGTTTCTATTATTCCAAGAGGCATGGCGCTCGGCGTGACGCAACAGCTTCCTATAGACGAGCGGCACACGTATAATACAGAGTACCTTCTAAATAACGTTGCTGTTCTCATGGGTGGTCGCGCAGCCGAAGAGATAGTGCTCAAGCATATGACCACGGGCGCCGGTAACGATATCGAGAGGGCGACGGAAATCGCGCGCAAGATGATCTGCGAGTGGGGAATGAGCGAGAAGCTCGGTCCGCTCAGTTTCGGCAAGAAGGATGAACAGGTCTTTTTAGGCAGAGACATTGGCCAGAGCCGGGATTTCAGTGAAGAGACCGCAATTGCGATAGATGCCGAGATGAAGGAGATCGTGACCGGTAATTATAACCGGGCGTACAAGTTGCTCGAGGAGCATCTTGATGAGCTCCATGGTCTTGCCGAGGCGCTTCTGGAGAAGGAGTCGCTCGACGGGGCCGAGATTGACGCGATAATATTCGGCAATACAGAAGACAACGCCGGCGAGGCTTCAGAGGCTTCAGAGGCTGCAAAGGTCTCGGAGCCGGATAGACCTGATAAACCTGCGAAGACGCCAGCGAAAGAGTCTGATGACAAGGGCGACAAGGGGCGCGGTCATACCGGTAAGCTCGGTTATATAGTCGATTGATAACGAAAACTTTTTCTGGCCGGACATTCTTTGAGGAGCCCTTTTATAGTTAAAGCGGCTCCTTAAATTTTTTCCGACCTATTCAAAATAGTTGAATATTCCCTCAAGAGGCGTAGAAGGTCCGTTGTTGCCGCAGTGGGTGGGTGTGCGGGCAGATAAGATACTACGACCTGGGCATGATCGTTAGAGATACTCAAAAAGAGGGCGGATAACGGGCCGTTGATTTTAAACCTGTGACAGAGGTATTGATGACTGACCCCGTTACCGAAGAGGCGGTTGGCCAGGCAGCCGGCCTGACAACAGTATCGACGAAAAGCGAGTTTATACTCAAGGGGCGCTCAAAGAGCTGGACCCTCGGCTCCCGTACCGGGATTATGGGAGTGCTCAACGTTACCCCGGACTCTTTTTACGACGGCGGGTTATATCTCGATAAAGGTCTTGCGGTAGAGAGGGCGCTTCGTATGATCGCCGAAGGCGCCGACTGGGTAGATGTCGGCGGGGAGTCCACGCGCCCCGGAGCAGCGCCTGTTGCCGTAGACGAAGAACTTCGGCGTACGATTCCTGTTGTTGAGGCCCTGGCCGGTGAGGGTATTGCAGTATCTATAGATACCATGAAGGCCGAAGTAGCCGAGTCTGCGCTCGATGCCGGCGCCGAGATAGTTAACGATGTCAGCGCCCTGGGGTTCGATCCTCGTATGGTCGGGGTCTGCGCGTCTTACGGTGCCGGGGTGATCCTTATGCATAAACGCGGTACTCCGGAGAGTATGCAGGACAATGTCGAATATACCGATATACTCTCCGAGGTTCGCTCTACTCTGGCGGCACGGGTTGAGTTTGCCATTGAAAACGGTATAGATGTTTCGAGTATTGCGGTAGATCCGGGAATCGGTTTTGGTAAGTCGGCCTCGGGCAGCTTAGAGCTTATACGGCGTCTCGGTGAGTTTAAGAGTTTCGGCAGGCCCCTGCTCGTAGGGCTGTCACGTAAATCTTTCATCGGCCATATTCTTGATACAGGTGGCGCTGGCGCTTTGAAGGGTTCGCCTAAGGAGCCGTTGTCCTGTTCTAATAGCTCCAAAGACCGCCTTAGCGGCACTATAGCCGCGTGTACGGCTGCTGTAATGAACGGTGCGCATATTTTGAGGGTCCATGACGTTAAAGAGGCATATGAGGCGGCAGCCGTCGCAGATTGTTTAAAGGCTTGAGAGAGGCTCCGCACTCTTAAAGAGCAGCAGCTTCATATTATTTGACGATACGGCATCAATTATTGACAGTCCGGTTCTGAGCCTGTACTGAGGCCGAATCTATAGGGATAGATATATAGTATTAAATAAAGAGGTAGCTATGGCTTTGAAGAAGAGAATTTTTGGGACGGACGGAGTAAGAGGGGTTGCCAACAAGGAGCCTATGACGGCAGAAATGGCGCTCCAGCTCGGTCGCGCCATAGCTTATGTCTTTAAGAAGCAGGAGCACAGGCACAGGATCGTTATAGGCAAGGATACCCGCCTGTCAGGTTATATGCTGGAGAGCGCAATGATGGCCGGAATCTGCTCAATGGGGGTCGACGCGTTAATGGTAGGGCCGTTGCCGACTCCTGGCATAGCTTTTATAACTTCGAGCATGAGAGCGGACGCCGGTGTGGTAATAAGCGCCTCTCATAACCCGTACCAGGACAACGGCATAAAGTTCTTCTCAAGAGAGGGCTTTAAGCTGCCGGACGAGATGGAACTCGAGATAGAGAGTTTTATCTTTGATAACGAAGACCCGACCCACCGACCGACCGCAAAAGAGGTCGGTAAGGCGTACAGGGTTGATGACGCCATAGGCCGGTATATTGTCTTTGCCAAGCACTCTTTTCCGTATGAGCTTACCCTAGAAGGTCTGACTATTGCGGTCGATTGCGCCAACGGTGCAGCTTATAAGGTCGCCCCGGCAGTGTTTGAGGAACTAGGGGCAAAGGTAGTATCTATAGGCGTAAAACCGAGCGGTGAAAATATAAACCTTAACTGTGGCCCGCTCCATACGGAAGGGCTCAGGAAGGCGGTACTCGACTCGGAGGCCAACGTCGGATTTGCGATAGACGGCGATGGAGACCGGTGCATAATGATAGACGAAAAGGGCGAGGAGGTAGACGGCGATCACATAATGGCCATGATCGCCATCGCTATGCTCAAAGAGGGGACGCTTAAGAAGAAGACGCTCGTTGCTACTATTATGAGCAACTCAGCCCTTGAAGAGACTATAGAGGCCCATGGAGGCACGGTCGTAAGAACCGGTGTCGGAGACAGGTACGTTGTGGAAGAAATGTTAAAAAACGGCTACAACCTCGGCGGCGAGCAGTCGGGACATATAATCTCTTTCGACCATACTACAACAGGCGACGGTATAATAACCGCCCTTCAGGCGTTGAAGATGATTGTTGAGGCAGGTAAACCGGTCTCGGAACTTGCCAGAGTGCTGACCCCGTATCCGCAGGTGCTTGTAAACGTAGCGGTAAAAGAGAAGAGGCCGATAGAAGAGATGGCGGATCTTTCTGCGGCGTTAAAGAGGGTTACGGAAAAACTTGGCCGTCAGGGCAGGGCTTTTATCCGTTACTCAGGCACAGAATCTCTGGCTCGTATAACGATTGAAGGTAAGGATAAGGGTGAGATAGAGATGATGGCAAGTGAGCTTGAAGAGCTTTTGAAGAAAGAGATAGGTTGATGGCGACTTTATCGGTAAACGTAGATCATGTCGCAACCGTAAGGCAGGCACGGCTTGCTAAGGAACCCGACCCGGTAACTGCTGCGCTCAAGGCCGAGCTTGCCGGGGCCGACGGAATAACCGTTCATCTGCGTGAAGACAGGCGCCATATTCAGGACCGCGACCTCCATCTGATACGCAGAACCGCCAAGACGCGGCTCAATCTTGAGATGGCCGCTACCTCTGAGATGCTCGGCATAGCCCTTGAGGTAAAACCCGATATGGTGACGCTGGTTCCGGAGAAGCGGGCCGAGCTTACCACCGAGGGCGGACTCAACGTGGATGGCAGGGGTGATGGAGAGAAGTTAAAGGATTTTGTAAGGAGCCTGAAAGAGGGCGGCATTCCGGTCAATCTTTTTATAGATCCGTCACTCGACGCCGTAAAGGCATCGCACAGGATCGGTGCGGATGGTGTGGAGATTCATACCGGTACATATGCCGATGCCGGCACGGATGGGCGCAGGGACATGGAGTTAAAGAGGGTGCATGACGCAGTGCTTCTTGCAGATAGACTCTCTATGAAGGTTCATGCGGGACATGGCCTCAATTATATCAATATAAAGGCCGTTGCGGCTATCGCCGAAATAGACGAGTTTGCAATAGGATACTCCATAGTATCGCGCGCGATTTATGTCGGCATCGAGGCGGCGGTTGCCGAGATGAAGAGGCTGATAGGCTAGCTCTTGGGCCCCGGTTGCTGCGGCCTGTTTTTTTAGTTATAGAGGTTTACGTGGATGGTACACGGAGTAGGCATAGATATAGTATCGGTAGATAAGTTTAAGGCAGTGATGGATAGAAGAGGCTCTAAGTTTCTCAGCAGGCTCTTTACTGCTGAAGAGCTGGAGTATTGTTTGACTCGCAGGTATCCCGAAATCCATCTCTCTGCCCGCTTTGCAGCCAAGAACAGTCTCTTTAAGGCCTTGGGGCGAACGCTCGGATACTCCAGCGTCGAGGTTAAGCGCGCCATCAGTGGTGCCCCGGCACTGAGAATTGCTGGCAATAGTACCGACGGTCTGAGATGTAATCTCTCTATGGCGCATTCAAAAGAGTACTCTATGGCCGAGACGATTGTAGAGGTATTAGAATGAAGGCGGTTGATGCGGCAACGATGAGGGCCATAGACGAGCGTGCGGTAAAAGAGTTCGGCATGCTCTCTATACAACTTATGGAGAACGCCGGAAGAGGCGTTGCCGACATTGTGAAGGCCGAGCTTGCCGCTTTAAATGAGGTCGGCGGCAGCCGCGTACCGCGTGTCTCTATTCTTGCAGGCAAGGGTAATAACGGTGGCGACGGCTTTGTCGCGGCGCGCCACTTAAGGAATGCCGGGCTGGATGTCAGTCTCTTTCTGTTGGCAGAGCCGGATGCACTAAAGGGTGATACGCTTACCAATGCCGAGGTCTGGACTCGCATGGGCGGATCCGTACAGGCTATTACGGAAAAGAACGAATCTAAAAAGCATGAGTCAATCCTTAGACACTCGGCAGTTATAGTAGACGCTATGCTGGGTACGGGAATCTCCGAGCCTGTAAGCGGTCTATATGCAGAGGTTATAGAGCTTGTCAACTCGATTGGTTCAGGGAAAGCCGGCAAGAGAGTTGTTGCAATTGACCTTCCTTCTGGTATCGACGCCTCGACCGGTGTGAAACTTGGTAGCGCTGTAAGGGCTGATATTACCGCGACGATGGCGATAGCCAAAACCGGTCTTTACAATTACCCGGCGCGTGAGCTTGCGGGAAGGGTTGAGGTCGTCGATATAGGTCTGCCGCATAAACTTGTAGAGGATTTAGAAATACGCTGGAACGTTACGGAACCGGCAGACATAAGGCGGATAGTAGTTCCGAGATGCGCTGACTCGCACAAAGGCAGTTTCGGACACCTGCTGCTCGTTGCCGGTTCTCCGGGAAAGACCGGTGCTGCATATCTGGCGGCTATAGCCGCAATGAGAACCGGTGTCGGGCTCGCTACGCTCGCGCTTCCTGAAGGATTGAATCAGGCAATGGAGGTGAAGAGCACCGAGGTTATGACGTGTCCGCTGCCGGAGTCTGAAAACGGTTGTCTCTCGCTCGATTCTTACGGCGCGGTTGACGCGCAGTTGAATTTGAAGAGCGCCCTTCTTGTAGGTCCTGGTATCGGTACCACTTCAGGCGTAAGGGCGCTGGTAGAACTGCTGGTAAAGACCTCAGAGGTGCCGGTGGTGGTGGATGCCGACGGTCTTAATGCGCTCGGCGGAGAGTGCGGGGCCTTTAAAGAGGCAGAGGCCGATCTTGTGATCACGCCCCATCCCGGCGAAGCCGCAAGGTTGCTCGGAGTACGTACGGAAGAGATACAGGCAGATCGTATAGGCTCAGCCGAAAGGCTGGCGGCCTTGACCGGCGCCGTGGTCGTTTTAAAGGGCGCAGGCACTATTATCGCAACGCCTGAAGCCGAGGTCTACTTCAATACTACAGGTAACGCCGGACTTGCAAGCGCCGGGACCGGTGACGTGCTGGCGGGCATGATCGGAGCGTTTCTGGCCGGGGGGCAGAGCCCGCTCGACTCTGCGATCTGTGCCGTCTACCTGCACGGACTAGCTGCCGATAGAATAAAAGAGAGGATAGGTATTGGCGGGATGATGGCCATGGATCTTGTTGCGGAACTATCCTCGGTCTTGAACACTTTTCTCTCAGCCTTAGATGGATGAGTGCCGCGGTTCCAAAAAGTCTTTTATGAAAGAGTTGTGTATAACAGAGAGTACGCAAGAGACTGAAGCGCTCGGGCGGAAGTTATCCGAAGAGCTTAAAGAGGGCGATGTGGTCGGCCTTGTTGGTGAACTCGGAGCAGGCAAGACCTGCTTTGTAAAGGGCGTTGCTTCCGGGCTAGGTTCAGTCGGTTATATCAAGAGCCCGTCTTATACGATTATAAACATTTACGAGGGCGGACGGTTACCGCTCTATCACATGGACCTTTACAGAGTGTCGAGCCCTGAGGAGTACGACTCTATCGGACTCGAAGAGTATATTTACTCGGGCGGTCTTTCTGTTATAGAATGGGTCGATAACGTAGCCGGCCTCGCTGATGAGTGCACTATTCTGGTTACCCTGAAGTACTCAGAGGCCGACGGGGCGAGAGAGATCGAGATAGTGAGAAGAGAGGGCAAATAGCAGCGCTGGCATGAACCCTGTTGTTATGCCTTCTTTATTTATATCGACTGTTACCGTTAGAATGGAATTATGGAGAATAAAATTTTTGAAATGGAGTTATCGAGATGAAAGAGCTTGATCTTGTTGTCATAGGCGGCGGGCCCGGTGGTTACGTTGCCGCCATCAGAGCAGCGCAACTCGGCGCTAATGTCGCCGTGGTCGAGCGCGACAGGGTAGGCGGAACGTGCCTCAACAGGGGCTGCATACCGACCAAGGCCCTCTACTACTCGGCCAAAGCCCTGAAGGCGACGCGCCACGCGGAAGAGTTCGGGGTAAGCACCGGTGAGGTAAGCTTCGATCTCTCTAAAGCTGTTGAGCGCAAAGACGGTGTTGTTGAGAAACTCGTCGGCGGGGTTGGGCAGCTTCTTAAAGGCAACGGCGTAGAGCTTATAAGGGGAGGCGCCGCAGTAGAGGCGGGCGGTAGAGTGATAGTAAAGACCGCCGAAGGCGCAGAGGAACTCGGCGCGAAAGCGACCATCATAGCAACCGGGTCTGAGCCGGCGCTTATTCCGGCTTTCAATATAGATGGTAAAAACGTACTTACCTCGACCGAGGCGCTCAACTTAAAAGAGATACCGGAGTCGATGTTGATAATCGGCGGCGGTGTGATGGGTTGCGAGTTCGCTACTATCTATGCGGCATTCGGTTGCAAGGTAACCATAGTAGAGCTTCTGCCTACCATACTTTCTACGGAAGACAAGGCCGTTGTTCGCGTAATAGCCAAAGGTTTCAAAGCCTCGGGCGTGGAGGTGCTTACCGACGTAATGGTAGACGGCGTTGAGGTAGGGGACGGAAACGTAAAGACGATACTTAAGGACGGGCGCGAGTTCACGACCGAGAAGGTTCTTGTGTCTATCGGCCGCAGCTTCAACTCCACGGGCTTCGGGCTCGAAGCTTTAGGCGTTGAGACCGACAAGGGGCGCATAGTCGTAAATGACTCGCTGGAGACGAATGTCAAGGGACTCTATGCGATCGGTGACGTAACAGGGCGTATGCTCTTGGCGCACATAGCCTCGGTACACGGCACTATAGCCGCAGCGAATGCGCTCGGCGGTAGTGAGGTGATGGATTATTCGGCGGTTCCGGCCGGCATCTTTACAGATCCCGAGATCGCTAGCGTCGGTTTGAGAGAGAGAGAGGCAAAGGAGCAGGAACTCGATATTGAGATAGGCCGCTTTCCGTACGTTGCGAGCGGCAAGGCGCTCGGCATGGGCGAGACGGACGGTTTCTGTCAACTGGTCGCAGAGAAGGGAAGTGATACGATTCTCGGCTGTACCATAGTCGGCGCCCACGCGACCGATCTGCTCGGCGAAGTTACTCTGGCCGTAAAGGCAAAGATGAAGGTAAAGGATATTATAGAGACTATTCACGCGCACCCGACCCTGCCAGAGATTATTCTAGAGGCGGCGGAAGATGCGCACGGTATGGCGGTGCATAAGATGGGGCGCAAGAGAAGATGAACGGGCTCTTTTTCCCAATCTCTTTGTTGGGTGCAAACGTAATAATGCTCACATATTTACAATGATGCTCCGCTTATTACATTCACCCCGTCTCGACTTTGAGAAAATAATCGGTTTTACCAGTAGTAGACAGCTCTTTTCTCCACCCTCTTTGCTGGGTGCTACCAGTATTGGCAGTTTGTGTTTTTAGATTTTTTTTCAGTAGGGGATTTTGAATTGGCACTCATAGTACAGAAGTACGGCGGCACGTCCGTAGGCAGTATAGAGCGTATCAAGGTCGTGGCCGAGCGCATTCACCGAACCAGGGATGAGGGTAACTCCGTTGTGGTAGTTCTGTCGGCTATGTCTGGGGAGACCAACAGGTTGGCCGGGCTTGCCGCAGAGTTGAGTGAAAATCCCGAAGGCAGGGAGTACGACGTAATCGTCAGTTCCGGTGAACAGATATCGATTGGGCTGCTCTCACTCGCCCTCAGGGAACGCGGGTGCGAAGCGATGAGTTTCCTCGGTCATCAGGTTCCGATCCTGACCGACACGAGTTACAGTTCCGCGCGTATAGAGTTTATCGATACCGGCAAGATTACCCGCGAACTCGATGACGGAACAGTGGTTGTCGTGGCTGGATTTCAGGGTGTCGATACCCTCGGCAATATCACTACGTTAGGCCGAGGCGGTTCGGATACTACTGCCGTTGCACTTGCTGCGGCCCTTAATGCGGATCTGTGCGAGATATATACCGATGTTGAAGGGGTCTACACCACCGACCCGAATATATGCTCGAATGCCCGTAAATTGGAGAGGGTTTCATACGACGAGATGTTAGAGATGGCGAGTCTCGGAGCCAAAGTACTCCAGACCCGCTCTGTAGAGTTCAGCAAGAAGTACGATATTCCGGTTATGGTGCGGTCATCCTTTACCGATACCGTCGGCACACTCGTTTGCAAGGAGGATAGCGAAATGGAGAAGGTCGTAGTTTCCGGCATTACTTATAATAAGGGTGAGGCGAAGATATCGGTGCTGCAGGTGCAGGACAGTCCGGGCATTGCGGCGCGGCTCTTCAAGCCCCTTACAGAGGCCGGTATAAATGTAGATATGATAGTGCAGAATATAGGGCACGATGGCACTACGGACATGACCTTTACCGTAAACCGGCCCGACTACTCAAAGGCGTTTAAGTTGATAGAAGAGATGAAGGACGACCTTGGGGCCAAAGGGGTCGAAGGGGATACCGGTATAGCAAAGGTCTCGATAGTCGGCGCAGGCATGAAGAGTCATGCGGGTATCGCTTCAAAGACCTTCGAGGTTTTGGCCGAAGAGGGTATAAACATACAGATGATCTCGACTTCGGAGATAAAGATATCGTGTGTGGTCGATGAGAAGTATACGGAGCTTGCCGTGCGCGTTCTGCATGACGCCTTTGAGCTTGGCTCTGATGAGGTCGTAGAAGAGTAGTCTTTAAGCCGGTTACGCTGCCATGTCCGGTGGTGAAATAGAGATAAACGGTAATAGAGTAGACGGTAGATGATATGAGCAGAAAGAGAAAGATAGAGCTGTACGATACAACGCTCAGGGACGGTACCCAGGCCGAGGACGTTTCATTCTCGGTTGAGGACAAGGTGCGCATAGCGCACCGTCTCGACGAACTCGGTATCGGTTATATCGAGGGCGGGTGGCCCGGAAGCAACCCGAGAGACATTGAGTTCTTTAAGATGATGGGAAAAGAGAAACTCACGCGCGCCAGGCTGGTAAGCTTCGGTTCTACCCGAAGGGCGCGTATCAAGGCTTCGGCGGATGACAATTTGAAGTTTCTCCTCAACTCATCCACGCCTGTGGTGACGCTCTTTGGCAAGACGAGCAAGTTGCATGTGCAGAAGGCGCTGCGTGTTCCGCTTGCCGAGAACCTTGCAATGATCCACGACTCTGTTCAGTACCTGAAGGCGCGAGTTGATAAGGTCTTTTACGATGCCGAGCACTTCTTTGACGGCTACAGGCAAGACCCGGAGTATGCCTTGAAGACGCTTGTGGCTGCAGAAGAGGCCGGAGCCGATTTTCTGGTCTTGTGCGATACCAACGGAGGCATGCTTCCGTTCGATATAGTAGAAATCATGCGTGAGGTACTGCCAGTGGTTAAAACCCCGCTCGGTATCCATACGCATAACGATTCCGGGAGCGCGGTTGCAAACTCTTTGGTTGCGGTCAAAGAGGGAGCGTCGATGGTGCAGGGCACGATAAACGGTTACGGCGAGAGGTGCGGAAATGCCAACCTCTGCTCCGTGATCCCGAACCTCAAGCTCAAGATGGGGCTCGGTACGGTTACGGATAAAGAGCTTACGCGTCTGCGTGATACGTCGCGTTTCGTAGCCGAGCTTACGAACCTGCCGCATTCCACGCATCAGCCTTACGTCGGGGACTCGGCATTCGCTCACAAGGGCGGAATACACGTAAATGCGGTCTTGAAGTGTTCGAAGACGTATGAGCATATCTCGCCCGATAAAGTCGGAAACCGCCGGAGGGTGCTGGTCTCCGACCTTGCGGGCCGGTCTAATATAGAGAGCAAGGCGCTGGAGTACGGCGTAGACCTCGATAGTGAGTCGGGTGTGGTACGCGAAGTTCTGAGTGAACTTAAAGACCTGGAACACTACGGTTACCAGTATGAAGCGGCGGAGGCTTCTTTTGAACTGCTTATGCAGAAGGCGTTGAAGAAGAAGAAGCAGTACTTCAAGCTCCACGGTTTTCGCGTGACGGATGAGAAGATTGAGGACGGGAGTCCGCATGCAGAGGCTACTATAAAACTTGAGGTTGACGGGCTTGTCGAACATACGGCCGCCGAGGGCACGGGGCCGGTAAATGCGCTCGACGCTGCGCTCAGAAAGGCGCTTGAGCGTTTTTATCCGAGCCTTAAAGAGGTTAACCTGGTCGACTTCAAGGTGCGTGTGCTTGCGGGTATGCAGGGAACTGCCGCCAAGGTAAGGGTTTTGGTGGAGTCCGGAGACGCCGAAACAAAGTGGGGCACCGTAGGGGTCTCCGAGAACGTTATAGAGGCGAGCTGGCAGGCGCTTGTGGATAGTCTTGAGTACAAGCTCTATAAAGACGAGAGAGCAGCCAAGAGGCGCAAGAAGGGTTGAGCGCTATTCTTTCGGGCAGCACTTTGAGACGAAACAGGTGAACGAGGCGGTTAGTGCGGCCCGGAGGTAAAGACAGCGGGAGCAACGTAATGAAAGATAAGAGGTACGGAGCCTATATTCTCTTATCAGTTGCGCTATTTATCCTTTACTTCTTTCTCTTTGACGGCAGGTCGTTTCTATTGGCCCCGGTTGCTTCGTCGTCCGGTTCTTTGCCTGAGAGCGTGAGCGTCAGGAGTCCTGATACCTTGGAGCGTGCCGAGAGTTTTCCGGGTTTCCCACTGGACCTCAATGCCGCTACTGCCGAAGAGCTTACCGTCTTGCCTGGAATCGGGCCCGCAATCGCGCGCCGTATCGTTGCACAGAGGGGAGAGGTCGGAGGTTTTAACTCCGTAGACGACCTGCTTGAGGTTAAGTGGATCGGAAGGGTGAAGCTGGAGACGGTCCGCTCGTTGGTAACGGTAACCCCGAATGGGTCAGGAGCAGAAGAGTAGTGTGTTTGCGTGACTCTTCCAAACAGACTTGCGCCCGACTCGGCCCTGCTGCTTCAATTGGCTCTTGTATTGGCCATGCTCTATTTGGTATAAGTATAGGTCTTTAAAATTTTAGCGAAGTTCCGCATACCTGCTTTGGCACCTTAAGTGCCTGAAATATGAAACTTTTGAAGGAGCAGTATAAGTGATTAAGCGTTACACAAGGCCTGAGATGGGCTCTATTTGGGAACCGGCCAACAGGTTTCAGAGCTGGCTGGATGTTGAAATCGCCGCATGCGAGGCGTGGTGCGAGTTGGGTAAGATACCGAAAACTGCCCTGAAGAAGATCAAGAAGAAGGCGGCTTTTGATATAAATCGCATTGACGAGATAGAAAAAGAGGTCAAGCACGACGTAATCGCCTTTTTGACCTCAGTCGCCGAGCACGTAGGACCTGAGTCGCGCTATATCCATATGGGCCTCACCTCTTCCGATATACTCGATACCGCTCTCGGGCTTCTGTTAAAAGAGTCCGCAGAGCTTATTATTTCCGACATAGAGACCTTGATGGATGTTATCGAGGTTCGCGCACTGGAGCATAAAAAGACGGTTATGATGGGCCGTTCGCACGGCATACATGCCGAGCCCATGACCTTCGGCCTCAAGATGGCCCTATGGTATGCAGAGATGGGGCGCAACCTTGAGCGCATGAAGCAGGCGAAGAAGAACATAGCATGCGGCAAACTCTCTGGCGCGGTAGGCACCTTCTCCCAGACCGATCCATTTATAGAGAAGTACGTACTAAAGAAGCTTGGGCTGAGCGTAGAGCCGGTTGCCACTCAGGTGGTTCAGCGCGACCGTCATGCCGAGTACTTCTCCACGCTTGCGATAGTCGCAAGCTCTATTGAGAAGTTTGCCGTTGAGATACGCCATTTGCAGCGTACCGAGGTGCTTGAGGCCGAGGAGCCGTTTACGCGTGGGCAGAAAGGCTCTTCAGCTATGCCGCACAAGCGTAACCCCGTGGCCTCGGAGAATCTTACCGGCTGCGCGCGCCTCGTGCGTGGTTATGCGACCAGCGCAATGGAGAATGTTGCTCTCTGGCACGAGCGCGACATCAGCCACTCTTCGGTAGAGCGCGTAATAGCGCCGGATGCCAATATCCTGGTGGACTATATGCTGGTTCGCGTAACTAACCTTGTACGCGATCTTGTGGTCTACCCTGACAATATGAAGAAGAACATGGAGCGTCTTCGTGGGCTCGTCTTCTCTCAGAAGGTTATGCTGGCGTTGGTGGACAAGGGGCTTTCGCGCGAAGAGTCGTATGAGCTGGTGCAGAGAAATGCCATGAAGGTATGGGAGTGGGACTCCGACTTCAGGGGTTTCATTAACGATGACGAGAACATAGTGCGCCTGCTAACGTCAAAAGAGATCGATGCCTGTTTCGACCTTAAGCCGTACCTGAAGAGGATCGATTATATTTTCAGGCGTGTCTTCAAAAAGAGCAGCAAGAAGAAGAGTTCCGGCGCCGCAAAGACTAAGTAAGCGGTCTGGTCAGGCAATTGGGTGCAGCTGGTTTGGGGTTTAATAGTTTATAAATGGTGTTGGGTATATGCCCTGCACAGGGAGAGACCATGAAGACCATTGAACTGTCTACATGCTTTTGCACAAATGACGTGGATGCCTGTCGTGAGTTCTATCAACGTTATTTCTCGGCAAAGGCTGTTTTCGATTGCGGCTGGTATGTCAGTTTATGTATTAATGAAGATGGGCCGGTAGTTGCGTTCATGCAGCCGCAAGATGGTATGGCTACATTTAGCGGAGCAGGAGTTATGCTCAACTTCAAGGTGGATGATGTGGACGCTGAGCATGCCAGGCTGTGTAAGGCCGGTTTGAATACCGCAATGCCGCTTGAGGATCACCCTTGGGGAGATAGAGGGTTTTCCGTAATTGACCCGATTGGGAATTCTGTTTATATCTATTCCGATCGTGAACCGTCAGATGAGTTTAAACAGTACTACAAGGGTTAACCGGCGCTGTTTAGTTTATACGTTATAGAGTGTCCGTATTTAGATAGTAAACTAAGTAAAGAGTAAAAGACGGAGAGATGAAATGAGTGTAAAACATTTGACGCGTGTGAACAGGTTGAAGATGCTTTATGAAGGCAAGGCGAAGTCTATCTACGCAACCGACGAGGCCGAACTTGTCATACAGCATTTTAAGGATGACGCTACCGCTTTTAACGGTGAGAAGAAGGGTGAAATAGCCAACAAAGGCGCTATGAACAACCAGATTTCAGCGCGTATCTTCTTCTTTCTTAATGAGAGCGGGATCAAGACCCACTATATCGCGACTCTTAATGAAAATGATCAACTCGTAAAGAAGCTCGCAATAATACCTGTAGAGGTGGTCGTTCGTAACGTCGTGGCCGGTTCTCTTGCCAAGCGGATGGGCAAGGAAGAGGGTACGGAACTTGATGATCCGGTTGTCGAGCTCTACTATAAGGACGATTCCTTAGGGGACCCTATGATAAACAGGTTCCACGTCAACTCGTTTAAGATCGCAGACCTCGAACATATCCGCGTAATGGAGGTAGAGGCACAGAGGATAAACAACCTGCTCTGGAGCTTCTTTGACGAGCGCGGTTTGCTGCTTGTGGACTTTAAACTTGAGTTTGGACTTCATCAGGGGCAACTGCTGCTCGGTGACGAGATCAGTCCCGACACATGCCGTCTCTGGGACAAGGAGACAGGCGAGAAGCTCGACAAGGACCGTTTCCGCCGTGATCTCGGCAAGGTTGAGGAGTCATATAAAGAGGTCATGGACCGGGTGATGAAATGAAGGCAAAGGTCTACGTAACGCTTAAAGAGGGAGTGCTCGACCCGCAGGGCTCAGCCGTTATGGGCGCGTTAAAGTCGATGAGGTTCTCTGAAGTGAGCGACGTGCGTATCGGCAAGTTTATGGAGATAGAGCTCGACGCAGACTCCAAGGAGGCAGAAGAGCGCCGGGTGAAGGATATGTGCGAGAAGTTGCTTGCCAATACCGTAATAGAGAACTACAGGGTAGAGTTTGAATAAGCCGTTCTTCTAACTCTCTCATGTAATAGGATAAAGGTCTTGTCTATGAAGTTCGGAATTATTGTCTTTCCCGGGTCCAACTGCGACCACGACTGTTACCATGTCTTAAAGCACGTCTTCAATCAGCCAGTAGAGTATGTGTGGCATAAGTCGGAGAAACTCGACGGGTTCGACTGTATCGTTCTGCCCGGCGGTTTTTCGTACGGCGATTATCTTCGTACGGGAGCGATAGCCCGCTTCTCTCCGGTAATGGATGCGGTCGTTAAGTTTGCCGAGGCCGGTGGAATCGTAATAGGCATCTGCAACGGGTTTCAGGTCTTGACCGAAGTAGGTCTTCTGCCTGGCGTGCTGATGAGAAACCGGGGTTTAAAGTTTATCTGCGAGACTGTTCCGCTTATCGTGGATAATAGAGAGACACGCTTTACAAGCTCCTACGCTTCCGAAGGGGCAGTGCGAATTCCGATCGCCCATGCCGACGGCAGTTATTATGCAAACGCCGAGACCGTAAAGGAGCTGGAGGAAGGTTCCCGTGTGCTCTTCAGGTATTCGACTCCCGAGGGTGAAGTTACGGAAGAGGCAAACCCCAATGGGTCGGTAAATGGTATTGCCGGGATAATAAACAGCGAAGGTAACGTTATGGGCATGATGCCTCACCCGGAACGGGCTTGCGAGCCGGAACTCGGTTCTGTTGACGGGTGCGGGTTATTCGAGTCGGTTATAAACTCTTTGGTGAAGAAATAAATGGATGAGAAGAGTCAGCTGCAAGAGTGTCTCGAGAACGGAGAGTTCGCTATAACGGCGGAGATCTGTCCGCCGCGCGGCACCGATGTAAAGAATTTTCTTAAGAAGGCGGAGCTGCTGAAAGAGTGTATAGTCGCTGCTAACGTCACCGATAATCAGCGTGCCGTAATGCGCCTTTCGTCTCTGGCCGCCTCGACGCTGCTGCTGAGGGCGGGGGTCGAGCCGGTATTTCAGCTTACGTGCCGGGACCGCAACCGTATCGCAATTCAATCCGATCTTCTCGGCGCATCGGTTCTAGGTATAAAGAACGTGCTGCTCTTGACCGGAGACCATGTTTCGTGCGGAGACCACAGGGGCGCAAAACCGGTCTTCGACCTCGACGCCATACAGCTGGTTCATACGGCCAATACGCTCAACTCCGGTGTTAACCTCAACGGTACGGCGCTTCGCGGCGGCACGGCGCTGCATCTCGGTGCGGTAGTCTCACCCGACGCCGACCCATGGGAGCCGGAAGAGATCAAGTTTGAAAAGAAGATAGCCGCAGGGGCCACATTTTTTCAGAGTCAGGCTATCTATGATATGGATAAGTTCAAACGTTTTTTTGAGGGAGTGAAGAGGCCAGGAATAAAGATACTCGGTGGTATACTCCTTTTGAAGTCGGCCAAGATGGCGCACTTCCTCAATAAGAATGTTCCGGGCGTAGATGTTCCGCCCCATCTGATCGAGCAGCTCGAAGGCGCGACCGATGAGCTGGAGAAGGGAATAGAGATAGCATCGAGGCAGGTGCGCGAGTTGAAGGCTTTTTGCGATGGTGCTCATATTATGGCTATAAGCCAGGAGGTGAGCGTGCCCAAGATAATCGCAGGGGCATAACTCTTGTGTAAGTAGCGTTAAGTATTGCGCTCTTCGGCCTGTATCCGGTGTAACTGGTGCAGTCCTTTATTTTTTTTACCGGCAGGGCAGAATGGCTCTACGCAGGGCTCGGATCTTTTTTATCTCTCCCGGTTACAGGGCTGTTTTTAGCCTCACCGTTATTATTGATGTTCGGTGTCGATGAGACAGCTTTGCCGTTCGCTGAGCTGTATGTGGTGGCAGGTGCAGAGGCAGTAAGGAAGGCGGCTTCTGTGTCTGACCTGTTATCGAGCATCATCTCCTTTTCGGAGTAAAAAGCCTCGCCGGCGCTTACCGCAAAGTTGCTCCTCTTGACCTCTACCTGAAGAGACCCCTTTACAATGTAGATGATTTCCTCTCTACCCTTGGAACTCTTTTCTATACATGCACGTTCCTTTGGCGAGAGGCTCTGGTACTTAAGCCCGACGTTCTCTGCGCCGAGCTCTGTTTTGCCGAGTACCACACTCTTTTTAGGGTCCAGTTCTGCCAGTTGAGGCAGTCGAAATATCTTCATGCCATGCTTTCCATAGAGTCTTTGAAGTGGTCGATAAAGTCTTCGCCATGCAGGGGGCGTATGACGATCCACTTCTTGCTCTTGTCGAGTTTGATCTCGACTTCGGCGCCGGGAATCAGTTCCAGCTCCATCAGAAAGTCTTCTGGTAGAGTTATGCCGGCTTTGCCCCGCTCTATATTGATAATGCTTGTCTTCATAAAGGTGTTCCCTTTCCGCTACTTGTAGTATTATAGTATAAGAAGGCTTTTTACGCACCCGGAACAGATCTTCCATATTGCCACTCGGTAGACGGTTCCTATTAGATATAGTAATTTTAGCACGAAAAAGAGTCAAGGCAATTCGCAGTATTGTGATAATCGATCATGTGTCATGTGTAAGCATTATGTCGTACAAGACAGAGGGAGTCCGGGTATATGACCGAGCCGAAGCCTGTAAAGAACAAGAGCGAATCGGGCAAACCGTTGCGTCACAAGTCGTTCGCGGCCAGAGAGTTGCAATTGAGTATTGCTGTGCTGGCCGTGCTTGCGCTCTTGGGCGGCCTGGTGCTCCAGTCCATTTCCAAGGCCCTGACAACACACTTCGGTTTTGCTACCCCGGTGCTCGGTGTGCTGCTAATAGTCGGTTATATCGCAATCGTAGTTCTGCTCGCGCTCTTTTTCGCCCATCGCCTCATAGGGCCGTTCAGAAGGCTTGAGTATGAGATGAAGAGAATCGCCGGAGGCGAGTACGACAGAAGGTTGACGGTACGGAACAAGGACGACCTCCATATAAGAAATTTCGTTGCTTCCGCCAATAAATTCCTTTCCGAGTTCGAGCAGATGAGCATAGAGTATAATAAGCTCTCAAGCCTTTCCATGACCAAGCTCAAGGAGATAAGGGAGGCGCTTGAGAGCGAGAAGATAGATTGTGTGAGTATCAAGAAAGAGATAGTCACCTTGGAGGATAAGTTGCATAAATTCAGGGAAAAATGGTAGGCTTTTTGTGCTTCCAATTATATTTATGATAAGAAGAATCCGTGGGAGTAGAGCGCTCTTTGCAATCGTTATGGGTACGTTTGTGCTGTTTGTTACGCTCTTTGTTGCAGCGCCTTTCGATCTGGCAGAGGGCATGGCCACGGCGATGAAACCCGAAGAGGGCGGTAAGCAGACCGTGGCTTTTGTATATGATGGCGATACCGTAAGGACCTCCGGCGGTCTGATAGTAAGGTATATAGGAATAGATACGCCTGAGCGCGGCGAGCCGTTATATGAGGCCGCAAGAGAGAGAAATGCCGAGCTTGTAAAGGGTAAAGAGATCGAGTTGCGAGTCTGTAGAGGGGAGCCGAAGGACAAGTACGGAAGGACACTCGGCTGGGTCTATGTGGACGGATTTTTCGTTAACGGGCTATTGCTCGAAGAGGGCTTTGCGAAAACGCTCTTGATACCGCCATGCGGCACGGAGAAACGAGAAGAGCTGCTAGGTCTGGAGGATAAAGCGAAGCAGGCCGGGGTCGGAATCTGGAAATAGGGTTTGGCAGTATAAGAGGGCGTGACGAGTCTGGAAAAAAGAGCGGAAATGGCATCAAGTCCCCTCTCTTTGCAACCGATACTCTAACGATGCTTCGTAAAGGTGCTATAAAATTCTTGACTTGAAGTACTCGTAAGTATAATATGTCTCCTTAACATTTTAGCCTATTGCTTGCTATTCCCGGGTAGCTCAGCTGGCAGAGCGGGTGACTGTTAATCACCTTGTCGGGGGTTCGAATCCCTCCCCGGGAGCCATAATATAACCCCTTGGTAATGCTAATTTTTTAGTATTATCAAGGGGTTTTTACATTAAGCACCCCTCTTGACTTTTCTCTGTAAGTTCACTATACTTCACTCAATCTCATTTAGTTTCACTTTCTAACTTACAATAGACTTACATTTATGGCTTACATCTATAAGCGCGGTAAAATCTGGTGGGTCGGCTATGTGGACGGCGGCGTGTCTGCTCAGAAATCTTTGAGGGTAACGGCAAAGGCCGCAGCTTCGGCCCTATTGCGGGACTACGAGGAACTCGAGGGCAGACAGAAGCACCGGTCCAAACATCTCATATTAAAAAAGTCGGTCGCTGAGGTTTTTGATGCATATATTGAGAAGCGAGCGCCTCGAGAAGCGACAAAACGATGGTACCGGACGCGCAAGCGCATCTTTGTTGATTTCTGTGAAGACGAGGGTATCGAGCTTATATCCGAAATAGATATCGATACCGTAGAGATCTTTTACAATAAGAGAAAAGAGGGCTTTTATAGTAGAGCCAAGAAAGAAGGTGGAAAAGCACGAAAGAAAACCCCGGGCGGCGCGCGTGCAGACCTGAGGGCGTTAAGGGCCGTGCTGGGCTATGCCATGAAGAGGGGTTATATACCGGACAACCCTGCGAAGGAAGTCCGGGCAGACAAGCCTACAAAGAAGCTCTTCAGGGACCTTTCATTAAAAGACATAAGCACCTTGCTCAAAACAATCAAGAAGCGGGATCCCGACTTTTACCCGCTCTTCGCCACAGCTTACTACGCCGGCCTGAGGTTCGGGGAGTTAATACACCTGGAGCCGAGAGACATTAACTTCGATGAGGGCTACCTGCTGGTACGGAGCAAAGAAGAGAATGAGATCAAGGATCATCAGGAGAGGAAGATTCCACTGCACAGGGAGCTGCGTGAGCTGTTCCTGGCAATGGATTCTGATAGCAAGTGGTGCTTTCCTACAAAAGACGGGGATCCGAGAGCTAATAACCTGAACCGTAAGTTGAAGACCATAGGCAAGGTTGCCGGAATTGATGTTGAGGGGCTCACCATACAGACGTTTCGTGAGACTTTCGGTAGCCACCTTCTCCGGAGGGGAGTATCCATCTATCTTGTGAGCCAGTACCTCGGCCATTCAAGCGTGGATGTAACGACAAAGCATTACGCTCATATACCGATAGAAGAGACGCATGACGAGATCAATTTGCTGTGAAGGGTAGGTGGGGCATGATCAGTAGGAAGTGCTTGCTGTAGGATGGGTGTAAGATGCGTAGTACACCTACTACTACGCACTTTAAGGGTAGGCTCAATCTACATGATTACCAAAAGAAATATTGCACGATCGCTTCCTTATCTATCTAACAAGCCTCTTTTATGTAAATTCTTCCAGCATTGTCAAATATTTTTACACATATTGAAAACTCCATAACCTGCTGGAGTATAAGGTCTTATTTGAGAACTGTGCTCTTTATGTAATTTCGCTCGTTATGTTTCTTTACACTTTGTTGCCCCATATAGAACCACTAAGTTCGCCACCTAACGCTCTTTAGTAAGCAAAACAGATGGTTACGGCAGCGAAGAGGTAGTGGCATGCATCTTGCATTTTTAATTAAGTAACCCATCAAGTACAATTTAATATAAGTATATAATTCGATGTTTAGGAGAATATTATGAAAAAAATGTATATCGCTATTTTAACCCTGGTACTCTGTTTCGGATTTACTCTGGCTCAGAGCGCAAACGCCGCCTCAATCTCAGGCGACTACTCGACTACTACCAACCCAAATGGCGACTGGACTTATGGAAGAACGACCACCGTGACTGCTAGCACGATAGATGTTATGAACGTACGTTGGTCAGACGGTTGGTTTCTGGGCAACTACGGGCACGGTGGTCCGAGTATTGCAGACCAGTGGGCTGTTTATGGTCCGCATTTGTGGGCGAAAGACAATTCGAATGGTTTTCCAGTGGTGCGCTGGACCGCTTCAACGGCGGGTAACTATGACGTGACAGGAGCTTTCACTGGGACTGACAACCGAAGCGTTAATAACCGCGTTTATGTCGCCATCAACGGTGTAGTTGTGTTTAGCGATTACATTACTACCTATTTGGATACAGCATCTTTCTCTCTGCTCAACCTTGATCTAGTTGCGGGGAACCATGTTGACTTTCTGCTTACAAATAACGGAGGTAACACCGAACACGGATGGACGGCAGTTGATGCTACGATTACTCTTGCCTCAGTCCCAGAACCCTCAACCCTCCTCCTTCTCGGAAGTGGCCTTGCAGGTCTTGGGTTTGTGAGAAGAAGGTTTAAGAAGTAAGAGTTTTAAATCAGAAGGTTTTGAAGCCCACTGGTCGTAATGACTGGTGGGCTTTGTTTATTTCCGGTAGAAGTGTTGCATGTGGAAGCGTGGTTGGAATGTGCGGACTACAGGAAGTACTCTTGATCATGCTAAATTTGGATAATGAGGTTTGAATGCTGTTCTCTGGCTTAGACCGTGATGTTAAGGATAAGGACCGGCTGCTCGGTACACTCTGGACAGACGGGGTTGAGGTAGACCTCCTCGGCATCGAGGCGCACTATCCACTCGTGAGAGCACTTCGGGTATTTTAGGGTCAGGTCGATGGTCTTCATAAATTCCTTGGGTAGATGGCCGCCCGAATGAAGAGCTGTACGGCAGGCCATCACAGCGTTACTAATGAGGGTTTATAGTGATAGCTCTTCTCTTAAGCCTAGATGAATGACAAACTTCTTCTTAAAGTCGACTTCCGCCTTATTATCCCGATAAGCCCAACAATAGTAGTTTCTATTTTTATATTTGTTGAACCACGTATTTCCTATTATATTAAATTTGAAAAATAATCTTAAAATTTTCTCTAAATTTATATCTGGATAGATTGCGATATTTTTCTTGTGGTACTCCTTGATTTCATCAAAATAAAAAAAGTGCTTATTATATTGTTTAATCATTAATGTTGATTGATCTATTTCTTTATCGCTCAAATGTCCACACAACTCATTCCTTATTTCTTGAAAAAAATACTCTGAATAAGCTTTCTTAATATCTATAAAACCCTTCCAGCCAAAATAACCAGTCTTCGGATATTTTTTTATTATTAGGTTCAACATTGTTATTACATCCCGAGGGCGGAAGAGAGTCCTTTCAAGTATATACCTCTCGGGATCAATACCTTTAATTCCTTGAGGGAACAATAAAGAAAAAAGTTGATCATCACTTTTCTTTTCTATGGCTGGTAGAGACGTCCTGATCTTTGATAGAATCAACTTAAAAAGAGGAGATTGTTGTGACACAATATTACCCCAATCGATTACCAAGGAATTATCCATTTTTATCTTATTAAGATCGGGGTCATTAAGTATGTAGAAAATGTCCGACCTTAGCAAAATTGATATTTTGGCATCGACATTTCTTCTCAGTAGTTCCAAATTAACCTTATCAGCTGCTTTTATCAAACTGATAATACCATCTTTATAAAACTCATTATCTCTAAAGCGATCATCTAGTTCATCATAAAAAACGGTGTATTTACTGCTCGATCCTTCTAGCAAGCCAAGCACAACTTCTCTCAAACCTTCTAAATAATTAAAATAACTTCCAGAAACTTTTGTTGATTTAGAGGCATGCCCCGCTGATAAATTTACGATTGAAGTTGGAATGGTACCAGTTATTTGGTTTTCTTTGGTAATTTCAACAACCCTTCCAGAGTCAATATCAATTGAATAATAATTATTTGTATAAAAACTTTCTAATTTATTGCGTAGCTCAACATTGTCGATACCTTGATCTTGTAGTATAAGCCTTGCCAAATCTAATAGAATTACCCATTCCCATATTGAAATATATTCATTAGGTTTGATATCATCGCTTTTTAGTTGGACTAATTCATGAAATTTAAAATCTTTATAAGATCTTATCTCGCTGAACCACAGCGGATCCTTTTTAGAAGTTTTATTTATATATTCAGCCAAAATTGTTTTCCCAGAACCCTTTTTACCTAGGATCAAAAAATTTTGAGGCTTCATAACTTGATCATGAATGTTTTCATGATCATAAAAAAATCTTTCAAAATCACTTCTAATTAATGCCTCCTTCTTTCCGTCATTCAAACCTAAAAATATGTCTCCAAGCTTAAAATATTCCATCAATCACCTCGTTTGATTTCTAGTGTGCCTTGAATACAATGCGACGTGTCCTCTAACACAACACTTATTCGCAACCTACTTGGATTGAAACCTTGGTTTAGACCGTAATGTTTAGAATGTAGACCGGCTGCTCGGTACACTCCGGGCAGACGGGGTTGAGGTATACGCCCTCGGTATCGAGGCGCTCCGCCCACTCGTGAGAGCAGGCCGGGCATTTAAGGTTCAGGTCGATGGTTTTGGCTTTCATAGATCCTCAGGGATGAAAGTGTTTCGATACATGAGGTAAGCCTAGGTTTCTTTGATTATCTTCTATGGGCATATAGATTTATTGCTGGACTGATATGAAAGTATCATGTTGTAAAAGGCATTCATGAGGTGAACGCACTCACTCATAGTGGGTTTTATGCGGCCGTGATGTACACCAAGAATATTACCGCTAACACTCAAATTAATAATTGGGAATTTTGCTATAAAAAGTGTCAAATCGTGGAATGTAAATCCAAGGCTAATGAAAACTGTAAAATTTCGAAGGAGGCAAACCGACTCTACTATGTCTCCCAGAGCAGTTTGTATCCTTTGGTTATCATCAAGTGTGGTGGAGACGTCTGTTCTTTCCATTTGCTTTAGCCAGCCTGGTAGTTCTGAGGTGACTTTATTCTTAAAAATTTGGATGCCAGTTGCGAGTTCAACAGTTAAACTTTCAAGATCATTCTCTTCCATGGCTACTTCTGCCTTTTTGAAATACTTGCAGATTTCTTGGTGCTCAATCATGTCGGCAAGAAAAACCTCACCAAAAGCCTTATTGAAGCAAAGCTTGAAGGTTTCATTAAGAAATGTTTCGGTGTGGATTAAGGCTGTATTGATGCTTTCAGTGCTAGGTATATTGCCGCTGTGACAAGCTCCGTTTCGTACTTTATGTACTCTACTTGTAATGACGGTTTTATGGGGTAGTTCGATGGAATTATTTCTAATTTTTTTAAGCCCTATATTTGCGTTTTCGAAGATTGAATCAAAGTTGTTCTCATCCTTGCGGGGTAATTTTATATCAGCTTGGTGGATGATAGTAACAAGGAAGTATTCTATAGCTGTATCTAAAGAAATTATAGAGTGAAGCCTGTCGAGGGCGTTGTTACTAATAGCATGCTTCTTTCCATGAAGAAAAATTTGTTTAATCTGTACGAGTTGTCTATTTAGATCATTTATAGATTTCATAGATCCTCACGGGTGATAGTCCAGACCTTTATAGGTAGAGTCCAAAGATTGAACGCTTAATAACGGGAGAATCGCCGGCCACAACCAGTGCGGGCAGAGTCAGAACAAAAAATAAGACCAGCAACCTCTTCATGTTCTGAGCTCCCTAAGCATGGTTACTGCCTTTATTGTTATAAGGAGGCGTCTCATCGGCGGCCTCAAGCTTTAATCTTCAGCATATAAACTGGCTGGTCGGTACACTTCGGGCACGGTGGACGTAAGAGAATCTCTCCAACTTCGAGGTGCTCAGTCCACTCGTGAGAGCACGACGGGCATTTGAGGGTCAGGTCTATGGTTTTAATACTCATAGGCTCCCCATAATATCAACCGTGCCCCCACCATGCGCCCAGTCGGGCTACTATAAAACCGATAAGCCCCACCGCTACAAGAATACCACCGAACGCTGGCCCCCCCTGAGTATTGCTCGCTGCCCAGAAAGCGCCGATTATAATAAATAGGGCACAGATAAGCTGTATACCCTTCCATCGCTTTCCGGTCGCCTCAATGGTTACGGCTTTTATTGGGTGGGCGCATTGGGGGCAGGCTACCGCTTGGTCAGAGATATCTTTATTGCATTCGGGACATTGTATAAGAGCCAAAGGTCCATCTCCTATTTTAGTCTAGCCGCCAGGTCCGCCGCGATATTCTCAAGAGCCGGGGGGCGTTCATTAGTAACACTCCAAGTCATACCACTGAACCGCTCTACATGATCGCGGATATAAACCTCTGTTCCGTTGTCGGTCTTCTCAATACTAATATTCAATTTGTAACGTATCTGAATGTTCGGGTTAGTAGTATTTGAGCTGGATATCATGAAGGCCTCACCCATGCCTTTAACAGGGCGTTCATAAGTAACCCAATCGGTGGTAATAATTCCGGAATCTTTTTCTATTACCTGGATAGGCAGGTCGTTGTCGACAGTGATGATCCTGACGGCGGCACTCCAGACCTTATCAAAAGGCTGCTGAAACTCCATTGTTTTAGGTTCAGCGCGTTGAACAGGTGCAGCCGCACACCCCATAAAAAATATCACACCTATAAGAATCAATAGCTTCTTCAAATCCCTCGCTCCTTTCACTGCCAGAGACACTGGCATTATTTAATGCTCATAGATCCCCTGGTCCGATGGTCCAGACCTTTATAAATTCATCTCGTTCTTTGATGGTATAGAAGAGCCGCCCGAGATACTTGTGGTCGCCCGATTTTTCCATAATGAGAACTATGCCCGGGGCCCGGTCGGTCTTTCGCGCATAGTATAGAGCCTGGCCGATCGCCTCTTGCCACTTATGCGCAAAGTCAACCTCAACAGCATACTTCTCGGTCAGGCAATCAACCCGGGATCCGCCAGAGACGACGTACTCCATTTCCCCTTTATGCTCGTCACACCATGCGGTCTGGTAGGTCTTCTCAGGGTGCATGGTCGCGGCGAAAGCGTTAATTGCGCCCTGTGTCAATATGGCAAAAACTGTCCCCCCTGCAATGAGCAACCCTATCAGGAGTAGTCCTGTGAGTGACCGTTGAAACATTCAGATGCTCCCTCAAGTACCTCGATGCCGCAGCGTGAGCACTTCTCTGCTACTTTTTCTATCTTGCTCTCTTTGCCACAATGCTTGCAGATTATCGCTTCGGCCAGTATCTGTTCGGCGCAGAAAGGGCATTTACGAGTCTCGCCCGGGTCGTCCATTATCGGTGCAGGTGTGACTGACGATGCTTGCCTTCTCGTGAGCTTACCGGTTTGATGCGGCGCCTTGGGTTCGAGCTTCGGTAAGGCCAAGAGTATAAGCAGCAGAATTGGGGTGAGAAAGAAGCAGAGAAGGGCCCAAATTACCGAGCTACGGTTCTTGTTATTAGCGACAATCCCAGCGACGACAGCGAGTACGACCCATAATACAAAGATGGTGAGCATGTACGTGCCTCCCTTTTATATTCTTTATTTCAATTTTATAAAATTAACAATACTCATGTCACCAGCCTCGATGGTACAGAAGTATTAAAGATCTCCTTCAACAGCGCTAATACACGACTTTTTCAAGGCGTCTTTGTGCTGCGTCCTTGTAAAAGCTATCTGCATCACCCGCCTTTGTTATAACCGTGTTTAACCATTCACGTGTTTTATCCCAGTCTTTATTGTCCCAATACGCTTGTGCGATCTGATAACGATAAGCCTGAAGAGAGGAGGCATCCGGGTGGTCTTTTTCAAATGCCGCGAAAGTTTCGAGTAATTGAGGCATATATTCTGTCAGGCTCTTTCTTACGCCGTATGAAGTTGCATTACGTCCTCTATCTTTCCATCCCAGCAAGGTCATTAGCTTCGACTCATATGCAACGCGGGCAGCGTCTGTTTTTGGGAATTTAGCAATCACCTTATCGTACCACTTTAACGCCATTTCAACTTTTGGTAGCCAGCTTGAGTCAATAGTAAACCTGCTCGCTTTATTCTTGGTCCAAAAGTCTCCATGTCGTAAATATGTCTGTGCCAGAGCGTTTTTAAGGGTATCGGCTTTAATATCACCTACGATATCTGACAGTTCTTTAATGCGGTCTTTAACTAAGGTAGCTTCTTGGGAGTTCGGGTACTTGCGGACAAGGTCTTTCCAAGTTTTGAGTGCAACTCTTACATTATTTTCATTAAAAGCGATGGTGCCTAGAAGATAATGTGCCTTTGCTTTTTCGACAGTAGTAGTCTTGCTGTAGATCAGGTTGATGAGTTCCTTTTTGGCTTCAGCACTTAAGCCATGTTGGTTGTACATCGATGCCTTGTTATAGGATGCTGCTTCAGCCATTGCGGGCAGAGCCAGAACGAATAGCAGTATTATCAACTTCTTCACGGTGCGCTCCTTATTTTCTTTCTGCTCCACACATCAATAACCTTACCAATTACCGTGTAATGTTCATTTGGTTCGAAGCCTGGGTACTCGGGGTTGTCGCTTTTCAAGTACGGCTGACCATCTTTCAGGACATAGCGCTTTATCATAGATTGCCCGAACTCGTCGTTGATGACGACTATGTCGCCGGGGTTTGTACTGGTGCGCTCTGCAGGCAAAAAAATGACATAGTCGCCGTCTTTAATATCGGGGGCCATGCTGTTACCGTCGATGATGAGCGAGTAGGCCTCCTTCGGCGCTCCGGGCATGCTTATGTACTCGAGTATATCCTCTTCGGCTATGTTTTCCGGAAAGCCAGCAGGCACACGCCCCAGAACCGGGGTTGTTGTTGCGACTTCGTACTCCATGCGCTTGCCCCACATAATCCAGTCGAGGTCGCTCATGCTTAGCTGATCGTGGTACTTCCCCCAAAGCAGGGTGAAGAAGTTGGCATCCGGAGAGGTGCCGTCGTTTTCGTAGTTTTCAAGGGTTTTTGTGGAAATAGAAAGCCCTTCTACAAACTTCTCACGCGAAATTTGTAGAATTTTTTTTCTAGTATTTTTAAGTCTTTGACCGATTGTGCTCATAATAATAGAATATAATTTATATATATGCTTGACAAATTAGAAAAATACTTCTAATATCTACCCATACACATCAAATAAAGGGGCCTGCGATGAGTAAACCAAAACGTCATTACAAAAAAATCTCAGTAAACATTCAAATTATTGATCTTGACCGGTTCCGTGAAGACTTATCTTCACAGGAGCTTATCGATTCAATATGCCAAGACGGCACCTTGTTAAGAGTTTGGGACAATAAGCTACACAGACACGTAGTTATTCCGAACCCTTCTGTGGAGCGACTGCGTAATCTCCTGGATGCTTCAAATTCAGAAGCTCAGGGTGCTCCGACACATCAAACAAAAGGTCTGTGATGAATAATGAAAACTTTAAAAATAACAAAACAGCCATGTTCGTACTGCCTGATAAGTGCCCAAACTGTAGCATGGAGTTCCCTGAAGAAATTAAAGAGATTTTTCGGAACGATCCTGATGCTAAGTTTGCCCCTTGTTGCGCCTATAAACTCAGGTAGGCGTGGCTGAGAACGATGTGCCGCAAGATACACAGTTTTTTTCAGTCTTCTTCGAGTGAAATGTTGGATCGATTAATATACCGCAACCGGGACATTTTGCTATCCAACGTGTGCCACAACCTGCGCAATAGGGACGCTTTTCATCTATTGACGACCACCCTGTCCCTGAACGCGAAGTATAGCACTTAGGACATTTTAAAAGATAAGGCTCTTCAATATCTTGAGACATAAGCTTTCCATATATAGAAGATCCAGAACAAGTTTTTAAACGAATTGAGCCCGGTGGCGGTCGCAGGCCCCACCTACCGACGCGATCGGTGCTCGATACCAGCAGACGGGCCCGATGAGATCGGGCAGATTTATTCGGGCCTGTCTGCGCTCTTTTAGAGTTTGAGTTTATCAGGTTCCATGTAGGTTGTAAATAGGTGGCCATGCTAAATCGTAGCAGAGGGCCGCGCAACTGACAATTGCAGATTAAGCGGGGATCGGCAATGAGTAAAGAAGGGCTTGCGTACTGGAAATCTTTTGAGGCGCTTGATGAGACTATAAGGCGGCATACGACGATCGTTGCTGATGACCTTCATCTCTCCGGTAGGCTCGTCCGTATGTGGTGCTCACCTCCTTCAACTATTGACGACCCCGACCAGTCCGGGGCCCGTAATCCCCTCGACCGTCTTGAAACCATAATAACTACAATTGCAAAGATCGACCCCGACAGGGCGTACGTGCCAATTGAATGGCTATGCGCCCGTTTCGGTTTTATGCCGCCGGTGAAGATGCCGGCAAGCAATACATCCGACAAAGAGTTGATGCAGGCGATTCTCACCTACAACAAGGAGTTCGGGGAGACGAGCCAGAAGCTGGCCGAGGTTCTCAAGGATAACAAGGTGTCGAAGGCCGAGCTCAAGGAGCTCAGCAAAGAGTGTATGGAGGCAGTACAGGCCGTTATGGGGCTGCTCGCAGTTATTGGAGAGAGGGTCAGATGATTGAAAAACTGTACACAACATTCGAAGCTGCTGAGCTTTTAGGGCTGAAGCCGTCAACCCTTCGGAACAAAATGTCCGCAAGGGAAATAGCCTACATTCCGGGCCGCCCGGCACACTTTACCGAAGCGGCTATAAAGGCATACAGGAAGAAGAGGCTGAAGAGGTCGAGGACTTGAGCGTGAGGAACACCGACCAGGTTACATGTAGAGAACTCGTACACAGTCTTTTTAACGGAGAGATAAGGCCGGCTGATCTCTTGAATGCCGTCGCACCTGAAGACGGCCAGATGAAGATACTTTTTTCAGATACTCCGGACACGGTGTCCGGGGATAACCACATAGAGCTACCAAGCGGGAGGTAGATATGGAACAGAATTATGCGGAGATAGTAGAACGGATGCGCTGGGGCAACCACTTAAAGAATGACTCGGCGCTGGCCAGAAAACTAGGGGTTACTCCTCAAGCGATGTCGAATTATAAGAAGCGTGGTTCGATACCGCCCAGCCTGGTGATTAAGCTCTCAAGGCTTACAGGTCTATCAGTCGACTGGCTCTTGACCGGTGAAGGCAAGATGTACCTCGACGGCGTAACGCCGCCGGAGAATATGCCGGTCGATCTTTCCGCTCCGGCCGCTCACGCCTCGGCAGGTCTGCAGTTAAGCCCCGACGAGGGGATCCTTGTAGGTAAGGTCCTCAAGGTAGCGCGTGATGAAGACCCCTCCAAGGTTGCCACTCTCTCTCATATGGTTGATGCTTTTCTTAGGCCGACCATTAAAGCCGACCTACGGGCTGCAATGAGTTCTGTCAGTGCAGGAGTAGGCGCATGAGACGTTGCCCGGTCTGCGATTCGAAAAGGGTTAAGCGTTACGGCCGTGTGGAGAACGACTATATCTGCAAGCCGTGCGGCGTGGTCTTTATCGTCAAGATTACTTCGGTCCATCCGGCCACATGCGACAGGTGCGGCCGTATTATCGAAGACTACACAAAGGCCCATAAGCGCGGCAGCGGTAAGGACCGGCACAACGGGCGTTGCCGGCGCCCTCTCGACAAGAACCTTCACCTGAAGGAGGTCTGCGCATGAAGAAGGCTTTCGGTTATATAAGAGTCTCGACCGAGGAGCAGGCCAAGGAGGGCATCAGCATCGCCCACCAGGAGGCGAAGATCAAGGCCTACGCCGAGCTGCACGACCTGGAGCTGGTAAACATCTGTCGAGACGAGGGCATTTCTGGCAAGGATATAAAGAATCGTCCCGGGGCGCATGCGGTAATAGACGCCGCCTTACATGGTGTAATAGATGCCGTTATAGTCTATAAGCTCGACCGCCTCTTCCGTAACGCTAAAGACGCACTCGATACAGCAAGTCAGTTCAACGAGGCCGAAGTGGCCTTTCACTCCGTTACAGAGTCTATAGATACCCAGTCTGCAATGGGTATCTTCTTCTTCACGATTATGGCCGCCTGTGCCGAGATGGAGCGCAACCTCATCTCTGAGCGCACCACGGACGCCCTTGCCTATCTGAAGGCCTCTGGTGTGGCCTATAACCATGCATCTTACGGATACGATGTTGTCGACGGCATGCTCGTAGAGAATGAAGAAGAGCAGAAGATCATCGACAAGATAATAGATATGGATGATAGAGACTTCGGTTATCAGGGAATTGCGCGCGAGCTGAACAGGTTCAATGTCCCGACAAAGAAGGGCGGTGAGTGGTTCGCTAACAGCGTAAAGCGCGTACTGGAGGCAGCCTCTTGAAGTTTCACGAACTCATACTGGCCGAGTCTTTCTGCATAGGTTTTATGCTGCTTGTAGGGCTGCTGCTACGGAGGGTTTTCTCATGAAGAATGCAACCGTCTATATACTTTTTCCGGTCATGCTTATTGCGGCAATACAGTTCGGTATCTGGCACGGCCGCAACCTTGAGCGCGCGGAGATCGACGAGGACGCAATGTACCAGATGGCAATAATCAGGGGGCGCCTCGAGACGTGCCAGGTCGAGAGGGCCGTCTACTTCGAGGCGGCAAACCCGGACATAGATGAACTGAGGGAAAAGCTTGCGATCGTTACGGAGATTAAAAAGGGCGATCACGCCGGGCCGGTTAAGCCGGTTCAAACAGGAGTGGGGGGATAAATGGCTAACGGAGATATCTGTGCGACAGAGGGGTGCAAGAAGTATTCACTGGAGCATAGTCGCTACTGCATGAATTGCGAGGATGCAGAGATGCACCCTAAGGAGCCAAAACCGGGTGATGCTGAGTGTCCGACCTGCGGGCTCTTGAAGAAGACCAAAGGCTGTACATCCCTGGTATGTCGCGGACAGAAGGGTAAGCCCGCAGAGCCTAAAGAGCCTGAGTGTTCGGTTTGTAAAACGCCAGCCTCGAAAGCTCTCTCAGGGTTCAACCGCACGAAGGGCAAGTGCCGTGCCTGTCTCAATAAGGAGTATTACCACAAGAATAAATCCAAAAAGGCCAAGAAGAAACCGGTTGAGAAGGAAAAAAAGACCGGCGGAACGTATACGCCTATATCCGAGGGGAAGGCTCCGCTTGATGATCCTATACCACCCGTTGTTGTTACTCCTGCACCCGACAGCCCCCTTGAACCGTTCAAGACTGTTTTAGGGGTTCTCGAACCCCTCACCGAGAGCTGCAGAGCAAGAGTCCTGCAGGCTGTGAAACTGCTGTTCGAGGATGAGTTGTGTGACGTAGACATGTTAATCGAGGGGATTAACAACAATCTAAAAAACTTAGACGTCAAAGTAGGGGGTGAGTGATGCCGCTGAGTAAAGAGGCTCAAGAGCGGATGGACCGGCTGGTTGCCGAGTACGATATGGGTGAGAGCGAGCGTCCGCCGTCCGACGCCAAGATCATGGGAGTACTCTTTAACGCCTTCGGCAAGTTCCTTAAGGGCGAGAAAAAGAACGGAGTACTCGACATACCTACCGACCCGCGCGACTTCCTGCTCGAGGCGGAGCTGGAGCTGCTCGACTCGATAAATTACATGAGCTTTGAGATCGTGAAGCTCCGGAGGCTCAGAGGCCTCCGTGACGAAGCTATCAAGCGCATGGACAACAATGAGGAGGAGCTGACGGGATGAAGATAGATATTAATCTACTTATTGTGCTCATGATAATCATCACCGCACTGATCTTTATCAACACGAGCCTCGATATTATCGAGCGTTTCGTCTGTATCGGTTACTGCTGTTGAGTGTCAACCACGAGGAATCGATGTTATGAGGTTAAGCGAAGAGAAAAAGCAGGCTCTCTATGACGCTATCCGCGAGAAAATTATGGAGATAAGGGTTGACATTAAGATGGAAAAGCCGGGTCTCGATCGCGTAGACGATATGCTCTTCGATATGGAACAGGCTATCTGGCCAGAGATAAAGAAGGCCTTAAACATAGAGGACAGATGAAGCACTTCAACTCGGCCCTTATATGGGGGCTGCTTAAATCATTCAAAGAGAAGCAGACCAGGAATAATAGCCCGTACCTCGATATCGAGGTGGAGTGCAACAGCCGTGAGTACGGCAACGTAATAGCCTTCTGCCGTATCTGGAGCAAAACCAAGCTCAAGGACTTTAAGGAGGCCTTCAAGGTCGGCGATACCGTCTACCTCAAGGCCTTTCTCGACCAGTATACGACCAACCGCAAGAATCGCAAGAAGGTCACTACAAACTTCAACGTCTACGAGTTCAGCACATGGGATCCCGAGTCTGACCAGCACAAGGCACACCGTGCCGTCTTCATTCTTAAGGGCACGGTAAACAAGTGCGCCACGGTCGATGATGGTGACGAGCGGCTAGAGTTCGAGATCCGGCGCGAGGACGAGAGCAAGACTTTCGAGCTATTTATAACTGCCGAGAACAAGCTCGGTCTCGATTACATGCCCGAGGTAGGCGTCACGGCGCGCGTAAAGGGCGTTATAGCCGTGGAGACCGACCAGTACAACGATATTATCAAGGGCCCGAGGCCGGTGATAGAGCAGGTAAAGGTAGAGGGCGCGCCTGAAGAAAGCGCCGTGCCGTTTTAAGGAGTTCCAAGAGGGCTTGTCAATATGGGGTTCGAGTCCCCTGAGAGACGAACTGAAATATGCCCTCAACTATAATCGGGAGCGGCGACACATGGACAGAGTAACTCGCCCGGGGCCCTTTTCTACATCTCCTAAGCCTCGTTAAGTGATAACTGTCCCCGGGCTGCACGAGGCGAGCGACGTGCAGCCCTCCATCGCCGTTTGTGTCTATCAGGTTAGCAACAAGCCGGTTGTGTAAAGTATAGGGGGATATATGAGCGACAAGGACCCTTACGAAGAGATCGAGGTTCAGGTCTTTAACCAGGCTGTGGCGCATATCGACGATCATATCCGCGTAAACGGTTCGGCAGCGATAATTTGGGCCGAGAAGGGCATGCCTGAAGAGCATAAGACGTTATACGAGGCGATGAGAGAGTCGATGAAGATCCGCACGGCCGCCGGCGACGTCAAGAAGTTTAAGAAGGCCTTCGTACTCTGGTGCAAGCAGATTATAAAGGTCAGCAAGGGGTACGCGGCTTATTGCGGGAAAGGGTGAAGGGGGAAAAGTGATGCGAAAACACATGAGCCAGAGCATACGTGGGGCCTTGAGACTTAAAGACGAGGATCTCGGTTTCTTTACACATAAAGACGGGAGTCCTGTGAGTCCCATCGAGGCCCGTAAGAATTTAATAGAGCTGCTCGACAAGGGTCATGACGTAATGCCCGTCGGTGAGTGCGATAACTTCGACCCGAAGAAGGGTTGTTTAGGCCATGAGGAGGTGATGCCAGAGTGAGACAGTCACACGTTTAAGTTTTATCAGATGCAGTACCTGGAACGAAATAGACTGTAGTAGATTGGGCGGCGGGGAACTTATCCCTCCCCGCCGCTTTTTAAAGGGGAGAAGATGAGTAAACCGTATTACATGCACACCATTGATGGCAAGCCTGCTTATTATTCGGGACACGACATAGTGTTTCTTTTTCAGGGTAGTCAATCGCACCGTGTTGCGAAACTTGCCACCAGCCTTGATCAGATTAAGGCAGAGCAGAAGTTCTCGCAGGCGTGGCGTAATCTAAGGGGTTACAAAAAAGAGGGTTTCTCTTTAGGTTGGGTCAAGGTTTCTATTCCGGAGGGAGAGGATGAGTAAACCGGATAAACCGTACGCAAACAGCACGGCAAAACCGGAGAAGGCAATGGCACGGATCCGTGCCATGCTTCTCAAGTTCGGGGTGAAGAGCCTGTCCTGGTCGGAGGATATCGAGAACCTCGTGATTGCCGTCAACTTCAAATACAAAGATTACCCTGTCAGCCTGCCGGTCGATTACGGCAAACTGGCCAAGGTCTATATGGAAGCTACGCCACAAGCCTGGAATGCGCGCAAGACAAGAAAGCAATGGGAAGCGGAGAAGCTGGAGATTGCATCGAGGGCCGCATACAGTCTTTTAGAAGATTACCTGAAGGGCACTCTTGTGATGGTCGAGCTGAACGCTATCAGCTTTGAAGAGGCCTTTATCGGCAGTTTTATAGACCATAAGGGGCGCCGGCTCAGCTCGGTTATTATTCCGCAATTTAAGGAGTATCTAAGCGGGCAGAAGGCGCTCGGAGGTGGTGAGTGATAACTTTAAAACTCTTTTTAAGGGTCTGCAAGGTAACAGAGCATATTTTGTATATCTATATTCTGTATAGAGTGCTCGTAATCCTGCAGGCTCCGCCATGTTAAGACGAGAGGGGTGAGTGATGCAACAGAATAACTTTGAGACGGTCAAGGCGAGTTTGCCGATCGGGCAACTGGCCGCCCACTACAACAGCCAGGTCAAGCAGAAGTTCCTCGAGCCGTGCCCGTGCTGCAACCATAAAGGCTGTTGCTCTTTCGACGAGGTCAAGGGGGTCTTCAAGTGCTTTTCGTGCGAGGCAAAGGGCTCGGTTATCGACATGATTATGGCGGTCGACAACTGTACGGACGTGGAGGCCTTGAAGCGCGGGGCCGAGATAGCCGGCGTGGAGCTTGAGCAGAGTCAAAAGACGGAGCGCGTACAGCCTCAAGAGACCGAGAAGCAGCGCATGTACCGCCTCACAGCGGCCTTTTACGAGCGTGCTATGGCAGAGCCCGGGTGCAAGGGCAAAGAGTGGTTCTGCGGCACCAGGGGGCACAAGGAGGTTGTTTTAAAGAGGATGCGCGTGGGCTGGGCGCCGGCAGGGGGCGGCCTTATTCCGTACCTCGAGGAGCAGGGCTTCAAGGTCGACACGATAATCAAGTTCGGCCTCGCCAGTAACACACGAAAAGAGAAGACCGTAGACCCGTACGAGTGGTACCGGGGCGTGGCGGTCTTTCCGATAGTCGACCACGACGGCCACGTTATCGCCTTTACGGCCAAGGACCCTGAAAAGAAGAATGTAGCCAGCTTTATGAGAGGTCCGAAGGGGGCGTGGTTTATCAACCATGCGGCTCTCGGCCGTTATGACGAGCTGATAGTGGTGGAGGGCGAGAACGACGTGGCGAGCCTTATGGACGCCGGTTTCCCTAACGTGATAGGCACGGCCGGCGGGCCGACGTTGGAGCAGATAAAGCTGATACGGAACTTCTGCTCCGGAGCGACGCTCTTCACCTGGTTCGACAAGGACCCGGGGCGGGATCCCCGCAAGAAGAGCGGCGGCGGAATCCAGTATACGCGCAAGATTATCGAGGGCCTCAAGGACGACAATATCGAGGTAAAGGTAATCGTTCACCCGGGCTCCACCAAGGATGCGGACGAGTATCTGAGAGGGGGCTATGCGGCGTGAGTGAGCCGACCTGCATCTGCTTTCACTGTGCCGGCAAGCTGTTAACGTCCCTCGCTTATTATATGGATATTCACGGCCACGAGCGAGTACTGCACCTCTGCTGCTTCTTTACAATAATAGACGAACAGCTTTACGGCGGCGACTTCAGGCAATTGGGGGTAGTGAGGGCATGAGTGGGAGGATCAGTTAGTAGGTTGAGTTGCTTTCGCAGCTTCCTTTTGTTCCTTCGTGTACTTATTCCACCACTTTTCATATCTTGTAGGAGGATGAAGTTGAAAATCGAGAGGATTGCTTGCAAACACACTCTCAAGTTCAGGTTTTAGAACTTCCTGTGAACCCAAGGCGGCACATAGTGGAAACCTAAGATCACGCTTTAAGCCTTGTTGCAGTGTGTGCAATTGTGAGTTCTTAATCCGCGCTGTTGCATCCGCATTACTAAAGACACTAGGGGCATTTATTTTTGTTGCTTTTTCTGACACTGTCTCTTTTAAATTATGTGCATATGAGGCCATTGTGTAGAATCGTGACAACCTTATAAGCAGTTTTTCATCAAGTAGTCGTACGATATCTGTTTTATTTTGCCGGTAAAAAGAATCATAAAAAAGATTTAGTTCAAAATTAGGGGAACCATCAGCTTCAAGTGGAAGTTCGTTGATAAAATTATCCGAAACTTCAAAGTAGAGACCGATCTTAAGAGCCTTTCTGAGAGCACTGTTTGCTCTATACTGTTTAATTACTTCAAAAAGAATAATTATGCCACCACCTATTAAAGCACCTATTGCAGCTGCAATCATTTCAGGACTCATATAGGGTATTGCAGCACCATTACTGGCAGCAGCAGCGGTTTCAGAGACTGCGCTGCTAATAAGGTCGGCACTTTTAGAAATGGTTTCAGGGTTCATTAATTGATATTTACAAACAACGTATTGAAAGTCAAGTATGACCACCGAACCGACTCCCCAACAAGAGAAGAAACCGACCAATGCGCGTGACGCCGTCAAGGCGCTCATGGCGGGCGCAGACGATCCTTTAGAGTACGAGATAGAGCTGTTAAAGCTTATTCCGGACGCTAAAGAGCGTTTAATCGAGTTCAAGGCGCGCAAGATCCCGAACGAGGTGAATCAGATAGAGAGTCTTGCGGAGCAGGAGATCTACGTTGAGCTGATAGCGGCGGCGCTGGGACGGACCGTAGAGGCCGTGGAGGATCTGCTCGATAACTGCGTGGAGCTCTACAAGGAGCTTACCGACAGGTACGGACAAGATCTCTCAGCAGTAAAAAAGCCGAGGGAACTGGCCGAGCAGATCTATAAATGGTTTATCCGGAGCAACGGCAAGTTCTTCAAGACCAAAGACGACAAGGTGTGGCTCTTTTTCCGCGGCCATACATTCGAGATAGACAACAACATCGCCTTTAATGCACTTATGGACAAGATGACGCAGTTGAGCGCGATGTCGGCGCCCGGCAATCTCGTCTGGTACTTCCTTAAGACCATTGCGTACGAGCGCGGCGCGCCGATAGACAAGGCCAGGTGGATGTATACCGACCGCGAGAAAGACGCCGTCTACCTCAACCTCAACAGCCCTCATCACAAGATATTATGCCTGAAGCCCGGAGAGGCGCCGAAGGTGGTCGACAACGGCACGAACGAGGACGGGGTGCTGCTGAGCGACTCTATGGAGATTCGACCATTCGAATACAATCAGGGCGCGGAAAGCGCCGAAGGCTTTCGCGAGCTAAAATCGCTCTTAATGGATACTACGCCATGCGAACGGCCGCAACAGTACTTTTATATCTGCTGGCTGATAAGCACTTTCCTGATCGACTACCAGAGCGACCGGGGGCTGCTGCAGGTAATAGCGCATACGAAGATAGGAAAATCGAAGGTGGCGGAGAGGGCAAGCCAGTTGATTTACGGCGTAAACCTCGTCGGCAAGGGAACGGGCGCGGCCGAGACCCGTATAGCGACCAACAGCCCTATGATCTTCCAGGACAACCTGGAGAACCGGAACCTGACGCAAGGTACGGTCGACTTTCTGCTCTTTGTGGCCAACAGCGCGCACAAACCGAAGAGCAAGTCGGGATCCGACACAGAGGTGCTCTACCAGCAGCTCAATACGCTGGCCATTATAACTTCTATCGAGGCCTTTCCGGGTAGGCTGCCGGAGCTGATAAACAGGGCCTTTCCTCTTATGCTTGAACACGAGTACAAGACCCACGGTTACATGCACGACGAGGTGATGCGCTCGATAGCAAAGAAGCGCAACCTGATCCTCTCTTCTATCTTTAAGATGATAACCGAAAAGGTGCTACCTAAACTCGGGGAGCGGATAGACTGGAGCAAGCACCTCAATACGGTTCACAACGGCCACAACAAGGACCGGATGAATGAGCACCTATGTTTAATGCTTTTGATACTTGAGGG
>JAJCZH010000028.1 GCA_029262515.1 Deltaproteobacteria bacterium | reverse complement strand
GTCGAGCAGCCGCGCGAGCGGCCGCAGATCGTATTCCAGGTTGAAAATATGCAGCTTCTTGACGAAGACTCTGTTGATCGTCTCGCCGCGAGACTTTCGGACAGGGTAGAAAATTACGACGTTAAACTTGTAGCTACCAAGGCGACGGGATGAACGGCAAACCGATATTCTTATACGATAACCTCCTGAAGAAGTACGCGGTCACAATTACGTCCGAGGCCGCCGGCTTCCCGAAAGAGAACCTCTTCGACGATCAGCTTCATACCTTGTGGAAGCCGACGTCTACCGCAACACAGTACATAAGTATAGATGCCGGGGCACCTGTCTCTGTAGATTCTTTCAATATTGGGCCCGTTCATACTCTTAAGACCGGAGGTTCAGCGGTATACCTGCAATACTCAACCAATGGAACCACATGGTTCGATGCTTTTGGCGGTTTTTATCCAGCGGCCGATAATCAATACGAGTACCGTCTCTTTGCACCTATATCCGCCAGGTACTGGCAAATAGTCATAACCCAAGTCAGTGTCATTGTTACAGTCGGACAGCTCGCCTTTGGTTCCAGGTATACCCTGCCACGGTATTTCAATGGCGGTTTCGACAACAAAAGAACGAAGGTAACAGGAAAGGTCAACACTTCCGGCGGCGGTCAGCGTGAAAGCCTGACTTTCCATAAAGGGCGCGTCTTTCCCTGTGCTATTCGTCACCTCTACCTCAATACTCAAGCCGAGACCGACTACCTTGCGTGGCTCGATGCTGTTAGAGAAGGCATGCCTTTCTGGTGCTTATGGGACGTTACAGGAACCTACGAGGTCTGCTTCGTCAGTCTTAAAGAGCGCGAACTCGGCGCACCGATAAAAGGCAACATCAGAACCCCCGATCCGTTCACGCTCTTGGAGGAACTGTAATGGGTACCGTCTACGATCTCGAAACAGCCAAAAGGGTTAAGTCACCCAATTACTTTGTCCAGGTCAAGAACTGGGGCGGTTCCGACCGCTGGTTCGCCTTTAAGCCTGTCAAAGGTGCGACCAGGTCGTATATCCTCGGCCTCGGCAATATAAAGGCTATCTCTCAGACGATAACCCCGGAGGAAGGCAGAGCCTCTATCGGTTCGCTCCGGTTCAGCCTTCAGGATAAGGCCGACCGCATAACTGCTCTTGTGGCCAGCGCTGTAAAGAATAAAGAGGCCGTGCTTTGGGGCGGGTACGACGAGATAGACGAGAGCGAGTACATACCTCTTTCAACCAATCTGGTCGATGGTTTCGATATCGGCGAAAGCCTTATCGAGTATATGTTCAAGACAGCCGATATCCAGCGCACGATAAAGAAGGATATCTTCAAACCGAAGACAACGACCCTCACGGCCCAGCTCAACGCGGCAGCGACTACGGCCACGGTAGACGATACCAGCGCCTTTCTCACGGTAGTGCATCCGAAGCTCGGCACCTGCGGTTATATCCGTATAGAAGACGAGATAATCAAGTGGACCGCAAAGACCGCTACGACCTTCACTATTGCGCGTGCTCAGTTCGGTACTACGGACGTACAGCACTCGGTAGATAGCGACATCACCGAGCTTATCGTCTTCGAGGAGCACCCGATAGCGATAGGGCTCAAGGTTCTCACCTCTACCGGAGCCGGTACCAACGGCACGTACGACACCCTGCCCTCACACTGGAGCCTCGGGGTTAGCCAGAGTCTCGTTGATGTGACTCAATGGGAGAACGATGCCGAGGCTTGGATCCGGTTTAACAAGGCTGACCTTACATACGGCTACCAGTTCCGCTTTATCTACGACGGCAAGGTAGACGGCAAGAGGTTCATCGAAGACGAGATTCTCACGGTTCTCAATGCCTATGCGCCTATTACGGTAACAGGCGCCCTCTCTTTCAAGGCCTTTGCTCCGCCGGTACCCTTTGCCAGCCTCAATAAGCTTGATGAAAAGGTTGCCAAGGTCAAGAGCATGGACGGCGGGCACGCGGCGATAATAAACATAGCCTTCTTCGAGTACGACCACGACCTTATTCAGGACAAGTACATGAAGAACATCGAGTACTCGGACGGACAGTCGATATCCGACCACGGCGAGTCTGCAAGGCATGAGATATCGAGCCGGGGGCTCAGGAGCGAGCTCAACGGCGACAACATCGTGCTCGAACGCTGGAACCGGATCAAGCAGCGTTTCAAGAACCCCGTACCGTTGGTTAAGGTGCAGGCCTTTTATTCGCAACACCTGCTCGATGTTGGCGAGCTTGTCGACCTCTCTTACCCAAAACTACCGGACACTGAAAAGGGCATCAGGGGCATGGACAGGGTAACGGAGATCGTCAACAAGTCTTTCGATATCATGGGCGGCGCCGTTCATTACGATGTGATGCTCACCGGCTTCGGACGCCGCTACGCCCTTTACGCTCCGGACACGGTACCGTCCTACGACAGCGCCACGGATGAAGAGAAGAACAAGTACGCATTTCTCGCTGACAACAACGGCAAGCTCGGCGCTGCCAATGATGAAGCCAAAGTTTTTGCATAGGAGAGTTTTATGCCTTACGTAAATATAAACGATGCCATAGCCTTTGCAATCGATGCTGCCCTCAAAGCGAGCGATATGCAGACGCTCAACCAGAACGTCGATTTTCTCAAAGCAACTCTAGATTCCTCTTTCGGTGTTTACGGTGATGGCTCGGACTCTTCCTATTCTACGGTTGGGTCGGGTGCTCTTTCTTCCGGAATATACAGACATACTGCTTTTATTATAAATACGAGCCACGTTGTTAACGTCTCTAACGGACCCGTCATTGTAATCGTGGCGTCGACCTCTATTACTATCAATGGCACTCTGCATTCTGACGGCACAGCAGAAAATGCCGGATCGGGCGCAGGCGGCACAGGCGGTGCCGGTGAAGCAGGGTCGGGCGGTGGCGGTGGCGGACATTCTTCACAGGCGGGCGGCAACGGGGGAGCTACTACCTACCTGAAAAGGACAACAGCAGGGGGCGCTGGCGGTGCTATTGGCGCTAACAATGGCAGTGCGGGAAACGTACATAGTATAGACGAGGTTATTTTTGGCTTGCTTGAACAATTTAGAGTCGGCGGCGGCGGTGGCGGCGGCGGAGACGCTTCTGGTGGTGCCGGGGCAAGCGGTGGCGGCTGCATAATATTGATAGCCCCGATAGTAACGATTGGTGCTTCTGGAGTTGTCAGAAGTAACGGCGGTAATGCGACTAACGGCTCAAATCCCGGCGGAGGCGGCGGCGGCGGCGGCGGTGGTTCTGTTTTGATTTATACCGGAGCCTATACAAATAACGGCACAGTTCAGGCTAACGGCGGGACGGGAGGGACTGCTAACGCGGGCAACGGCGCAGCTGGCGGTGCCGGAGTTATTGAGGTTGAGCAATTTTAAATAGAGGCTGTAGCGCCATGCTTATAAAATTGTTACGGGCGATATTCGGGAATGATGAAGAGCCTACGCCACCTAAATGGTACCGCGAGAGGCCGTTAAGAATAGGGATAGGGAAGTACAAAGTTGTCGTGCTCAAGCGCAAACCGATGTGGCTCAGCACAGTTATGTGGGCTCTCCGAAACCCGGCTCACAACCTGACTTGGAAGATCATAGGGGTCAATGGTCGAGGGTCTTGGCTCAGAACGGGAACGGACGCCGCACATAGCTTTGCTTTAAAGGGCGGCTGGCAAAAGTGCAGGATTCACTACACCACGTTTCACGGCAAGGTATGGACGCTGCCGTATATCAGTTACATAAACAGGTGGTTCAGGTTCAGGGCAGGTTGGGGCGACAAGGGTAACTTCACTTTACTGAGTATTCGGTCTACTCGGAAAGACAATATAACCTGGTAAGGAGGCTTTCTTGAGTCCTGATAGTGAAGTAATGAACAAGGTTTTATTAATAGTCGGGGAATTGAAGGGCTCTGTTGACGGTGTGAAGTCGGCGCAGGAAAGTCTAAAAAAAGACCTTCAAGCAGTTAATAAAGATCAATGGGAGAAGCTTGAGAGCATCGAGAAGACCTTAAATAATACGAGGGTGAGAGTCGCAGGCATATCGGCAGGTGTCTCATTTGCAATAGTTTTCGTGGGACACTTCATAAAAAAGTTTATTGCGAGTGGAGGACAGGGAGGATGATCGTCTGGGAAGCAATAGAAGGCTTTAGCCCGGCTGAACAGTATAACAATAAAAATGCGTGGAGTACGCCATACGAAATGAACGGGCTGATTTTGTTGCTATTGTCGGCTGTACGGAAGTCTATCAGAAAACTCGACCCGGACGCCTATATCGTAATCCATGCCGGGTACGCAACCGGTGGCCATACGTCCAGGTCTCAGCACTACAAAGGGAACGCCGTCGATTTTCATATAGTCACGGAGATCCCATACGATTTACAGGTCGGTTATCTGCTTAACATATTCAAGGAGCTGCAAGTCTTTAACAGAGTAGGTTTCGGGATATACCCGGATTGGAACAGCCCCGGATTTCACCTCGATTGCCGTGGTGAGTTGGCGCGTTGGGGTTACATAGGCGAGGTTATACATTTTGGCCTCGAAGGGTTCGCTGAAGTGTACGCATACACAACGGCGAAGTTTAAAGAGAAGGAGAGTAACGGATGAAGAGTCTTATCGTATCACTGTTTTTGGCAATAGTTTTAGTGGCTGGTCTTACCGCATTCAGCGCGAACGCGGCAGACGTACAGAAGCTTTATGTTCAGGCTTCCCATGACGTAGATTTCACCAACCCTGAGTTTAACTCGCAGGACATCAACGTAGAGGCCAGGGCGAAGGCGAAGCTCTTTAAAGGCTTCGGCATAGATACCTCTGCATTCTACGATCCCGGCGACAGAGTAGAAGATATCGACCTTTCTGCCGGGGTATTCTTTCAGACCGGCTATTTTGAAGTGTCCGCAAGGACGCGCTTCCCGGTCAACGACTTTGGTGCAATAGGACAGGTCGGTGAGGTTACTGCCGGTATAGGTTGGGGGTTTTAGGTATAAAAGGGGGTAGGTAATATGGGATTCTCTCTCGCAAAGCTCCTCGGCACCGCTACTGGTGCCGGGGTCAGTGAGGCCGCTGAAGGGGTGGGTAACGCGGCTGTCGCTCTTAGAACTGCCTTAACAGGCGAATTACCACCCAAGACTAAAGAGGTCCTCATCCAGGCTGTCGGTGAGATGGACAAGGCCCAGGGGACTCTTAACGAGATTGACGCCAAGTCAGGTTCGTTCTTTAAATCGGGCTGGAGGCCTGCAACTGGTTGGCTCTGCGTTTTCGGCTTAGCGTATGCGGCTTTACTCTCACCTATCCTCGAAGCTATCATCAGGGGTTTGATGCCTGTAGTAGCGGGTAACGCTCCGTTTGTAATGCCGGTAGTCGGCACTGAGACTCTTATGAAACTTCTTTACGCTCTGCTTGGTCTCGGTACCTTAAGAACCGTAGAAAGGGTGGTTAAGCCGAAATGAAGAATATAGGCATGAAGATAAAAGCAGTAATATTGTTGTTGCTCCTATATCCCATATTGGCTATTAAGCAGATAGCGAAGAGAATAGGAAAGTAACATGGCAGGGGTAAAACGGTAAAATGTCAGAACTGATTTTCAGAGCGGTTGATAATGTTCATACCGACCCGGCAAAAGACAAGGTTGGTTCTTATAAAAAGGGCTACCCTGTTGATGTGCTTGACGATGGTGTTGATCCGGGGAAAGAGGTTATTCCTCCGAATTTCATAAGGATAAGCTGTCCTGAATTATCAACGGCAGCTGCTCGCACATACTTTCAAATGTGGGCGCGTCGTATATCCTATTCTATCGTTGCACATAATGTTGCTCTTGACGGGTATAGAGTACGCGTCAAGAATGATACCAATTCCTTTAATGTCAGCGGTCTCGGCAAACTCTCACGCGCAGATATAGAAACCCTTCTCACTAATTGGAATGTCACTGTGTTTTCCATAGCCGATAATGAAGTGATTCTTGATGTTAGTATTTATAATACTATAATCTCTGGCGGCTTCGTAAGGCGCAATCGTACAGGTATTGTCTTCTCTGAGGTTAATTATGTTAAAGCCACTGGCGAACACCGGGTAGAAATAGACTTCTCCGCTACGGCACATACGGTTGATGCTATAGAGGGGGCGCTAACGGACAGAGGCGGTACTTTTATTATTACAGACGTTCCTACAAAAAAAACTCAAGTAACCTTTGGACGTGATGATGTCTTTCAGGCGTTAAAGAGAGACATTGAATTTAAAGCAAATAGGGTTGAATGTTTAAGGCGGTTTTATATTTCTGCTGCCGATGTGGATTTTGTGCTCGCAAAGGGCGGTCACATCACCCTAACAAAAGCGCAATTGCTTTCTAAATTTATAGATAAACTGAGCGAATAGATGCCTACTGCCATTACTAAAACAGTTGGAACGGGTAAAGACTATGCAACTCTCGCGTTGTGGCATTCTAATAATGGCGGAGCCACGTCCGGTGATCTTGTCACAAACGACGAAAACGTAATAGCCAATATTTTTAATTTTGTAGAAACCAGTCATATCTACATAAGCAACTTCACCACTGACGCTACACGTAATATTTTAATTCAAACAGATTCATCGGCAAAGCATAACGGCACTTATGGTACCAGTTCTTTTAGAATAGAGTTGGGCAATACGTTTGGGGGAATATTTGATGTAAGTGATGCTTATTGCACTATAGATGGCGTGTTGTTTAAAAATACATCAACTACGGGTAGCACCCAAGATGGCGCAAGACTCAATACTGGTAATATAACGTTCAGAAATTGTATTTTTTTATGGGGCGGAAATAATCCGGGTAAAGCTATTGCTCATTCCGGGGCTACGGATGGCTGCGTTATTGAGAACTGCCTTGCCTATGGCGGCTGGGCGTATGGATATTATACTAATGCCTCGTCTACTGGAGGTATTAAAGTAACCAATAGTACCGCTGAGGGTATGACCGCAGATGGATTTTTCTCCTTTTCTGGTAAAACTTTATGGACCAATTGTATAGGTATAAACTGCACCGGCAGGTCGTTTAGTTCAAGCCCTGACGCAGCTTCTGATTATAATGCTGGTGACGATACTTATGAGTACGGTACCAATAGTTTTGCAATAACCGAGGGAACGCCTACAGATATTTTCACATCGGTAGGCTCGGATTATCACCTTGCGTCGAGCGCGTCTTGCATCGGGCAAGGTATTGGACCAACATCAGATGCTAACGTTCCTACTACAGATATTGATGGCGATACAAGGTCGGGAACCACTTGCGATCCGGGCTTTGATGAGTATGTGGCCGCAGGTCTTGGGGGAACTCTCAACATGGCTATCCTGCATCACCATAGACAAAGGGAAGGATTTATATAATGAGTAAACCGTTAAGGCATAACACAGAACAGTATGTAATGTTCGGCCCGATGATGGGTCTTGAGGGTACTACCTTTATGACCGGTCTAACCTTTTTGACATCTGATATACGGTTCCAAAAGGCTGGCAGTACCACCCTGGTAGGCAAAACTGTTGACGGTGTTACTCATGTTTCGTCTGGTGTTTACTGCATGACCCTCCTGACTTCCGACGTAGATACTTACGGTCCAATGGACATGTTTTTCAACAATGCCACAGCTTTAACCGCTCGACTAATGGCTCTGGTTATGAGTGCCCCTGCATACGATGCGCTCTATGCGGCTCCGGGCTCCGGTGCGATAGAAGCCAATCTTACAGAGATGGGTGGCGTGGCGCAGTCCGCAACCGACCTTAAAGACTTTGCCGATGCCGGTTACGACCCCGCAACCAATAAGGTTCAGGGCGTTGTGCTGGTTGATACTACGACAGCCAATACCGACATGAGGGGTACGGACAGTGCAGCTCTTGCCACTGTCTGCACGGAAGGAAGGCTTGCCGAACTGGATGCAGCGAACTTACCGACCGACATAGCCAACGTACCGACTGTTGCCGAGTTCAATGCTAGGACTTTAGCGGCGGCGGCTTACTTCGATCCTGCTGTTGATACGGTAACTGTCGGCACAAATAGTGATAAAACCGGTTATTCTCTCTCGCAAGCATTCCCGACCAATTTTGCCAGCATGGTAATCACTGCCGGGGGAGCGGTAGACGCGCTTGTTCAGGGGTATTTGAATACTCTAATCACAGAGACAACGGCTGGCCGTATTGCGGGTAACTTCGATATTTTCTTTGAAAACGCTGATGCTGTTACCACTAAGACGGTTGATGATGTCGGTGTGGCTGGAAGCAGTCTCACGCAGCAGCAGGTACGCGATGCTATGAAACTGACACCTACTGGCGGCGCACCTTCTGTTGGTTCTGTAGACGAACACCTGGACGATATACTTACCAATACCGCTGACCTTCAGGCGAATCAGGGGAATTGGCTGACTGCTACCTCGGTTACGGTGAGCGACAAGACGGGCTTTAGCTTAGCTCCCGACCAGAGTGCCGTGACTATTGGAACGGTGACAGCCAATACCGACATGAGGGGTACGGACGGCGCGGCCACTTCGGGCGCTCTCGCCACACACGACGGAAAGCTCGATACGGCAAATACTCACCTGACCGATATTAAGGGCGCTACATTCAGCAGCACTACCGACTCTCTTGAGGCCATAAGAAATCAGGGAGATACCGCATGGCTCACCGCAGTCGGTTTCGCAACAACTACGAATCTCGCCACGCATGACGGCAAAATGGATACCCTGACAACCAACGTCGCGGCTCTCAAGGACTTCGATCCTGCAACTCAGACGGTAGACGTCGGCAAGATGGCTGGCTCTGCAATTGCGGCCACAAATCTCGGAGCATCGGCAGGGGCTATAGTCACCGGTGCTGCAGCGGCAGGTACTCTTTCTACGACAGAGATGACGACCAACCTGACCGAAGCGACTGACGATCATTACAAAGGGCGTATTATAATCTGGACTTCCGGCGTGCTTAAGGACCAGGCGACAGATATAACCGCTTATGTTGGGGCATCGAAGAAGTTCACCTTTACGGCCACTACAGAGGCACCTAGTGCAGCCGATACGTTTGTAGTAGTGTAAGGGGGTCACTATGGCCGTCACAAGACTCGGCCTGTTCGGGGTACCAAGCAGGCCGTATGGAACCTTTACAGCAAAGACCGAGGCGGTAGTGGTCTATGAGCTACTTTCTCAGAAGGTCGGAGTGGTTACTGCAATACGCGACAAGGTCGTGGTGGTTGGAGCTATTAGAGACAAGGCCCCTGTGGTCAGTAAGATAACAGACGGAGTGGAAACGACATGACGACTCTATTCGTTGGAGACCAGAACAAACGGCTTGAGCTTGAGTTCCAGGACTACGAGATCGTAAACGGGGAACTTACGTTGATCGGTCCCCTCGATATCTCCGGAGCCTCGGAGATTACCTTTCTATTTAAAAAGCCGGACGATACGCCAGGCACCTCGAAGACCAAAACCGGTGGAACGGTTGTCTTCACGAACACAGGTACCGACGGCAAGGCCTACTACGATACCGAGGACGGCTTTCTCGATATGGCAGGCACTTGGCAGCGGCAGGGTACAGTCGTTATCGGAGGCAAGACCCACCACAGTGCGATCGTAAACTTTCTTGTTAGTACGCCGCTGTCATAAATAAACTGTTGTCCTACTTACAGTGGGCTTACATTGAATTTGTAAGCTGTTGATATAACAGTATAAATTAAATTATTTTTAAGGACTGTTAATCACCTTGTCGGGGGTTCGAATCCCTCCCCGGGAGCCAATATATATAAAAAAGCTGGACCCCACTGCGGGCTCCAGCTTTTTTAATTTCTGGTGGGTCGTATCAGTTGTTTTTAAAAAGAACGGGAAATATCGGCTCAAAGGAGAGAAAAATGCAAAAAAACGAATAAAATCGAGCGAAAATCTGGACATATCCACTTTGCGGCCATATATTATCGACTGGTATTGAAAAGAGACAAGAGTAAATAATTAAAATAGAACAACAGAGTAAGGAAGGTACGTTGAGATGACCGAAAAGAAGATGGAGTTTAAGACCGAAACCAAGCAGTTGCTCGACCTGATGATTCACTCTCTCTATTCGCACAAAGAGATATTTCTGCGCGAGCTGATCTCCAACGCATCGGATGCGATAGACAAGGCGCGTTTTGAGTCGCTGACGGATACGTCCATTCTTGAGGGGGATACCGGTTTCAAGGTCAAGATCGCGGTTGATAAAGAGGCCGGGTTGCTGACCATAAGCGATAACGGTATTGGCATGACAAAGGACGAGGCGATAACCGAGCTAGGTACTATTGCCCACTCCGGAACCAAGGAGTTTGTAACTGCGCTGCAGGAGAGCAAGGCGAAGGACAACCCGGAACTTATCGGCCAGTTCGGCGTTGGCTTTTATTCAGCTTTTTTAGTTGCTGACAAGGTTACGGTGCTCTCAAGAAAAGCCGGTGCGGATGCCGACACGGGTATTAAGTGGGAGAGTACCGCGGACGGCTCTTTTACAATTGACGACGTGAAAAAAGAGGGCAAGGGTACCGATATCATACTCCATATCAGGTCTGACGAGGATGAGTACCTCGACGACTGGCAGGTACGGAGTCTCGTAAAGAAGTATTCCGACTTTATTGAGCACCAGATAGTCATGGACGTAGAGAAGGAGGTCGATAGCACGGTGGCCGAAGGCGAGAAGGTTAAGATTACCGAAGAAGAGACGCTCAACTCGCAGAAGGCGATCTGGCTCAAGGGCAAGTCCGATATAACTGGTGAAGAGTATAATGAGTTCTACAAGCATATCTCTCACGACTATGCCGACCCCTTCGATGTTATTCATTATAACGTAGAGGGTACCTCGGAGTTTACCAGCCTTCTCTTTATACCCGCAACAAGGCCGGTTGACATACTTTACAAGGAGTATCAGATGGGCCTCACTCTCTATGTCAAGAGGGTTAAGATACTCGATCACTGCGAGAAGCTGTTGCCGCAGTATCTGAGGTTCGTAAAGGGCGTGGTAGATTCCTCTGACTTGCCGCTCAACGTATCGCGCGAGATGTTGCAGAATAACTCTCAGGTCGAAGTGATAAAGAACAGCATTACCAAGAAGGTGCTCGGCAGGATCAAGAATTTGAAGGAGAAGGAGTACGACAGGTATGTCAAGTTCTATACCGAGTACGGCAGGCTCTTGAAAGAGGGCGTTCACTTCGACTTCGAGAGAAAAGAGGCTATAAGTGAGCTGCTGCTCTTTGCCTCCACAAAGTCCGAAGGTGATAGCCTTAGGAGTCTCGATCAGTATATAGAGGGCATGGCTGAGGGGCAGGAGGATATCTACTACATAACCGCTACTAATAAAGAAGAGGCCGGGAACTCCCCGTACCTGGAGGTCTTTAAGGAGAAGGGGTACGAAGTTTTAATAATGCTCGATGAGATAGACGACATGGTGATGGGTAGCGTGGAGTATAAGGGCAAGAAGCTTAAGTCGGTTATAAAAGGCGACCTCAACGTAGACTCGGAAGATAAAGAGAAGACTGAAGAGAAGAAGGAGCTTGAGGCCAAGTTCAAGGGGCTGATAGGTCTAATCGAGGGGCAGTTAAAGGAGAGTGTCGGCGGTGTACGGTTGTCGTCGAGGTTAAAAGACTCGCCGTGCTGTCTTGTGCCGGATGAGGGGGCGATGGATCCAAACATGGAGCGCATGTTGAAGTCTATGGGCCAGGAGGTGCCAGAGCATAAAAAGACGCTCGAGATAAACCCTGCCCACCCGCTCTTTGAGAAGATGGCGGCTATTCTGGAGACCGATGCCGAGAGTGAGCTTTTAAAAGAGTACACGGAGCTGCTTTACGATCAGGCTCTGCTTCTTGAGGGTTCGAAACCGAAGGACTCGACCGCATTCGTCAACAGGGTGGCCAGGATCATGGCCGGGAACCCGGTAGAGCCGAGCTGAGTTAGTTAATAGCTGTACCAGGATTTATGTCGGCCCCGCCGCTCTAAAGAGCGGCGGGGTCTTTATTTATTGAGGAACGGTCTCGGATGGGTTCTCTTTTTTTGTTACAGTTCTGGTCTTTCTGTTTTTCAGGTCGAGCGCTTTTATATACGCCTTTGCAAAGACACCCACTCTGTGCCTGCCGAGATAGCAGTGGACATAGATAGACTCTTCGGGGGCTGTCGTTATCTCCATGGTCCGTTTGACGGCCTCTGCTACAGTAGCCGTGTTCGCCTTGCTGCCGAGTTTTATAAAACCCATCGGAAAATTTAAAACCGTGAGGCCGTACTTCTCTGCGGCTCTCTGCTCTACTTTAAAAAGATCCTTTTCGAGCGGGTTGGATGAGTCCATCAGGTTGACGAATGCCACTACTCCGATACGTTTTAACCGCTTGATCTCCCGCTCTGTCGGGTACGGGCCTATAAGCACTCCGGGCGTAATCTCCCGTACATCACCCCTTACGAAATTCATAGGCAGAGTGTCGGGCTTGTAGACGTTGTAGAGTCCGAAGGCGAAGAGGGTTATTGAGACTACGACTATTATCCAGACTTTCTTTTCTGTGCTCATCTTCTATTCCTGTAAAAAGTTATCGATCCTAAAAGAGATAGTTGAGTCCGGCCTTGTAGGTCTCTGACCTGTAACCTGTTGAGGTCTCAAGCGCCGACTTGCTCCACTTGGCCTCCGCCTCTACATTGAAGTTCTCTTTTATATAGTAAGTAGCGCCTATTCGGAGCGCTCCTGTGTATTCGGTCTTTGTACTGCTGTTTTGCAGACCTGCCGTAATTGTTGCATTGTATACCAGGTCGTCGTTGTAGAGCAGGCCTTTTATATTCAAGTAGAGGTCGTTTGAGAAGAGCCTAGGCGGGTTGTAGTACCCGCTCGATGTTGTTTTAGAGAACTCTCTGTACTCTGGTATGTAACCTGCCGTTATTGTGTAGTCCGGCTCTTTAAAAACGGTATGGGCGAGGTTTCCTCTTAGAGTATAACTTGTGTTGGAGTCCGAGTAGTCGTTGAAACCGGCGCTTGCGCTGAGAGTCGTTCTTTTTTTAATATCATAGCTAAGAGTACCGGAGTAGCTCGTCACACGGATATTGTTTCTTATAAGTTGCGCGGTATCGAGGTATGGCGAACGGCGTGCCGAGATTGTGCCCCGGAGTCTCTTGTTTATTTTGACCTCGGCTCTAACCCCGACGGTCATGTAAGAGTTGGAAGCCGGGCCGGACTTTGAGTTTATTAGTGAGATAGTCGGTTTTATCTTCAGCTTGCCGGTAACACGGGTTGAATTTCTTATAGTCAGAACCGTTGCATGCCCTTTGTCTTTCTTCCTGCTGACGTTGTATCGCGTGAACTCGAAGTGGAGCTTGCCGGCAGTATTGTGGTTTATATAAACTATTGCTTTGAGTGAGTTGATTTCATTCGAGTCCGAGTCGCTGGACTGGCTGCCCTTTACGGAGAGTGTCGGCCCCGCATCCCATTCAACGCGCCTCTTTAGCCGTTTTATCTCTTTATTGTCCGGTTTTTTCTCCAGTATTCGTTCCAATTCCTTTATGGACGAAGCATGTTTTCCCTGCCACCAGAGGGTGCGCGCCTTAGCCTCTCTCGCTTCGTTGTTGTCAGGATCTATTTTGAGCAGAGCGGAGAAACCTTTTATGGCTCCATCGTAATCACCCATCCACGACTTTACTCGTGCTTGCCCGAGAAGCGCCGAAGGGTTTCCGGGCTGCAGTTTCAAGACCCTGGCGTACTCCTGTAAAGATTGGGCATGCCGCCCGGACCATGAGTATATCTGAGCGAGCCCGAGCCTAGCTCTCTTGCTTTCGGGCTCCTTTTTTAAGATTTCCCCATAGATAGCTTCTGCAATATCGTACCTTCCGCTCCAGCCGTAGAGCCTTGCCGCTTCTATCCTTAGCTCTCTGCCCTTTGAGTCTTCGGAGAGTATTGCCGCGCCTAGCAGGCTGTTGGCGGCTTCGAAATAATTTTTATCCGCTTTGAATTCACGAGCTCTGCTCATCAACTCTTCATAAAATTCTTCTGTGGTGATAGTTAAGGTGTAAGCGCCGGGTGTGGCGATACTACTGTCCACACTCAGGTCTTTATCAGTATCCTTTGTGTTGCCCTCGGAATCAGCAGCTAATACGGCGGACGGCAACAGCAGGGCCAGACTGACAAGCATGATAAATAGTCTATTCATAAACAGGGTGTCCTTTACTGTATTGGCTTTATCCTTTGGTGGCTTCAATAGTGGCATCCGCTTCTGTTTTCTCTTCTTTGGTCTTAAAGCCGTGTTTGGTTACGTGCTCCCAGCCTTTTTTTCTTTTAAAGAGAGCATTTATCAGGGCCTGGGTCCTCCACAGGCTTATTATCTGCCGGTAGCCGAAGTTCTCGATCACCCCGTAAAATAGAAGAAGAAGCACGCTCTTTAACTTCGGATACCTTCTGTAGGTAATCTCTTCGAGCAGTATAGCGCCGGTTGAGAAGAAGATACCGAGCAGCACGGAGAGGGTGAGAAATAGCATTAGGAACTCAAGGTCGATCACCCCTGCAAGGAATGAGGTGGTGACTATCACGTAGCCGAAGATCTCGATAGCCGGGCCGAACAGCTCTATCAATAACTGGTACGGAAGGGCGAAGAGACCGATTCTGCCGTAGCGCGGGCGCAGGAACATCGAGCGGTACGCATAGAGCGTTTCCGCAAGCCCGGTATGCCACCTCCGCCTCTGTCTTGCGAGGTTCCTCAGTTCTTTCGGCGCCTCTGTCCAGCATATAGGGTCTGGTATGAAGTTTATGCTGTACTTCTGTCCAGTGTCGAGCATATGTTTGTGGATTCTGAGCACCAGCTCCATATCTTCGGTAACGATGGCCTGGATATAACCGCCGACTGCCTGCACCGTTTTTTTATGAAACATCGAGAAGGTTCCGGAAATGATTACAAGGGAGTTGAGGGCGCTCATCCCGGCTCTGCCGAAGAGGAAGCTCCGGATGTACTCCACTACCTGGAGCCGCGATAAGGAGTCGTTCGGCAGGCCGACCTTGAGCAGCCTGCCGTTCTCTACCGTAGAACCGTTAACCACACGGACGATTCCTCCCGTTGCTTTTATAAGTTCCGGTTTTTCGATGATCGGGCGCATGAGGCTCAATATGGCATGCTGTTCGAGTACCGTGTCGGCGTCTACGGTACAGAAGTACGGAGTGTGAGAGACGTTTATGCCGACGTTTAGCGAGTCGGGCTTGCCGGAGTGGACCGTATCTACGATGATGAGGTTCGGCTTCTCAGGGTTTATATAGAAACCCCTTACCGGGGCGGTCTCGATGATGTCGCGGTAGACTAGGTCGGACCGGCTAAGAGAGAAGCTGTCTATCAGCCGCTTCAGGGTCGAGTCCGTAGAGCCGTCGTTTATGACCAGGACTTCGAAGTCGTGGTAGTTCTGCCTGAGCAGCGACCGCACGCTCTCTACTATATTGGCCTCTTCGTTGTAAGCGGATATTATTACGCTTACAGGCGGGGCGATAGCGGGGTTGATCGATTCCTGATAGTTACCGTAGTCGAGGCGCATCAGGTGCCTCAATATACCCCAGACCGCCGCACTGAAGAGGACGAGATAGAGTATGTTGGCAAAGACATAGTAACCGATCACCAGGTTATTGAACCATATTATTATTATGTGCAGGTACTCAAGCAACTTTAACTCCGTTAATGGCTGTGCCGTGGTTCATGCCCGGCCCCGTTACTGAAAGATTTAAGGATCTCTATAGCTCTGGAACGCTCCTTCAACCCCATCTTTTCACAGGTCAGGCTTCTTATAACTTCCGCCGATACCTCGTTGCCGCTCGATACCAGCAGGTCCGTCATCTTTACGTAGACCGCTGGCGGTATGGTGCCTCCGTTTATCAGGGGCTGAGAGACCGGTTTCTCTGCAGATAGCCGGTCTCTGTTTTTGATTATAAAGTCAACAAGAGAGTCGATGACCCTCGATTTTGCAAGCTCCTCTTTTGCCTGCTCTTTCGTGTACCGGTCGTTGCTGCGAAGGTACTGCTCTATTAGCACAAGATATGCGTCGGCGCCTATTGTGCCGAGTGCCGTGGCAGCGGCGTTTCGTACTTGCCATTTGTTGTCTCCGAGCCTCACGCTCAAACACTCTATCGCAATGGGGTCCTTTATCATTCCGAGGGCGCGGACCACGTGGAGCCGCACGACCCAGAACTGGTCGGTTGTTTTTGATAGTAGCGGTAGCGCCGGTACGGATGCTACATCTCTAATCTTGCCGAGCCCTTTGGCGGCTTTTGCTCTTACGTCGCGCTCCGGGTCCGTGAGTGTGTCTATAAGCGGCTGAATGACTTGATCCGTGCCGATTTCCGATAAGATGTCTACTGCTGCCGCCCGTACCCGCCATTTATTGTTCTTCAACTCCGGTGTCAGGGCCGGAAGTGCAGAGTTCCCAAATGAGATAAGTGCCGACTTTATGATCCTGATAGAGCTCTCTTCATCGTTCAGAGCAACCCTTTTCATATGTTTTATCAGTTGGATAGCGGTCTCTTTACGTCTGATCTCGCCGAGCGCGTAGGCCGCCATGTTTCTTACGTCCCTTTTCGGTGAGTCCAGGGCTTGAATTATAGGCGCCAAACACTTCGCGCACTTGAGACGGCTGAGTTTTTCAAGCGCCGAGGCCTGTTCCCACTCCTTGGATGCGTTCAGCGTATTAATATAACTGTCCGTATAACCGAGCAGGTCGAAGAAGAGACGGATATAGCCTCTGTTCGCGTCCGGACTCTTGAGCGCCTTGAATAGTTCGCCTTCGACCGCCCTCCAGCCGATAGAACCGGGCTCTCTTCTAAGGAGCGCGATCTCGGTAAAATCGGTGCTGACTTCTAATGATCTTCTGATCTCAAGACACCTCTCCCGTTCGATATCCAGAAGGCGGTGGAACCTTCCCATATAGTACCTTCTACCGATAATAATGATGAAGGCGGCAAGGTCGAGTCCCAGTATGGTAAGGATGATAATATGCGTAATCAGAATCATAAGTTGCCTGTTAATAGTGTCGATTTTACCGTTAATCTGTTTACATACCCTACCTTATCGGTTTTTTTTACCAAAACTGGAGTCAATATCCGCTGCAACCATTCAAATTACATAGTTTTTATCTATTGGTGGGTAAGGTTGAGTGTCCAAAATGCCTTAGGTTACGGTCGGCTTGTGCCGCTCAGCACACTATTATAGCATATGTATACGCTTCTTTGTGCTGTTAGGTACTGTCATGTTACAATGGAACAGGTTGAAAATTCTTGACAACCTTATATAAAACAAGTATCTTAACACATCATTGAGACAGTTGATTTGACCGCTAGATAATCCAGGGATGACCCTGGAAGAGTAGAGTTCCGGCCTGTTTGAGCCTATGTTCGTTTTCTGAAACGATCTGTTAGACGCTTCACAGGTTGTAGAGTGCAGGCTGCCGATCTATTCTATGCCGACTTTTTTCGATGTGACGGCAGTTAAACTGTGGCGTATGTATATGCGGGATACGGAGAAAGCTTCATGAGCTTCATCTTGACCTTCATACTGATGTTAATATTCTGGGTGCTGCTGTCAGGGCACTTCGGCCTGATTCTTGTCGTCTCGGCTGTTATTTTCTCTCTCTTGGTAGCCTACCTTTCGCATGACCTGTTACTCGGCGGCGTCGGCCTGTCATCACTAATAATCAAGAGTGTCCGTTTTATAGCTTATCTGCCGTGGCTCTTCTGGGAGATACTGCTCGCCAACTTCGAAGTAATCTATATAACACTCCATCCGGGAATGAAAATAGACCCGGAAGTCATAGAGTTCGACCCGGCCCTGAAGACCGACGTTGGAATAACTATTCTCGCCAACTCTATTACGTTGACGCCGGGTACCGTTACCATAGAGGCCGGAAAAAAGAGCGGCTTCAAGGTCCATTCCCTTACCAAGGGGGCCGACTTGACTGAGATGGTAACGAAGGTCAAGTGGATAGAGGGGGAAGAGTAGCATGATGTTCGGTCTGGCGGCTTTGGCAATAGTTGTTGCGGCGATAATGGTGCTTTACAGGGGCATCAAGGGGCCGCGCGTCTACGACCGCCTTCTCGCCATAAACTCTATGGGAACCAAGACGGTGATCCTGATCGCCTTGATCGGTTATATGTACGAACGTCCCCACTTTCTCGACATTGCCCTCGTTTATGCGCTCATTAACTTTATCGGTACGATAGCATTCCTTAAGTACCGCGAGACAGGGAGGCTCGATTAGATGGATATAGGCACCATAATTTGCGGCGTGCTGCTATTTATAGGCTGCTTCTTCATTCTCGTAGCCTCTGTCGGGGTACTCCGTTTTCCGGACTTCTTTACCAGAATCCACCCTGCCGGCAAGACCGACACTTTAGGTCAGGCGTGTGTTCTCATCGGGCTCATATTCTATGAGGGTTTCGATTTTATAAGTCTGAAGCTCTTGATAATAGTAGTATTCCTGCTTGTGGTTAACCCGACCGCGACCTATGCTCTAGCGAACGCGGCCTTCATCTCCGGCGTTAAGCCGTGGAAGAAGGGGGATAAGCGCCAGTAGTTGCTTATTTGATGCGAGGCAGGTTACTCTTTCGCCTCTTCTGTTTTAGAGCTAATATTTAGCGAAAGTCTTTATGGTCGACATAATAGAAATCATATATCTCTTTATTCTCATCGTCTGCTCTGTTGCGGCGGTACGGATGAAGGATCTTCTGAGCTCAACGGTCGTGCTCGGGGCCTATAGCCTCGTTATGGCTATCATCTGGATGGACTTGAATGCCGTGGATGTGGCTTTTACCGAGGCTTCCGTGGGCGCTGGTATCACGACTGTGCTTATTATTGCCGCGCTTTCAAGGACAACGCGCGGAGAGTACGTGCCGGGTATAGAGGAGCGGTATAAGACGAGAAAGGCACGCAGGTTAAAAAATGGTGCCCTCTTTATAGTAACGCTCTGTACCTTCGGTGTTCTAGTCTACGGTACTATGGATATGCCTAATTTCGGCGACCCCGACGCCCCGGCGCGCCATCATGTTGCCGACCGGTATATAGAGAAGTCGCACGAAGAGGTTTATGTAGAGAACTTCGTTACCGCTATTCTGGCTAGCTACAGAGGGTATGACACGCTTGGTGAGACCTCTGTTATCTTTACCGCCGGTGTTGCCCTTATGATGCTTCTGAGGAGATCGAAGAGTTGAACGAACATGTGATAGTACAGACTATCTCAAAGATTCTGATTCCTTTTATCCAGCTCTATGCCCTCTATGTGCTTGCGCACGGAGAGCTTGGGCCGGGCGGAGGTTTTCAGGCCGGCGCCATCTTCGGCGCCTCTATAGTCCTGTATGTGCTCGCCTTCGGCATGAAGTCGGCCAAGTTGCGTTTCAAGAGCAAGGTTTTTGATTTTCTTACCTCTGCTGGCGTATTCATCTTTGCCACCGTCGGGGTACTGTGCATGATCGCGGGCGGGGCTTTTTTACAGTACAGCTCGTTGCCACTGCCCACAAAGAAACTCGCGAGCGGTATCGGCATATACGGAATAGAGATAGGCGTCTTTATAACGGTCACCGCAGTGCTGGTGACGATATTCTTTGAAACAGCAGAGCAGGACGATGATTGAGACTATCTTAGGAAAGTACAATTACTGGATCTATATCGCGCTGATGATGATCGGTTTCTACGCGATGGTCGCTAAAGAGAACCTGATAAAGAAGGTCATCGGTATGAGTATCTTTCAGACCGCAGTCTTTCTTTTTTATGTCTCTATTGCAAAGGTAAAAGGAGGAACCGCGCCGATAGAGTGGCATCACTCCCACCTATATGATAATCCCCTGCCGCATACCCTGATGCTTACGGGCATCGTCGTCTCGGTCAGCACAACCGCCGTGGCCCTTGCGCTCATTATCAGAATTTACAAGGCCTATGGATCGATTGAAGAGGACAGGGTTCTTGTTTTAGAGAAAGAGGGGGGTAAGGGCGAGTAGCCCTGGTACGCCCCCGTACTTATTTATTGTTTGCCTGAATTTATTAAGAAGGAGCACCGGGGTAGAGCCCTGTTCACGATTAGATAATGACCCTAACCGAACATTTACCTATTCTTATAATTATCTTGCCGCTCTTTGCTGCCGTCATTATGCCGCTTACCGGCGTGGTTAACCGGAGCCTGTGCTGGTACTTCACTGTAGTGGTGACTTTTCTGGTATTTCTCATCGCCCTCTCTCTGGTCTGCAATGTAATGGAGGCCGGGCGTATAAGCTACTGGCTCGGCGGGTGGAAGCCTCCGTGGGGAATTGAGTACGTTGTAGACAAGGTCAGCGCACTAGTGCTGCTCGTCGTCTCTTTCATAGCCTTTGCGGTTGCTATCTATGCCAGAAGGAGCGTGGAAAAAGAGATTGCCAAGAGTAAGGTACCGCTCTTCTATTCCGTCTACCTGCTCTTTATAACCGGTTCCATGGGCGTTACTATTACCGGTGATATCTTCAACCTATACGTCTTTTTAGAGATAACGTCACTTAGCCTCTATACCCTCATAGCCATGGGCCCTAAGCGTAGGGCCTTGATCGCGAGTTTCAACTACCTGATACTCGGTACCATAGCAGGTACCTTTGTTCTGATCGGCGTCGGGTATCTCTATATGGTAACCGGTACGCTCAACATGGCGGATTTAAGGGTGCTGCTTCCTGAGCTGTACGGGTCGAGTGCGGTGCTCACGGCCTTCGCCTTCTTTACAGTAGGCTTAAGCCTTAAGCTAGCTCTCTTTCCTCTCCATATCTGGTTGCCGAATGCGTACTCTTACGCACCTTCCGTGGTCTCGGCCGTTGTTGCTGCTACTGCCACAAAGGTCAGCGCTTATGTTCTTTTCCGGATTCTCTTTACGGTCTTTACCGTCGAGTTCGATACCTCGGTGGTGCCGGTAACGTATCTACTGATCTTCTTTTCGTCGGTCGCCATTATCATGGGTTCGGTGATCGCCCTTTCACAGACCAATATCAAGCGGATGCTCGCTTACTCGAGTATCGGGCAGATCGGTTATATAGTTCTCGGCGCTGCGCTCACCAATGAACTCGCACTTACCGGCTCCATAATTCATATATTCAACCATGCGCTCATGAAGGGTTCGCTCTTTCTGGTCGTAGGCATAGTCGTATACAAGACCGGCATAGACGATATCTCCGGATTCAAGGGGCTGGGCCGTAAGATGCCGATCTCGATGGCGGCCTTTACGCTCGGAGCTCTTTCCATGATCGGTGCGCCCCTTACGGTCGGTTTTGTAAGCAAGTGGTACCTTGCGATCGGTGCAATAAATGCCGGCATGTGGTTCCTGGTGCCTGTCATTCTGGTAAGCTCCATTCTTACTGCGGTTTACTTCTGGCGCGTCGTTGAGAAGATCTACTTCCACAAGGCGGATGAAGTTGAAGAGATCGTTACGGAGTATGAAGTGGACGGTGCAGGGTGTGCTTGTAAAAGGTTCGAAGCTCCGCTTACCATGTTAATACCGACTTTCGTGCTCTCGGTTCTCTGTATCCTCTTCGGTATAGCCGCTAACATTCCGGCGGGAATCGCGTCGAGCGCGGCCAAGATGCTTCTGGGGGGCGGAGGATGAGCATAAGAAATTATTCACGATCCTTCAGGGCAAAATTATCCTCTTTGGTCAAGGTACTTAAGGAGGGTAAGTGATGAATATAATCTACTCTCCATTGCCCTTCATGGCCATACTCTCTTCTGCGGTTGCGGTGGTGCTGATTGCTCTTTCGTACAAGAGGCCAAACCTGCGCGAGTTCTGGACCATTGCGGCCGGTGTGGCGAAGTTCTGTATCGTGCTCTCAATGCTGCCGGAGGTGCTTGCCGGTCATGTAATAGAGTTCAGTTTGCTAGAAGTAGCCCCTGGACTTGAGATCGCCTTCAGGGCCGATGCCATGGGCATGCTCTTTGCGCTAACCGCCTCTTTTCTCTGGATAGTAACCTCATTCTACTCGATAGGTTACGTAAGGAGCACGCATGAGAAGAAGCAAACACGCTATTTTATGGCCTTTGCCGGTGCGCTATCAGCCGCAATCGGCGTGGCCTTTGCCGCCAACATGTTTACGCTCTTCATCTTTTACGAAGTAATAACCTTCTGTACCTTCCCGCTCGTTGCGCATAAGGAGACGAAGGAGGCGATTAGCGGCGCGCGCAGGTATATAATCTATCTGCTCGGCACATCGCTAGCCTTCCAGCTCTTTGCTATCTTCCTGACTTACTCTCTCGCCGGCACGCTCGACTTTGTTCCGGGCGGGATACTGGCTGGCACCGGGTCGAAAGCGATGCTGACGATAATCTTCATCCTATTTATGGCGGGCATAACCAAGGCCGCGATGATGCCGTTCCACTCTTGGCTTCCGGCGGCAATGGTCGCGCCGACTCCTGCGAGTGCGCTGTTGCATGCAGTTGCTGTAGTAAAGGCCGGGGTCTTCACAGTGGTAAAGGTAGTGCTCTTTATCTTCGGTGTCGATCTTTTGAAGGAACTCGGGCTCGGCACGGTGCTGATGTACTTTGCGAGCTTCACGATAATAACGGCCTCTATTGTTGCGGTTAAACAGGACAACCTGAAACGCCGCCTTGCGTATTCGACCATAAGCCAGTTGTCGTACATAGTTTTTGCGGTCGCGCTTCTCTCTCCGAGCGGCATAACAGGCTCTGCGCTCCATATAGTTATCCACGCCTTCGGTAAGATAACTCTCTTTTTCGCTGCAGGCGCGATCTATGTGAGACACCACAAGACAAAGGTAAGCGAACTTGACGGTATAGGGTACGCAATGCCCTTTACTATGATAGCCTTTACGCTCGGCGCTCTCTCAATGATCGGCGTGCCTCCGCTCGGCGGTTTCATAAGCAAGTGGTATATGTTTCTCGGCGCCATAGAGGCGAAGCACATACCTATAATAATAATGCTCGCCGCCTCGACCGTGCTTAACGCCGCTTACTTTCTGCCTATTGTCTATGCGGCTTTCTTCAAAAAGGCTAAGTACGGGGATGCCTCAGGCGGTATTGTTACCGGAGTGCAGGAGGCTCCCGGCATGATGGTTGTTCCGCTTGTATTAACAAGTATAGGCGCGCTAGCGCTCTTCTTCGCACCGACGATTTTTCTCGATCTTGCCCGTATAGTGGTGGCAAGCGTAACAGGGGGCGGCTGATGAAGGAAAATGAAGAAGAAGTGATGGAGTTGAGCCACGACTCTGTGCCGGGGTACAGACCGGTCTTCTACGTGGTCTTTGCCGTTACGATTATCTATCTGGCGGTTGTGCTCATCTATGGCGGAGGCGGGGACATTCACGGCCTGGGGCCGACCGGTGGAGCGGCGCATTAACTGTGCCGCCTTTTACCAAGGAGAGAGTTATGGCTGAGAAACAGTACCTATTTGACAAACCCCGGAACGTAAAGATATTGCTGGGCGCGCTTTTTTGCTCCATAGCATTGCTTGTTATTATAGACTATTTCATAACCAAGCACCCGGAATTTTACTGGGAGGAGTATCCGTCCTTCTACGGTGTATACGGTTTTGTTGCGTGCGTTGTTCTCGTGTTAGTGGCCAAATATATATTGCGCCCTATAGTCAAGCGCAGGGAGGACTACTATGATTAACGGTCTGCACCCCGCAGCCATACTCATCATAGGAGCCTTTGTTGTCCCGCTCCTTTCCGGAAGGGTAAAGCAGGCGTACCTGCTTCTCCTTACCGCGGTGGCATTTCTTGTGGCGCTGTCTCTCTCCGAGGGGACTTACTGGACACTCAGTTCGGCTTTTCTCGGCCATGATCTGGTCTTCGGTCGTGTGGACAAGCTTTCGCTTGTCTTTGCCTATATCTTTACTTTAATGGGTTTTATCGGCACGCTATTCGGTATCCATATGAAGGGCGACGGAGAGAAGATGGTCTCGCTAATCTACGGCGGGTGCGCTGTTGGCGCTGTGCTTGCCGGAGATATGATTACGCTCTTTATCTTTCTAGAACTCATGATGTTGACGGCCACCTATCTGGTCTGGGCCAAGAAGGACCGCGCGTCGTACTACGCCGGGTTCAGGTACTTCGCCGTACATGCGCTCGGCGGGTTATGCCTGCTTGCAGGCATACTGTTGCACGCGCATGAGACCGGCTCCATAGCCTTTGATTACATAGGGCTTAGCGGCCTCTCATCCGTTCTTATCTTTATCGGTTTCGGCGTGAACTGCGCCTTTCCGATTCTGCATGCGTGGCTGCCGGACGCATACCCCGAGTCCACGATAACGGGTACTGTATTTCTGGCGACCTTTACGACCAAGAGCGCGGTCTATCTTTTCGCGCGGGGTTTTCCCGGCACCGATCTTCTGATCTATATTGGCGCGGTGATGACGGCCTTTCCAATCTTTATCGCCGTCATAGAGAACAACCTGCGCAGGGTGCTCAGCTACAGCCTCATAAACCAGGTCGGTTTCATGGTCGTAGCCGTCGGTATCGGCACGGAGTTGGCGATAAACGGCGCAATAGCGCATGCCTTCGTGCATATACTCTACAAAGGGCTCCTCTTTATGAGTATGGGCTCGGTCATCCACCAGACGGGGAAGATTAACGCTACGGATCTTGGCGGGTTGTACAAGAGCATGCCCTTTACCGCGATCTGTTGCATAATAGGCGCTGCCTCGATCTCCGGTTTCCCACTGACGAGCGGTTTCGTTACCAAGTCGATGATAGTCAGCGCCGCAGGGCATGAAGGGCTGGTAATCGTCTGGTTTACGCTTATTTTTGCTGCTGCCGGAGTCTTTCACCACTCGGGTATTAAGATACCGTTTTTCGCTTTCTTCTCGCACGATTCCGGGATAAGGACGACCGAGCCGCCTTTGAACATGAGGGTAGCCATGGGCATAGCCGCCTTCCTCTGTATCTTTATCGGCGTCTTTCCTAACGTGCTCTACTCTATACTGCCGTACCCCGTAGATTACGTTCCGTACACGACACCGCATGTGGTGTCGCAGCTCCAGCTCTTGCTCTTCTCTGCACTCGCCTTTACGCTGCTTTTAAGAAGCGGAATCTACCCGGCGGAGATAAGGGCCATTAATCTCGATATCGACTGGTCCTACAGAAAAGGCACACGCCTGTTCCTGTGGCTGCTCTATAACCCGGCAACGCGGGTGGGGCAGTGGGGCAGCCGTCTCTTCTTTGAATGCATACCGGCAGTAGTGACGCGAATGAGCCTCAATCCCCTTGCGGTTATTGCAATCACGGCCGACAGGGCGCGTATGCTCTTCGCTTCGGAGCAGCATAAGGGGGTAATAAAAGCCCGTATCGAAAAGGAGAGGCTGATCTACCCGGGGGATATTATAAAGAGCTGGCCGATTGGATCTACCGTGCTCTGGGTATCGGTCTTTTTGCTCGCGTACCTGCTGATCTACTACCTGTAATAGTATGGTATGTAGCTTGTCAGGTGATTATATGTATCTTAAGCGCAAAAACGGACCTTTTTTTCAGGTTTCTCTGTCAGGAAATAAGAAAAAAAATTAGAGTTTGATTAGAAAAAATTGATAAAAGACTTGACAATCCGGTTTATACAGGATAAAAAGGGTCTAATTCATCTAAAAGTCGAAGTACGGTCTGTAAATTATTTTTTAGTAATACGTGGCTATATATAGGACTTAACTGGTCTTTTTTGTCTTTTGTTGGGGTGCACATAGATGTTCAAATTGAGTAAAGCAGCCGAATACGCCATACGGGGCGTATTATACCTCTCGGGTAAGGAAGAGAGCAGCAAACCGACAGGTATAGAGGAGATTGCCAGAGCCCAGAGCGTACCGCCGGCCTATCTTGCCAAACTTTTTCAGACTCTCGGCAAGAAAGGTTATGTCCGTTCAGTACGTGGTCATGAAGGCGGCTTTGTTCTGATAAAACGCCCGGAAGAGATCAGCTTTCTCAATATTATAGAGGCGGTAGAGGGGCCTATCTTCTTAAATGATTGCCTGATAAATGAAGGTTTCTGCTCCAGGGATAAGATATGCCCGGTGCATGATGTTTGGGGCGAGGCTCAGAGCCGGTTGCTCGATTTCTTCAGTTCCTGCAACTTCAAGGAGCTGTCAGAGGCTGGTATTAAGAAGAAAAATGAGTTAAGGGAGTAGGTTGATGTCTCTATTTTTTTGATAGCATACAAGATTATTTTGGTCTGTTTGATCTTTAAGCTTCTGAAACTATTAGGTTATTTTATGTGCAGCATGTTTTGCCGCTTGTTGACTGGACAAAAGTATTATTTGAGTAATAATAAGGCAGTCATGTCTTATTTACATATAGAACATCAATGCGCTAGTTTGTAAAACCAAATAGGGAGGTATAGTTATGGCGGAAGATGCTGTAGAACATCATGAATGGGAGACAAGTCCATGGCCACTTGTGCTTAGCGTCGGCGTGCTCTTTCTTGCCCCGTTCGCATTCTCCATGTACTTTGTATACGACAGCCTTATGCTGTCTTTCATTTCTCTCGGTATTGGAGTCCCCCTTACCCTGATTGCCGTTATTGGCTGGGCTAAGGAATCGATTGGCGGAATCAACCTGTATACTAAAGAGCAGGGATTTGGCAGCGGCGCTATGCCGTTCTTGATTATTGCCGAGGCCTTTATCTTTATTGGCTTCCTGGTTGCTTACTGGGTCTTGAGGCTTACGGCTGATTCCTGGCCACCGGAGGGAAGCCCGCATATCGGTTATACAACTCCGATAATAATGACCATTATTCTGGTCTCTTCCAGTGTTACCATGCATATTGCCGAGCATAAGTTAGAGCATGACAACCGTTCCGGTTTTATCTCTTTTCTTATAATTACCATAATTCTCGGTGCAATATTCCTCGGGCTTAGCGCCTCGGAGTGGTCGCATCTTCTCCACAGCGGCTTTAAGACCAGTACCAATATATACGGTTCGGCCTTCTACTCTATAACCGGTTTCCATGCTTCACACGTTATAGTCGGGCTCGGTATGTTCATCGTTGCGCTTATCCCTGCGCTTAGCGGGTCGGTCAGCAAGACGTATGTTAAGAGCGCCTCGATGTATTGGCACTTCGTCGATATCATCTGGTTCTTCGTCGTTTCACAGGTCTACTTCTGGTAAGGTCTTTTACTGTACGGGAGTTTTTATGCGTTTGTTGAGGTTATTTTTTCTTTTATCAATTCTGAGTCTAACGGTTTTAGTTAGTCCGGTTACTGCGGAGTATATAAAGGTAACCGAGACCAATCACGACCCTTCTATTCTCAAGATCGATGAGACCTCATTTCTCGGTGCAAAGGTCAATGAGGATTATGTTCTGCGCGACGGAGCCGGACGCGAGTTTACTCTCGGTAGCCGCTTGGGCAAACCCCTCATACTTGTCTTCTCATACTACGAATGTGACGGTGTCTGTCCGACAGTTAACGCGAGCATGAAGGAGATGTTAAGTGCTATAGAAGGTCAGGTTCCGGGTCGTGATTTTTCGGTTCTGACCCTTTCATTCGACAAGACTGATGATCCGTTGGAGATGGGTATGTTTGAAGAAAAGGTCGGTTTTCCGGGTCCTCTTGAAGGTGCCTGGAAGGTCGCGATCATGAAGAACCCGGAGGATATTGAACCGTTGACAAAGAGTGTCGGTTTCAACTTCTTCTGGTCCAATCGCGACAAGGTCTTCGCCCACCCTAACGTTTTTATCGTGTTGTCTGCTGACGGCAGGATTACGAGGTATCTGTACGGTGCGCAGATGGAGAAGAAGGATCTCGGCATAGCTATTGCCGAGGCCAACATCGGCAAGACCGGAAGGTCGAAGATAAAGGACCTGACGGATCTGTACCTGGTAGCATGTTACTCGTACAATTTTGAAGAAGGCAGCTACACAATTAATTATCCACTTTTTATTGGAGCCGGTTCTTTCTTTTTAAGCGCCGGAGCAATCTTTTTCTCAATCTTAGTCTTTAAAAAAAGGGCAAGGAGGTAATGTCATGCGTAGGCGATTTTATCCTCTGATATCTCTTCTTCTGGTCTTCGTGTCTGCCGGCATCAGTTCGGCAAAAAGCGAAGAGGGTCACTTTCCGACCACTGGAGAGATACCGGATCCAGTTGCAGGGTTCAATCATCTTTGGCGTGAAGTGATGATAGATATAACCGTAGTAGGCATTCTGTTTGCTTTGGTTACTATCCTTCTTCTCATCACGTATAGAAGAAAGAGGGCAGGGCAGGAGGGTAGGCCGGTAAAACTATCCACAGCAGCAATGTTTGGTTGGGCGATCATTCCGGTCTTCATCTTTATGGCGGACGATTTCTATCTCGGTGCAAAGGGCTGGACACTCTGGAACAGCTACCGTACCCCGCCGGAAAGTTCTTACGAGATACAGTTAGAGAGCGCCATGTGGTCCTGGAAGTTCACTTACCCGGGCGGTGTTGAGACCTATAACGAGTTGAAGGTTCCGGTGGGCACGCCTATACTCGTCAGGATGACGAGCAGCGATACCGTCCACTCTCTCTTTATTCCGGACTTCAAGGTGAAAGAGGACTCTATGCCCGGTAGGGTAACGTACCTCTGGTTCCACCCTAAAAAGGTTGGAGAGCACCTAATAACATGTGCGGAATACTGCGGAATGCTTCATTCAAACATGTCTGGTAAGGTTATAGCGATGGAACAAGGGGAATTCGACTCCTGGCTCGCTTCTGAGCAGGCAGCACTTACGGAAGGGGGGGCCTAACTATGAGCGGATCAGGAGGAGGAGTAGGAAAGTTTTTAAAAGAGTGGATCTTTACTATCGACCATAAAAGGGTCGGTATTCTATACCTGATAGGATCGCTTGCGGCCTTTGCCGTAGCCGGACTGATGGCGATGCTTATAAGGGTAGAGCTCTCGAGCGTTGGTCCAACGATCACTGACCCGAATACGTACAACGTATGGCTCTACTTTCACGGCGCTGCAATGATACTCGGATTCCAGATTCCGGCTCTAACGGGCTTCTTTGCCAACTGGTTGATACCGCTTCAGATAGGGGCTAAGGATGTTGCTTTTCCCCGTCTTAACGCGCTTAGTCTGTGGCTCTTCTGGATGGGTATTATTCTGGCGCTTCTAACTTTCGTGGTGCCGAATCCGCCTGATATCATGTGGACAGGTTATCCGCCGTACTCTATCTTGAGTCCGGGTAATACGGCATTCTATACGTTTACAGTACTTATCATGGGTTTTGCGTCTATAGCCGGTGGTGTTAACCTGATAACCACCATCATCTACATGCGCGCTCCCGGCATGAGGTGGGGCAAGCTCAATATGTTCGTATGGTGTACCATGGCGGCTTTCTGCATACAGCTCATCTTTGTTCCGATACTCGGAACCGCTGTAACCATGGTATCTATGGATAAGTATCTAGGCACTACGTTCTTCTCGCCGACTAGCGGAGGAGACGTGCTGTTGTATCAGAACCTCTTCTGGTTCTACTCCCACCCAGCGGTCTACGTCATACTGCTTCCGGTACTCGGAATCATATTCGACATAGTCGCAACATTCGCCCGCAACCGGATATTCAACTACAAGGTTGCAGTGTATGGCGGAGTGGGCGGTATTACACTCGTGAGTGGAGAGGTATGGGTGCATCATCTCTATGCCTCTGGTATGCCTAACTGGATAAGAGTAGGTATGATGATGAGTACGCTACTTATAAGCGTGCCGGTCGGGCTTTGTATGTTGAGCATAATCGGCACGCTCTACAGGGGCGCGATAGAGTTCAAGACACCGATGTTGTACGCGATCGGTTTCATCTTCCTCTTCCTTATCGGAGGGTTGACCGGTATTCCTCTTGCACTCGCCTCTCTCGATATCTACGTGCACGATACACACTTTATCGTAGCGCACTTCCATTACGTCATGGCAGTTGCCGGAACGTTCTCGATCGTAGGAGGTATCTACTACTTCTGGCCCAAGTTTACGGGCAAGATGTATAACGAGACGCTCGGCAAGCTCGGTTTTGCCGTGACCTTCATAGGCGTTAACGTAACCTTCTTCACTATGTTCTTTGTAGGGCTCGAAGGTATGCCGAGAAGGTACTTCGATTATGCGCAGATGCCGCAGCTTGAAGACGGACAGAGATTGGTTACTTACGGTGCGTTTGTTCTCGCGGTAGGGTTTCTTATTACCCTTATATCGTGGCTCCATTCTCTCTTTGCAGGCAAGCCTGCCCCGGACAACCCGTGGGGTTCGAAGTCTCTTGAGTGGACAACGAGTACACCTCCTGGGCCGGGTAACTGGCCCGATGTGCCGAACTGTGAGAAGTTTGACCCGTACGGTTACGGCGAGTAGATCTACATGAGTAGCTTTTGCGGGGGCGCTCGACACGCCACCGCAAAAGCTACTTACTATCATATTTGAGTAACGGTTTTGAGGGAAGTGGAAGGAGATTTATTATGTTGAATAAAAAGAGAGTTGGACGCGGAATTGGAATTGTGCTCGGCGCAACCGTTCTATTTACTTACCTGTTAATGGTCATGGGTACTTTTGTCACGAGTACCGGCTCCGGCCTTGCATGTCCCGACTGGCCGCTCTGTTACGGTACCGTAGCCCCTCCGCTTGAGCTTTCGATCTGGTTCGAGTGGAGTCACAGGCTTCTTGGCGGTATAACAAGTGTACTTCTTCTGGTATCCACATTTGTAGTGTGGCGTTACTACAGGGGGTTACCGCGGGTACTTACCTCCCTTATGCTCTCGTTGCTCGTAATAGGAGTGTTGCTAGGAGGGTTGACTGTTTTAGTTGAGGCGCCACTTCTGTCTACATTTGCGCATATCGCCATCATCAGTTCGCATCTCATAATTGCCACGCTGGTTCTCATATGCCTGCTCTTTACGCTTCGGTACGTGTTGTGTGCAAAGGGTAGCAGTACAGAAGGCGAGGCTAACAGCAAGGGATATTTCAGGTTAATCTTCGGAGCTGTTTATCTTCAGGTAATACTCGGAATACTCGTCAGGTATTCAGGTGCTACGCTCGCCTGTCCGGACGTTCCGCTTTGCGGCGGGGAGATTCTGCCGACTTTTTCAAACTACATGGTGGCGCTCCACTTTATCCACAGGGTAACGGCTGTTCTGATTCTGGTGCTTACGGCGTCTGTTCTTTACAGGGCAGTTACGGACGGGATAGGCGCACGAAGGTTTGCAATAACCCTTGGGCTCGTTTTGTGCCAGGCTACGTTCGGTATCTTAATCGTGGTCACGCAGATGTTCCTGCCTATGATAATTTTCCATGCGGCTACCGGATTCCTGCTGCTCGGTTATGTGGCTTACCAGTCGGCACCCGAACTCTTTAGGTTTGGCCGGAAGGTAGGACAGGAAAGGAGTGCTGAAACGTTATGAGAATAGAAACGCTTGATCACAGAACGGATGGAACAGAGGCAATAAGGGCTGTCCCGTTCAGAGGCGTACTCTCAGACTATATAACGTTGATGAAACCGGGTATAGTCGGGCTCGTGCTCGTAAGTACCTTGTCTGGTATCTACCTCGCCTCTGGCGGCATGGTTGACCCGGCTCTGCTTATCTGGACGTTGCTTGGTGTCGGGTGTGCTACCGCTGGATCAGCTGTGCTCAACAACTATACCGATAGGGATATAGACCCCTTGATGAAGCGTACTTCGGGGCGGGCACTTGCACGCGGGACTATTTCGGAATCTAACGCGCTCTGGTTTGGTCTTGTCCTTGTTGCCTTGTCCATGGCTATACTGGTACCGAGGGTTAACGTCTTGACTGCCGTGCTTACAGCTACTGCTACATTTACCTATGTGGTGCTCTACGGTATGATTCTTAAACGTACGACGCCTTTTGCCAACCAGATAGGTGGTCTTTCCGGAGCGCTTCCTCCCGTGCTCGGCTGGACTGCGGTTACCGGAACGCTCGGCCTTGAGGCCTCGGCCTTATTTCTCATGATGGCTATATGGCAGCAACCCCATGCGCTCAGTCTTGCCCTTAAGTACAGGGATGATTATAAGAAGGCATCGATACCTGTCGTACCGGTTGCCTGCGGCGTTGACTCTACAAAGCTTCGCATACTGCTCTATTGTATTGCGTTGCTTCCTGTCTCGACGTTGCCGTACTTTTTAGGTACGTCCGGGCCTATATATCTGGGGCTTGTTCTGCTGATGGGGACAATCTACATAGGGCTCTCGCTCCGGTTTCATCTATCTAAGCGTAGTTACTCTATGTTTCTCTTCTTTTATTCGATAATTTACCTGACCGTGATCTTTACGGCTATGGTCTTAAACACCGGCGCCTGAGGCGTAGTTGTACCCGCCTTTGGGTGAACCGGCATGGAGTTTGGTTAATATGAATAGCAATGATTCAGCGGGAGTAGACGTTATGGAGAGTGGAGTCGATAAGAGTAAAAAGTACAAAAGCGTACTGATTATTGCGGCACTCATTCTGGCAAATATAGTTGTTGCGGGTGTGGTACTCTCCTGGAGGCTTTAATGTCGCTGGAGTGGTGGCTTTACAACGGCAGCCGAACTACTATCGCTTTAAGCGGTTTGAGTGTGATTACCGGCGTAGTGCTGATTAAGTTCGGCATCAAAGAGTGGCATAAGCGTATTATGATTGCAGCATGCATGCTGGCACTTGTTTTTGTCGGGCTCTATGTAGCGCGTAATTTCATATTTCCACCTGAGAAGTACCACGGCGACTGGAGGCAGCTCTACTTGTGGATACTCGGCACGCATACCGTAATGTCGATGGTAAATCTGCCGCTAGCTATTATAACGGTCTTTCTGGCATTAAAAGGCCGATTTAAAGGACATAAGAAGATAGCGCCGTTTACGGCCGCAGTCTGGATATTTGTTGCGGCATCGGGCTGGTCGATATTTTTGTTTAATGGATAGTCCATTTATCTAAGGGGGCTATGGTTGAAGCTTTGTGGTGGAAGTTTTGCATTCTAGTGGAAGTTTAGTATCCTAATCGATAAATGGACCTTGAGTTCTGTTTTTATCCCCCACAACCCCCCAAACCCACTTATTCTATGATGTTTCTCTTTTCCTGAGTTGAAGAAGTAGTACTAGAAATCAAAATGCCCGCAGCAACCAGAGGTGGTTTCTGCGGGCCTCTTCTTTATACATGACTTTAGAGAGCCGTTGATGGGTTCGGTGCTGGTTTTTCATGGTAGCGGTACAGGAGTGTTTATGAGAAGTATAAGCTCCAGAAAGGCCTTTATCTCGCCCTGGCTCTTGAGGTAGTAGTCGGCCTCAGGCATGCAGCCGATAGAAATAGGCATGCCAGTGCTTTTGATAACGCCGAAGGCGTCTTCATCCGTTGTATCATCGCCGACGTAGATTATGTAATCGTCAGGTGCTATCTTTTTCCGCATCCAGTTGATTGCGTCGCCTTTGTTCCATAGCTCTTTAGGGCGTACCTCGAAGACCTTCTTTCCCGAAGTTATTCTGAATACGTCCTTAAAGTCCTTTGCGGTCTCTTCAAAGACAATGAGAAAGGCAGCCAGTTCCCTGATCTTGAGGTTTCTGAAGTGGACGCTAAGCGTGGCTCCCTTGTCCTCAATAAGTATTTGCGGAAGACCACATAGCGCATTTTGGAGACGTATCTGGAATTCGTTAAGCAGTAACTTGTCGGCGGAGAGGTGCTGGCTTACCGCTATCTTTTCTCCGTCCCATATCTCTGCCCCGTGATTGCCTACGTATATTATGTCTTTGATACCGACAAGTCCTTTTATGTCTTCGATCTGTCGCCCAGATACAATTGCTAAACGTACAACCTTCTTGAGTTGTAAAAGCAGAGCCTGGACGTCGGCGCCGAGGTATGCTATGTCTGGTGTGGCGACTATAGGGGAGAGAGTGCCGACGTAATCGAGGCAGAGAAGTAGACTCTTGCCGGCCAGATTATTCTGGATGTTCTCAATATGGTCGAAGAGGTAGCGGCACTTCTTCTGTTTCTGCTTAGAGACCTGGGTCATCGACTTCAGTATATCCGCAATCCACTTGTAGATATCGTTCTCGCTAACTTGTCTCCTCATATGCTCCATGCGCAGCGCCTTTTCGGTGTCGGCCATGTTGAGGGCTTTTTGTATGCTCTGTGCAAAGTCTTCTATGTTGTACGGGTTGACCAGTATAGCCCCTTCAAGTTCTTCTGCGGCCCCTGCAAGTTCGCTTAGGATGAGTACCCCCTGTTCATCACTCCTGCATGCCACGTACTCTTTGGCCACAAGGTTCATTCCGTCGTTGATGGAGCTGATTATGCCGACGTCGGCCATCTTGTAGTACGCAATAAGGTCTTTCTGTTCTACTTTTTTGTCTATGTAGATAATAGGTGACCAGTACCCTGTGCTGAATTTTTCATTGATCTTCCCAATAAGGGCCTCTACCGATTTTTTATAACTGAGGTACGGCTCCTTAGTCCGGGTAGGTACGGCTATCTGAATGAAAGTAAATCGGCCTATAAAACGTTCGTACTTCTCAAAAAAGAGTTCTATGGCCTGTAACCGTTTCAGCAGCGCTTTTGTGTACTCGAGCCTGTCAACCCCTATACCTGTATGGCCGACTATCTTATACCTGTTCTTGATGTTTTTTATGGCGGAGTCGGTCTTTTTCAGGACTGCCGTTGAGTTGAATTTTTCGTAGTCTATACTTATAGGGAAGGCATGAAGGGTTGTGGTATGGCCCCTGTAGGTGACGGTAGAGTGCTTATAGTCTATCTCGGCATCCGTACCGAAGCATTCATGTATGCATTCGAGAAAGTTTTTAGCGAAGAAGGGTATCTGAAAGCCGATCAGGTCGTTTGAAAGCAGGCCCTCTATAATTTTACGTGGCTGGGGGTGGACCCTGAAGACCCCCCAGTTTGGCCACGGGATGTGCCAGAAGTGGGCCAGGGTGAGGCCCGATTTTCTCTCCCGAATAAACTTAGGGACCAAGCAGAGCTGGTAGTCGTGGATCCAGACTATGGTGTCGTGGTTAACCTCTTCGAGTACGCTTCTGGCAAAAATGCGGTTGACTTTTATGTAATTGTCCCAGAATTTTTTCCGATAGTAGACTCTGTCGAGGGCCATGTGGCAGAGCGGCCAGAGAACCTGGTTCGAGTAACCGTGGTAGTAGTTGTTTACCTCGGTGCTGCTCAGCCAGACGCGTTTGAGGGTGTAGGCCGGGTCGCCGGGAGGCACCAGTACACGGTCGTCGGTTACGGTCTCTTTGTCGGCGGACCCGCTTCCCCATGCCACCCATATTCCGCCGGTTAGTTTGAGCACGTCGTCCATGGCAGAGGTGAGCCCGCCTGCCGGCACCTCTACCTTTATACCGCTTTTTGTCTGTTTATGGACATAAGGCTCCCTGGAGGAGACTATGACAAGTCTCCTGCTCGAGAGGTTCTTCTTTATATAGGCGCTAAATCTGTTTAATGTCATAACGTCAGGACATTTTGTCCTCTGTTCTCCATAGAGTGCCATACCATCAGGTAATCACGCATCTGTCTCGTTATTAGGAAGTTATTACGCACATGCTCTTTACCCTGTGCGCTCATTCTTTGCGCCATCTCCGGGTTATTGAAGAGTTGACGTGTTCTGAAGGCCGCGCCCTCAACGGAATGGACGAGGAAACCGGTGAGCCCGTGGATTATCTGTAACGGTATTCCGCCGACCGCTCCCCCTATAATCGGTTTGCTCTTCCACATCGCCTCGGAGACCGTCAGGCCGAAGCCCTCTTTGAGGGATTTTTGCAGTATGACGGTGGCCGCCCTCTGTAGAGCGTTAATATCTACATCGCTAAAGGGGGGCAGCATAAGGAGATAGATATCAGGGTCGCCAGCCGCGTACTCTCTTACTTCATTCAAGACCGCTTCGCCTTCAGGATCATCTGTTGCCGGTGAGCCCGCGAGCACCAGTATACAGTCGTTGTACTTCTTAACTATCCTGTATGTCTCGATAACCCCTATAGGGTCCTTGAAGCGGTCGAAGCGCGAGACCTGTAACATCATTGGCCGGTCTTCCGGGATCTTGAACTTGTCCATGGTCTCGTGGATCTCTTCATTGGTCAGTTCCCGGTTCTTGTCGCTGATAGGGTCTATAGACGGAGGGATTACGAATTCGTCGATCGGCAGGGAGCGCGTGAACTTTGAGACGGAGAATATGCCGGCGTCGTACTTTTTACAGTACTTGCTGAGGTTGTCGAAGATATCCTTCTGGGGGTTGGAGACGTCGATATGGCATCGCCAGATCCATGTGCCCCGTTTTTTTAGTTCAATAAGAGGGGCGGGCTGGGGGTCGTGAATAAGAACCGCATCGGCATCGAGGTTCAGTTTCTTGGCGCTCTCCATATTGACCTCATGGTGGTGCTTCCACTCCTTATCCGTTATCTCCTCGAAGTTTCCCTGAAGAGAGTTGTGCATCTTTTTTGTGGTATCGTAGAACCGGGCGTCGCCCTCTATTATGTCCCAGCGCGCCTCTATGCCGAGCTGTTCCAGCAACGGCAGCATTCGCTGGAGAATCTCCGCGACCCCGCCGCCCTTGCGTGTAGAGTTGATATGCAGAAACGATCTGCCCTTGAGTATTTCACCGAGCCTCTGGAGCAGTATAAGGTCGTTCATAGGTGCTATGCCACTGTACCGTTCTATCATAAACGAACTACCTCCATATCTCTTCTCAGTTCATCCTCTATCAGTGTTGTAAGGTTGTCTCTTATTCCTTCTATATTGTGCATAAAGGGGTCTATGGAGCGTATCTGTTCCGCAAGCTCGCTCTTGTTGTGCACATCTTCAAACCATTTGGAGAAGTCGTCCGTGTTTCCTCCGAGCCGTGTTCTGGCCTCGTAGAAGTGGTAGTAGATCGCTCCCGAGTCTATGTATTTGAGCGCCATGAGAAACTCGGCTATGTTACGCGCCACAACCCCTACGGGACAGATCATTGTTACCGCTTCGCTGAAGTAGAACTCGTCGCCAACGAAGACCTTTCGGGTCTCCGGACACATGGCCAGGTAGTTGTCAAGAACCCGCAGAATCTCTGTTCGGAGTTCTTCTATCTCATTGAACGCGTAAGGGTCTATGTTGGCAAGCTGTTCTGCAAGGGCGCTCTCTTCGAGGTTTGCCCCTGCCCAGTGGGCAAAGTCGTTGGTATATTCGAGCATGTGCCCCTTTAAGAAGTACTGATAGGTGTGGTGGAAGATGCTCTCCGTGGTGACCACCGTCACCAGGTTGCGCAGCTCTTTTAAGTTGCGAGCCTTCTTGCCGGTGCTCCTTATTATCGAGGTACACTGGTTGAAGGCGAAGGGCTTTCCGGGCAGGCACTTTCCGGCGCTTCCGAGACCACCACTTCCATCCGGGCGCTCCGGGTTGGTTCTCTCACTATCTTCCACTCTACTACCTCCCTAATAGGTTCCGTGTTATGCAGAGACGGAGTTTTGATCTACTCGTCTTTGAAGCTGGTGAAGCTCAACCTGTTTAGTTAATAGCTCTCTTTATTAGTTCTGAAACTCAGCAGGCGAAAGCCTGTAATGGCCGCGGCTCCTTATGCAGTCTTGTGGCGCCTAATAGTGCAAAAAAAAAGGCGTGTTACAAAGATGGAACCTAGTAGTATAATTATACCCATGATAAGCCTCGGCGCAAGCGACGCGGCGTGGAGAAAAAGTTGTGATCCGTTGAGATATTTTATAATGGTACTGCGGAAGTTCGTGATTATTGCAAGTGCGGTGGAAAGTCCGGCGAGCTTGTAGACGAGCGGGATGAGGTGGAGAACGGACATGTCCAGAGCCTCACCCGGCACATCGAAGGTCTTTAATCTTTTTGCTCTTGTTATTATAACCTGCTTTAGTTCAAGAAGATTCATTCGAACCTCATGCTCTACCTGGTTACGTTTAGGTGCTTAGTTGAAGCCCTCTTGAGTACAATAGTCGTTGGGGGCAAATAATTCAAGCCATAATTATAGTTTCGCCTTTTGTCTCAGTAACTTGCGTACTTTTTTAGACATATTTATCGGTGTCAAGAATGAGGCCTGGGGTTGTGGTATGGTAAGTAACATATTCTATTGGGGTAATTGAGCTTATCATCTAAATAAAGTGGGAGGAGGTATAAAGTGACGTTACGTATTTCTGCATTACTCTGCCTGTCTGTTCTTCTTATATCGGTTGCGCCTGCAAGCGCAGCCACGCGGCTCCGTACAATTATGAATGAGCTTAACATCAATACGATCAAAGTTGTGGATGCCGTTATGAGAGAGGACTTTACCCTTATTGAGTCCGGAGGGCGCGCAATAGCAGGTCACGAAAGGGCGCCTATGGAGGAGCGTAAGAGAATAGTCGGTATGCTCGGAGAGCGTGCGGTGGTCTTTAAGGCTGTAGATGTTGAGCTTCACGACTCTGCAACCGCTATGGCCGAAGCTGCCGCAAAGCATGATATGGACGGTGTTTTAAAGAACCTGGCACGGGTGCAGAGCGGGTGCGTCAGGTGCCACTCTGGCTTCAGATCGGAGATTCTGGAGCTATTTTATAAGTACAAGTAAGTCGAGATAGCTTTTTTGTGAAATAGCAATTTGTCTTTATAGAACAGGTAGTTATTTGTAATTAGTAGGGGTGCATGCTATATACTCTGCATAAATAGCTTAAGAAGTTCTCCCTTAATGCCGATGAGTTAAATAGAGCTTATCGGTCTTTATTTACCGGTACGCCGAAGTGGTATCAAAGACTTGATCGGTACAGTACTTATAGGGGTGAGAACCGAAGTGGCGAAAAGGGTATATGTATATAGTAGGGTGTTGGATGGGTGGCTCTGTCGGCTCACTCCCTTTGTAGTTGCAGCTCTTATTATCGTAGCTTTTGCTTCTTTCGGCACGGTTGCTTCAGCCGGAACTAATCACCTGTACCACTACAGCACCGATTACGCAACCATCCACTACTCCGATCCCGCGGCCCATGAGAGTTTTATGGCGATTTTGAAAGAGGGTGAGAGTAAACCCCGTTATGCGAACTCCATCGGTTCTTCGGTAGACAGGATTGTTTTCAGGGTAAGAAATATACTCGGTGTCCATACTCCCGGGTTTCATTTCAATATATACTTGCTCGATAATTCCGATGAGTTGAAGGCAATGTACCGTGAAATGGGTTTTACGGGCAAGGTGCCGGCAGCTTTTTACACCAGGAGTACGGGTTCGGTCTTTATAGCCCTCGATGAGCTAAATGACGGCGTGCTGGCTCACGAGGTGGCTCATGCAGTGATAAATTCGCATTATACCCCCCCCCTCCCTAATAGAATGCAAGAGATTCTAGCCCAATTTGTCGATAAAAACCTCTGGGTAGAGTGATTTTTTCGACTCCCATTCGTTTTCTAATGTTCTTTTAATCTAAAATATGATAATGTTCATAGATCATAATCTTGTCCCATGAGGGTAGTGCTCCGTTGTTCGGCTGGAGCCTAATGATTTTAGTTATTATAAAAATGGTCGAACTTAATGTATAGGCTTGTTTTGTAAGCATTATAAATGACTTTTTACAGGAGATAAGATATGAAAAGATTTTTTGTAGGCAAGTTTTTTCTTGCCGCAGCATGCACTGCAGTTGTCTTTAGCGTAGCAGTACCCAAGGATGTAAATGCCGGAGAGATCAACCTTGAGACGATCAAGGCAGTTGCTATCAACGCGATTACGCCGGTAAAGGCTGCACCCGCTGAGGATGTTTCCACTCTTAAGATGAAGAGCATCAGAGAGGCATATATGGCGAGTGCGCGCCTCGAGGCTCTTAAGGCAGGTGAGTCAGCAGATTCCGTAGATGAGGGCAGTATCGAGACCTGGTTGACAGAAGTAGATACCAATAAGGTCAACATGGTTACTAACCGCAAGGATTCTGATCTTACCACGGTCAGCCTTGCTGGTGAGACCTACTTTGTAAATGGCGGTATTGGAAGTTTCTCCATAGAGAGCAACCCCTCTAACCGTTTTGCAATCGACCCTATGACCAGCGCAAAGGTTGATAAGTCGAGTGCGGTAGCCATGGCTGATGCTTCGGGCAGAATCCACTACTTTGCCTCAGATGCGACGGTAAAGGACTTCTTTGCCAAGGCCGCAAGTGACACCGCTTACGGTTATTCGTCAGGAAAGTAATCCGGGTTGTCCCCGTCATTTTTACGGGCGGTTTTGAACTCGGTTAGATGTAAATAAAATAGAGGGTCTTTCCTGAAAATGGAAAGACCCTCTATTTTATTTCAAGGCTTTTATACTTTACCTGTGCGGCGTCGGTTGTAATGCCTCTATAGATCAGAGTTACAGGTCACAGCTCAGTTTAGAGTATGCAGCGGTATCGACAAGTAACTCCGTATTGTCCACTGCTTCTTTTTGCAGTAACATTCGGGCCGGCAGTTCGCGTGCCTCCACCAGGTCCGAAAAAACCCTGTTGAGCATATCCGCTTTTTCTTTACCGCTTATTAGCAGCAGGCGGTGCTTTGCGGCCCTGATGACCCTCGGTGTAAGAGTTACGCGCCATGAGTCGAGGTGCTCGGCGTAGATAAGCTGAGCGAGCATATTCTCGTTATTGAATGTATGGCTCTCGGGGAAGATAGAGGCAATGTGGCCGTCAGCGCCCATGCCGAGCAGCAGGAGGTCGAAGCCCGGTGTTCTATTCTGCTCTGTCCTGAAGAGATCCCTGATCTCTTCATCATATGCCTCGGCGCCGGCTTCGTTAAGTTCCGCCTGTATCCTGTGTATACTCTCTTTAGGTATCTTCACCGGTTTGGCTTTGTCGGGGTTCAGCAGTGTTTCGTTAACCATTTTGAAGTTGCTCTCGGCGTCTTCAGGCGGCACGCATCTCTCGTCGCTCCAGAAGAGGTGTGTTGCCGACCAGTCGATCTGTTCACTAAACTTATCCGTTGCCAGCAGGTCATAGAGTTTGCGCGGCGTAGAACCTCCTGAGAGCGCGACAATAAAGCGGCCGGAACTATCTATGGCATTGCGCGCAATCTCCACTACACGGTTTGCCGCTTTCAGCGCCAGCTCCTCCGGGTCTTTACAGAGGGTAATAAGAGGAGCGCTCCGTTTGTCGCTCTCTTTAGAAACAGAAAAAGAGGCACCAGGGGCACCGTCCGAGGTGCTTTTGGTGCTTCCTGGCGCTACTGGTTTCTCCATTGCCTGCCGTCTCTTTGTAATAACAGATCAGATGCATCAGGCCCCCATGAGCCTCCGGCGTAATTAGGAAATTTCTCTGCCGGCAGTTTTTTCCAACCGTCGAGGATAGCTGTTATTAAGCGCCACGAAGACTCTATGCCGGCTTTGTGAGGAAAGAGGGTAGGGTCGCCAAGCATGCAGTCTAGCAAGAGCCGCTCATACGCATCCGGTAATATTGTCTTAAAGGACTCTTTGTAGGTAAAGTCCATCGGCACGCTCTCCATATAATTGCTCGATCCGGGTCGTTTTACGTTGAACTGAAAAGTGATGCCTTCGTCGGGTTGTATCTTCAAGACCAACACATTGCTCTCGGGGCAGCCGGAGATAGTGTCCGTGAACATGCAGTGCGGCACGCTCTTGAAGTGGATGGCGATTTCAGTCAGGTTCTTCTTCAGTTTCTTGCCGGTTCTCAGGTAGAAGGGTACGCCGCTCCAGCGCCAGTTGTCTATTTTGAGCTTTAGCGCTACGAAGGTCTCTATCTGGGAGTCCTTGTTGACACCGGTTTCGTCCCTGTACCCGGTCTCTGAGTCAGAAGAGGGTCCGTACTGTCCTCTAACGGTGTTTAACTTCACCTCTTCGATACTCATGGGCCTGATCGAATCTAGCAGGTCGAGTTTTTTCGACCTTATCGCTTCAGAGTCCATGCTGATTGGCGGCTCCATGGCAACCAGGCTGAGCAGCTGGAGTATGTGGTTCTGCACCATGTCGCGAAGTATTCCTGCCTCTTCAAAGTACTTGCCCCTGTTCTCAATGCCTATAGCTTCGGCTGCGGTTATCTGTACGTGGTCTACGTAGCGGCGGTTCCAGATAGGTTCGTAAATACCGTTGGCAAAACGGAAGAATAGTATATTCTG
>JAJCZH010000027.1 GCA_029262515.1 Deltaproteobacteria bacterium | reverse complement strand
AAGCTTCAGAAGTTGGGCCTGGCGCATGACCCTATCTTCGACAATAGCACCGGTCAGCTTCAAGACGACTGATGCTAAAGAGCCCGCAACATTGAAACTAACAGTACCAGTAAACATATAAGGGATTAAGGCTCCGAGTCTATTGGCTGCTGCTGCCGTTTTAGTAATATATGGCAAGCCTTTAGCCCGAGTGGAGTAAAGATATCGAGCAGAAAGGTTGTAAAGACCAACACAGAGAAGACGTTTACATCTATGGCTCCCATACCAAGCAGTAAAGATGCGAGGATAAAGGCCATTCCGGACCTTCCGCTCATCCCGACTCCTACAATCAACGACTCCACCCATGAAAACTTCTTTAACCGCGCCATGCCGCCGGCGCTTATTGTCTGGCCGATAATGCAGGTAAAGGTGAGAACTAAAACAAACCAGAGCCCCGGCCCTTTCAACGAATCGAATGTGATATGGAGGCCGAGCGATATAAAGAAGATCGGGCCGAGAAAGGAGTACGCGATGCCGTAGAGGCGATCCTCAACCTTCTGAATAAGTTCGGGGCTCGCAACCTTCTCTTCGAAGAAGAGGCCGGCAAGGTAGGCGCCAAGAATAATATGGAGGCCGAGTGCCTCGGCAAAGAGTCCCAGACCGAGTCCCATAATGAGAATAAAGGTAAAACCTTTTCCCTTACGGCTGCGAAACGGGTGCTTGAATAAAGGGTAGAGCCAGTATCCGAGAGCAAACGCCACGCCGAAAAAGAGTATCGTCTTTCCCGCCAGCTCCATAAAAGCTAGCAGATCAACCGCGCCGTTATTCATCAGGCCGACAGCAAAGCTGAAGAGAACCAGTGTCAGTATATCGTCTATGAGGCACGCAGCCGTTATTAGGCGCGCCATTGTCGTTTGCTGAAGGCCGAGGTCTCTAAGCGTCTTGATCGTTATGACAACAGCCGTGGCAGTCATTACCAACCCAACAAAGAGCGCGGTCATCGGCGGCAAACCGAAAGCGAGCGCTACAGACATGGCAACCGTAAAAGGCACTATAGCGCCTACCACCGCTATGCCCATTGCATTGCGCATGGCAGCATAAAACTCGCGCGGCTTGGTCTCAACCCCGGTGTGGAGCATCAGGAAGAAGATTCCCATTTCGGCCAGAATCTCGATTATTTCACTCGGTTCGATCCACCCCAGAACTGCCGGCCCAAGCACCACCCCCATAACCAGCTCGCCAAGAATAGTCGGCAACCCTATACGGCGTAGCAATACCGCAACGCTCCAGATAACGACCATCAGTATCAGAAGATGTTGAAATACAGGTTCCATAAAAAAATCTTCCGTCAGTCTAATTCCGGTTTTTCAAGCGGTTACAATAGAAGCTTACTACGTAAAGGAAGTCAGTCCAATAAAAAAACCGGCAGGGTCAACACAAAAAAAGCCGCCGGGCATATACCCGGCGGCTTTCTATTTTATAACTAAAAAACTTACTTCTTAATCTCCATCAAGTACTCTATAACATCAGCTATCTCGGTATTTACGAAGATATTCTGCTTCGATTTCATCATAGCGCCATGGCGTCCAAACCTGACCTCGCGACCCATTTCCATTGGACCGAGCGGTGACATATCGAGGTCTGGTGCCTTGAAGAGTTTCTTGCCCGCGCCACTATTCGAATGGCACCTGGCGCAACTGTTATTATAAATCTCTTTGCCGTTCTTGATATCCGGTTTGTAAGTCAAAGTACGGAGAAAAGCCGCTACGTCTATAATCTCATCGTCCGTTAGTACCGACTGCCATCCCTTCATCTCCCTGCCGTAAAGGCCGTACTTTATCGTCGTAAGAAGTTCGGACGGGGTTATATATAGCTTGTTGGTCGTTAAATTGCGTGCCGGGCGCGGTTTAAGAGTTTTACCGTACTTTGATACGGTACCGTCAGCCCCGTGGCATTTTACGCAGTACTTCTTATAAAGCCTATGTCCATTAGGCACGTCGGCACTGGCCATGCCGTAAGTTCCAAGCACTACCATAACAGCCAATATAAAGAGCATGAACTTTTTCAATACTCCACCTCCTCTTTTTTTCATCTGTTCTGATACTTTGTTATAAATCACGAAGCTAAAGTGCCGTTTACAAATAGAGACAAACAGGGCTGACCTGTCTCAATACCCCGTACTTGAGTAGAACAAAAATATAGTAACACTGCCAGAACAGACTATCTCGCCAAACAGATAAAGTCAAGTTTCGAACTCTTCATTTTAATCTGTGCGGATTTTTTTTGCTCAGACTACGGTTGAGCACAATACAAACTTACTCCTGCCTGTACTCTCCTCGCCTCTCAACGCTTGAACTACTTTCGTACTTGCGCTTGAACCTGGCCTTGACAAACCACATCTGATAGAAAGAAAGAAACGACTGAAGGGCAAATGAGAGCCCCATGCCGACACCGCCGACTATTACCGCATATGCAAAGAGGTTGACCGAATATTTAGTGAACCACCATGAACCTATATCTATAGCTATAGCGGCAAAAGGCACTACAACGATAGTCCTTTTGAGCAAAACCGGCATCTCCGTAAGAACGAATATCCTGCCTAGAAGATAGAAGATAATCGCCGTACCGAAGAGGTGTATATGCGAAACCCGTACGAGAGTACCGAAGCTTTCTCCCATATCAATCTCAACCACCTCCATCACCTTTTCGTAGGAAGAGAGATCCGGTAGGTTCATCGGGTTTTCAGGAGAGTGACAAAAGACACACTTACGGTCGAAGGTCTGCTTTATCTTCTCTTCGTATCCCGCTTCTGATGCACCGCTATTAATCCAGCGCGTAATGTTCAGATACTCTCCCTCCGTACGGTGGGCCTTCATCTGCGCACTAAGAGCTTGCTCAAGCCGCGTGCCCGAACGGTTGCCACTGTACTTGATTACAATATCATCGACAGAAAGACCTCCTTCTCCGTCACCGGTAGATACGGTTACAAATAGGAGTATCATAGCGAACGTATAACCGGTTCCGAGTATCGCTATAAAGAGGGTATAGAGCAGCTTTTCGGAGACCGAACAGTCGTAAAACCTTCTGTATGACATGGCGTTGCCTTTCACTCGATAATCTTCGTTATAGGTATTAATACCTGAAAAGAGATCAAAAAAATTAATAGTTTTTATACTTATAATATACCGCTTATCATCACAAAATCAAACGCAAAATAAGTGTATCCTTGCCCATTCTATATATCCTGTTCCCGCTCAGCCGATAGCGCTTACGTGCTCGTGTATATTGAGACTCAACACTGATAAAAGTGCAAAATGCCACTCTTGAAGGAACATACGCAGCAATGGAACCAATTCAGAACAGACCTTGAAATGTAACAATTAATTTGTTGACGACGTGGTGCAACTAAGTGTATACTTATTCAAATTTTTCCGGTTTACTCTACAATACCTTCAGTCACACTCTATTTTAACAGGCAAACATGCACTCGTTATTCACCAACACTGCCAGCAAATTTCATAATACCGGATCTTTGATTAAATCGATCGCGGCAATTATATGCCTTATCGTCTTTACAGGCTGTGCGGTTAACTCGCAACTGCTCTCCAACGCAGCCACGATAAAGGAAGGCTCAACAGGTGAGACAGTAAAATCTATCCTGGGCAAACCGCAGAATATTCAAGCAAGAGAGCCGGAAATAAAAAAAAGCCTAATCACGCAATGGGCCTGGCAGTACTGTTCAAGCACGATGTCACACGACGTATATGCCATTATCTGGTACGAAAAAAAACGCGTGGTTGGCGTGGATACTTTTGAAGTGCAACGCGCAAAGCATTTTGGCAAGACCTGTGCCAACTACTTCCAAAATATTGACTGGCGTAACGCACCTGGCGAACAGGGCGAGTAAACGCATAACTCAATCTCCAACAACCTCACTTCTCATATCATACTATAAAAACCACCACTCAGCCGAAACTGCTCTTGACATACGTTGCATGCTTCGCCAACAGAAATGCTACCTACTATTTACTTATAAAGATTACAACACTAACACTGTTTGCTCTTCTATCAAAGAGGCGTAATCACAGCGCGTACCTATCGATTTAGAGCCTTTAAATCTTTAGTTCCTTTCATTTCATCAGGCAGACGAGCGGCACCAAAAACCATACCCATTAAGGCCCAAAAAAATTGACCGCAATGACGTGTCATTATGTCGGATGTTAAGTTCATACTGATAAAAACTGCCAACAAAAGGAGCCCGAAAAGAGCGACGCCGAACATAAACTTATCACCACCTAGAAAGTATACCGCCCTGCCGTGCAACAGCCAAAAAACTCTACCAAAGACAAGTACCAGCACAAGCGAACCACCGACACCGGACATCAACCCGTAATTGAGGAACAGGTTATGCGAATCGAGTGTATAAGACTCAACCTCCGGGTAATCGATCAGCTTATTCTCTAAAACAACACGGACATTCTTGTTCCCGAACCCCTTACCAAAAACTGGATTGTCTGATATTTCCCTAAGCGATTTTTTCCAGATTACAATCCGCTCTTCATTTTCCAGACGCGAGAGAGCGGTATTATAACTTTTTAGATTTAAGCTAAAATTCCTGCTTGCTATCAGCCCGGGAGTAAGCACACCTATGACAAGCATACAGACCAGGATGATGGCCTTCCTTTTAAAACTCTTCCGTATAAAATTCGTATATATCAAATAGACCGACACGGCAACCACTACGGCAAGATACCCGGCCCTAAGCTTGGCAATATACATCCCGACTAAACAGAGAGGAATCAAGACAGAAGAACATATTCTGAGTATTTTATTAGCAGTACCGGATATAATAAAAGGTACGCAGAGTGACGAGACTGCAAGCAGGATAAATACGTAATAAGCCTTCGACCCATACAGATAACCGCTGAAGTGCAAGTCTTCGTACCTGAGCCCAAGGAAGTAGTAACTTACGTAGCTTGCGGTGAGTATAAGGAATGCAGAAAAAAATACAGGTACGGCCAGGCAGACAAATTCCCTCTTACCCTTTGTCACCGTATAGAACAGTACAAAGGCAAGAACCGGATAGATAACATCTTTTTTTATTTCCGACAAAGAGAACCAGGCATCATGACTAACGGTCACAGAGATGAGAGAAGAGAGTAACAAGAGTAGAAGAAGACTGCTCACCGGCGGCCACTCCCACCGCCTTTCCTTTAACTTCAAGACTATTGTAAGAAAAATAGCGAGAAAAAGGCTCCCTTCCCTTACAGTAACTACATTTGGGAGAGGAAGCACAAAGAGATAAAGACCTGCCAGGAGAAGAATAAGAAGTTCGACCCTCAGGCACTGTTTATCACTTGACACTTACACCCTCAAAACTTCTACCCTCGACAACCTTTTTAAAACCTGCTTCATAAGCTGCTGCATCAACTTCTTTATACAGTTTGGCCGCAACGTCTTGCTCATGCAGCGAAGGCTCTAAAGCTTCAACTTTCATAATCTTATGGTGTGTAGTCTGCATCACCTTCTCTTTATCATTAAAAAGCTCTTCGTGCAGTTTTTCTCCGGAACGCAACCCCGTAAAGACAATTTCTATATCAAAGCCGGGTTTATATCCGTAAAGATTGATCATTCTTCTTGCAAGATCAACTATCTTGATCGGCTCTCCCATATCAAGAACAAAAAGCTCTCCGCCTTCGCCAAGTATGGCAGCGTGGAGTACAAGCCTTACCGCCTCCGGGATAGTCATGAAGAAACGAGTGATGTCCGGGTGCGTAACCGTTACCGGGCCACCCTTCTTTATCTGATCCTTAAATAACGGCACAACGCTACCGCTTGAACCTAGCACATTGCCGAACCTGACCGTAATAAACCGGGTGTTATTGCCATGCTCCGCACCAAGACTTCGTACAATGCCTTCTGCCATGGCCTTTGTCTTTCCCATTATATTTACAGGATTGACGGCCTTGTCCGTTGAAATCTGAACAAACATATCTACACCCGAAGCGCTCGACTCCTCGGCAATAATTCTCGTACCTCCAACATTCGTCTTAATCGCCTCCGACTGGTTGCTCTCCATAAGAGGAACATGTTTGTATGCTGCCGCATGAAAGACAATATCGGGACGATACTTCTGCATAACTTCGTTTACTCTGCACCTGTCGGTCACATCACCTATGACAAGCTCAAAAAAAGAGGCCTCCTCCCCGTATGTTTTGACAAAATCGATGCCAACACTGTAGAGGCTCTCCTCATGGCGTTCAAAGAGAATAAGCCGCTGTGGTTTATGCGCTGCAATCTGCCTGGATAGCTCGGAACCGATAGATCCACCGGCGCCGGTTACCATTACGCTCTTACCCTCTATAAACTCATATAGCTGCAACTCGTCCACGTTCTCTGTGGATTCTCTGAAAAGAACGTCTTCCGGGTTTAGCATATCAAAATTTTGCAGAACGTTCTTGCCGGTAAGAAGCGACAGTATGCCCGGCACCACCTTAATAGGCACCCCGTACTCACGCAACTCCTTAACCACACCATCGAGATCAACAGAACTTAATAGCGGCATGGCAACCAGCAACTCATCAGGCTCTTCGTCTTCGATTATCTTCTTAAGATTCTTCCTTGTCCCAAGAACAGGTACACCCCGTATAATGGTACCCTTCTTCTCCGGGTCGTCATCAACGAGACCTAAAACCCTGTAAGGACAATATGGACTCTGCGTAATTTCTCGAATAAGCATATCTGCCGCATCTTCCGCGCCTACTATTATAACCTGGTTCTTCAGCGTCGTATCGAAGGAGAGCACCTTGTCATGAACCTGGCGTACAAACCTCACCCCCGTCAGCAACGTCATATTGAAAAACCAGTCGAGCAGGTATATGGACATGGGGTAAGAAGTCTCTCCAAAGAGGTACCTCACGGTAACAAAAAAGAGTACGGTGCCGGAAGTAATCGCACCTGCTATCTTAAAGAGATCTCTTGTGCTTACATATCTCCATAACCCCCTGTCTATTGAAAAGCTGAAGAGAAATATGAGCCTAAAGAGCATGATAGACGGTAGGTAGAGCAGAAAGAGGTTGAAAATATCACCTGGGATATTAGAGTCAAACCTTACGGCAAAGGCAAGATAATTTGAAATCGCAAATATTACGACCTCTATCATTATAACAAGCGGCCTCCGGTAACCGGAAACCTTTTCAAGAATACCGTCCAGAAGTTCATTAGGGTAGGCCAGTTTAAAGAATGTGCCGGCTATAAGCTTTAGGTCGAAACAAATAGAAGACTTCCTGACATACTCTTTAGACAACTTTATCTTTTCGGGAAGAATATAGTTGCAATAATAGGTCTCCGGATCGATCTTGCCGAAAAGAAGTGACTCTTCATTTATAAAATGCAATGAAGCAATATCGGTCATTCCCGGCCTTACCGAGAGAATCTTTTCATAATCCTTACGGTGCTTCTGTACGAACTCGTCAACCTCCGGTCTCGGCCCCACTATGCTCATATCGCCCTTTAAAACATTTATGGCCTGTGGAAATTCATCTATCTTATATTTACGCATAAAGCGCCCAAGTGGAGTCACTCTCGAATCCCCGCCAGCAGTTATCTGCGGACCTGTACCTGACACACCTGTTACCATAGACCTGAACTTGTAAAGCGTAAAGAGCTTAAAATTCTTACCGACCCTCTTTTGAGTAAAAAAAACAGGCCCACGACTATTTAGCTTTACTGCCAGAGCTATTAACAGGCAAAAAGGGGAAAATAGAACCAATCCGAATAAGGCCAGCACTATATCTATAGATCTTTTCATCGACGGTATCTTTTTAGTGTTGAAATGACTGTATCAATAACAAAGTCTACTTCCGTATCGGTCATACCCGGGTATATAGGTAAGCTGATCATCCTCTTGAACCGTTCTTCAGCAACTGGGAAGTCCTTGCCACTGATACCAAAAGTATCCCTGTAGAATGGATGAATATGGAGCGGAATGAAGTGGACGCTCGTCGAAACGCCAGCAAGCTTCAACTGTTCAATTATTGACGCCCTGTCTACACAAAGCGCCCCGATGTTAAGCTGTACAACATAAAGGTGCCAAGATGAGATTCTATCAGATTTTACGACCGGAGTGTATATTATATCAGAAATGTTTTCAAAAGCCTCTGTGTAGCGCCTGGCGATATCGACCCTGCATTTCCACATCCTCTCAAGCTTTTTTAGCTGTATCAGCCCGAGTGCAGCTTGAATATCAGTCATATTGTACTTATAGCCAAGCTCAACTACCTCATAGAACCATGCACCTTCCTTGGAATACCTGTCCCACGCATCGCGTGATATGCCATGTAACCGGCCCCTCTTCATACTTGAAGCCCACTCGTCACAAGCGGTCACAGCCATGCCCCCTTCCCCTGTAGAGAGGGTCTTGGTCGCATAGAAACTGAAGCATGTGATATCACCTGTAGAGCCTACGGGAGCCCCTTTATACCAAGCAGGCAGACTGTGCGCTGCGTCTTCTACCAGATAGATACCGTCTGGCTCAGCCAGCAATCGCAGCTCGTCCATATCACACGGCTGCCCGGTATAGTGGACAGGAATAATAGATCTGGTTTTCGGCGTAATCGCCCGCTCTACAGCACCTATATCTATATTGCCTGTATATTCCTCAACATCTACAATGACAGGGGTAGCCCCGGTATAGCAGACGGCTTCAGCGGTTGCTGAGAAAGTTATATCGGGTACTATCACCTCATCGCCGGGGCCAATGCCCAAGGCCCTTAACGCAAGGTGCAGTGAAGAGGTACACGAGTTCATCGACACCGCATGCCCAACGCCAAGATAGCCCTTAAAGTCCTCCTCAAACCTCAAGGTCTTCGGACCCATAGTAAGCCACCCCGAGCGTAGCGAGTCGACCACCTCGCCAATCTCTTCTTCGGTAATATGCGTCCTATGAAAAGGCACCTCTTTGACACTAAGCATCTAACAACCCTTTATAGAATTAAAGAGACTTCCTATCAGTACTAAGAACTACTTTACACTTTCGGCACTCGAATACTTAGATATTCTAATACCGCATATAGCCGTCAGCATCCCGAGGAAAAAACCTATGTTGGCCACAATAAAACTGAAAACCTGAGAGGCCGGGAATAACCTTCTACCTGAAACCTCTAAAATAAGACCCAACCCACCAAGCAACACCAGAAGAACCTGAAGGTACCAATAAAAAGCAAAACCTGCATGAAGAGACGACAGTATCCAGCTGGTTAGAAGGTTTGCCAATATGAAAAAGGGACTGAGCCACCGGAGAAGCTTGTGCGAGAAGATACTTAAAGCTATGCCCGGGTGCCTGAGCGGGTTCAAAAGGTGCTTGCGGCGTAAAAAACCGACCACATCCAAAGCCACCATTCTTGTACGCGCTTTGACCTCGCCGACAACCGACTGGGTAATCATATCCGTTGCCATCGCCGATGGCTCAGAGAGAACCCTGAAGCCTTGCGTTATGACCTCCAGAGGAAGAACACAATCAATATCCTCTGTTAAAAAGATCGGAGTATAAAGATAGGAACGAATGGAAATACACGCCCCGGTGCCGACAGCCAAAATTCCTAATGCGCTTTCTGTACGTCGCAGTGCAAGTTCGTACTTCCAGTAAAGGCCCATAGACGAACTTACCGATGTCTCGTCTATGCCGAACCAACCGAGCTCGCCGCTCACCAGCCCCACCATAGGATCATCATACTTGCCGATTATGTTACGAATAAAATCCTTTTGAAAAACCGTCTCGGCATCGGTAAAAAGTAAAATCTCCCCAGTTGCCATAGAGGCGCCTAAATTATGCGCATTGGCACGCCCTTTCTGCGGAGCCACTTCTAAAACTCTTACGTTAGACTCGGCAAAAGCCGAGGCCTCTTCCACTGTACCGTCACGAGAGCCATCCGAGACGATAATTATTTCAAGAGGCCCGGCATAATCACATTCAAGTATATTCTTAATCCGTGCCGCAATTACCTTTACTTCGTTATGCGCCGCCACTATTACCGTAACGCTCTTAGGCTCTACCACGCCCGAAGAACCGGTATAGTTAACGTCTTTTCGAAAGAGAACCCTTTTCAATAACAGCAACAATACCAAGTAACCGCCATAGACATAGAGCAACACTCCGAGGCTTATAACCCATATAGTCAGCACGTATAACATAGGCAGCTTCTTTGAGAATGTAAAAATAATCGCTTAAAACTCATAATAGACTCAAACTCTGAAAGACACAACTACAGTCTCTTTGAATGAATTGAGTTGCCCGATAAACCCCCTGTACTCAGCCCTCCTAAACAACAGGCGACCCAACCCGTAAACCACCCTGAAAGCCAACGACGTCACAAGCATTGCTCGCAATATTATTAACGAAGAGCGACCATAGTGCTTCTTAAAATAATAAAACTCACCACTGTAACGTTCCGGAGAAATTCTTCCAAAGGCCGGTCTCAGGCTCTGTCCCTCATAATGGATTACAGGGGTTGACGGGAGTAAAAAAATCTTCCATCCCTGCTCGCCAATCCGCTTACATAGGTCAGCATCCTCCGAGTAAAGAAAAAATTCCTCATCAAAAAGCCCAACCTCTACCATTGCCTTTCTTCTAAGAAACATTAATGCACCGGGAATATTCTGAACCTCTTTCGCAGATACAACACTGTCGTACGACTCTATATAAGACGTGGCCTGTGCATCCAACACCCTGGCCAGCAAGACTATGACAGGCCTCAGCAGAGTAAACTTCAAAAGCCTTTTAACCCCGAAAAAATGGTAAAACTCGGTCCTTAGGTTCGGCAGAAGATGAGTAGTCGTCTGTACCGACCTGTCTGCATTTAAGAGCCTGTAGCTGATAGCCCCTGCCTTTTCTCTCTTCTCCATAAATTCTAGAGCAGGGGCCACCGGGTCTTGTGCTACTAACGTATCTGGGTTGAGCAACAGAAGGTAACGCCCTTTGCTCAACTCAATACCTTGGTTATTCGCCTTCGCAAACCCCCTGTTCTCTTTATTGGCTACCAGTAACACGTCAGGGTAAGAACTTCTGAGCATTTCAACGGTCGAGTCGTTTGAACAGTTATCGACTACTATAATCTCGTAACTGGCACTTTTGACACACGCAATAATCGATTCGACGCACGCGCACAGAAGCTCCCGTACGTTATAACTTACTATTATTATAGAGACATCAGGGGACGATATCATAACTATTCTGAGCCCTGTCACATGAATCCATTGAAAATATAAGGGCCATAAAGATACTGACCAGAGGTATTATTGGAAAATGGAGAACTGCCGGGAACATGGTAAAGACGAGTCCTGTTGATATTATGCCACCAAGCAATGCAAGGCTCGCTCTGCGAGTTTCATATGATACAGCATTTTTGTATACCCACCTGATCCTCCACAAGACATATGCGCCGATACTAAAAATAAAAAATGATGAGACAAAGCCTGCTTCATAGAGCACATTTAGATAAAAATTAGGCGAGCTCGAAATCGGCATCCTCTTTAATGCCATATACCCGCCCATCTCAAACTCACTTCCGAAACCGTGACCGACCAACAGGTATGGAAATTCAAAGGAGTCGTGCAATATTGCATAATATGTAGCCAACCTACCAGAATATGATGAGCCTTCATGAAGGCTCTCAATGCTCAGCCGGCTCGTCAACATCCCTATTATATTCAGACCGTGAAAGACATCACTCTTCCACATATAGATAACCGCTACCATGGCAAGACAGATAACCACAGAACCGCTTACTAATTTTTTAAAACTAAGACTAAACGAACGCATAGTTAACATTAGATAAATAAACGATGCCACTACGCCTATCCAGACGCTTCTAAAAGAGCCCAGAACGATGACCAATAAGCCTAGCAGAAGGAGCAAGAGCAACACCTTCTTTTCAAGGCTTTTTTTCGAGTGGATAAGGTAGGCAAAGAGCATCGGGCAGATAAGCGAAACCATAAAATCGGTAAGCCTGCCGACATGAACGCTTCCAAACCTGAGCTTGAAAAAGTATACGGATCCGAACTTAAGATATAGGAAAATCGCCGGCAAAAAATTGATAAAAACCCAAAAAGCTAAAAGTATATAGAGAAGCCTCACCTCTGTACGCTCTTTTATTACATAACCTGTAAGAAAAAAGAAGGCCACCCCCTCAACAAACGGGAAACTGCTCGCCAGCACCTCTGTTAACGAATGTCCAAGAACGATACCGGTAACAAAGGAAAAAATTACGAATGGTATAAGTAAAAGCAATACTCTATCAATTACCGTTTTGTGACGACGAAAACCGGAATTGAAGCACCTGTTAAAGACAAGAACATTAACAAGCATTGCCATGGTAAGCAGGCTCAAGGCGACCCTGATTTTTGCCTCTTCAAACCCATGCAAGTTTATTACAAAGAAGCTGTAAACCGGGTTATACATCAGCAGCATGCCGAAAATCAGGCTATAGACTGGGCGCACAGCCGTAAGAAACATTGCCACAACTACAGATGCAATAAGCAGTATTATGATCATCGGACAGAACCTCTTTAGCGGCGGCCTTTATTCAAAACGAACTCGCTAAAATGATAACAGTGGAGACCGAGAAAAACACTTCGCAACACCTTCTTAACAAAGGCCTGCGATTCGAGTTCCGTAAAGTGAGCCATCTGATTAGCGGAGTCTTGCACCACCTCAAGCATTCCGAACCCACCACGTAAAAGCGCTCTCTTTATAGAGTTATGGCTGAAGGTATACGGGTGCTCTTTATCTTTCACCATGTACCGGTATATGTATAGCGGGCCGGAAAAGACATTTATCCCTATGTAGACTATTCCGTCTTTCTTTACCACTCTCTGTATTTCCGACAAGACCGTCTCGAGTGACTCAACATGATCAAGCACATTACGCGCTATGACTATGTCAAAGTTGTCGTCTTCATAACCGAGGTCCTCGGCTTTTGCCTGCTTCCACTGCACTTTCGGGTTAAGCACGTCGGCAAATTCACTAGTGTACATATCAGCCAATGGGTCGACGGCATGTTTATTCTTAGACGGGAAAAAATCTATCAGCTGAGTTGCTCCCCCGCCAATTTCTAGAACCGTAATTTCAGGATTGCTACAATCTATATGCTTACCGAGTAAACCCTGCAACTCTAAAGATCTCTGCTCAATCTTGCTCCTGTATTCAGCATCAAGAATCTCACCCTTTTTCTCTATCCAGTGGAGCGGCTCAAGCTGCTGTGCAACATCCCATTTTGACATTATAAATTCCTATTCGATTATTCCTTCAAAAAGTCTCATAGTCTCAACAGCGCACCTCTCCCACGAAAACAAAGCACACCGAACCTTACCCTTGCGCACCATCTTCGCGCTCAACCCTTTATTTCCGACTACCTTCCCTATCGCTCCAGCCATCTCAACCGGGTCCGAGGGGTCATCAAGCAGTATCGCGGCATCCCCGACCACCTCCGGCAAAGATGACATGTTGCTCGTAATTACAGGCGTACCTACATACATGGCCTCAAGTGGCGGTATGCCGAAACCTTCGTAGAGCGACGGATAAACAAAGAGATCGGCCCTTTGGTAGAGAGCAAGCAGCTCTTTATCATCTACGTATTGAAGCCACCTCACTCTACCGGCCACTTCGAACCTGTCTGCTATGTCCAGAATATCTATATGCGGAAACGAAAGGTTCTTTCCTACAATTACAAGCGTTGCTTCTTTGTCCTGCTTGCCAATACTTTTTGAAAAGGCCTCTATCAATACAGGTACGTTCCTTCGGTTGGCAATAAGGCCGACATAAAGTACGACAACTCCTTTCAGCCCGTACCTGCCAGAAATATCCAACTCCTCGATTCCAGAAACTTTACCGAAGACAGGATCTACCGATAGGTAAGTAACATGTATCTTGTTCTCATCAACATCGTAAAACCGCAGTATCTCGCTCTTTGAGTACTCGGAACCCGTAAGGATCAGGTCTGCCTTTCTTACGGTAGGCCCTGTCATCAACTTATACATCATACGCTCTTTAAACGGAAACCAGTCCGGGTGAGAGATGTACGAAATATCAAAGATCGTAACAACATTCACACCCCCTACTTTGCGTATCGGCAACGTATATGACGGCGAGAAAAAGAGGTCGTGCCCGCCGAGCTTTGATACGATTGCGGGCAGGTACAAATTTTCCCACACCGCACTGACGTTGAACCTGTCTGGACAAGGCACCAGTACAGATTTTATATTCGGACTGGAGAGGCAGACGTCAGCCGGGACCTCTCTTCTGAAAAGAAGGTTGTACCTGTTTTCCGGGAATTTCTCTGCCCAGACAGAAAGGATATTCGCCATGTAGCGTCCTACACCGGTCCTGCTCCCCTCCATACAACTACCGTTAATAGTAATAATCATATATTATACTGAACCCGAAGCAGTGGCCGACAAGCCTTTATCCGCATCATCATATAGAGCGTAATCTTTAAATAGAAGTTTGACCCGATAATAAATAAGGCCGCCGTACTCGTGGATTACGTGCCTTACTGTATCGCTATTCCACCACCACTTCCACGGGTTATAGGAGTCAAACCGCGTACCGACAACCGTTACGGAAACGGTATCCGGCAGCACGCCCCTGAATGCCAACCTTGCTCTTCGCGTATGGTACTTTGATGTAACAACGATAATCGACGTTATACCTATTTGCTGAATATACTTTCCAACCACTATCGCTTCATCCATTGTATTACCAACAATATCAGCAAGAAATACTATGTCAGACTCTGGAATTTTTTTTTTACCATGAGCTCTTTAAAGAGGTCTTCTCTCGGAACGAGGCTAATACCCTCTTGCGCGTAACCCAACTCATGGCCCTGCAAGGCAGGAGTTGTTATTATTACCGTATCTGCGTACCCTTCGTGATAAAGCAACGCAGCCTCTTTCGGCCTGTCAGGGTCTAGACCAGAAAGCACCACTATCGCATCCGACTTTACCGGGGCACATTCAACCACCAGAAGCTTACCACTTACCGCAACCAGCGCAACTACCGCAACAATAAAAAAGAGCAGTACGCTTTTGTAATTTCTGGAAGTCTCCTTACTGTTCATCTTGCCGCTCCGAAAAAGAGACCCTTTACCGGCTCTATAACAAGCCTGCGCATCCATACGGGTTTAAACATCTTACTATAAAAGGAGGACAAAGAGACAATAGCCATAAAAGTACCGAGCTTGCCGTACCGACTAAACTGTTTCACCCTCCAGGCCTTGCGCTGTTTAATCGTGAGTTCCATCGCTAAGTCGAAACCCCTTTTACGCTCCTCGGCACTCATCTCGGGGGTCTCGACATACGGTTCATTCTCAAAGTGTGAAGCACGGTTAAGAAACTCTTCCGGGTCCGTAATAAAGAAATTGTTTCTGTCTGCCCAGGCAAAGAGTTCAGTGGCCGGAAAAGGAACCAGGTTATAAAAACGGGACTCCGCCACAGGGTACCTTGCGGCCATGGCCAGAGATTGCTTAAAGTCCTGCCATGTCTCCCCCGGCAGTCCAACGATAAAGTAAAGATAGACCTCATAGCCTAGGTCACATGCGAGCTTCACGGAGTTCTCTATCACCTCTATGCTCTCACCCTTTTTAATAGAGCTCAGCACATGGTCCACTCCAGACTCCACACCAAATGACAACTGTCTGAAACCAGCGCCCCACAAGGTCTTTAACAACTCCGCGTTCACCTTGTCGGCCCTTACGCCGTTTGGCACCGAGAATCTAATATCGGTATAAACTTTCTCTTTTAACAACTCGCAAAACCTATAAACCCGTTCCGGTTTCATGGTAAAGTTGTCGTCCCATATACTAAAACTGCGGGCGCCTTTGTCGTACCAATAGCCGACCTCTTCAATAATATGTTCCGGTGAACGAATACGAAAATGCCTGCCTACGGCAGAGGCAACGGGACAGAAAGTACACAGATACGGACAGCCGCGTGATGTAAAAAGCGGTATCTCCTTCGTATAGTCTCCAAGCGGAAAAAGGTCGTACTTGGGAAAAGGGATCGAGTCGAGTTCGGTAACAAAGGTCCTCTCCCCGTTAAAGACGGCCTTTGAGGCCTGCCGATAAATAAGCCCCTTGATTTGCGAGAGTTCAACCCCTTCACAAAGTTCAGCAAGCGTATGCTCGCCGTCCATCACCGCGCCGTAGTCTATGCCGATGCACTCGTTGAGGACATCGAGCCTCATTGTAGAAAGGTGCGCCCCGCCAAGAACAATATCGATATCCTGAAAACCGCCCTTAATACGATCTAGAAGAGCGTAGTGGTGTTTATACCCGAGCGTCATCATCGTTATTGCCAAAAGGTCGGGGGAATACTCTTTAAGCTTTGCTCTCAGGAGCTCCTCTTCCTGCTCAGGGCGAAAGAGCCCGAGATCGAGAACCTCATACTCAAAACCGCGCTCTCGCATGCTTTCGGCAAGATAACCTAGACCAACCGGAAAGATATCCACATTACCTAGAAAACCGTAATAGGCCAATCTGACAAAGAGTATCTTGTTGTACCTTCTCGGTATGCTCATGATACTAAACCCCTTGCTATGCTGCCGCTCCCTATCAACTCTTCAACAAGAGCCGCTACCCTTTCCGTGGATCTGCCATCATGATTCTTTGTATACCTGTTCACAAAAATTCTTCTGGACTCGGCCAGGTTCTGTAACCCTTCACCCCCGTCTATCACTTGCGCAACCCTGGCAGCCAGCTCAGCAGGCTCTTTTGCTGAAAGTACGGCTCCGCTCTCTAAATACTTACTGGCAATCGGATTTGTTCCATCACCGTATAAGATTACCGGTTTATCCGCAATAAGGGCCTCTAACGCCGTTGTAGAATGAAATGTAAGAAGTACGTCGCACGCCTTTATGGCCTCGTCTATCGCAATCGGTTCCGATGTGGCAATTACAACACGCGCGCCCGTTTTATCTACGATTCTTTTATGCACACGAACGTCTTCGTCCGGGTGGAGCCTGAGAGTAAGCACCGCACCCTCTATAGATTTGACGACACCATATATTTCCTCCAGCATCTTCACGCGCACCTCTTCACTTCCAAAGCAGCCGGCAACATTCGGCTGTGAGGCAAAAAGGATATTAACAACTCCCCCCACGTTGTTTGAAGTGCCGCCGAACTGGCCATTGCCCCTGGACTCTTCACTTTCGACAACAAGTGTATCGAACCGCGGCTGCCCGGTCACTCTGAGCAGTGCTGGGTCCAAACCCATCTCGACAAGACAGTTAAGCGAGCTTTCACCGAAGAGGGCGGCACACCCGGTGCTCATGAACTTCCAGTTCACGGCCTCCTCAGAGACAAGCCCGTACTGAACATGGAGGGTCGGCACGCCCTTATCGGATGCCAACAGAAAAAAAGCCCTACACCTTGTATCGCAATCATCAGCGCCTATCACCACTTCAGCATTCCCACGGCCGAGATACAGTATCGCTAACTCAACATTTTTAACCGCTTCGTAAAAGTAATTCTCTATGTTACTCTTTTGCGAAAGCGAAAAAAGTACGCGTCGCGCGGCTTCAACGTCGGTAAAAATCTCTGCCGGGTTGACTTGCTCTATAAGCCTTTTTATCAACCTGCCGGACTTAGCCCTCTGCACCCCTATCCGCGAGAAGGCCTCTTTATCAAAAAAGTCCTCTATAAAATCGACCCTGCTAAAACCTGTTATATCCTCTTCATTCGCCCTCAGCCTGCTGGTTACGACTCTGACCCTGTGACCACGTCTCTCCAGCATGTCTGCCACAGGCAAGAAGCTTGCCGCCTGCCTCGGCTCGAATGCTAAAAACAGAACACTTCCGGTACTGTTAACATTTGATTCCGGTGCGCTTTTAACCGACATTAATTCACGGTACCTATTACGCGTAGAGCGCAAAAAAGATTTTAGCGCGAGTCCGGCAACCCCACCACGAGAACCATTCAGTATCTCCGGAACAGAGTAAATTGCGAGACCCGGAGCCACCACATCCCAAAGGGAAACGCTACCCACCCGCGTAGCTTCGCTAATGCTCTTCCCCTCAATAGTATAGGCGCCGATATTCATGACAATGGACGAGGAGCTCTGTAACAATTGGGCGGTATTCAAATACGTACCTCTAGTCTCAATCTAGTTCTTTTTCTCGATGCTGCGTTGAAGCTTTGCATACTCTTTATTAAACTTGAGCCGCGAAGGAAAATGCTCTACTACCTTACCAACCGTCTTCTGTACGCCGTTGGCCCTTGCATATATTATACTCTTTCCGGCAAGCCTCATAACCTCCGTCAGAGCTTTTCTTATAAAAACAGACGGATGCCTGCGAAGATACATTTTATAATTTTCGTGCAGAGCCTCCTCCACTTCAAACTTCTTCCGGATCAATGTGTCATCGTCCCACTCGGTAAAATTAACCAACAGCGGCGCACCCGGATAGTATCCCCGCCCTATGCTATTGAGCCACTCGATCTCATCCGTAATAATACCGTCCTTAACACAATCGTCATACAGAGCTGAGCCTGGTAGCGGCGTTATCAAACTGACATTGGCCGGGGACCCTGGATACGGCGGGTAGTAATTCAACCTCTTAAAGTAATCGACAGTATCGGCGATACTGTCGTCATCTTCACCCGGATAACCGAATATCATCTGAACGACGACAAAGAGCCCTGCCTCTATAGCGTTTGCCACGGCCTCTCTCGACTGATCTACCTTGACCTTCTTATTCATCGCATCGAGTATCTTCTGACTGCCGGACTCCACACCGAAACCGACATAAGTACACCCGCTGGCCTTCATGGTCTTAAGCAGCTCTTTGTCGCATATATTTACCCTGCCCTGGCAACCCCATTTTATATTGAGCTTGCCTAGGGCCTCGCAGATTTCATAACCCCTCTTCTTGCTTGATATCACAAGCTCATCGATAAAGGCGATACTGTCAACACCGTACTTATCTATAAAGAACTGAATCTCTTCCACGACATTTTCAATTGACCTTCTACGCACATTCTTAAAAGTCATAGAGCAGAAGTTGCAACTATACGGACAGCCCCTAGACGTAACTATGCTCATCGTCCTTTTGGTAGGGGCATCGCCATAAAGTCCCTGTCCCTCAAAGTACCGATCCATATCAAAGAGGTGATACGGCGGAAAGTCGATCGAGTCAAGGTCCTCAACATAAGCGGCATCGCCGTTATCTACAATCTCGCCACCCTCCCTGTAAGAGATACCCTTAACACCCTTCAGGTTGTCTAGGCTCCTTACTATCCGCCGAATGGTTATATCACCCTCGCTCTTTACGCAGATATCAGCCTTTGTACCCGTTAGTACCTGGCGAGCGCTGTAGGTTGCCAACGGACCTCCGACAACTACTGGAACTTCACTATGGCAAGATTTGCACAGCTCTACCACCTCTTTAAAGTGCGCAAACTGAGTAGAGTAAGCGGTAATGCCGATCATGTCTACCTTAGCCCCATCGATCCTCTCGTAGAGGCTCTTCTCTGCATCGGTTCCCTTCTCCATCTGCAGGTCGACAAGATCTACCTCACACCCCTCGCTCAAAAGCGCACCGGCTATGTAAGCGAGACCGAGAGGGAAAAAGTTGATCTCCCTGTCACCGTGATGAAGCTGTATAAGCAGTACGTTCATGGTATGCCTCCAAACAAGATCTTAAAAAAAGAGACCTACTTCTTCCTTGTAACTATATAGTACTTTGGAGCAATCGGGAAAAAGGCCTTTACCTCGGTTCTGTCGGTAAGCCTCATCAACCAGGGCAACAGGCGAGGAAAGGCCTGGACCACCGCCTCTCCAATTCCTTTAGGCAGAGCGATAAAAGGAAACAAAATGCCAATCGGCTGGCACTTCAGTATCGTGTTCCCTTCCTTTTCAAATACATCACAATACTGTGACGCAGTGAAGCGATTTTCATAGTGCGGAAAATCCCTAAAACTTCTGCGTATAAGATTTCTAAAATCTCCCTTGACGATATTCCTCAAAAGCCTGTACGGGAAATAAAGAGCATCCATAATTGTCTGGGTAGAAAACTTTTTCGGTATTATGCAGTGCACCTGTATGCCGCCGGGTCTTACAAGCTCTGTCATACATCTCGTAATCGGAGTAATGTCTTCAAAGTGCTCAAGAAGCCCGAAGCTCATAACGCAGTCGAATGAGTTCCTCTCAAGTTTAGAGTTCAAAAGGTCATCGAAGACAAAGTTACCCTTAGCCCCGTAAGCATTGAAGTTATGCTCTGCAAGGCGTAAAGCCTCATTTGCGAAGTCAGAACATGTGGCGTCGTAACCTCGAAGCGCGAGGTGGAGTGCCGCCCTGGCTCCGCCGCAACCGCATTCGAGCACCTTGCCTCCGTCCTGATCGGTAAGAAACTCCTTTACATCTTCATAGACATACTCGAAGAGGGAAAGGTTCGTCAGGTTTGCCGGCGTCTTGATCTCTTTAGTATATGTAGTCTTGAGGTGAACGTACGAACTATCCCAGTTTTCAACCTTATTACCTAACTCAGCCATTTAGGCGCTCCCAATTCTATTTCGATTCTAAAAGACAAAACTATCCTCTGTTCCTAAATCTTTCGGGTATTAATGAGCGTATGTGCCCTGAAGTACCCGCAGTGCGGTTAATATACGGATAAAAAAGAAGTATACAGGCCGTTGACGCCAGTACCTGCAAGGCAGTTCTTGACAGATCACTTGTCAGCATAACACCCGATGGCGCCAGATACTTCGAACAAAAGAGAAAAAAGAGCACATTAAGGGCAAAAACGATATGTATGCTCAATATCAAGGTAACCGTCTTTCTGCTTCCTGCCTTTAAAGACCTGAGGCCGCACCAGAAGACCATCGTGCCGTAAAAAAAGTAACAGAGAGCCGTACCGAGCGCCATGGACTCAATACCATAACCTGCCTTGAGTATAGCATAATCGATAACAACCAACAGTATGATTGCCGTGAACTGCACCTTTAAAAGGTGCTTTTGCAGATCGACGGAGATCAGATAATTGGTAAATATGGAGCTTGTAGTAAGAAAAAAGCTGCCTATTATAAGTATTGTCATCAACGGAAGCCCCGGCACATACTCTGGCAGGAGATAGATAACCAGCAACCGCACCACAGCCGCCACCACAAGCGTTACCCATGTCATTATAAATGTCACTATCAGGGTCGGGGTAAGCGTCCATTTCTGTGCCGCGGTAGAGTTCTGCTCTCTACCGAAAGACTCGAGCATACGCGGATACAGAACAGAGGAGAGCACGGCCGGAATAGAGTATAACCCGCCCACAAACATGCTGCCTATAGCATAATAACCGAGGCTTTTGCTGTCTAACATCTTGACAATAATCCACCTGTCAGCAGTAAGAAATATAGAAAATCCGATAGTGAAAATAATAAGTGGCGCACCAACTTTAAAGAGTAACCACAAGGCTTTAAGGTCGAGTACCAGGCGGTACCGGTACCTGCCGGCAAGAAATACATAGATATTTACCAAAATGTGGCCTGCCAGCAGCGCATAAAGCGCAATACTCACCATGGGCGAGAAGAAATAGAAACCAAGAACTATAATCACCAGAGTAAGTACAGGCAATAGAAACATGGCAAAGCCGAGTATACCGAACTTCTTATCATTTCTTAACACGGTCAGCATAAAGATATAAAGCTGATTGAAGAACATGACAAAAGCGAGTACCTTAAGCCCCGGACCGAGGCCGTCCAGCTCACCTCTCCAATGCCAAAAACCGGCACCGAAGATCACGACAAAAATAAACAGCTGCAACACGATAACACCGGTAAAGCAACTCTGCTCGTACTTAAGAGCGGCGCCCGGCTGCCCCATACCCCTCGATATGGGCACCTGCTTGCTCATTCCGTGAATAAGTCCCAGGTGCCCATGATGATTATAGCTCATGATTACAATAAGCAAATTCCATAACCCGTAGAGCGACGGACCGAACATACTGGCCAGAAAGAAGTTCTGCAAAATACTTACAGCCTGCGAACCGAATGTACCAAAAAAATACTTTACCGTATCTGAGAGAATAACCTTCTTCTCATCAACAACGGCTTCACAGGTTCGCGTCTCTTCCATTCATATGCTCTCTACCCAGTGCAGGGCGTTTGTGCTAAAAAAGCTGAAGACCGGCTACTATTTACGTGCGGATAAGATACTTTCGGCACACAAAAAATCGATATCATCGTCGATATCTATGCTCCTCTCCCTGTCCATGACATATGCATAGGTTTCAGGGCCGAAAAAGCTTCTCCCTGATTCGAGAAAAAGAGTGTCCACAACGTATACTGCGCCATTAAGACGGTACGCAGGCGCAAGCTTCTGAGAGCGCACCTGCAACTCTTGCGGCAAAAAATCTTTCATGCAGCCGTCCGGACCAAGAGTGTTCGTCCACCAATGATGCTTATCTTCTGTAACACTAATCACGCTCTGAGCGTTGCGAGCCGCAAAAAGCTCGACTGCGGCATCTATGTCTTCGGCCAACCTGAGCGGGCTTGTAGGCTGCAACATCACGAGAGCCCTATACTCCTCACCCCTTTCAAGGCAATACCTATAAGCGTGCAGCATGACATCCACGGATGTAGCCGTGTCAGTAGCAAGCTCAACAGGCCTTACGAAAGGCGCATCAACGCCCGCGGCTTCTGATACCTTCGATATCTCCGGATCTTCGGTGCTGAGTATAACTCTATCGAGGTAGCGACTTGCCATAGCCGCCTCTATGGTCCAGGTTATAAGGGGCTTACAAGAGAATAGTTTTATATTCTTGCCTGGTAGCCTCTTGGATCCCCCCCTTGCCGGAATAATGCCTAGTATCTTTCTGCCGTCATACAACGAACCACTCCCTCTTTACTTCTCCGAGATCACAAAAAGTGGGAAGGCTTATCCCTCTCTTCGATATATCGAGGGCGTTATTATTGGAAAAGAGGTAACTCCTATATATTTCCATCTCACTGAGCGGATAGAAGAACGGCCTGGTGTCGAGACCATTCTTCTTGAGGTGGGCCATATACTCCCCCCTGTCGCGACCGTTTACCATAAGAGACACAAGCCAGGTAATCTTCTTCCTTCCCGGAAGGTCTCTAAGCTGAAATTCCAGAAAATCGAGGCCTTTTAGTATGCTCCTGTAGTTTTCCTCTATCTCTTCACGCCTTGCAAGTATCTCGTCTATTCTCTCAACTTGTGCAACCCCTATGGCTGCCTGCAGGTTTGTCATGCGATAATTATAACCCACAACATCGTGGCGATACTTCTCTTTCCTGCTCATGCCGTGATCTCTATAAAGACGCATCCTGTCATTAAGCTCAGCGGAACCGGTTACGCACATACCGCCCTCTCCGGTGGTTATAACCTTGTTCCCAAAGAACGAAAAGCACCCGATATCGCCAAAACTACCCACCTTTCTGCCCAAATACTCGGCGCCATGCGCCTCGGCACAGTCCTCAACGACGTAAAGATTGTGCTCCCTTGCTATATCCATTATAGCATCCATGTCACACGGCTGACCGTAAAGGTGTACTGGAATTATCGCTTTGGTTTTCGGTGTAATCGCCTTTTCTATCTCGCGCGGATCGATGCACCAGCTATCCGGCTCCACATCGACAATAACCGGGGTTGCATTTGCATGCAGCACCGCATTTATTGTAGCCGCAAAGGTAAGATCCGGCACTATCACCTCATCTCCGTCCGAAACACCAAGAGCGACGAGAGCCAAGTGAAGAGCAACTGTACCGTTGCTGACCGCCACACCGTACTCACAATTACAATACTGTGCCATCTTCTGCTCAAAGAGCGTTATATATGAACCCGTACTCGATATCCAGGTTGAAAGAAAGGCATCCACAAGGTATTTAAACTCTTTATCACCGAGGTCCGGTAACGCAATAGGCAGGTAGAGGTTACTTCTGTGTTCTAAGAAATCTACCACGCTGAAGTTTGAGTCAACGACAGGTATTATGCCTACTTTGTCGCTGAACTTGCCTATCATCTGCTCGTAGCTCTCATCCGAACGCGCATAAACAAAATCCGTATTGCAAACATCCGCTACCTTTTCATGCAGACCACCACCATTGAGAAGATACCTTCTCACGTCTCCATCAGTGATAATACCCGAGAGCTTATTGCCCTTACCGACAACGAAGGCTACTCCCTTTCCATTCTCGTTTATAATTCTGAGGGTATCAAGTACCGTAGCTTCTTCTACGCAAATAATATTATCTATCATGCTATTCTCTCTAACATTTCATAAACCCGTCTCAGCTCTTCCACCCCGTCATAGACCTCAAGCGTAACGGTCTTATTTTTGATGCCACAGCCTTTCAACCTTTCAAGTACCTCGCTCTGGCTTCCTATCGTCTCGTTACGGTCCTCTAACCCATCGTTATCGCTAACATGCAGGTACTCTGTCTCGGTTAAAAGCAGGTCGTACTCCTCGTCGAAATTGAGCCCCAGCGACTTACAACTTACCTTGAGGTGTCCAATATCGAGCAACAGTTTGAAATCTATCAGCCTTTTCAGCTCAAAATACTCTTTGGAGGAGAGGAGCATCAGGGGTGGGATGCCGTTAAACGCCTTACTAGTTGTAGACGAAAAGACATTATTTTCAAGGTAGAGATCAAAACCACCACCCGCCATACTCTTCAAAGAGTTAAAGCCGCTACAGAAGCGCTCAATAGCCATCTCCTTCTCGACAAGCGCTCTGGCGCCAACGCTCTTTCCCACCTCATTTAAGGCTATATCCACATAAAAACCGGCATGAAAGCCGAAGCCAGTCGCTCCTAACTCTTTGCTCAGCTCTATGGCGCCAGCAAGATGGGCTACCGTTCTGTCGTAAACTCTATTGTCCAGAGAGGCCAAGTTGAGCACAAAAGGCTCTTTTGCCGGAGGAAAATAGTTGTGCACAAGAAGGTTCAACCCAAAACGGCCAGAAAGTTCCAGGAGGTCGTCTCGAACCTCGTCATAATACTCAGTACCTCCGCTAAGTTCTATATTATTAAACCCGTTCGCAACGAGCTTCTCAACAGCCTCTATAACCGTGTCGGCCTTTACGCAAGCGCTCGATACGTAGATCATCTTACTCTTTCCACAGGATTGCCGACATAAACTCCAGGCTCTGATATGTCGCGCACTACCACGCCTCCGGCTCCAACAATCACATGATCACAGACCGAAACATTATCTATAACCACCGAGCCGGCCCCTATGAAGCTGTAGCTCCCGACCCTTGCTCTGCCGCACAGTACGGCGCCTACTGAGATATGGTTATGATCACCAATAACCACTTCATGTTCTATAACCGACTTCGTATTTATTATGTTATCTTCACCGATACCGGCTCCCGTATTCACATATGCGCCGGCAAATACCTGATTTGCCAGACCGATTATCACACCCTTTTCAATCACCGCACCCGGATGAATGATATTTTCGTCATACAAACGACCACCAAACTCTTGGTAAAGTTTACCTCGACGCTGGTTGTCACCCATAGAGAGTATCACTGCTGAATCTGTGGGAATATCCGTAATGGCGCCCTTAAGCTCTACGCCGCAGATCTCCTCCCGCCTCAAAGAGTCGTATGAGTCATCGTAGATGCCGTAAACATCTATCCCGTTCAACTCGACTATATTTAGCAGTGAGCGGGTATGCCCGCCTGCACCGACTAAAGCGGTCATCCTCATATGACTATCAACTCATCTTTAACAAAACCCCGGATTGCCCTGCGCCCGACCACTTGTTTGTACTCAACAGGAGATATCCCCTTTCCGCCGGTTCTTTTCGCCACAATATTATCCTCAGTCAACTCCGTGCCGATCGGCATATCTACTTTTGCCACCAGACACTTTTGAAGTGCGGCACGCGTACCTGCCTCTGATGGTGTCGGCTGCTTAACCGGATCGCCCATCAAAACTTCCACCCGCCTTACCTCCTGTACAAGACTTTTAAAATCACAGGGGCAGAGCGACGCCTTATGGTCCGGGCCATCCATATCATTATCGAGAGTCAAGTGCTTTTCTATTACCATTGCGCCGAGCGCTACGGCAAAGGGAGCCGCACCCACTCCGGATGTATGATCAGAGTAACCGACCATAACATTAAAGCGCCTCTTAAGCGTCGCAAGCACCGCCAGATTAACCTCACTATCGGCCACAGGGTAATTAGCGCTACAATGCAACAACAGAACATCCCGATTGTAAGGATGAATCTCTCTCAAGGCCATCTCGACCTCGGACAGATAACTCATGCCGGTTGAGAGAAGAATCGGCCGATTCTTCTTAGCTACTTTTTTCAGGAAAGGAAGATTGGTCAAATCTGTTGACGCAACCTTGTACGCCGACAGTTCGAACTTGTCGAGTTCATCAAGACTAACTTCATCAAACGGCGTTATCAGAAAGATTATGCCCTTTGTGTAGCAGTACCGCTTAATCTCCAGAAACTTCCCGACATCCATCTCGAGGCCTTTGAGCATCTCAAACTGTGATTCTTCAGCTCCTGTACTCTTTTTCTGGTACGCAGCCTTTTCCACACTACCTAGAATCAATTCCTCCGTCTTGAAAAGCTGAAACTTCACGGCATCTGCCCCGGACTGGGCAGCCGCATCAACAAGCCTCTTGGCGGTCTCTATATCTCCGCCGTGATTAACGCCAGCCTCGGCTATGATAAAAACCCGTGAACTTTTACTTATGTCAGAACCGGCAATCGTTATCTCATCATTAAATCTCATACAAACCTCTTTAAGCTTAATTGCCAGCACTAGCCTGACAAAACCAACGCCGCAATGATAACTAATTATACTACGTGCAGAGCATCGTGCGTAAAAAGGCAGCCTGAGCCAACTATTAAATACCAGACAGCGAGACTCCAGGCATTTCCTAAATACTTTCCGGCTTACAACGTGCTCTTCGCATGACCTCTAACAAAAATGAGAAAAAGAGCGAGAGTAGAAAAACGCCTACAACCGAAACCTCAACTATCAAAGCCCTGTTTGGCTTTACTTTTACCTGCGGAACACGCGCAACATCAAGCACCTGTACGCTCGGAAGATAATGCGCCTCCTGCACCTTGGCCTCTTCATACTGTCTGGCCAACTGATTATAAATGGCCTGCTGGGTCTTCACATCCCTCTTAAGCCGTGTATACTCTATCATAAGTTTAGAATAATTAGGGGAAGCCATCAGGTCGGACTCGCTCATCAAATTACCTAACTGAAGTCCGACAAGCATCTTGCTGAGCCCTACTATATCCTCCTTCAAGGTCTCTATATACTCCTGACCAACTACAGCCGAGGGCTGCTCTACCTGCTTTCTCACAAGGTAACCCTTCACACTCTCGGCCACGCTATTGGTCAAATTGAATAACGTAATCTCTTTATTATCTACTTCAAACTTAAGCAGTGCCTCATCTGCCTTTATAAGAGCCTGCCTGACCTCTTCGAGCCTCTCCTCTGCAAAAACCCTTAACCTCATTCCCGACGATGTATGCTGCTCCAGGTTAAACCTGTTCAACTCATCTACCATGCCGTTGGCAATCATGGCGGCACGCTCGGGGTCAACATCTATATAGGTAATCGTGATAATATTATTATAAACCTTTTTGAGGCTTAGATTAAGCCTACGCCTTTGACCATCTATGCTCATAACCTTCAAACCAGCACGCTCCATAATGGCATCCTGAAGATTACGACTATTGAGTAAACCCAAGGTTCTTGCCGGATTATCAGATATTACGCTCGTTGTAGACGCATACTGTTTCGGAATATACATGGAGACAACTACGGAACCGACAAAAGAAATAAGCACACACGTGACTATAAACCATTTGTACTTGACAAGTATCAGGACATAGTCTGTAAGCGATGGTACCTGCGCCACTTCTTCTCTATTGGATTGCATCATCACTAACAAAATCCCTTCATTATAGCACCCGCAAAACAGGTATTTCAATACTCAAAAGTGTTACAAAACCACCAGCAGCAACCCTCTCCCCGAACGTCGCAATACAATCCTTACGACTAAGCTGCCTAAAGGCAACACGGTTCCTTTTTTCCCACCTTGCACAGTGCCCTGACCAAGAATATAACCGTGGCAAAGAAAACACTCAGGCATTAACAATACCACACCAAAGCAACTACAGCACATACGGTGTAGGTAAACAGATCAACAAACCTATGAGAATATGCAGGGTTTGGTAAGTGCCGGACAGAAAAAAAGATGTTACACCAGCCATCCTACATTTTAGATGTTATTGTAAGATTAGGGTAAAAAAAATCAAGTTGTCAACTCAGCACAGTTAGTACCTGACGAGCACCAGTATACAGTGCCGCTCACGACCTTAACCTCAACTGCCAGTCACGCATTTACGAAAACTTAAGAGTACAATCGTACGCATATTCGTGCACTACAACATACAATTATTTAAAAAAGTGTTGATTATAAGAAATAGCCGCCCCCCACACCTGCCTTTTCCGCATGCAAGCCAGTAGAGTTGAGACTACTATGATAATAATACCTTTCAGGCTGAAAATACCAAGCATGCTGATGTAAACAAATAACATGTCGCATAAAAAATGTCAATTTACAATACATGCATACCAGTATATACAAAAAGTGATGCATATTAGACTGACCTACTTGTCAATGGTTTTCAATAACTCAACCACAGGTATTAACCAAGTGTCCCTTCTCAAATACACCACACACTGACCGAAGTCTATAATTGCATCTCCAGGTAACACCGTCGTCAAGTAAACAGAACCAGCAAAACGGCTTATAAAACCATCGTACCTCTTTACGCCCTGATAAATACGTTGGAAAATAAATTTTACCAAAAGAATAAAAACTATTGCCCTGTACTGTATCGCTCTGATACTTTATACTTAACTATCTACAAGTTGTAATTGAGAATGGGTCGATGCGTACAACTCTTTCCAGCAAACCAGCCTGTAAACCAAAAACCAGAACATTGGTACATGGGCATAACATCATTAAAAGGCATAAATAAGGTTTTTCACCACAATCCATCAATACAAAGGAAACTTTTATGAAAAAAGCACTAATCACTGGCATTCGTGGTCAAGACGGTGCATACCTTGCCAGCTTTCTACTTGATAAAGGATACGAAGTCTATGGTGCCGACAGAAGAAGCGCTGATGCAAGCTTTGGGCGGTTGAAGTACCTTGGCATAGAAGACCGCGTAAAGATCATCTACATGGACCTTCTTGAGTATACCAATGTTATTGATGTCATAAAGAAGTTACAACCGGATGAAATCTACAACCTGGCAGCCCAAAGTTTTGTCAAAGCATCTTTTGAACAACCTTTCGTGACATCTACCGTAAATGCTTTGGGCGTCTTAACCGTACTCGACGCCATCAAACACTTCAGTCCCGACACCAGGTTCTACCAGGCCTCTACATCTGAAATGTTCGGTAAAGTTCAGGCCGTACCGCAGAATGAAGACACACCTTTCTATCCGAGAAGCCCTTACGCCGTAGCAAAACTATTTTCACACTGGATGACCATCAACTACAGGGAGTCATACAATCTCTTCTCCTGTTCAGGAATACTCTTCAACCACGAATCACCTGCTCGCGGATTGGAGTTCGTTACCCGTAAAATAACAAACGGAGCAACCAGAATCAGTAAAGGTTTAACAGAAAAGATTTCTCTCGGCAACCTAGATGCCAAAAGAGACTGGGGTTACGCCAAGGAATATGTCGAGGCAATGTGGCTCATGCTGCAACAAGAGACTCCTGATGATTATGTTATCGCAACAGGAAAGACCCATACTGTTAGAGAGTTTGTTGAACTCGCCTTCAAAGCAGTGGATATTGAAATCAAGTGGGAGGGCACCGGTGTGGATACCAAGGGAATTGACAGCAAATCAAATAAAATCGTCGTTGAAATATCCCCGGACTTTTACAGGCCCACGGAAGTTGACCTGCTCCTTGGCGACCCGTCCAAAGCAAAAAAACAGCTCGGATGGACAGCGAAAACTACACTCGGTGAACTAATTGAGATCATGATAAAAGCGGACCTGGAACGAATTGACAGGGATAAAGACTCTCAGCCATACGCCACACAGTAGGAAACTACCATAACCTTTTCTATATCACTCAGTAATAACACCAGCAGTAACAAACATAACACTCTTGTGCGGCCTGTAAAGATACACGGTACAGGGGCACAAAACTGAAACACGGAATGAGTTTCCTGCAGGCTTTTTAAAAGTAAGTAGCTACCCTACGCTAAAAAGAGAACGGCGCGGATTTAATATCCATTCCACGTCACAATAAAATGGTTGCTCTATTGGGTCCTGCTCTGATACTTTACCCTTAAAAACCTACTAATCAAGGAGCCGCCAATGCCAAAATCCGTCAGTGCTGTTAAGGAACTTTTAAAACGTACAGAAGTCTTGTTAGACAAGGTAAAGAAAACTATTCCGATTGTTGCAGAGAAAGAGTCCAAGGTACTGTTGCGCGAAGTAGCCAAAGGAAAGACCTCGGCAATCAAGGCATACAAGGCAGTTATTAAAAAGAGCGAAGCCTTCCTTGCTGAACAGAAAAAGGTGGTGACTGCAACAAAGAAAGAAGTCGCCAAGAAGAAGAAAGCGCCAGCGAAAAAGGCTGCGCCAAAGAAAACTGCTGCTAAAAAACCGGCTGCAAAAAAAGCAGCACCGAAGAAAACGACCGCTAAAAAACCGGCTGCTAAGTAAGCAGCGCCGAAGAAAGCTGTAGCCAAGAAAAAGTAGGCTTAAGAAGAGAGAGTATGAGAACCGGCCAGTAGAGCACGGAACCCGACCTGGGTACCGTAAACTGTTGTGCCGGTTTTTTGCATCCTTTATTACACCCTCTTTCTTGCACCATATTGATCGCTTCTGATATTAACAAAAAAAGGGAACAGGTTTAACTCAACCCCTCAAGCTCCCTTAACTGCTCTCTGGTTCCAAGCGCTACGAACCTGTCGCCAACATCTACCACGGTTTCCGGCGCCGGGCTTGCTATCATCACTTTTGCGCCCTTCTTTTTCAGAGCCAGAATATTTGCGCCTGTAGCGCACTTTTGCCTTACGTCCTGTATCGACCTGCCTATGAAAGGAGAACTGTCATTTATAATAACCTCTTCCATCAACAGCTCTATCTCTGCGCTATGCATAACAACATCGAGAAACTCAACAACAGTAGGTCTTAGAAGCAGGCTCGCCAGCCGTCGCCCGCCCATGCTGTACGGAGAGAGCACCCTTTCGGCTCCGGCCTTCTTGAGTTTATACTCCGACTTCTCCATATTGGCCCTGCCGACCACAAAGAGTTTCTCATTGAGTCCCTTGGCGCTAAGAACGATATAGACGTTGTCCGCGTCTGAATTCGTTGCGGTAACGAGGCCTCTCGCTCTCTTTACTCCGGCCTCTATAAGCACCTCATCATTCGAGGCATCTCCCTCCACGTACATCCAGTTATGAGCTATGCTCTCTTTTACGGAGTCCGGGTTATTGTCTATCACAACAAAAGGCACCTTCTCTCTTTCAAGCTCTAACGCCACCTGAATGCCGACCCTGCCTAAACCGCAGACAATGTAGTGCCGCTTGAGCGCGTCTATCTTCTTCATCATCCTGTTCCTCCCTAAGGCCCCGGAGAACTGCCCGGAGACCACGAACTCTCCAATAGTCGTTATAATATAAAGGAATGTGGTTACGCCTAAAACGATAAGTATAATTACAAAGATGCGCCCGGCAGGGTGAAGCGGATGCACCTCAGAATAACCGACCGTAGAAATGGTGAGTATAGTCATATAGAGGGCGTCAAGAAAGCTCCAGCCCTCCACGATCATGAGCCCTACGACACCGAAAGCAGTAGTCGCAAAAAGAAGCAGAAGAATCCTTCTTGCCTGCCACTTCCAGTTCTCATATCTGTCGTTTTTGCGCTTTAAGATAGGTGCCTCCCTTTAAAATAAAGCCTACTGCAATCTTAACACAATCATAGAATAAGTTTAAGCTAGAGTAGCAGAATAAAAAGGTAGACCTGTCAGGTTAGCAAAGATCACTCAACTTTGAGTGGCCTGTACGGCACGGTTCTAGCGCGGTCTCTGCCCCGGCACACCTGCACGGGCACTGTAGTGGCCGTTGCGCCCTATAATAAGATGGTCTACAACTCTGAGTTCAACACTTGCAGCAGCGCGTTCAAGCGCAACGGCAAGCTCGCCATCTGAACGCGACGGGGTAGAGTCGCCGCTCGGATGATTATGCACAAAAATCACAGAGCAGGCCTTGCGGGCAAAAGCGCGCTCTATAGCTTTTCTGGGGTAGACGGCAGTGCGGTTGATGGTTCCCTCATGAAGAAGATCAACCGCAACAACCTTGTCATCCGAATCGATATAAACAGCAAGAAATTTTTCAACCCTCTCGGTCGAGAGGGTCAGGTGCAAATAATCTATCAGCTCGCCAAGTGAGGCCTCGAGCACGCTTCCGACCAGAGAACCCAGAAGGTAGATACCGGCCACCTCTTTAAGCAGGTGAAAAAATGTTGCCGTCGTGTCGCCCAAACCGCCGAGGGATGCAAGCTCTTCGCCCGTAGCATCCATCACGCCCCTAACGGTTCCGAAACCGAGCTGCAACTCTTTGGCAGAGACTCTTACGTCCCTTGCGAAGGTGGAGTAACTGAGCAACAGAGCAAGCTTCTCTCTATCATCAAAAGCATCAAACGAGGACGCGCGGAATCTATCCTTAAGCTCCTTGCAGTACTTCGCGCTCTCAGCCATCCGCTTACCAACCGGAATTATCTTTGGGTTTAGGCCTCTTCTTCGGCCTCGACGGCGGCGTTACCTCGCGCCCGCCCTTGAACTTAACGCCTTGCGAATCGTAATTCTTCGTTGCCGAGTGGCACTTGAAACAGTTTCTCGTCGGAAAAGCCACCCTGTCGTGACACCTTCCGCAGTACTCACCGCCCCATATCTTATTCATGGTCATAGGCGTGGAGCCGGCCTGCATCTTAAAAATCTTCGGGTGGCAGGTGCTGCACTTGAGCCAGATCGTATGGGGCGCGTGGGGGAAGACCACGTCGGGCATAAACTTGCGCTTGACCTTGCGCAGTACCTTCAGGTCAAAAACAACTTCGTCCTCTGGTGCCACGTCCCCCTTGAGGTTCTCTCGCGGTTTGATCGTGCCATCCCTGATAGCCTTGGCCCAGTCTACGAAACCGTAAGCGTCCTTTGGCAGATACTCTAAAGAAAGCACGTCGGGTGAGCTATCGATCATTCCGTACTTATCCCGTTTCAACTGTCCGGGTTCGATATTGTAGATATGGCGGCTTCTGTCCGCAGGGGCTGGCTCCATAATATACTCAGCTGCCAGCGCACCGGAAGCAACACTAAGGAGTACTGCAAATATTAAAGACTTAAATATTCTAATACGCATCTCGGCTCTCTCATTTTTTCAATAATTTACCTGCTGCCGGCATACCTGCCGGCAGCAGCATCAGGCATGCTCCCTCTCTTCAAACTCAAATTTTTCGGCGCAGTACGGGCACGCGATCCACTGCGGCTCACGCGGCTTAAAGCAGCCCGGACACTCGAGCACCATAGGCCTGTCGCAGTGGGCGCAATACTCAGCGCCAACCTCTACCGCCTTGTTACACCACGGACACGTTTCACCCTCTTCTTCGACCTCGCCTTTCGTCAGATAAACGACACGGGTCAGCTCTTCAAGAGTAGTCGATCCGCCTACGACCTTGCGCACGCCGTCCATGTGCAGAGGCGTCATGCCTGCCTCCAACGCAGCCTTCAACAGCTCATGCTCAGGCGCGTCCGTTGCCACAAGAGAGCGGAAGCGGTCGTTAACGCTCAACACCTCAAAGATACCCATGCGACCGGAATAACCGCTTCCATTACAGCAATCGCACCCGGCCCCCCTGTAAAGCTTGGTCGTGCCTGCGAGCAGCGCCCCGTACCTATCGAGTTCCTCTGCTGCCGGCCTGTACGACTCCTTGCACTCTGTGCAAATGGTTCTGACAAGCCTCTGCGCAACGATGCCGTTTAACGCTGAAGCGATCATATAATTCGGCACATCCATATTCTTGAGCCGTACCACGGAACTTACCGCGTCATTGGTATGCAGAGAAGAGAAGACCAGGTGCCCTGTAAGCGAAGCCTGGTGGGCTATTACGGCGGTCTCCGTATCACGCATCTCGCCTATGAGAATAACATCCGGGTCCTGCCTCAGTACCGAACGGAGGGAATACGCAAAAGAAAGACCTGTCTTGTCGTTAACGGCAACCTGGTTTACACCCTTGAGCTCGTACTCTATCGGGTCTTCTATCGTAATAATATTTATCTTTTCGCTCATTATCGACGTTATCATCGCATAGAGCGTACTGCTCTTTCCCGAACCGGTCGGCCCCGTTACGAGCACAATTCCCTGGGGCCTGTGAACCATATCCATAGTGGCTTTATAGTCGCGCTCAGAGAGGCCTAACCCGTTAAGCCCAGCTACGGAGGCCTTCGAGTCGAGTACCCTCATGACTACCGTCTCGCCGTAATGCGTCGGAAGGGTGGAGATTCTGAGATCCAGCGACCGCTCGCCTATGCGCACCTTCAGCCTGCCGTCCTGCGAGACCCGGCGCTCGGCAATATCCATCTTGGCCATTATCTTGATTCTCGAAACAACCGGACCCTGAACCCATTTAGGCAGCTGCATGGTCTCGCGCATAATACCGTCTACGCGCAACCTGAGTTTGACCTCCTTCTCCTGAGGCTCTATATGGATATCGCTCGCCTTGTTCTCAACAGCATGAACGATTATCGAGTCGACCATCTTGATTATCGGCGGGGCCGCAGATCTGCGTACCTGCTCGGTAAGATCGCGGCCGGAATCGGCGTCGTGCACCACCTCAACCAAAGAGTCATGCTTGAGGTCTACAACAAGCTCTTCAATCGGGTCGTTCATATGGTACTGGCGCTGGATAGCGCCGGTGATGCTCTTTACGGTAGAGACACAGGGCTGAATCTGCAGGCCGGTAGAAAAGCGAATATCGTCTATGGCGTCGAGGTTCAACGGGTCGGCCATTGCAAGCTTCAAGACTTTCTTTCTGACCGAAATGGGCAGGACGAGAAACTTCTTTGCAAGCTTCTCTTCCAATAGCTCTACGGCCTCAGGCTCTACGTCGGTAGATGATATATCAACAAAGGGTATCTTGAGCTGAAAAGAGAGCGTCTGCGCAATATCTATCTCATCACAGAAACCCTTGTTCACCAGCATGCTTCCGAGCCGCTCGCCCTTCTTGGCGCCCTTTGTCTGACCGAGAACCTCACTCAACTGTTCGGGACTTATAAGCCCCGAATCGACAAGCAGTTCCCCAATCTTCTTTACAGCCATACAGAACCTCCGGTGACAGAGAAAAGAGCTGCCCGGCAATCAAAAAAGAGTTCTAGTCGCAAGAATAAAATATAACATTTATAACTACAACTTTTCAAGGGCCTAATTCTCATCCCATACTGTATTATACAGGTTCGATCCGGTAGTTGCGCTTTCCGAGCCCCAAACGGGCCGCACTCTTAAGCTGCACCTCCCAGTCCACCTCTGGGTAGACCCCCCGGAACTTGTCTCCTCCGGGCTCGGCACCGCTCTTTAGCGCGGTACCGGCAAACCCTATTCCCCTGTTTACGAGATCCGCCGAAGCAGCATCTATGGCCACGGGATCTAAAGAGGCTACGACTCCGACATCAGGGGCGATCGGGGCGTCGGTGTGGCTGTAACAGTCGCACGACGGGCTTAAACGCTGAATAAAATTGATAAAGACCATACGCCCCTCTTTGCCTTTCAATGCGCCCAACGCGTGCTCAACCATCTTCTCCTGCAGTCCAGTCGCTGTCTCATCCCAGCTTATCTTTATAGCTCCTTCCGGGCAGACCGGTATACAGTGGCCGCAGCCAACGCACTTTTTCTCATCAATAAAAGCAACTTCAGTTACTCCAATCGCCTCTGCCGAACAGACCAGTCTACAGGCGCCGCAGGCAAAACACTCGGTACTCTCAACGATAGGGGCGCAGTTGGAGTGCTGCGCCAGTTTTCCTTCCCTGCTCGCGCAACCCATACCGACATTCTTTAACGCTCCGCCGAAACCGCTCATCTCATGACACTTAAAGTGCGTAAGAACTACGATAGCATCGGCATTGACGATCTCGCGCGCTATCTGAACCTCTTTATACTGTCCGCCCTCCACCTCTACCGCAACCCCGTCATTACCCCTCAAACCATCGGCGATTATTATCGGGGCACCCGCGACCGAATAGGCAAAACCGTTCTCTATAGCGGTCGTAATGTGGCCAACGGAGTTTAAACGTGTTCCGACATAGAGCGTATTGGTGTCGGTAAGAAACGGCAACGCGCCCGTCTTCTTAATCCGCTCAACCACACGGCGCACAAAGACAGGGGGAATATAGGCCGTATTGCCCTTCTCACCGAAGTGGAGCTTTATTGCAACAAGCTGCCCCTTGCCGAACCTCTCATCTACCCCGACGGAATCGAGCAACCTGTCGAGTTTATCGAACAGGTTATCCCCGTGACCCGCCCTCAGGTCCGCAAAGTATACCACTGCTTTATCTTCGGTCATTTCTATCGATTTCCTAAGAGATTCTTGACTATTTTACAGTTAAAATTGAGACTTGCCACCCACTCAGACCTCTATAACTATCGGCAGTATTACGGGTCTTCTCTGTAGTTCTTTATTGAAGAGCTTTCTTAATACCCTCTTGACCGTGCTCTTGACCTCCGAGCCCTCTGTGCAGGCCTCCGGCCCGAGCTCCTTTAATGCTTCGACCACCTCGAACTTGGCCCTCTCTATCAGCTCCGCGCCCTCCTCTTCGAGCACAAAACCGCGCGAAATTATATCCGGACCCGAAGTGACATCACCGGTTGTCATATTCAATACCACGACAGCGAGCACCATACCGTCCTTCGACAGATGCATCCGGTCCTTAATCACCAGACTACCTACATCCCCTACACCCTTTCCGTCGATAAAGATGCGTCCCGACTCGACCCTGCCGGTTATCCCGGCCCCTGCACCGTTAAACTCTACGATATCGCCGTCTTCGGCGACCATTGCGTTCTCGTGCTCCACTCCGACCTGACGGGCTAGACGCGCATGGAGCACAAGGTGGCGATACTCGCCGTGCACGGGAATAAAGTACTTCGGTTTTACCATATTGATCATTATCTTGAGCTCTTCGCGGCTGGCGTGGCCAGAGACATGGATCTCCGAGACCTTCTCGTAGATGACCTCGGCGCCGCGCCTGTAGAGATGGTTCATCATCGTAGAAATCGCCCTTTCGTTACCGGGAATAAACTTCGATGAGAGGATAATGGTATCTCCGGGTTGGACCTTGATCTGCTTATGCGAATCTACTGCCATACGCGTTAACGCGCTCATCGGCTCGCCCTGGCTTCCGGTGGTCAAGAGTACCACCCTGTCCGGCGGCAGCTTGGAGAGTTCGCTCATCTCGACGATAAGGCCGTCAGAGGCGCTGAGGTAACCGAGCGTACGCGCGATTGCGCTATTGGCTACCATGCTCCTGCCGTTGAGGATAACCTTGCGGCCATGCTTTACGGCGGCATCAAAGACCTGCTGTATACGGTGTATATTGGACGAGAAGGTCGCAAGAATTATCCTGCCTTCACATCTTCCGAAGACCGTATCTATCCTGAGGCCTACCTCCTTCTCGCTTATGGTATAGCCCTCTTTCTCCACATTGGTCGAGTCGGACATAAGCGCCAGCACGCCGCGCTCTCCATACTCCGAGAAACGGGCGTAATCGAGCACCTCTCCGTCTACGGGGGTCTGGTCGAACTTAAAGTCCCCGGTATGGACCACCACTCCCGCGGGAGTGGTTATGGCAAGTCCGCAGCCGTCCACTATAGAGTGGCTGACGCGGATAAACTCTACCTCAAACGGGCCGACAGAAACTACGTCGCGCGGCCTGACGGTCTCGAATACGGTCGAACCGAGCAGCCCGTGCTCTGTAAGTTTCGCTTCGATAAGGCCTATGGTAAGGGTGGTGGCGTAGATCGGCGCATTTATCTCAGGTAGCACAAAGGGCAGGGCCCCGACATGATCTTCATGACCGTGGGTGATGATAAAGGCCTTTACTTTCTCTCTATTTTCAATAAGGTAGGAGATGTCGGGAATGGCAATATCGATTCCGAGCATATGCTCGTCCGGAAACATGAGGCCGCAATCGATTACGATAATAGAGTCTCCGTACTCTACCACCATCATATTGAGTCCGATCTCGCCTAGCCCGCCAAGAGGTATCAGCTTAAGCGCAGCTTCCGACCCGTTACCTTCTACTTCAGCTTCATCCATAATAACTCCGAACCCTTGATCCCGGCCTGCTGCTCCGTTAAGTAATTACGTCTCCAACATCTCGGCAATCGCCGCTTTTGTCCTGTTGCGCAGTTCAACTACGCTTGCGTCCCCGGTGGGGATAGGAGGGGCGAAAGAGAGAATAACCTCTGCCGGGGTTATCGAATACCGGCCTCTTTTCATAATACCCCCGGTGCCCTGCACCGCAACCGGCAGAATATCCACGCCGCTGCCCGCGACAAGCCTGAACGCGCCCTTCTTGAAGGGCAAGAGAGTTCCATCCTCGCTACGCGTGCCCTCCGGAAAGATCAGTATAGACGTGCCGGAAAAGACCTTCTCCTTGGCCGCTTCTATACTTTTATATGCGCGGCCGGCCTTATCGCGCTCAATATCGATATACCCTGCCAGGGTCATGGTCCAGCCGATAACCGGTATGGAGAAGAGGCTCTTTTTTGCCACCCACCTGTACTGTATCGGTATGCGTGCCAGAAGCACCGGTATGTCATAAGCGCCCTGGTGGTTCGACAGTATCGTTACAGGCCGGTCTCTCGGCACATTCTCGCCCCCCCTGACCCTTACCTTCACGCCCGAGAGCAAAAGTATTATCTTGCACCAGAAAGCGGCTATCGAGTGTACGCACCTGCCGCTCCTGTCGATAAGAAGCGAAAGCAGCACAACGACAAACAGAATTACCGTTATCGGAAGGCCTGCGGCCCATAAGAGCAATGTCCTGAAAAACATTGTGAAATATTACCTTTTTTCCACTCACTCTGTCAATTTTAAGTTCTAAAAACCGAAAGAAATCGACATAAACAGGCGCTACCGTGACAACGCGTACGTCCTCACCCCGGTAATAGAGCACAAACTGCGCCTTGCAGAACCGTTTAGATCCAAAAAAGTAGCCCTTGAACTTTATACGCAGGACTGATAAATTATCCCTCTGGCAGCTTTTAACCGACACAAAATACCGGTATCATACTATCTATATAATTATATAAGGAGAGAAGTAATGGCAGGCATCAATAAGGCTATACTCGTAGGTAATCTCGGCGGCGACCCTGAAATGCGCTACACCCCGGGCGGCCTCGCGGTTGCGAACTTTACACTCGCCACAAGCGAAAACAGGACCAATAAAGAGGGCGCAAAAGAGACCAAAACCGAGTGGCACAGAATTGTCGCCTTCGGCAAGCTGGCCGAAATCTGCGGAGAGTACCTGCACAAGGGCAAACAGGTCTACATAGAGGGACGCATACAGACCCGCAACTGGGAAGACAAAGAGGGCAACAAGCGCTATACTACCGAGATAGTAGCAAACCAGATGCAGATGCTCGGCTCAAAGGGTGACTCGAATGCCGGAGGCTCCTCTTCATATAGCGGCGGCGGTGGTGGCGGATCAGCGCCGGACTCAACCCCTCCGGCTGACCTTGACGACATACCGTTTTAACTCTTTTTATAACCTGCAACTCGAACCGTAACGGACAGCACGGATACCCTGGAAATGGAACATGTCGAAATCATATCTCCTGCCGGAAACCTCGCCTCTTTGAAGGCGGCAGTCGACTCCGGTGCGGATGCCGTATATCTCGGTTTTAACGACTCAACCAATGCGCGCAACTTCGAAGGGCTGAACTTTACGCCAAAAGAGCTTGAAGAGGGCATCGCGTACGTTAGAGACAAGAATAAAAAATTCTTTGTTGCTATAAATACATTTCCTCAGCTCGGGGCCTGCCAGGAGTGGTACTCTGCGGTCGATAACGCCGCGAGGCTGAATGCCGACGCCATTATCATCGCAAACCTCGGAATCTTGAAGTACGCGAGGGAAAAGTACCCGGACGCCAACCTTCACCTAAGCACTCAGGCGAGTTCATCCAATTACGAATCGATAAACTTCTACAATACTCACTTCGGAATAAAACGGGTGGTGCTGCCGCGCGTGCTCACGATAGAAGAGATAAAAGAGCTTAAGACTCACACCGACGTAGAGATCGAGGTCTTTGCGCTCGGCGGGCTATGCATAAATATAGAAGGACGCTGCTACCTCTCTTCATTCGTCACCGGCGCCTCGACCAATACCGAAGGGGCGTGTTCGCCCTCGCGTTTCGTGCGCTTCAAATCAAAAGAGAACGGCGGACTCGACATAACGCTAAACGACGTCGTGCTGAACCGGCTCTCTGCCACAGAGAACAGCCCGTACCCGACCTGCTGCAAGGGACGTTACGTAATGCCGAACGGTACTCTTGCATACGCAATGGAGGAACCCGAAAGCCTGAACGTACTTAGCACCATCCCGGAGCTTGTCGAAGCAGGCATCTCGGCGCTCAAGATCGAGGGACGCCAGAGGACAAAGAGTTACGTCGGCTCCATGACCTCGGTACTGCGCAGCGCGCTCGACTCTTACTACGCCAACAGAACCGGATATCACGTTAAACCCGAATGGAGCAAACTCACGCTCTCTACATTCGAAGGCACGAGCGAGACGCTAGGGTCGTATCCGGGCAAGTAAGGTCAGAGATGATAAACCCTCTTTTGCACCTTAAAAAAGAGTTCGTATAAACATGCACATGGCCAATAATAACCGCCGTCACATCAGTGCTCTCCTTATTTTAACCGTTATAATCGCCATTACCTACTCACCTGTTCTCTTTGCGAACAAAAGCCTCAGTCCTGCGGCTATTCAACCACACGGCCTGACCGACGGCAGAGCACAGGCAACCGGTGCGGAAGTGACGCGCATACCCGTAAACAGCTTTAACGTAGACATGACTACCCCGGCCTACTACGAATGGCCTACAAACAGAACGGTCGGCAACATCTATCGCTCCGGAGAGCTGCCGCTCTAGAACCCTTATCAGGACGCCGGCACTCCACTTTTGGCCGACTACTCAACACGCGCCTTCTTTCCGTACCAGATATTAGAAGATATCAGTCCCTCAACATGGGCAGACCTCTTCTTGCTGGGATGACTCCCTGTAGCCGGTCTCTTTACCTATCTCTTTTTAAGCGCCATTGGACTAGGCTTTATACCTGCGCTATTCGGAGGGATTTTCTACATGCTCTCCGGGCTCTTCAGCTGGTTCTTAACGCTCGAACAGTATGCAAATGTCGCTATGGCACTGCCCGTACTCCTGTTGGGCACAGAGTTGCTGATAAGGCGCGGATGACCCTACTGCGTCGGCTTCGCGGCAGTGCCTTTGCGCTTGTTATTCTTGCCGGTCAACCGGAGGTAGCGCTCTACGCCATCTTTCTCGCCTCCTCATACTTTCTCTTCCAGTCGGTTTTTCTATACCATAGCGACCCTTCACGCCTGATTGGCCTTATCGTAAAAGGCGTTGTATCCATGATTATCGGCCTTATGCTCTCGGCGCCGCTCACCCTGGCCTTTTTAGAGTATGTTGACGCGAGCCACAACCTCCACCCCCCGGAACAGGCATTGGCGTTGAGTACGCGGCCAACTGGCGCATGCTCTTCTCAGCCCTCGTTCCAGGAGCGCCCCTCATACCCGCCGACCCAACAATCACACCCGAAGCGCTCGCCTTTCTGGAAGATTCGGCAGGAAAGATCTACTACCGCGTCTTTGCGACGAAAGGCGTCTGGGTACTGGCTCGGCGGCAGCTCTGGCGTTGTAGGCCCAATGCTGGCGCTAACGGGCCTATTAATAGCTCTAAAGCGGCGCAGACATAATTTCAGCGGACCGGCAATCTTCTTCACCTTCTTCACGGCCCTGATTCTGCTCAAAAACTTCGGCATCTGGCCTTTTCTCTGGCTCGGTTACCTTCCTCTCTTCGATCAAGCCTGGAGTCCGCGCTGGAGCGGCGCCGCCTGGGTCTTCGCCCTAAGTTCTACCGGCGCAATTGGTCTTCAGCTGCTAACCTCCTCATCAAACGGGCAAACCGGGGGGGACGAGTGCAGAAACAGAGAATCTTCACGCTAAAGAGTACCGGGGCCCACTTATTGCAGGATTTCTTGCCGTATTCGCATCCATACTCTTTATTGCGGTACCATCCGTTCTGAGCCTTGTTTCAAAACGACAACAGCTCTTTGGCCCGGAGGTAGTTTCATACGTACTCTCATCAATCGCACTCAGCCATATTGTTACGCTTCTAACCCTGCTCATAGCATTCGTGGTCTCTATCAAAGGTTTAACAACTGGCAAGGGTCGTATGTCGGGTGCAAATACAGCAGCTCTGCTTTGCGGCGCCATGGCCCTTGAGCTCTGGTGGGCAGTTCCGCGCGGATACGGCCCTGACGGACTCTACCTTCAGCTTATTCCCCTTTCTCTAGGAGTCTGCGGGCTCTGCGCTGTCCTGCTACTTAGAAAAAGGCGCTCGATGATGATAGCAATTACGGTACTACTCTTCTTCAGCAGCACACTCGCAATAGACGCTCTCCCTGAAAACGGGCTCGCCGAGCGCCGGAACGACTTTCAAGCGCCGCCTTATGTAGAGTATCTGAAAAAAAGGCCCGGCTATCCGCGTATTGTCGGCAGCTACGGCGTGCTCTTTCCAAATTACGCCGGAAGCGTCGGCCTTTACGACATCCACCATATAAACGCGCTCGTGCTACCCGGGCTGCCTGATTTCAGGTACAGATTCCTGAAGACCCCGATAAGCGGTCAGGACATAAAAAACCCCTCGCTCTGGTTCACCGGCATGCCTCAAAGAATAACCATAAAACTCGACAACCCGGATGTGGGTCCTTACTACAAGATTGAAGAGCGCGCCATTGAGATGGACTTTCTTGAGCACCTGCCGCACTATTCGCTTATGGGGATTCGCTACCTGCTTATGCCGGCGCACCTTGAGCTTTCTCCCGAAATTGCTGTCGAGTACGCCAATAGAGGCATAGAGCTGGTCTATGACGCTGAGATACGAATTTACGAAAACAGGGGCGCGCTTGCACGCGCCTTCCTCATCTACCCCTTCACAACAGATGAGGCTTTCAACTCGTCACGCTCAGGCGCCAGAAAAAATGGCAAAGCGGCACTAACAATCGGCACGGAAATACTGGAACAAGCAAGCAGTTCGACTGCGGCAAACAAAAGCTGGGAAGAGTTTACTCCCGCTAAAATCATAGAGTACCGCACAAACAGCATGAGTCTGGAAACAGACTCCCCAAGACCGGGGGTGCTGGTAATTTCTGATGCCTTTGCCACGGGGTGGAGTGCGAGCATCGATGGAAAGACTGAACCGATAATGAAGGTAAACGGCTTTATCTGCGGGGTTTTTGTAGATAGAGGCACCCACAGTATTAAATTTACCTACAACCCGCCAGGTTTTGCAACAGGTGTTAAACTCTTTTTTCTCGGCCTGACTATTACAACCGTACTGCTCTTTGCAGGGTTATATACAAGAGCCGAACAAAAACATATCATTTGACATAACGGCATCCAAACCCTACAATATAAATGAGTAAATTAATTTATAGAGGAGTTTCCCCAGATGCCTATATACGAATACAAGTGCAACGAATGCAACAGTACCTTTGAAGAGATACAGAAGTTTTCCGATGCCCCGATTGAGATATGCCGACACTGCTCGTCCACTGAGGTTGAAAAACTTATCTCACAGAGTTCTTTTGTGCTAAAAGGCGGCGGCTGGTATGCCGACGGTTATACCAAAGAGTCGAAAAATAGCGCCCCGGAGAGTACAAGCAATACCAAACCCGAGTGTGCCGGATGCCCGTCGGCTTCAAAAGACTGAAACCGGGCGTAAAAGACCCGTTTTAGGACCTAAATAGCCATAACGCGGCTCTTTCGCCCGTTCTTTTTTGGCCCAATTCTCTCTCCTGCGCTCCGGCAGGCTCTACCCGGATTTTACGATGACGATACCCATTTCGACTGCAATAAAGGCGGCCAAAGAGGCTGGAGCGCTCTTAAAAGCCCGTATCGGTAAACCCGGCATCATAGAGCATAAAGGCGCTATCGACCTCGTTACCGAGTTGGACCAACAAGCAGAAGAGATGATCATCGGTATTATCAGAAAAGAATTCCCGGAACACGCGATACTGGCCGAAGAGTCGGGAGCAACGGAAACCAGCGACAAAACGGAAGAAAAATTCCGCTGGGTAATCGACCCTCTCGACGGCACAACCAACTATGCGCACGGTTTTCCGTTCTTCGCCGTCTCGATCGCGCTTGAAGTTAACGGCTCCGTAGAGCTCGGTGTGGTCTACAACCCGATGGCATATGAACTCTTTGCAGCCGAAAAGGGCAAAGGGGCTAGACTCAATGATACAAATATCAGGGTCTCGGCCACAAAAACTCTCAATGACAGCCTGCTCGTTACGGGCTTTCCGTACGACATAAGAACAAGCGCCGAAAACAATCTCGAAAACTTTAAAAACTTTGCGCTAAAAGCGCAGGCAATAAGAAGAGCGGGGTCGGCTGCGCTCGATCTCTGCTACACAGCCTGCGGCAGGTTCGACGGATACTGGGAACTTAAACTGAAACCGTGGGACGTAGCGGCCGGTGCGCTTATAGTCGAAGAAGCCGGGGGCCAAATAAGCGATTTCAACTCAGACCCGTTCGACATATACGGCAAAGAGTGCCTAGCGTCAAACTCGATTATCCACGATCAAATGCTCGACATACTCAATAGACAGAACCAGGGAGCTCTGTAATAGATGTCCACCATACTTCTACGCCTCTCTATACTCTCGCTCGGAATCTTCCTGGCGGCCTACATTGTGCCGGGAATAGAGGTAACGGGCTACGGGCCAATTGTAGCCGGGGGCGTGCTGCTCGGTCTCTTCAACCTAATCATAAAGCCTCTACTGCTCGTGCTGACACTTCCGATAACGTGCCTTACACTCGGGCTCTTCACCCTCTTTATTAACGGTTTTCTGCTCTGGGCGGTTGCCCAGTTCATAACCGGCCTCGATGTCAACGGGGCCTTCTCCTCAATAACCGGCGCGGCCCTCATAAGTATAATCAGCGTAGTAGTAAACATGTTAATCGAATAGATACACGTTTTTTCGCTTTGCAGGCCCAACAGTGGTATTGACAGAACCGCCTGTGGTACTATATTCTAACTCAACACTTAAACTCGTCTATTTTGAGACATTTTGATATAATGACACTAGAATTCGATATAGATAAGATAAAGTTCGGGCCGGACTCACTGGTGCCGGCTATAGCGCAGGACGAGACAACGTCCGAGGTGCTGATGCTCGCGTATATGAATGCCGAGGCGCTCGGCCTTACTATCAATACCCGCAGAGCGCACTACTACAGCCGGTCGAGACAGAAATTGTGGTGCAAGGGCGAGACGTCCGGCAACTTTCTGAACGTAAGGTCGATCCGGTACGACTGCGATGCCGACACTATTCTCTTGCAGGTCACTCCCGAGGGTCCGGCCTGCCATACCGGTACGGTCTCGTGCTTTTTTAACAGTATTGAGCTCGAAGGCGAGAAAGAGCCGGTCGGCCCCGGAATACTCGGAAAACTATACAAGATACTCGAAGGACGCAAGACCGGAAATTCCGACGACTCTTATGTCGCTTCGCTCTACTCTAAGGGGCTTGAAAAGATCCTTGAGAAGGTAACGGAAGAGGCAGGAGAGCTAGAAGAGGCCGCATTAGAGAAGAACGACCACGAAACCGTTCACGAACTGGTCGACCTCTGGTTTCACACTCTCGTTCTTACGGCACATAAGGGAATCGGAATAGAGAGTATCTTTGCAGAGTTCGACAGGCGTTTTGGCACTTCGGGAATAGAAGAGAAGAGGTCGAGACCGGCCAAGTAAGATCGGAGCGAAAGATGGACTGTATCTTCTGCAAAATGGTGAATAAAGAGATCGAGAGCGAGACGCTCTTTGAAACCGATACCCTCTTTGCCGTACGTGACATCGCCCCGCAGGCCCCGACGCACTTGTTGATAATACCGAAGAAGCATTACAGGAATTTGTTAGATTGTAAAGATAATGAACTGCTCTCAGAGATGCTCATGACTGCTGCGACACTGGCCGAAAAAGAGGGAGTCGCCAAGAGCGGTTTTAGAACTGTTATAAATACCAACGAGGACGGAGGACAGACCGTTTTCCACCTCCATATGCACGTGCTCGGCGGCAAGCCGCAAACAGGCCGGATGGGCTGAGCGCTAAACCCTTAAATACAAATAATAACGGAGCTGGAATTATGTCAGATAATCTTCTACTAGGTCCCACCTGCCAGAGCTGCGGAGTTGCGCTGGCTGACAAAGGCGACTTCGGCACAAATGCTGCCGGCGCCATTCACACCGACTACTGCAAGTTCTGCTACTCCAAGGGCGAGTTCGTAGACCCGGACATAACCCTCGAAGAGATGGTAAAGAAATCGACCGAAGCGATCACCAAGAAAAAAGGCATTAACGCGGGCAAGGCCGAGGCAATGGCCGAGCGCATACTACCCACCCTTACGCGCTGGCAAGCGAAGCATTAACCTGCATTTTCGCACCCGCACATCCAGAATAAAAACAGACGGCCCCGTAGCTCAATAGCAACGGGGCCGTTCTCTTTGCCTAAAAAAATTCTTATTCTCAGCAGATGAATAGACCGCCCTAGCCCATGCGCTGCCGTTTCACTTCGAACATGGAGATAACACCGGCCTGTGCCGCGCTCAGGCTGTTGACCGCACCGGACATCGGCAGCTCTACAACATGGTCGCATGCCTCTTTAACAAGCCTTCGAACCCCTGCACCCTCGCTGCCGAGCACGATAGCCGTATTCGACCTCAGGTCCACGTCGTAGAGCGTCTGACCTTCTCCGGCCTCAAGGGCCGTAACCCAGACCCCGGCCTCTTTCAACTTCTCTATGGCTCGCGTAAGGTTCGTTACCCTCGAAACCGGCACATGCGCCGTGGCGCCAGCCGAGGCCTTGACAACCGCCGGGGTAACCTTTGCGGATCGGTCCTTGGTTATTATAACGCCGTGCGCGCCCGCGCAATCGGCGCCCCTTATCAGTGATCCGAGGTTCTGCGGGTCCTGAATAGAGTCGAGTATAACAAAAAAGGCGACTTCGCCGGTTGCCTGCCACGCCTCTATCAACTCTTCGAGCAACGTATAGGTATACTTGCCGGTTACGACCGCGACCACGCCCTGATGCTTGGCACGCCCGGCAAGCCTGTCTACCTCGCCACGCGGCACCCTGTCTATACGCACCTTCGCTGCCTTTGCGGCTGCCACGACCTGAGCCGTAGAACCACCGGACTTCGATATCGAAAGAACGACCCGCTCAACCGTTTCACTGCCGGATTTGAGCGCCTCAACTACAGGGTTGACGCCGTATATAACCCTCGGTTCCGCACTCTTCATACTAAAAATAACCTCCCGTTTCTACTCAAATACTGCACAAAAAAACTACTTTATGGCATCTATCCACATCTGCGCCTCGGCCTCGGCACTGCTGTCCCCGCGAGCCCTGTGAAGCTCGACCATGTGCCCGTATATCGCCAAGAGCGCGTTTGAATCTTTCGCGGGCGTAGCGGCTACGGCAGCCTCCATATTCTCTAATGCAGCCTCGTAACTCTTCTGCCCCATAAGTATCACACCGAGCGTATCGCGGTAGATGTAGACCCTTTCAGGGTCAATCTCTATCGCCTTCTCGACCAACCCTATAGCCTTCTTATACTTACCCAGCTCCATATAGAGCCAGCCGAGGTTGTTACGATAAATCCCGCTTTCCGACTTTAGCTCTATCGCCTTTTTGTACGCTTTCAGGGCAGGGTCGAACTTGCCGATCTTCATATTGAGGTTCGCATAAGCGAAGTAGGCTTCCGGGTTCAACTTATCGACCTCAATAGCCAACAGGTACCGTTTGAGCGCACGGTCGACCTCGCCTTTCGCTTCATAAACAGCAGCGAGTTCCAGGTGCTCCTTCGGGGTAAGCGACTCCGGGGCTCCGTTCGGGGAATAGGCGCACGAGGCCATAAGTACCGTCAGTGAGAGCAAGAGTAAAACTATATTTTCGTTCCATTTGTAAAGACCGCTCATCAGCCTGACTCCGAGAAAAAATTAATCCGCACTGTTCGACGTTGAGCCCGGGGCAATTACCATGGTCGAATACCCGGTTTTACTCCAAACCTTCTCAAGTCTGCCGTAACTGTAGGCCAGTTCCTTGTAGAGGCCGGAGTGCGCTATAACCGCCGCCTCGCTATCGGAGTAACCGACTGCGACTATGTAGTGGCCGACAGGGTAGATATCGAGCCCGAGATTTAAAAAAAGTATCAGCGGAATGCCCTTATTGAGCTTCTCCTTCAAATCCTCAAACCCGCCGTAATAGAGCTCGGCATTAAAACCGTATTTACGCGCATAGATAAGCATATCTGGCGGCAACGTGCCGCGCAGCTTCTCAGAGTAAACCTCTGTTGCGATCTCTACAGGCGAGACATACGCTAGATTTTTGTAGTTCATCACGCTTGCAAGCGCTGAAGGGCCGCACATCTGAGCGTCTTGAGCAAAAAAAGGAACGTCCTCAATATAAGCACCGCTCTCGGGAGTTGTGCGAATACTCTCTATTACCGTCATGGAATCGAGCCCTATGCAGCCCGGAAGAGTAAAAAGAAAGAGGCAAGAAAAGAGAAGAAAAACTCTTCTAAGAAACACCGCGCCCTCCACGCTCTTATATCAAGCTCTGCGGGTACTCGTTTATGGAGACAAAGAAAACGGGCCGGCACCAAAAAAAGCGCCGGCCCGCACTTGTCAAATATCTAAAACCTAAACAGGCCTTAAAAGAGACCTACTTGATGATGATCTTGCGATCCGTAATCTTTAGCACTACTAGGATCAAGAGCGCGATAATAAGAAGCGCTCCGAGCCCGCTGACAAGACCGCCGCCGGGGTTGAGATTATCTATCTGAGCCGCAAAGTGATGCAAGTCCGCATCGGTCAGACTTTCGAGCCTCTCGTTTACCTCATCTGCTGAAAAGCCGAGCTCCGAGAGCCTGTTCTTGACAATCTTCGACTCAAGCGTACGCTGAACCCTCTCCAAGTCCGTGGCTCTGTCGCTCGATATAATAATAACGTCCGAGCCCTTAAGCGTATCGGTTCCGACCACATACGCCAGACTCTGCGCGGGAACGGCCGCTATACATAAAACAGCAAACGCAAGCATAAGGGCAATCTGCTTGAAGTACCAGCTCTTAACCCAGTTCATAATAGAATCTCCCCCTATTCTTCTGTTTGAACTCTTTTTAACTCTTATCAAAACGTACAAAAGATACGGCTTATACAGTTTAACATTGCTACACTTATAAAACAAATATTCCGCATAGTCAATAGCTGGATGGCGCGTTTTTCCGGTACGCCTGTCGCACCCCTTGCTTTCAACTTTCTACAGTGCTATATTGCACTTATGCGTATTCCGAACGAAATAGTAGACAAAATCGCCGGGCTTGTTCTCCAACGGTTAAAGAACAGAGAGCTCATCCTTTTCAAAACAGAAGAGGTGAAGGTACGCGCGCGCATCGAAGCAGCTATTCTGGCCGACTTAAGAGCCGAAGAGGCGCTCGACGCAGAGGTTGAGAGTATGATAAAGGCCCACTCCGCCGAACTCGACTCCGAGGGCGCGGACTACAGAAAACTCTTCAACATGATAAAAGGCAAGCTCGTAAGAGAGAGGGAACTGATCATATGAGACTCTCGGAAGACAGGATCTCCCATATATCCCACCTTATCTTCGACGGCGTCTGGAACGACGACCTTGCGGACTTTACCGACGACAACAAGGCGCTAAAGGAGATAAAGGATGTCATTCACTCCTTCTTTGCCGTTGAGGAGCGGGCAGAGGATGCGGCGCGGCAGAAGATCCGCTCTCTTTCGCGCCACATTCCCGAAGGAAGCCGCGAGTGGGAGATCATGTACAAAAAGTACTTTGAAGAGGAACTCGCCAAGACCAAAGAGTTCGCCTGACCCTGCCCCTGCCCATTCAATCTGCTCCAGCCTCAATTTTTTACCGATACCGCCGTACCCGTATTCACCCCTATATTTTTACCCCCGTTTAACGTAAAATAGATCGACTCGGACTTTTAATGGCAAGGTTTCTCTATACCCTTTGCTTTGATGGTGATTGTTAATGGACTCTGCAAGCACACTCTCAATCTATACGCTTCTGTTGCCGCCGCTTGTCGGCGCGGCCATAGGGTGGCTGACGAACTACGTCGCTATAAAACTGCTCTTCAGGCCCCATACCCCGGTATCGATCTTCGGACTGAAATTTCAGGGCCTTATCCCCAAACGGCGCAAAGAGATTGCCAGGTCTATAGCAAAGTCGATTGAACGCGAGATACTTTCAAGCGAAGATATTGCGGAGATGTTAAAGAGCATCGAGTGGAAGAAGGAGGTGGAGCATGTACTCGAAGACCTCGTCGAGCACCGCCTCTCTTCCAACAGATTGAAGAAACTTCCGGTCGTCGGCCTCGTAACCGAGAACCTTACCTACCATATCAAGTACCTGCTGACCAAAGAGGTATTGAAGCAGATAGATAAAAAGAAAGGCGACCTCGCTTCGAAATTCAGAGAGAACCTCGACCTGCAGGATATGATGGTCTCAAAGATAGACAAGCTAGACCTGATGAGTTTTGAGGGGCTCTTGACCGATTTTATTTCAAAAGAGCTCAAGCACCTCGAATACCTCGGCGGGCTGATGGGTTTTCTAATCGGCGTGATTCAGGCGATAATCTTCTACATCGTGCTGTAGAACCGGTACATGGAAATAAGGACATGAAGAGAGTTTTAACTATAGCCGGTTTCGACCCGTCGGGCTGGGCAGGTGTGAGCGCCGACCTTAAGACCTTCGGCGACCTCGGCGCAGACGGCGTGGCGGCTATTACCGCGCTCACCGCGCAAAACCGAAGCACAGTTGTTACCGTACTGCCGATTGACCCTAAGTTCGTACGGCAGGAGATACTAACCCTGCTAGCCGAAGCCGATTTCGACGCAATAAAGATCGGCATGCTCGGCAGCTTTGAAATAGTGAACATGCTTATCAGGCTGCTAAAAAAAGAGGGGCTCAAAAATATCGTGCTCGACCCTGTCTTGCGATCAAGTTCGGGGCGCAGGCTGGTAGACAAAAAAGGTGAGGCCGAGATTATTAAGTTGCTGCCTCTGGTACGGGTTGTTACGCCGAACATCAACGAGGCCGAGGTGCTCTCGGGCGAAAAGATTAAAGACTTGTCAGACATGGAGCGGGCCGCAGAGAAGATACAGGGGTTCGGGCCAGAGGCGGTAGTTGTAACCGGAGGCCACGTTGCAGGCCCGCCAACGGATATACTTTTCAACAGCAGGAATAAGCAGTTTTCTCACTTCAAAGGCGTGCGCCTGAAGGGCAGGAAAGAACGCTTCCACGGCACGGGCTGCATCTTCTCCAGCGCCCTTGCCACCGGTCTTGCGCGCGGTTATACGGTGAAAAAAGCGACGGATGACGCGAGGCAGTATCTGATAAAAACTCTCAAAGCGCGAAGGTAATACGAAGACGATTGGACAGCACAACCTGCTCACTCGACAGTCAACTTATAGATACCCCTCTTCGCGCGCACTCAGGTGTTCCGTGTCGGATGAGATTATATAGTCGTGCACCGCTATGTCGAGCGTACCGGCCGCGCTCTCTACGGACTTGATCGCCGCAAGCTCCCCGGCCTCAACGTTCTTTGGCGCCGGAGCATCTGTCCCGAGCGTACGGACAAAGATTATCGACTTGGCGTTCTTCTCTATTGCAGCTTCGATTATCGCCTTCGGTTTAATAGATAGGTCGGAGCCGTAGGCCTCGGTCGCCTCCTCGACATAAAGTACCTCATTCTTGGTGTTGAGGTAGAGCGTGCTCAACGCGCCGGAGACTGTAGCATTCTCCCTTGCGATTATCACCGCCTCATTTGATGAAGATATTTTGGCCCTCTTTTCCGGCCTTGCGCTCATGTACTCCGCAGTCACCGGTTTTAAGAGCGTCAAAAGCGTAGCCGCATTCTCGCCAATGCCCTCTACCTCGGATAGCTCCTTCCCCGTCGCCTCAAAAACCTTGTGGAGCGACCCGAACCGGCGAAGAAGAGACTTGGCAATCGGTTTGACGTCTCTTCTCGGTATTGCGTACGTCAGCAGAAGCTCTACTACTTCGTAGTCATGAAAACCGTTGAGCCGGTTTTTTGAGAAACGCTGCCGGAGCCTCTTTCTATGACCTGCCGCCGTTTCCGTCTTCATGCTTCTCCCTGCTTACTTGCCTTGCTTACTTTCATTCACTTTCACTCACTCTCGTTAGATGGAACCTTGGATGGGACCTTGGACGGAACCTGCTCCGCAGGCGACATCTTCTCGGCCAAATGTAAAAACGGTTTTATCAGATCGATAGGCAAAGGGAAGATCGTCGTCGAGTTCTTCTCCACGGCAACCTCGGTAAGGGTCTGGAGGTACCGCAACTGAAGGGCCACCGGGTTTTTGCTCAGTTGCTCGGAAGCTCCTAAAATCTTCTCAGAGGCGAGCAGCTCGCCCTCGGCGTGAATTATCTTCGCCCTCTTCTCTCTTTCTGCCTCGGCCTGCTTGGCCATCGCCCTCTTCATCTCTTCGGGCAGGTCTATCGCCTTTACCTCGACTATACCGACCTTAATGCCCCACGGGTCGGTCTGCCGGTCTAGTATCCCCTGAATATGCTTATTGATCTTCTCCCGTTCAACCAGCAGCTCATCAAGCTCGGCCTGGCCGCAGACGCTGCGCAGGGTAGTCTGTGCGAGCTGGCTCGTCGCATAGAGGTAATTCTCAATCGCTATCACGGACTTGTCCGGCGCAACGACCCTGAAGTAAATAACGGCATTGATGCTGACCGATACGTTATCCTTTGTAATGACCTCCTGCGGCGGCACATCCATGGCAACGGTCCTCAAGCTGATCCTGACCATCTTCTGCACCACAGGGATAATGATAATAAGGCCGGGTCCCTTTACCGACTGGTACTTGCCGAGAAAGAAGACCACGCCGCGTTCGTACTCCCTCAACACCTTGATCGCCGAGAAGAGGAACATCAGGACCAGAATCAACAGAACTATCAGGCCCGAACTCATACCGAACTGCATTTGACACCTTCCTTTCTATATAAACAGGTCAAAAAAACCGTATGAATAAAAAAAGTCGGCAGGTTCATCTTTAGACCTTCTCGACCAGTAATTTAAGTCCCTTTACCTCAACTACCCTTACCCTGCAGTCCAGCGCTATCTCATCTGCGCTCTCGGCATTCCAGTACTCGCCGTCTACAAAGACCTTGCCTGTTGCGCCCCTACCGAATCGTTCAACCGCGGTACCCTCTTCGCCTATAAAACCCTCGATACCGCTAACAGGTCTTTTACGATAAATGCGCAGCGCAAAGTAACCGGTGCCGAGTATCAAGGCCGACATAAAGAGGACGGTGGGCAGCACGACCCAGATAGAGAGTTCAACGAACTGGTCCGGGGTGTCGAAGAGCATGAGCGAGCCGAGCACCAAAGAGACGAGGCCCGCAACAGTTAAAAGCCCGTAGCTGACCACGCTGAGTTCAACAATAAAGAAGACAATCGCAAGCCCGATGAGCAGAAGCCCTGCGTAGTTTATCGAAAGGGTCTGAAAAGAGTAGAAGGCGAGCACCAAAGAGATGGCGCCAACAACGCCCGGAAAGATCGCTCCAGGGCTGGAGAGCTCGAAGTAGATGCCGACAAGCCCGATCATCATAAGTATGTAAGCAACGTTCGGGTTCGATATGGCGTCGAGCAGCCTTAGCCTGAGGTCCATCTGCACCTCTAAAACCGTGGCGCCCATTGTCGCAAGGCTCCGCTCTCCGGACGGCAAGAGCACGCGTCTGCCGTCCAGTTTTTCGAGCAGTTCGTCTCTATTTTCAGCCATAAAATCTATGACCTTCAACTTTACCGCCTCTTCAGCGGTTATATTGAGACTCTGCCTCACCGCCTTTTCAGCCCACTCCGCGTTCCTGCCGCGCTTGGTTGCAATTCCCTTTATGTAAGCTGCGGCATCATTTTCGACCTTCTTGACCATCGTCTCGTCCATCTCACCCCCGCCCAAGGCGACCGGATGGGCCGAGCCTATATTTGTGCCCGGAGCCATTGCAGCGACATTGGCCGCATAGGTTATGAATACCCCGGCAGAGGCCGCGCGCGACCCCGACGGGGCCACGTAGACGATAATGGGAAGTTCGGAAGCGAGCATCTCTTTAACGATTTTACGCATCGAAAGGTCGAGTCCGCCCGGAGTGTCTAGCTGAATTACTACCGCCTCGGCGCCCTGCTCCGAGGCATCCCGTATCGAACGCAGAAGATACTCGGCCATGACCGGGCTGACAACGCCTTCGACCTCTACGTAATGGACTCTTTTAACCTGCTCCGCCGCATAAAGATCCGGGACAGGCAGAGTTAACCCGGCTACAAGCACAAAGAATGCAAAGAGCAAGAGAGTCTGAAGTGATGACTTCAAGTACATATATAAATTTTATCAGAAAAAGAGAAGGATGCCAACAGAAGCGGAAATTAACGGCCCTTAAGTTCCGTGACCACCTCTTTTATATCGTTCCAGGCTGCGCGTTTTAGGGAGGGCTCCCTGATAAGCTCGCCAAGGGAATAAGTCGATTTGACCTTTGTTCCGCCTAGGTTCTTAAAAGCGCTTCCGGGGGAAGCGCTTTTAACGGACGGCCCATGCAGCACCTCTGCAACCGGAGCGCCGAAGCATAGGAGCACCTTCGGCCTTATGAGCTCGATCTCTTCGAGAAGATACGGCAGGCAGGAGGCAAGAACTTCTTTACCCTCAACCTTGCCCTCTGTGTCCGGGCACTTGACTATAAAAGAGATATAGACCTCTTCGGGTTCGAGTTTCAGGCCTTTGGTTATAATATCTTTTAAAAGCCCGCCCTCTTCGCCCGCGTACGTCTCTGCGCCGGGCTCATCAGCAAACGGCCTCTCAACCACTATAAAGAGCCCGGACGTACCGGTGCCGACGCCGATAGAGGCAAGCTGCTCCTGCGACCCTGCCGCAGATTCAACCAACGGCTCAGCCCCAGACTCAGAAGAAAAACAGCTGCGACACGCTTGCACCTCAATATTAATCTCTTCCAGAGTCCTTCTTTGCACAAGGCACTCATCTACCCCGGATGCCCTCAGCAACTCGAGCTTCGCACTCAACTCGCGAGCTAATCTACCTATCTCTTCGGTCTCTATCACTCCGGCAATCCCTCTTTTTTCTCGCCAGCTTTACATCAATCACGCATTGCGTTACACTTTAAGTATGTCACGCCAAAGTTGCATACTCTTCATTCTACTACCGGCCATTCTTCTGCTACTGCTCACTCCAGATACTGCTTACGCGTGGGGACCGGCCACGCACTTGGAACTCGGCCACACGATTATATCGAACATAACAAAACTTAACGGGCCGCTCGCCGCGCTGGTCTCTAACTACCCGCAAGACTTTCTCTACGGCAATATAAGCGCCGATATAGTGGTCGGCAAAAATATGGTGGAGGAGCTGAAACACTGCCACAACTGGAAGTTCGGCTTCAGGCTGCGCGAACATGCCGAGTCGGACCCCCAGCGCGCCTTTGCCTGCGGTTACCTCTGCCATCTCGGCGCCGACACCATCGCCCACAACCACTTTATACCCGAAATGATGATCCGATCCTTTTCGACCCGCACTCTCAGGCATATCTACTGGGAGATGCGTTTCGACGCCCTCGCCGATAAAATGGTCTGGCAACTACCTAAAAAGATAGCCCGCAAGGTCCATATAGAGAACGACCGGCTGCTCGATGCGATGATTGAGGAGGCGCCCCTTCCATTTAAGACCAACAAGAGAATATTTTCAAGTATGCTAAACCTGCAACAGGTGGAACAGTGGCGCACGATGATATCCCACCTATCGACGCGCTCAAAATGGAAACTGGATAAAGAATTTAAGGACAGGTACTTCAACCTTGCGCTGGAGGCCGCCACAGAGATGCTCGTAAAAGGTGAAAAAAGCAAGTGTGTGACAAAGGACCCTACAGGCAAACATGCCCTCAATACAGCGTCATTCTTAAGAAAAAAACTGAAAAGGGTACAACAGACGGGTCTGGACTGGGAGAGCGCTATGGAGAATGCGCTTAAGGCCGTAGAGGTTTCGTCAACCCCCGGGCGCCCTTTAAAGCTATAAGACGGTCGAATATCTTCCCGGCCACACGCTGCTTGCTCATAGGCTCCAACTGCTCTACCCCGTCGGCAAGGTCGAGTATAGTTACCGTACTCTGCTCTCCGTCTATTGCTCCAGGAGCATTGGCAACCACCATATCGAGCCCCTTTTCGACCAGTTTCTTGCGCGCATTCTCTACGAGATTCTCGGTCTCAAGCGCAAAACCGACCAGAAACTGCCCCTCGCGCCTCTCACACAGGCTCTTAAGCACGTCTTTCGTCCGCTCCATCTCCATTGCCAGCGACGGAGCGCTCTTTTTAATCTTGATAGGCGAACTCTCTTTAGGCCTGTAATCAGCAACCGCAGCGGCCATGATAACGAGCGTGGAGCCGGAGAACTGCTCGTGGCAGACCCCGTACATCTCCTCAGCCGTCGTAACAGCGATGAATGTAACGCCGTCCGGAGGCCTAAGGTGCGTGGGGCCGCTAACGAGTATGACCTTCGCTCCCCTTCTTCCGGCCTCTTCAGCAATAGCAAAACCCATGCGCCCGGACGAACGGTTGGAGACGTACCTGACTGGATCGATCGCCTCTTGAGTCGGGCCTGCCGTTACCAGCACCGTCTCGCCTGACAGGTCCTTTGAAGTGAGTTCCTTCGGTACCTGGCCCTCTTTGCCCAGCACCTCTTCGATCCCCTCAAATACGGTATTTACATCGGCAAGTTTTCCCTTGCCCTCATAACCGCACGCAAGCTCTCCTCTGCCGGGTTCAACAAAGCTAAAACCGAGCTCCGAGAGCTTTGCTACGTTGGACTGAAGTATCGGATTAAACCACATGGCACTGTTCATTGCAGGGGCAAAGAGAACTGGTACCGTAGCGGCCGCAATTACGGTCGAAAGCAGATCGTCGGCAATGCCCGCTGCGGCCTTGGCTATTATGTTGGCCGTGGCCGGGGCCACTACTATTATATCGCACTGCTGGGCGAGTGAAATATGGTCTATATCGAACTCCTCATTCACGTCGAACATACCGGTATGAACCTTCGAGCGCGCAAGCGTCGAGAGTGATAGCGGTGTTATAAATTCGGTTGCCGCGCGCGTCATCACAGGACGCACCTCGGCACCGGCTTTAATTAGCAGGCGTGTCAACTCCAGCGCCTTATAAGCGGAAATACCGCCCGTGACGCCGAGAAGCACCTTCTTGTTCTTCAATCCCATTACACCGGCCTATGCTTTTTAGTAGTTTAGCCTACAACAATAACCTCAAGAGCCTCTACAGCCGTATATTGACTATAAAAGCGTTGCTCTCGCGCTCTTCACCTACGGTCGAGTCCGGGCCGTGGCCCGGAAGTACGCGCACGGAATCATCGAGCGGCAGTATGCGGTTCTTGATCGATTCAATGATTGTATCGAAAGAGCCGCCCTGAAGATCGGTCCTGCCGATCGAACCCGCAAAGAGCGTATCCCCGGTAAAGAGCAACCCGTCCTTTTTGGAATAGAGGCATACCCCGCCGGGGGTATGCCCCGGAGTGTACAGAATCTCAAGCGTAATGGCGCCGAGCGTAAGCTTGGCGCCGTCTTGAAGGTATATATCGGGCCTCGGTTGCGCAGACGTCTGTACGCCGTAAATAACACCATGCTCATGGGCCTGGGAAAAAAGCTCGGCATCCCCCTTGTTGAGGCATATCTGCGTACCGGTTACGTCCTTGAGAGTACCGTTGCCCCCTACATGGTCGAAGTGTCCGTGGGTATTGAGTATGAACTTGAGGTCGAGCGACCTGTCTTTAAGAGCGGAAAGTATCCTGTCGACATCCCCGCCCGGATCTATAACAACCGCTTCATGAGTCTCTATATCCGAATATATGTAACAATTCACATCGAGCGGGCCGACCACCATAGAGAGCAGCTCTGTACTCTCGCCGCCGCCAATATCTTTCATAAATAGACTCCCGAATATCAAAGCGCAACCCAAAAGCGCCGCACTTAAAACCGATAGAAAAAAGCCGGAACTTGGAATATTTCCGGCTAAAAAACAAAAACCCGTTCTTTACCGGAAGACGAAACCGCTACGCCTTCTGGTACTCCAGAATCTTACCCGAGTACTGCGTGATAAGGTCCTTTGCCACATTCTCTGTAGCGGCCTCGGCAACTATCAGAAAGTACGGCCTGTCCTGGCTGGGATACGCCGCCACCCAGTTATCTTTAAAGTTGATCCTTATACCGTCGAGAAGCGTGGTGTTCTTGCCGTTAGAGTCTTCGGCAAGCCTTCGCATTACGCGCCCCTTGTTCTCAAAGGCGCACGCTACCCTGTCCTTCAATATTATCGATGGCGGCAGTTCGCGTATCAGCCTGTGCAGACGAACGTCCTGAAGAGCCAGCATCTCAAGAATCTTCGTAATAGCATACATGCCGTCGAAGTTTGGCTGGAACTGCGGAAAGATAAAACCTCCGCTCGACTCGCCTACGAAGATAACATCCGGCTCGCTAGCCGCCTCCATAAGGCCGCGAGCACTCGTCTTTGTCCTCATAACGTCAAAACCGTAAGTCTCCGACATCCGGTCAATCGCCCCGGACGAGGTAACCGGCACGGCAATAGAGCCCTTGATGCCGGCCTCTTTGGAGCACTTGAGCGTAAGAAGCGTAATGATATTGAGCGCCGTATCGCCGTCTATTATCTCACCGGCATCGTCTACCAGAAAAATCTTCTCGCCCCCGGCATCTAACAGCATACCGACATCGGCCCCGACGGAGCGGACGATATTGGAGAGCTGCGCTATCGCTTTATCAAACTCCTCTGCCGTACGCGTTACCTTTGTGCCGTCGAGGTTGGCGTTCAATGCGATCACATCGCAGCCGAGACGACCGAGAATAGACGGAAAGATCCGCGAAGAGCTCCCGTACGAGTAGTCGAGCACGATCTTGAACTGCGCCTTGCGGATCACCTCGGCATTTACGGCCGACATAAAGGCATTCTCGTAGTACTCGAAGCCGTGAATCGGAAAGACCATCTCCCCTGTCTCTTCAATCGGTACGCGGCGGTAATCCTCTCTGGAGAAGAGGCGCTCGATATTTTTTTCAAAACCGGGGTGGAGATCGAGCCCGACAGAGTCGAAGAACTTGAGGTCGAGCAGAAGCGGGTCAAAAGGCGAACGGCGCGTATGGATACCGCCAACCTCGGCTCCGCCTCTGGAAAGAAGCCTGCAGACCGGCATCGGGGTAACCCCGTAATCATGGACGTTGACGCCGGTTGAGAGTATCCCGGTCATAACCGCCCTGTTTATCATACGCGAGGTCTTGTGCGCATCCCGCGAGGTCGATACATAAGAGCCCTTTTCGAGCGTTGCGCCGTAAGCCGCGCCGAGTTTTGCGGCAAAGTCGGGGCTCAGCTCTATATTGGCGAGCCCGGTGACTCCATAGGTCGAAAAGATATTCTTGCTCCACTTCTGTCCCCAGACGAGTGAAGAGGCGAGCACCGCGTCGTCATCTACTATCTTATGCGGCCACACCTTGACATTCGTCTTGACCGTGGCTTTACGCCCTATCTTGCAGTCGTCAGCGATGACGACGTTTTCGGCCAGGTGCGCGCCTGTGCCTATATCGGTATTGTGACCGATTACATTTTCCTGCATCTTCGCCTTGCGCCCCACCTTGACCCCGTCCCACAGGACCGAGTCTATTATTACGGCGCCCTCCTCGACGGTAACGCCAGAGCCGAGCGAAGAGTTGACAATACGCGCATCGGCCTCTACCTTGCAGTTATTGCCGATAATGACCCTGCCTTCGAGCGATGCCGTAAAGTCCACGCGGGTATCCGTACCGGTCCAGACCTCCTTGCCTGGTACCTTCTCTCCGGGCATCACGACCTCAACGCGCCCCTCTATTATATCCATGTTCGCCTGCCGGTACTCGTCGAGGCTGCCGACATCCTTCCAGTACCCGTCGGCGACATAACCGTAGATCGGTTTATCCTCCTTCAGCAGAATCGGAAAGAGGTCTTTACTGAAATCAAACTCTTCACCTTCAGGCAGATAATCGAGCACCTTGCGGTCGAGAATGTAGATACCGGTATTGATCGTATCGCTAAAGACCTCGCCCCAGCCCGGTTTTTCAAGAAAACGCGTAATCCGCCCGTTATTGTCCGTTATAACTATGCCGAAGGCGAGCGGGTTCTCAACGCGAGTCAACACAATCGTCGCTACCGCCTTCTTCTTTTTATGAAAAGCGAGGGCCTCGGAGATATCGATATCGGTCAGCACGTCGCCTGAGATGACGAGCGTAGAGTCACGGCCCTTGAACTTTCTCATGGCGGCGCCTACCGCGCCTGCCGTGCCGAGATCGCTCGTGGCCGTTATATAATCTAACTTGACGCCGAAGTCCGAACCGTCGCCGAAGTAATCGGTTATGGTCTCGGGCTGGAAATAGAGCAGCGCGGTCAGCTCGTCAACCGAGTGCTTCTTAAGAAGATCGACTATGTGCTCCATGATAGGCCGGTTCACCATCGGCACCATGGGCTTTGGCATACTGTTTGTGAGAGGTCTTAACCTGGTACCGAATCCTCCGGCCATAATAACGCACTTCACTTGTGCCTCCGTTCTGCTTCTTATGAAAAGCTCTTAAAAGAATTGTATAGAAAAACCGTGTATTTGTGAAATTTTTATTAGAATAATCCACCCGCTTGAACCTTGCAGGCACTTAAGTTTAACAATAATAGGTTGTCTGGTCAAGGCAAGTCAGAACCTCAGCAGCACCATATTTGTATTTAAGGCAAACGGGTGCTATTTTTATCAATTCTTATAGCTAGCTGCTCAGAGTTTGTTCTCCTCTCCGGCAACAAGCCTCTTTATATTATCTCTGTGGCGTAAAATCACCAGCACGGCCACACATACACCGAGCGCCGTATAGACCCTGGTTCCCGGTAACAGAGAGAGAAAGACCGGCATAAGGGCCGTAGCCACTATCGAAGCGAGCGAGACGTACCTTTTAAAGAGTACTATAAGCACAAAAACGACTACGACGAGCAGTGTGGCAGAGGGTGAAATGGCCGCAAAGACGCCGCACGCCGTTGCCACGCCCTTACCCCCCTTAAAACCTGTAAAGACCGGAAAGACGTGGCCCGCAACTGCGGCAAAAGCAACGAGGCTGATCGCAAAAGCGCCTGCGCCGAGCAGGTAGACGACATAAACCGGTACAAAACCTTTAAACAGATCGAGCACGAGTGTGATTATACCGGCCGATTTACCTGCGCTGCGGCGCACGTTGGTAGCTCCGATGTTACCGGAGCCCACGCTCCGGGGATCGGCCCCGCCCATGACTCTTGCAACTACAAGCCCGAAAGGAACGGAACCCAAGAAATAAGCGATCGGAACCAGAAGCAAGTGATATGTGAAGTGGAACTCCATAGGAAAAATCGTTATTTAAAATACGGCCTACCAGCAGCCAGGCGGCAACATCGCCGACAAAAACCCTTGAAAAGATCCCGAAGCAGAAAAGAAACGGCGCTTAAAATTATCTCGCGGTATAACCGCCGTCTATCACAAGGTCGCTGCCAGTAACAAAAGCAGACTCGTCGGAAGCGAGATAGAGTATCGCGTACGCAACGTCATCTACCGTACCCAGCCTGCCGAGTGGATGCAAAGACTCTAGCTCGGCCCTGCCCGCGTCAACGTCGCCCTTCGACTTCAGTATATCCTCTATGAGCGGCGTCCAGACATAACCCGGGTTGACCACGTTGACGCGCACCTTATCTTTTGCATAGGTAAGGGCATCAGACTTCGACATCAGCCTCATTGCCGCCTTTGAAGCTACATAAACGGAAGTATCCGCTGCGCCGACCATACCGAGCATAGAACCGATATTCACAATACTGCCGCCGCCTCTTTGTCGCATCTGCTCTACCGCATACTTTGTGCAGTAGAGCACACCCTTTACATTGACACCCATCACGCGGTCGAACTCCACGCTCTCCACCTCATGCGCCGGACACTTAGGCGTAGCAACCCCGGCGTTATTTACCAACACGTCTATTGGGCCGAGTTCCTCTCTTATGGAACCCATCACAGCCGCAACCTCCGGTTCATCGGAGACATCCATGTGGTAAAAGCGTGCTCTGCCTCCGGCGGAGTTTATCTCATCCGCAACGCTGCAAGCCTCTTCATCGAGGATATCAAGAACTGCAACAGAGGCTCCCTCGCGAGCCAGAAGCAGCGCCGTTGCCCTGCCTATTCCAAGCCCGGCCCCTGTTACCGCAGCAATCTTGCCGGTAAGCCTCTCCATAACAGCCTTTCTCCACAAAGTCATGATGGATAACAAAAGTGGTCGTAAAAGATTATCTAAAAAGTAACAGGTCTTGGACGTAAATGGGAAGAAAAAAGGAACAAAGAAGACATGAAATCGAAATATGCCTATATATATCCAAAATGGCACAGAAATGTAAACAAGCCTGTCCTACCCGAGAAAAACCCCGACAGGGGCTACTCGACAGTAACGGACTTGGCGAGGTTGCGGGGTTGGTCAACATCTGTGCCCTTCATTACCGCTATGTGGTAGGCGAGAATCTGGAGCGGAATGGAAAAGAGTATCGGGGTAAGGTGTACGGATGTCACGGGGACGGTAATAAGATCATCAGCCCTTGAGCTTGCCTCGGTATCGCCCTCGGTGACTATCGCTATTATGGAGCCCAAACGCGCGTGCACCTCTTCGATATTACCGAGCATCTTCGCGTACGTACCGTCCATAGGCGCAAGGGCAACTACAGGCATATCCTCGTCGATAAGCGCAATCGGGCCGTGTTTCATCTCGCCCGCCGCATATCCCTCGGCATGGATATAAGAGATCTCCTTGAGCTTCAGCGCCCCTTCGAGCGCAATAGGGAAGTTGATGCCCCTGCCTATATAGATAAAATCGCGATAGTGAAAATATCTGCGGGCCAGCGCCTCTATATGATCTTCCGAATCGAGTATCGTCTCTATCTTCTTCGGCAACTTTATCAACTCATGGATAAGCTCCTTTGACCGCTCCTCCCCGAGCGTGCCTATGGTCCGGCCAAAGTAGACCGCCAGAAGGTAGAGTGCAGTAAGCTGCGTGGTAAAGGCTTTAGTTGAAGCGACACCAATCTCAGGCCCTGCATGGGTCATAAAGGTCCAGTCGGTTTCGCGCGTCAGGCTCGACTCCATAACGTTACAGATAGAGATAACGGAGGCGCCTTTGCGCTTCGCCTCCTTGACCGCAGCCAGGGTATCGGCGGTCTCGCCGGACTGGGAGATCGCGATAACCAGCGTAGTGGGACCGACAAGCGGGTTGCGGTACCTGAACTCGCTTGCAAGGTCCACCTCGGTCGGTATGCAGCAGAACTCCTCAAAGATGTACTTACCGGTCAGGGCTGCGTGCCACGACGTGCCGCATGCGAGGATATAAATCCTCTCCACCTTGGTAAGGTCTACCTCGAAGCCATCAAAAAAGACCTCGCCCTTCTCCTCTACTATCTGCCCCCTGAAGGTATCGGTAACTGCGCGCGGCTGCTCGAAAATCTCTTTGAGCATAAAGTGGCGGTAACCACCCTTCTCCGCCATAACCGGGCTCCAATTAATGGTAGTAGGCTTTCTCTCGACCGGGTTGCCCTCGAAATCCGTTATCTCGGTCACTCCACCGGTTATTGAGACGATATCGCCATCGTGAAGAAATATGGCGCTGCGAGTCACTTCGAGTATGGCAGGAATGTCCGAAGAGATTATTGTCTCGTTCTCCCCTATTCCTACTATCATCGGGCACTCGAGCCGCGCGCCTATTATCGTACCCGGTTCTTTTTGGCTGAGCGCCAGGAGCGCGAACGTACCCTTAATGCGCTTCACGGCGCTTCTTACCGCATCGGCCAGGCTCAAACCTTCTGCCGAGGCGCGCTCTATGAGGTGGCTCAATATCTCGGTATCGGTCTCGGACTTAAAAGTAGCACCAGCGGCCTTCAGCTCATCTTTCAAAACGAGGTAATTCTCTATAATGCCGTTATGCACTACGGCAACGCCGCCTTCCAAGTGCGGGTGCGCATTCTGCTCGCTCGGCCTGCCGTGCGTCGCCCACCTTGTGTGGCCTATGCCTGTATGGGCTGAAAGCGGTCTCTTCAAGACCTCCATGGTCAGGTTATTCAGCTTGCCAACCGAACGGCGAAGCTCTATCTCGGAGTCCTTCATAACGGCAATTCCCGCAGAATCGTACCCGCGGTACTCCAGCTTCTTTAATCCACCGAGAAGAACGTCTACAGCATCCCTGGTTCCGGTATACCCGACTATTCCGCACATACGTTACTTGCCCCTCTTTTTCTTCTTATCTTTTTTATCTTCTTTAAAAGTATCGATTATGAGCCCTTTCTTGGCGACCCAGCCCTCTTTTATCTTCTGCTCAACACGCGCCACAACTAACGCACCGGCCGGCACATCCTTTGTTACCGTGGTGCCGCTTCCTACATAAGCGTTTTTGCCCACTTTAACAGGAGCTACAAGCTGAGAATCGCTGCCTATAAAGGCATCATCGGCAATAGTTGTTATAAACTTGTTCTTTCCGTCATAGTTGCATGTAATGGTGCCCGCGCCTACATTTACACCACTGCCTATCACGGCGTCTCCCAAATAGCTGAGGTGGCCGGCTTTGCTTCCGCGACCCATCCGCACTTTCTTTAACTCGACAAAATTACCTATACGGACTTCCGCCCCAAGAGCATTACCGGGCCTCAAGCGCGCAAACGGGCCTAGAGTTGCGCCCTTTCCGACAGAGCTGCTCTCAACTATAGAACTGCTCTTCACGGTTGTACTGTCGCCGATACGGGAGTCTGTTATTTTAACTCCCTCTTCGATTCTACACTCTTTGCCGATAACCGTCGAACCCTCCAGATGAACCCCGGGATAGATAACGGAATCTCTGCCGACCTTGACCGTCGCATCGACATATGTAGCGCCGGGGTCTATAACCGTCACGCCCGAGAGCATCAAGTCTTTTAGTATCCTCAAGCGCATAACGGCAGAGGCACGTGAAAGCTCCACCCTGTTATTGACCCCCATCACCTCCAGAACATCTATATGGGTCAATGCCCTTATGCCCCTGCCCTCTTTAACGGCCATTGAGATCAGGTCCGGCAGGTAGTACTCGCCCTGCGCATTTTCGGTCTTGAGCTTCTTTATACTCTTTTGCAAGAAGTCGGAGTCGAAGATGTAGAACCCGGTATTTATCTCGTTTATCAGCCTCTCCATCGGCGTACAGTCCTTCTGCTCCACAATACCGGTAACCGAGTTCTGCTCATCCCTTACAACCCTGCCGTACCCTGTCGAGTCGTACAGAATCGCCGATATAAAACTTAAGGCAGCGCCCTTTTTACCTTGCCCTTGCCCCCTGTTATGAAGACGTAAAAGCCCCTTTAGAGTGGAGGCCGTAATAAGAGGCACGTCGCCTGAAAGGACCAGCACTGAGCCCTTGAAGCCCTTGAGTGCGCCCATGGCGCTTAGTACCGCGTGCCCTGTGCCGAGCTGCTCTTTCTGCTCAACGAACTCGACTCCTGAACCCGCAAACTCTGCGCGAACGCTCTCTGATCCGTGACCGACCACTACTACCGTCCTCTTCATCTTCAGCGCTTTAAGCGCGCCAAGAACATGGCCGAGCATAGGGGTGCCGGCAACCTTGTGCAGCACCTTGGGAAGTTCCGATTTCATCCTCGTACCCTTGCCTGCGGCAAGGACTATAGCAGCATACTTTTTCATAATCTCACACGTTATAGTACCACTGTACCCGCGTCAAGGGTTTAAGTCCGTTCAATCCCCTGACATGCTTTTTTCAGCTGTTACCGACCTCTCCATACTGCCATTATAACGACATATTGCCACCATACCTGAAGCTTATTTTTTTTACTCTTTTTCAACCATTGAAGAGCGTCAACATAACCCGCTCCCGCCAGCGTACCTGAGTTCAGGTTGACTACCGGAGAACTCTATGTTATTTTTAATGACTTATGAAAAAGCTCAGCTATTACCCAAACTTAGAGACATTCAAAGAACTTTCGGACAAGGGCAATATAATTCCTGTCTACAGGGACATCCTCGCCGATACCGACACCCCCGTCTCGGCCCTTATGAAGATTGCAAAGGGTGGAAACGTTTTTCTCTTCGAGAGCGTGGAGGGTGGAGAGAAGTGGGGCCGCTATAGCCTGCTCGGCACCGCGCCACGCATGGTTGTGAGAAGCCGCGGCCGAAAGGTGGAAATAATAGAGGACGGCCGGGTGCGCAATGTCGAAGGGGACCCTATAGAGGTGCTGCGCGAGATAATGGCCGGTTACAAGGCAGTAGAGGTAGAGGGTGTGGCGCGCTTTTCAGGAGGCGCGATCGGTTACATGGGTTACGACACCATACGCCACATTGAGCGTCTGCCCGATACGACACCAAAAGATATAGATAACTACGACCTCTACTTCATCTTCACCGATACTTTTCTGCTCTTCGACAACGTGGAGCACAAGATAAAGGTCATCTCAAATGCCTTCATACCAAATGGCGCGGATACCGAAGAGATCTACGCGGCATCAATTGAGAAGATCGACTCTCTTATAGAAACCTTAAGGAGCGGCTCCGTAGACAGGCCTGATAATGGAGTAAAAGAAGCAGACAGAATACTAAACAGAGACGCTGAGATAGAATCGAACTTTGCCCACGAAGATTTTCTTTCCTCGGTTGAGCGGATCAAGGAGTATATTCTCGAGGGCGACGTAATTCAGACCGTGCTCTCCCAGAGGTTCTCAACTAAGCTCGACGTAGAGCCGTTCGACATCTACAGGGCACTCCGGGTCGTAAATCCGTCGCCGTACATGTTCTATATTTCGCTCGATGACATAATACTCGTAGGCTCTTCGCCCGAGGTGCTGGTGCGCGTAGAGGGCCGGGACGTAAACGTAAACCCGATTGCCGGAACAAGACCTCGCGGGGCCACAGTGGCAGAGGACTTAAAACTTGAAAAAGAGCTGCTCGCTGACCCAAAAGAGTGCGCCGAACATATCATGCTGGTCGATCTCGGCAGAAACGACCTCGGCAGGGTCTGCGAGGCGGGAAGCGTTACCTTAGACGAGTTCATGGAGATAGAGCGGTACTCGCACGTAATGCATATAGTCAGCACCGTGCGCGGAACTCTTTGCAGTGATGCGAGCTCCTTTGACGCGCTTCGCGCGGCTTTTCCGGCAGGCACGCTGACCGGAGCGCCGAAGATACGCGCAATGGAGATTATAGAGGAACTCGAACCGTGCAAGCGAGGCATCTACGGCGGCTCTGTCGGTTACCTCAGCTACAACGGCAACTCCGACATGTGCATAGCTATTCGGACCCTCGTTATAAAGGACGACGTAATCTACATTCAGGCGGGCGCTGGAATCGTAGCCGACTCCGTGCCCCAGACCGAGTACGAAGAGACCGAGAACAAGGCGCGGGGGATGTTAAAGGCTATCGAGATGGCGCGCGCAGGACTCGACTGAACGGCCTCGAATAAAATAACCAGTAAGGACGTCCCTTAGGGACCTCCTGCTTTTGTACTCAGTAACAACCAGAAACCGTAAAGACCGGAAAAACAGATGCTCCTGATGATCGACAACTACGACTCTTTTACCTTCAACCTCGTCCAGTACTTTATGGAACTCGGCACAGAGGTTGTCGTGCACCGTAATGACGCCATTACGGTTGAGGAGATAGAGCGGCTCGCGCCGAAGCTGCTGGTGATTTCGCCCGGGCCGTGCAACCCGGAGAAGGCAGGCATCTCGGTCGAGGCGGTCAAGCACTTTGCCGGAACGATCCCGATACTCGGCGTCTGCCTCGGGCACCAGAGTCTAGGTTACGCCTTTGGCGCCAAAATCATAAAAGCGCCGCGCCTTATGCACGGCAAGGTATCCGAGGTCTACCACGACGGCAAGACGCTCTTTACGGGTCTTGAGAACCCGTTCGAGGCGAACAGGTACCACTCGCTTATAATCGAGCGCGAGACCCTGCCGGACTGTTTCGACATAAGCGCATGGACCGACCGGGACGAGATAATGGGAATCCGCCATAAGGAGCTGCCTATAGAGGGCGTCCAGTTCCACCCCGAAAGCATACTTACGACTTCGGGCAAAGAGCTTCTGGGAAATTTTCTAAAGATCTACGGGTAAACCGTCACCGAGACGGCCACTCTGAGCAGGGGACGCAATGATAAAAGAGGCTTTAGGAAAACTGATAGAAGGAACAGACCTGACCGAAATCGAGATGGTCTCTGTCATGGAAGAGATCATGACGGGAGCTGCCGCCGAAGCGCAGATCGGAGCCTTCCTTACGGCCCTCAGGGTCAAGGGCGAGACGATTGCCGAGATTACTGGAGCCGCGCGCGTGATGCGCGAGAAGGCTACGACCATCGACACCCCCGGTATCGACAAGACTAATATTGTCGATACCTGCGGTACGGGCGGCGACGGCTCCATGACCTTCAACATCTCCACGGCCTGCGCATTCGTTACCGCAGCCGCCGGGGCAACCGTGGCCAAACACGGCAACAGGAGCGTATCTTCAAAGAGCGGTAGCGCCGACGTTCTGCGCGCCCTCGGCGTAAATGTAGAGGCAGAGGTAACGTGCGTAGAAAAATGCATACAGGAGGCCGGCATAGGTTTTCTCTTCGCCCCGCGCCTGCACGGCGCCATGAAGTACGCAGCGCCCGTCAGGCAGGCCCTCGGCATACGGACGATCTTCAACATCCTCGGGCCTCTTACAAACCCGGCTGGCGCAAAGTGCCAACTCTTAGGCGTCTACGATCCGGCCCTCACCGACATACTCGCCAATGTACTGAAGAATCTCGGCACAACACACGCCTTTGTTGTCAGGGGAGAGGACGGCCTCGACGAGATAACGCTTACCGCAGAGACAAAAGTCACTGAACTCAAAGACGGGGGCGTGAGAACATACCACATTAAGCCGGAGGACTTCGGCCTGGAAAGGTGCAAACCCGAAGACTTGACCGGTGGAGAGAGCGAAGAGAACGCCGCTATCATACTAAAGATTTTTGAAGGCGAAGAAGGCCCGAAACGCGATATCGTACTCCTGAACAGCGCGGCGGCAATCTGCGCCGCGAACAAAGCAGGCTCCATTGCGGAAGGCATAGCGATTGCGCACGGCGCGATCCATTCTGGAGAGGCGCTAAAACGGCTCGAACTCTTAAAAGAAATTACCAATGGATGACCACCGGGGACGACCACCCGGTTTGTTATAAAACTCAACCTGACGCTTAACCCCGTGCCCCTGACACCGGCCTCAACCAAAAAAAAGGTACTATGCTCGATACTATAATAAAAGATAAAGAGGAAGAGTTACTGCAGCTTAAAGCTAGAGTAGACTTTGAGAGACTCGAAGGCGAGCTTAAAGCATCGATTCAGGATCTCGACCCGACACGCAATTTTTTCAAAGCGCTCGGAGCGCCAAACCCGAAAGCGCCGAATGCGATACGGATAATCGCGGAGGTAAAGAAAGCGAGCCCGTCCAAAGGGGTCATACGCGAAGAGTTCGACCCCGTGGAAATCGCCCGCACCTATGAGGAGAACGGGGCAACGGCCATCTCCGTACTGACCGATGAAAAGCATTTTCAGGGTTCGCTCGAGTACCTCAAGAGGATTAAAGAGGCGGTCAACCTGCCGATACTGAGAAAAGACTTTATCATCGACGAGTACCAGGTCTACGAGTCCCGCGCAGCAGGCGCAGACGCAGTACTCCTGATAGCCGCAGTGCTCGGCGCCGAAAAGTTAAGAGCGCTGTTAAACCTCTGTCTCGTGCTCGGCCTCGCCGCGCTGGTCGAGGTTCATGATGAAGAGGAGCTCAAGAGCGCGCTCGGCGCCGGAGCAAAGCTGATCGGCATAAACAACCGCGACCTCAAGACCTTTAAGACCGACCTGAAGACCACAATAAGGCTTGCGCCAAAGGCCTCCAACGGCGTTGTGGTGGTTGCCGAGAGCGGTATCCACACCTGCGACGACATTGCAAAGCTCAAAACTGCGGGCGCAACCGCCTTCCTGATCGGAGAGGCCCTTATGAAAGAGCCCGACATCGGATGCAAATTGAGGGAACTTCTTGAGTGTTAAAGTAAAGATCTGCGGCATCACGAGTATCGAAGACGCCCTGACGGCTCTTGAGTTCGGCGCCGACGCGCTCGGTTTTATCTTCTACGCCAAGAGTCCTAGGTACGTTACGCCGGAGGCCGTTAAAGAGATAACCAGTGCCCTGCCGCCCTTTGTCTCTACTGTCGGCGTCTTTGTAGACAGCCCGACAGAACAGATCAATGAAGTAGTCAGGCGGGCCGGAATAAACAGCGTACAGCTCCACGGCAAAGAGAGCCCCGAAGAGTGCGCCATGGCCGAAGGTGCATCCGTCATAAAGGCCTTCAGGGTATCTGGTGAAGATGACATAGCCGGAATCGGCGCCTACGCTACAAACGACTATACTGTCGCCGCGGTTCTGCTCGATACCTTCGTAGAAGGAACGCACGGCGGCACTGGAAAGACATTCGACTGGAAACTCGCTATCAAAGCGAAAAAATACGGCCCGCTGATACTCTCCGGAGGGCTCGGCCCCGACAATGTATCAGAGGCAATAGAGACCGTAAGACCGTACGCGGTTGACGTAAGCTCGGGGGTTGAGAGCGCTCCCGGAACAAAAGAGCCGGAGAAAGTAAAACGCTTTATCGAAGAGGCGAAATCGTTATAGACATGTACGTATAATTTTAGACTCGTAACAGAAGAAGAGGATCATGAAGAGAGGACCCGACAAGAACGGCCACTTCGGAATCTACGGAGGCCGCTACATTTCAGAAACGCTCATGCCTGCGGTACTCGAACTCGAAGAGGCGTACAAGAAGTGGAAAGAGGACAAGGAGTTTAAAGAAGAACTCCGGTTCTATTTGCAGGAGTACACCGGCCGCCCGACTCCGCTCTACTATGCCGAGCGGTTGACAAAGAAGCTCGGCGGGGCGAAAATCTACCTAAAGAGAGAGGATCTCTGCCACACCGGGGCGCACAAGATCAACAACACCATTGGGCAGATCCTGCTGGCGCGCAGAATGGGTAAAAAGCGCATAATAGCAGAGACCGGAGCAGGGCAGCACGGCGTTGCAACGGCTACGGTCGCGGCCATGTTCGGCCTCGAATGCGAGATATATATGGGCTCGGAAGATATCGCCCGCCAGAAACCTAACGTCTTTCGCATGAAGCTGCTCGGCGCCAAGGTAACGCCCGTGACGTCCGGCAGCCGTACGCTTAAAGACGCAATGAACGAAGCGCTTCGCGACTGGGTTACCAACGTCTACAACACCTTCTATATAATCGGAACGGTTGCCGGGCCGCACCCTTACCCTATGCTCGTTCGCGACTTTCAGTCGGTCATAGGCAAAGAGGCGCGCTCGCAGATTAAAAAGTTTACCGGAAAGCTGCCGGACCTTTTGGTCGCATGCGTCGGCGGCGGAAGCAACGCCATCGGCCTCTTCCACCCGTTTCTTAATGACAAGGGTGTCCGCATGGTCGGCGTTGAGGCAGGAGGGCACGGTCTGCAGGGCTCATATCATGCGGCCTCCATTACCGGCGGCACTCCCGGAGTGCTGCACGGCAACAAGACCTACCTGTTACAGGACAGGTTAGGGCAGATAACGGAGACGCACTCCATTTCAGCCGGGCTCGACTACCCGGGCGTAGGACCTGAGCATGCATGGCTGCACGATACCGGTCGCGTGGAGTACGACACGATAACCGACAAGGAGGCGTTAGGCGGCTTTAAGACCCTTACGCTGACCGAAGGCATTATACCGGCGCTCGAATCGTCCCACGCAATTGCTTATGCAATGAAAGTTGCGCCTAAGATGAAGAATAGCGAGATCATGATTGTCAACCTCTCCGGCAGGGGAGACAAAGACCTCGAAACGGTCTCAAAGGCATTCAAGTTCAAGCTCTAATTCATATAATAGACTGGCTGCTTGGAAAGAGCCGCAAAAAAGAGAATAGAGGCCGATTCAATGGCAAAAAAAATAATAGATAAAAAGAGTCCCGGCAGGCTCGAAGCCCTCTTTAACAGGCTTAAGAGCGAGAGTCGCCATGCGCTTATCACCTTCATCAGCGCCGGAGACCCGGACATGGCAACGACCGAAGAGATTATCTACAGGCTCGAAGAGTCGGGCGCAGATGTAATAGAGCTCGGCATACCATTCTCCGACCCCATGGCAGACGGCCCGACAATACAGGCCTCGTACGAAAGGGCCTTGAAGAAAGGGGCGACTCCGGGAGGCGTGCTGAAGCTCGTGCGCAATGTACGCAAGAAGAGTCAGGTACCGGTCGTCCTCTTCGGGTACTACAACCCGATACTCGCCTACGGCCTTGAGCGCTTCGCCAAAAACGCCCATTCCTCAGGAGTGGACGGCGTGCTGGTCGTAGACCTGCCGCCGGAAGAGGCCGGCGAACTCAAAACAGCGCTCGATGCCGTCGGCATAGACCTTATCTTCCTACTGACCCCTACCTCGGATACTTCGCGTATGGAGCGCGTGGCGCGGGTCGGGTCCGGTTTTATCTACTTCGTAAGCCTCACAGGGGTAACTGGAGCGCGAACCGCGCTCTCCACCAAGATACCCTCTTATGTCAAGAAAGCCAGGCGCCACACGGGATTACCCGTTGGAGTCGGTTTCGGCATCTCCACCCCGGCCCAGGCACAAGAGGTCTGCCGAAGCGCCGACGGCGTAGTCGTCGGCTCGGCGATAATAAATATAATCGCCAAAACACGGGGCAAAAAGAAAGTCCTTGATGCGGTAGGCGACTTCGTCTCCAGTCTTAAAAAAGGCGTGGACCGGGCTTAACCGAGCAGTGCCTGTGTGGCCAAAAGCAGCATGATGATATAACGGAGCTGTCCGTTATTAGTACGGCCTCTTTGAAGTATCTTAGAAGTATCAGGCGTGGGAAGTATCAGGCATGGAAGGAGTTGAGATGGCTCGTCTGGAAAAGATCGAGAACAGAAACAGCACCGCGCCCCCTCGAAACAAGAGTATCGGCTCCGTCTTGAGGTACAAGAAAAAAGCCGAGAGCAAGGCCCTGGAACTGAAGGTCTACCGCACTCTAGGCGGTCTCGCCGCGAGGCGTACGCCGCGCGCCACCCTGTTATCCCGTTTCCTCGATATCGCAATTAAGGGTTTCTCCGCCTCTTCAGGCATTATCTACCTGAAAGACTCTGCTACCGGCTCCCTTGTTTCAGAGGCCGCAAAAGAGTGCTGCAAGGACAAACATCTCAACATTGCGGAACAGACCGTTAAAACCGGCACTCCTTTACAGAAGATAATAAGTGATAAAGGAAAACCGCACCGGTTTAAAGAGAACGCCACAGAGCACGAAACAGTGCTCTGCGTGCCTGTCAAACTCAAGCAAAACAGACTCGGCGCCGTAATGCTCATTATCACCGGGGAAACGCCCGAAGAGGCGAGGCCTGAACTTCGAAGGCTTAACAGACTCGTCGGCCATTTTTCAACCGTAATGGCGCGGGCTGAGAACTTTAGCGAACTCGACCACCGCATCAGTCAACTTTCAGCCCTCCACGAAGTAGGCAACCTGCTAACCTCAACCCTCGACCAGAAGCTGGTCCGCCACCAGACGATAGAGGCGTTGATAGAGCTGATGCGCACCGAGACCGGCTCGTTGCTCCTTGTAGACGGGCAGACCAACCAGCTCTATTTCGACGTCGCGCTAGGCACCAAAGGCAGCAGACTTAAGCAGACCAGGATCAACATGGGAGAAGGCATTGCAGGCTGGGTAGCCAAATACGACTCAACGGTTATAATCCCGGACGTTATGAACGACTCCCGCTTTCTATCGAGCTTCGACCACAAGAGCAAGTTCCGAACCCGGAATATGATCTGCGCACCGGTAAAGATACGCGGGCGCGTTATAGGAGTTATTCAAGCCATAAACAGAACCGGTACTTCCGGTTTCACGCAAGACGACCTGAAGATTTTCGAACTCTTTGCAAACCATGTTGCGATCGCGCTCGACAACGCGCGCCTCTATGCCGAGGTACGCGACACCTTCTACGCCACCTCAGAGGCGCTGGCCGAGGCCATAGAGAAACGCGACCCGTATACAGGAGGCCATACGAAACGCGTACTTCAGTACTCGCTCGCGATTGCGGAAGAACTCGGGCTCGATGAGGAGACCGTAGAGACGCTCAAGCTCTCCGCAGTGCTCCACGACATAGGCAAGATAGGTATTGCCGACAGCATACTCGGAAAAGACGCCCCTTTGAGTGAAGAGGAGATCAGTACTATGCAGACCCACCCGAACCTCGGCGTTGAGATAATAAAACACGTGCCGCAGCTTACGGACGTCATACCCGGAATTCACCAGCACCACGAAAGAATAGACGGTTTCGGCTACCCCGACGGCAAAAAGAAGATACCGCTAATCGCAAGGATAATCTCGGTTGCCGATACCTTCGACGCAATAACTACCACGAGACCATACAGAAAAGGACTGCCTGTTGACAAGGCCCTGCGCGAGCTGAGAGCAAACAGAGGCAAACAGTTCGACCGCTCGGTGGTCAACGCATTTATCCGCGCGCAAAAAAAGGGTGAAATAAACAAAAAAATCCCAAAAAATGGTATAAAACTGGCAAAAAACAGAGAAAATAAATAACACTAGTTTACACTGTACGAACTCTATACGCTTATTCTATTTTTTCAGAAATGGACGAATATTGCTAATAATTGCCAAAAAATGGTATAAAACGTCATTTCTTGGCAAATTCAACTTAAAGGGGTGACACCCTTCTAAAAGTGTAATATACTATGGATAATTATGGAATGGATTAAGAAAAACCTGCTTGCAGGCAATATACAGAAGAATGCAAAAAAATTCCCGCTCGGCCTCTGGATCAAGTGCGAGAGCTGCAACGGAATAATATACAAAAAAGAGGCCGAAAAGAAACTCGACGTCTGCCCGAAGTGCCAGTACCACTTCCGCATATCGGCCCATACAAGAATAAACATCCTGATTGATCCTGGCACTTTTCAGGAGCACGACGCAGGAGTAGAGCCGCTCGACCCGATTGAGTTCAAGGACCTCAAGAAGTACCGCGACAGAATGAAGGCGTCGCAGAAATCGACAGGGCTAAAAGACGGTATAGTATCGGGCGACGGGCTTATAAACGGTAAAAGGGTAATGATAGCCGTCTTCGAGTTCTCCTTTATGGGCGGATCAATGGGCTCGGTAATAGGAGAAAAGATAACGCGTATTGTAGAGGCCGCCCTGAACCACCGCTGCCCGGTTATCATCTTCTCCTCTTCCGGAGGGGCACGGATGCAAGAGGGAATTCTCTCGCTCATGCAGATGGCCAAGACCTCTTCGGTCATTGCGCGTCTCAAGGAGGCGGGGCTACCGTACATCTCCGTGCTTACGGACCCGACAATGGGCGGCGTTACGGCAAGCTTTGCGATGCTCGGAGATATTATCATGGCCGAACCGAAGGCGCTTATCGGTTTTGCAGGGCAGAGGGTAATAAAAGAGACAATCAGGGAGAAGCTGCCCGAAGGCTTTCAGCGAGCCGAGTACCTGCTCGATCACGGCATGATCGATATGATCGTCGAGAGAAAAAGCATGAAAGAGACACTTTCTAAACTTATAACCATGCTCACCTGACTCTGCTGCCGAGTCGATCAACCCCTCACAGGCAGTTGGTTACATCAATGCGTAACTGCCAGTTATCAGCTGCCCTAACTGCCATGGCCTCCTACAAAGAGAACATCAAGTACCTCTTCGCGCTCCAGAACCTCGGCATACGGCCCGGCCTCAAAAGCACGCTCGACCACCTGAAACGCCTCGGCAACCCGCAAGAGACGTATCCGACAATCCATATAGCAGGTACCAACGGCAAAGGCTCGACTGCCGCTATCTGCGAAGCGATTCTCGGCACAGCCGGTTACTCTGCAGGGCTCTATACCTCACCGCACCTCGTAAAGTTCAACGAACGGATACGAATCTCCGGGCTTGCAATAACCGACTCTGAAGTCATAAAAACGATAACCGCTATAAGGTCCGTCTGCAGCAAGAACCGTAGTATGGGGCCGACCTTCTTCGAGTTCGCCACACTTATGGCCTTCGACTATTTCAAAAAAAAGGGCGTGGATATTGCCGTAATCGAGACAGGTATGGGAGGCAGGCTCGACTCTACAAACGTAATAACCCCGCTCGTAAGCATCATCACCAATATAGGGCGCGACCACACAACTCAACTCGGCAGTAACCTTGAGTCTATTGCGAGCGAAAAAGCGGGCATCGTGAAAAAAGGCGTGCCATGCATAACGGCAGAACAGAATAGGCGCGCACTCAGGGTCATACAGAAGACCTGCAAGGAAAAAAACTCGCGCCTCTACTGCTACGGCATAGACTTCAGCGCCAGGCAATCGGATAAGGGCAGAGGTTACTTCGACTACCACGGACTGAACAGGACGGTAAAGGGCCTCAAAACCAACCTGAGAGGCGCGCACCAGATAACAAACTGCGCCTGTGCTCTGGCGGCGCTGGAACACCTTCCTGCAGTAGACTTCAGGCTCCCGGTTACCGTAGCACGAAAGGGTCTCAAGAAGGTAGAGTGGGGCGGCAGGGTCGAGGTTGTCGGAAAAAGACCGACCATACTGCTCGACTCGGCCCATAATGACGGTGCCGCCGCAATTTTAGTAGAGGCGTTAAAGGAGTTCAGGTACCGAAGGCTGATAACGGTAATCGGGGTTATGGAGGACAAAGAGTACAAAAGAATTCTCGCCAGGCTGGCGCCCGCTACACAGAGCTTTATACTCACACGGCCCGACTACCACAGGGCCGCGAACACAAACAGTCTCAAGAGCGCCCTTAAGAGTCTAAAAAGCTTCAAAGGTGAAGTCTCTGAGTGCAAAAGCGTTGCAGAGGCTGTCTCCTGCGCGCTCAAAGAGGCCGACAAGGGAGACCTTGTACTGATAACCGGCTCGATTTTCACGCTTGGCGAGGCAAAGCTCTGGTTAGAACAGAGGCCGCAGAACTTGTAAAAACAGGGGCTCTATGCTACCTTTCTTCTGTTCGACGCAGGTCTCTCAATCTACACAAAAACTCGGTATTCAGCCTTAAAGAGCGGGGGAAAACCGTACAGACACCCCGCTACCATTTCAAACAGAAAGCCCTTATGTCCAGCCAAGGATTTCGACTCGCTACGCTGCCCGCATACCTGCCGACCGGCCTGTCGATCTGCCTTTTAAGCCTCTTCTTCCTGCTCTCGCTCAACTCTTTGACCAGAGCCGAAGAACCTAATACGGACTTCTTCTCCCCGGACGCCCCGGTCGAGCTTACCTCCGACAGGCTCGACTTCGATTCGTCGAGCAAGAGCTACCACGCCGAAGGTTCCGTTGTAATCACTCAGGAGGGTACCACCATCAAGGCCGACACGGCCACCCTCAACACCGCCACCAATACCGCTATTGCCAGCGGAAATATCTTTATGATCGACGAAGGAGGGAATATCGTACAGGCGACCTCCTTAACTTTCGACATCAAAGAGAAGACGGCGCTTATTAAAGAGGGGCGTCTCTTCTTTAAGGCGGTAAACGTCTACATTACAGGAGACCCTATTAACAAGACCGGCCCCGAAACCTACACGGCGGACTATATTACATACACCACATGCGACTGCGACGAGGACAACCCGGAAGACGTGCCGGACTGGTCGTTCAGCACAACGGATGCCGAGGTAACTATAGGAGAGTTCCTGACAGGCCGCCATTCATATTTTAAGGTTCGCGACATACCAATCGCCTACTCTCCATTTCTAAGAGTTCCGATCAAGCGAAAACGGCAGACCGGTTTTCTCAAACCCCGCCTCGGTTTCTCGCCCCTTAGAGGTTTTATCTTCGAGAACAGCCTCTTCTGGGCACGCACGAAGAATACCGACGCCACCTTCTATCTTGACATTCAGAGCCGAAGAGGGGTCGGCAAGGGTGCGGAGTACCGGTACATCAGAAAAACAAACAGCTACGGTGAGGCCTATATCTACCACTTCAACGAAAATGATATAGACAGGGTGAGGGAGTTCAGGGCGGCCGATGGAAACCTTTCGCGACCGATGAGCGCCGGAAATAACAGGTGGCAGTTCCGGTTAAGGCATACGGAGCTGTTTACCAGAGGTTTCAGGCTCAAGGCGGATATAAATATCGTTAGCGACGACGAGTACCTGCTCGACTTCGGAACCAATAATGAAGACAAGTCCCTTGAAAGTCTCGAATCGAACATTTCACTAAGCAAGAACTGGTCCGGTTACAGCCTCGTGGTTCAGCTACGCGTCTTCGACAACCTCCTTCTCGGCGACGACTCCGCAACATTCAAAAGGCTGCCCGAGGTCTCCTTCTCCTCAATCGGAAAACGGATACACTCAACCCCATTCTACATATCACTAAGCTCTTCCTATATCAATTTTACGAGAAAGAGCGGTTTTACGGGGCACCGGCTCGACGCCAGACCCAAACTCTCTTTACCGCTCAGGCCTGGCGGTTACTTCGACTTCACCCCGTACTTTACGCCGAGGGGTACGCTCTACGTAGTGGACGGATTCGCAGCGGACCAATACTTCGAACGCTTCCTGTACGAAACCGGCTTTGATACGACCACCACCTTTGTGCGGATTTACAGGCCCAACGCAAAGAAGTTGAACGCAGTGAAACATACTCTCAGACCGAAGATAAATTATGTCTTTATACCCGAAGTACTACAGAGCGCCAACCCGCAGTTCGACGCTTCAGACAACATCACCAGGACCAACAGGATCACCTACTCGCTCAACTCTATCCTGACCGGTAAGATTGTAGAATCCGGCACTACACGCTACCACGAATACCTCTATCTCGACATCTCCGAAAGTTACGACATCAATGAGGCTACAAGGGTACTGGTCTCATCTACGGACAAGCGCAAGCCGCTGTCCGATGTTACCACAGAAGTGATACTGCGCCCGACTCCGTGGTCTACGATCTCCTCCAAGACCGTATTCGACGTCTACGACCGGTGGGTCGAAAACAGTGACGTCGAGCTGCTATTAAAGGGCGTAAACAGTACAAGAGTGCACTTTACCTACAGATACGTTAAGGATACCTCCCGGTACCTTGAGGCCAACGCCAACCTTGCGCTCAGCAATCGCATAAGCGTTACCTACGACAAGCGCTTCAGCCTGGCCGAGAACAAGTCACTCGAGGCATCATACGGCATTACTTACAAGAGACAGTGCTGGACCGCTCACCTCAACTATGTAAGAAGACTCGAAGATAAAGCGGTCTACCTCTACTTCGATCTTCTCGGCATCGGAAAGATAGCCGGGTTTAGCGGTAATATTGAGTCGGAGTAGGTATTGACACTCTCTCATCATTAAGTTAAACTGCTCTTCAACCTAAAGATTACAAACAGTGAGTGCTACCATTAATGGCTACTAAAGAACCGCTTGAGATAACTTGCAGCAAATGCAATACCAGCTTCAGGCTCTGGGTTCCGCCCGCAGTGCTGAGCACCTGGGGCGAGGGTACGGATGTGAGCTGCGTAAGCTGCGGCCAGGTCCACCGGGTAACCAAACTCGCCGTCGGTTTTGAAGTAAACGGGACAAAGATCGCCGGCAAGCCGACGCCAGCCCCACCCGTTGCAGCCACCGATAACACGCCTCCTGTCCGGCAGGCTGCTCCGCCGGCAACCGTAGCTGCGCCATCGGCAGACACTGACACCGTTCTCTTTTTAGAAGACGACCGGCTGGCCCGCGAGATGATAGAGAACTCGCTCCAGGACGTCTCTGTTAAGATGGTGGTTGTAAAAAACTCTACCGAGGCCCTTAAAACGGTAAGTAGCGAGACCGTACAGCTCATAGTTACAGACCTCTACTTAAAAGATCCGAACGATCCGGAGGCAGAACTCGACGGTGAGGACTTTCTTAAGAGAATCGTGGACACGGGCGTGAATATACCCGCTATCATAACCACCGGCAAGGATATAATCGACGATATAGTGCTCGACCCGAAGTGGTTCGACCTGCATGTAAAGGGCTTTATTCAGAAAGGCAACCCGTTCTGGGTAGATGAATTGAAGCTTAAGATAAAAGAGGTTCTCTACAAAGACTGACCCCGCGACCCGACCCGCTTCTTTAACCACAGTCACAATCAGCAATACTAAACCAGACCTCAGACATGTTTCTCAACATAGGCGTAGGCGCTGTGGTTGTGTATCGACTCCCAGTTCTCGACCTCGACCCTGAACCACTTGATTGCAGGATTATCACCTATATTGACGGCTACCTCGCGGACTATATCCTCCACGAACTTCGGGTTGTCGTATGCCTGTTCGGTTACGAACTTTTCATCGACCCGTTTTAAGAGCGAGTAGACGGGGCTCGATGCTGATCTCTCTACCGTCTCGATAATATCCTCTATCCAGACAAAATCGTCGAACCGGACCGCCACCTTCACCTCGCCGCGCTGATTATGCGCCCCCCGCTCGCTAATCTCCTTGGAGCAGGGACATAACGTGGAGACCGGAACGCGCACCTCTATCTGTATATCGAGTTCGTCACAGAGGGTTCCGGAGTACCTGCACTTGTACTCCATCAGCCCCTTCAGCTTCGATACCGGGGCTGCCTTTTCGATAAAGTACGGGAAATCGACCTCGAGGTGCGCGGTACCGGCCTCGAAACGGGACTTCATCTCCTTCAGGATATCCGGAAAATTCTTTATCGTCACCTCGCCACGATACTCATTCAGTATCTCCACGAAGCGAGACATGTGCGTGCCCTTGAACTGGTGCGGCAGATCAACATACATATTAACGTTCGCAATAGTATGCTGAAACTCATTCGCCTTATCGAGCACTACTATAGGATAACTTATATCTTTAACGCCGACCTTGTCTATATCTATACGCCTGAAGTCCGGCTCTGCCTGCATATCCCTCATCGGCTTCATTTCCGTCGCCATTATGCCAATTCTCCTTTTAAAAGGTCAAACCAAAGAGCCCGGTCAAAGGGGCGAAGAGCGAGCGATACTGAACGCGTACCTTGCGCCGTACAAAAAAACTACTCGTAGTACGTGGCAGCGGCCTTTTCCGACTCCCAGACCTTGACTTTTAGAACCTTGACTCCGGGGGTATCTATCCCGCCGGAGATCTGTTCATACATATATTTTGAAATATTTTCAGCCGTCGGGTTGATTACATCGAAGGGAGGAACTTCATTCAAGAACTTGTGATCAAGTCGATCCACAATGGCCTCGACTTCACCCTTTAAAGACCTGAAGTCCAGAACCATACCGAGCGAATCGAGCTTGTTAGAACCGAGACTCACCTCAATACGCCAGTTATGGCCATGAAGATTTTCACAGCTGCCTCTATACTCTCTCAACTGATGAGCCGAAGAGAATGATCCCTCTACCGTAATTTCAAACATGGATTAAGTCTATCACAAAAATCCGGACTTGGATACCGAGCCCGGCCCTGTGCCCCCTTTATAGCTATTTATAAAAAAATGACCCCGGTCAAATGAACCGGGGCTGCTCTGTACCTCTGTATTGCCGTTGTATTGCCGTATTTTAACTTACGGCTTCTTCAATCGTGGTGCGGGTGTTTCGCCACCTGAGCGAGAGCGTCCCTGACCGTACGCTCAATCTGAACCGTATCGACCAACCGCTCCGGGTCGCGCGCTCCGAAGTAGTTCTGTATATACTTTGCAGGCATCTTGTTGAGCGAAAGGGCGAAGACGTCCTCAATACAGACCCCGCACCTGCAGGCCTGCTCTTCCTCTGCAAAGTACTTCTCAATCGCCGCGATAACGGCGTCTTCATTCAGGTTATATACATTCTCAAGGTCGTGGTTCAATACCCTCTTGTCCGGCATTTCAGCCTCCCCTACTCGGTTTGAAAGATTGCTCTCGTATAAGCTCTGCGAAGTAATAGAATCGCATACGCCATTAAGGTTGTCAAGAAAGAGAGGTGCAAATTGAGACGATATAATAACATACGGGTAAAGTACCGGAGCGCTCAGCCGCAGGTCTTTAGAATGCGAAAAACAGCGCCGTCTCCTCCATGTCAAAATACCTTTACACTGGGGCGCGCCTTTGGCGCGAACCTCTTGGTGAGCAATTCTTCAGGGTCGAATAGTCCTGAACCGGTACGCGTAATGGCGCAGCTTATGCAGTTAGGGCAACGGACTATATCACCATGATCGAGGTAAAGAAAGTCTATGGCAAAATCGTATCCGCAGACCCTGCAACTGAGTTCAACACCGTTATCCTTTGCCAGGCCGGAGTCAAAGAGTATGTACATTTACTAACCTCCATGGCGCCCGGAGGGCGCGCTTAAGACCGTGTCGGAAAAGATCAAAAAGAGACGTCCCTGTCTAAGCAGACAGGGACGTCGTTAACGTACGGCGCTCCGTAGTGCAAGGCCGTATAAGGCTCTCGATGAAATTGACAGGTTAAAGAAAATATTATTTTTTCTTTCCACGCCCGGTATCACCACGCCCTGGGTTTGGAATAGACTCCCCTTGCGTTGTAGCATGACATCTATCCGCTACTTTTTTGGTGATAAACTGACCGTTCTTAGAATCTCTATGACCTGTATGACTATTTTTCTTAGACATCTATTCCTCCTGCCAACACAGACCGTACTGTTCTTACAATCACCCGCATTCGGTATATCCGCAACCGCGACAGACCACGCAACCGTCAGCATGCTCTACGGTACCGCCGCAATCCGGACAGGCGCCTCGCTGAAAAACCTCTCGCGAAGGAGCGTAATCGTACTCCATCGTCTTTAGCATATCCCCTTCGGGGGCCATTGCATCACGCGCCTCCCCCGAGGCCGACTCCATATCGAAACCGTTGTGAATTCCGACTTCGTCAGTCGAAAGTACGGAGTGCGGCAGATGGTTGGCCGTGCCCCTGTTGCTCTTATACATCAGGTACCACTCCATCGCCTTAGCCATCGCATCGGCACATGACGTAACCTTTACGTTTCCGAAACCGACGGGAATATGGCAGCTGATGCCACGCATCTGCTTGACGACCTCGGATGCCTCCACGCCTCCGCGCAGCGCAAGCGAGGTCATGCGGCCTAACGCCTCGGACTGGGATGCAACACAGCCGCCGGCCTTGCCGATCTGCGTAAAGATCTCGAACGGACGACCCTCTTCATCTTCATTGATAGTGACGTAAAGATTTCCGCAGCCCGTTAGTACCTTGCGCGTTACTCCGAAAGCGACCTCTCCACGGGCCTTCGGCGTATGAGTCAGGGCAGTCGCAGGAGCGCCGGCCGGGCTTTCGATCCCGGTTGCCTGCCCGGCCGTCTCCACCTTTTCTTTATCATTTCCTTTTTCCTTATCCTGCCCTTTTGTTAAAACCTGGGCGTCGCGGGAACCGTCCCTGTAGACAGTAACACCCTTGCAACCGAGATTGTACGCCATAAGGTAGACCTTGGCCACGTCCTCGACAGTAGCCTCGTTGGGACAGTTGACCGTTTTGGAGACCGCATTATCGGTGTGGCGCTGGAATGCCGCCTGCATCTTTATATGCCACTCCGGAGAGATATCGTGCGAGGTTACGAAGACCCTCTTCAGGTCATCGGGAATATAGTCTATGCCGTGAAGCGTACCGCTCTCGGCGACCTGCCTCATCAGCTCCGGGGAGTCGTAACCGCGCTCGCACATAATCTCTTCAAAGAGAGGGTTCACCTCAACAAGCTCCGTGCCCTCCATAACCGTACGGGTATAGGCGAGCGCAAAGAGCGGCTCGACACCCGAAGAGCTGTTGGAGATAATCGATATGGTTCCCGTCGGAGCGATGGTCGTGACCGTTGCATTTCTCATCGGCTCTCCGAGAGCTTCAAAGGTGGAGCCTTCGTAATTCGGGAACGCCCCGCGCTCACTCGCCAGATCCATGCTCGCGGTACGGCCCGCCTTCTGGATAAACTCCATAACCTTCTCGCCCATCTCCACGCCCTCAACGGAATCGTACGGAATGCCCAAACGGATCAAGAGGTCGGCGAAGCCCATGACACCGAGCCCTATCTTGCGGTTGCTCTTCGTCATCTCGTCTATCTGCTCAATCGGGTACCGGTTCATATCGATAACGTTATCGAGAAAGTGGACGGCCTTGCCTACCATGTCTCCGAGTTTCTTCCAGTCGACATCGTACTCTGCATTCTTCGCTTTCGAGCTCAACTTGATCATGGTATTTAAATTAATAGAGCCGAGATTGCACGCCTCGTACGGCAGTAACGGCTGTTCGCCGCAAGGGTTGGTAGACTCTATGGCGCCTACATGGGGCGTGGGGTTGTCCTCGTTGATACGGTCTATGAAGATGATACCGGGGTCTCCGTTTCTCCAGGCGCGGTCTACAATACTGTCAAAGACCTCACGTGCGCGGAGCGTACCCGCAGGAGCATTACTCTTCGGGTTGATCAGATCGTACTCGGTATCCTTCTCAACGGCCTGCATAAAACTCTCTGTCATGTTGACCGAGATATTGAAGTTATTGAGCCTGGAGTTATCTTCTTTACAGGTAATAAAATTCATAATATCGGGATGGTCTATACGCAGGATTCCCATGTTCGCGCCGCGGCGTGTTCCACCCTGCTTTATCGCCTCGGTTGCGGCATCGAAGACGGACATAAAGGAGATCGGCCCGGAGGAGATCCCGGAGGTAGAGCCGACTATGTCACCCGAAGGCCTGATCTTGGAGAACGAAAAACCGGTACCACCGCCCGACTTATGGATCAGCGCCGTGTTCTTTATAGCCTCGAAGATAGACTCCATGGAGTCTTCTACCGGAAGAACGAAACAGGCAGAGAGCTGCTGGAGCTCGCGCCCGGCATTCATAAGGGTGGGGGAATTGGGCATAAACTCCAGGGAGGCCATCATCTTGTAAAAATCTTCCGCCGTTGCCTCTACGTCGGCCTCGGGGTTGTAATGAGCATCGGCCTGGGATATATTCTTGCTTACGCGCCAGAACATATCCTCCACGGTCTCGACCGGCTCACCATCCGGCCCCTTTTTCAGATACCTCTTTTCAAGCACCCTCCTGGCGTTCTCATGAAGATTTACTTTCTGTAAAGGCATCTCTGCAACTCCTCCCGTAACCCTCTCACCGGCCCCCAAAAGGCTATTATATACGTCCTCGTCAATTTTCATGCATTAAACTCCCGGTTCTTGTACAGTTCGTAATATCAATTAGTCTAAAAGCTATATGCGCTGAGAAACAAATAGACAGCGTGCTTATCAAAGCAGGTTAAAGGGGAGTGTCGTCAGGCGGGAAAAAACCTGTAATCACAACCCCGTATATATCCAGTATAAGTTAATCTTTATAATGCAGTAAAACGGCCTCCGGTGGGCAGCAAGAGTGTAACTCAGGCAATAAAACGCATACCGGTACTGAAACGGCACCTGCTGAGTAGAATCGAAAAGTGCTTAAAAACGGCATTCAACTCGCAAAACAGTTTATACGGGGAACGGCGCCACTTCGCAAAACTCGCCCAACTGCCAGCAAAACTCGCCCAACTGCCTGTAAAACCTGACCAACCTGGGTGATAAAAAAAACTGCCTGATTTCTAAAAAATAATGCCCCGGAGGGAAGATTGAATAAGTGTCTGTTTTACATAACGAATAGCTCATGTAGTGGATTGTGGCTAATTAGACCACAATATATGGTGTGTGTCAAGCGAAAAATAGGGAACAAGACAAAATAGAGACAAGGCTTTGTAATCGCTCAGTTTTTTAAACCAAATTGAACCTAATTGCAAAGAGGACAGTGTTGGCCTCTATATTTTGCTCGATATTTTGGTATAGAGAGGGGTGAAAAAATGGGTATCGACGCCTTAAAAAAGGCGCCGACACCCATTTCAAAAAGAACCTGCCTAGGTGCTGCTTACGACCTCTGCTCGAGGCCTGCCGGCTGAACCGTAGCCTGAGAGACGACCAGTTCAGTCGTCGCTACTATCTTATGCCAAACCCCCTTAGGCGCAAGCACGCTTACTCCGGGCTTCAACTCGGTAGTCTCTTCGGTGCCGCCGTCGAGATAGTAAGTACCCTCACCTTCATGAACAAAGAATATCTGATCTCCGCCGGGGTGTCTGTGGTATGCAAGTACCTGTCCGGCATTAAAGTAGTAGGTGTCCTGCGTCAGGGCATCGGTCTTGATATAGGTAACCTTGTTGACTAAATCATCTTTAAATGCCTTGGTTTCACAAACATTAGCCTTTTCCATCTACTTCCTCCTTGATTGTTTTATTACTTTCAATAACATGGTTGTTATCAGCCCCGCATACGTTTTTAGCTGCAGAACGGGGTGTACTCCTTATCTATACGGCTCGCGATAACCCGTGGGCTACGCAGACCGTAACTTCTATTCGATCTGTCCTGGATGGTTTCAATAAACAGAATTCAACACACAAGCTCGAACAGATTAAATTCTATACCATTTTTAAAAATTAGCAACCGGTCTCTCTCTTTTTTTTGTTGAAATCTGAACGGAAGATCAAATCTCTTGAAAAAATGGGTGTTATCGGATACTTTCAACTCTCAGGCAGAGCTGGCGGAGCGGGTGAGAAGTCTTGCGCCCCTGTGCTATTATTAATAGAGGAACAGACAAATTGAGACCTGCCGGGGGGCGAAGATAAAACCGGCATAAGGCATAAAAGGATAAGAGAAGGGACTTGGAATGAAGGTTCGTTTTATTGTAAACCCGACCGCTGGAGGTTTAAGCCGGGTTGAGGAGTTGACCAATAGCATCCGGCGCGTACTTGGGGCAGAGGACGGCTTTTTTGAGATCAAGGTAACGACGGGAAAGGGCGTGGCGGATATTTACGTGCGCGAAGCCATGCGCGACCATTACGACATCATCGTCGCCTGCGGCGGGGACGGAACCGTAAACGAGGTGGCCTCCGCGCTCGTCGGGTCGAATGCGAAACTCGGAGTCATTCCGTACGGCTCGGGCAACGCTCTTGCTCTCGCACTCGGAATTCCACTAGAGAGCGACGCGGCGATAGCAAAGATAAAAGAAGGAAAATGTATCGAAATCGACGCCGGGGTTCTGTGCAACAGGTACTTCTTCTCTACCGCAGGCTTCGGGTTCGACGCTCTGCTGGCCAAAAAATATAATGATGGAGCGCTTAGTTCAAAGGTACGCGGCATACTGCCTTACGTTCCGATAGCAGTAAAGGAGTTCTACCGCTACAAGCCCGAGAGTGTGGAGGTGGTTATCGGAAACCGCCATATCGAGGTTGTCCCGTTTATCTTAACGGTTGCGAACGTAGACCGTTTCGGCGGCAACGCCATCATAGCTCCTGACGCCAAGCCGAACGACGGCCTGCTCGACCTCGTAATAGTGCCTGAAGTTGGGCTAAAGAATAGTTACAAATTGACGAATAAGCTTATGACAGGCAAGATCGACTCTTTTACCGGCTACCAGTGCGTCAGGGCTGAAAAAATAGAGGTGAGAAGAGAGAGCTCCGCTATGGTTCATGCAGACGGCGAACCCTTTGAATGGCAGGGCAATATACTTGTAAATGTTGAACGCTCCGCACTTAAGATACTGATATGAAAAGAACTTTTAAACTTCTGCCTTTTTTCCGTTAAAGGCCCGAAGCCTGAGGATTAACAAAGCAATGAACAGACAACACACCCTAAATACAGACGAGGAGTTTGGCGCGTCCGGACCTATCATTAAAACGGCCTTTAAGGAGCTGAGCCCCACAGACAAACTTAAGGTCGCCTACACCCACTTGGAAGAGCTTAGACAGTTGAACGGCGGTTACATCGCGTCTAACTACAACGGCACAGAGGGCGGAGACCCGTACGACGTCTTCTGGCTTCGCGACATCATGTACGCCACCTACGCCAACGAATATATCGGCGCGTACGACAAGATGATCGAGAGCTACAGGCTCATCATTCGTATATTTCACAAGTACCGCCAGAAGATAACGGGCGGCGCGCGCAAGAGGCACTACCTCGGCAGCTGCGCCGACGAGGTGATCCATACGCGCGTTAACCCCGTAACGCTCGAAGAGATTACCAATGAATGGGGGCACCACCAGCTCGATATCTTCGGCCTCTTTCTCTACAAAACCGGAGACCTTATCAAAAAGAGCCATAATGTCATAAACACCGACAGGACCGAGACAATGATTATGCTGCGCGACATAATCCTCTACCTCACCACCACGCGCTGGTACTCGGACCCTGACTTCGGGGTCTGGGAAGAGGGCCCCGAGGTTCACGCCTCTTCCATCGGCTCGGTACTCGCTGGCTTTACCATGTGGCACGACGACGAGCACTACCACCACAAGTACAAGAACCAGGTACCGCTCTACCAGCTCCTGCCCGTTCCGCAAGAGTTTATAGAGAAAGGCAGGGCCGCGCTCGACAACTTGCTGCCGGCAGAGTCGGCATCGAGGCCGTACGACATGATACAGCTCAGCCTTATCTGGCCGTACGCAATCGTTTCCGATGAACAGGCCAAACAGATACTCGACAACATTGAGACCAACCTGGTGCGGGAGTACGGCGTAGTACGGTACCCCGGAGACCTCTACTACAATGCCGACCCGTCTAACCCCGTAGGCAACGAGGCGACCTGGCCGATGGGACTGGCGTGGCTGAGCATAATATACTCTAAGATGGCGCAGAAGATCATGGAGACGGGAACCGACGCGCTTATAAACCCGCCCTGCGACCTCATCAACAAGAGCGAAGAGTACCTGAGGATGTGCGAAGCGATAATGACCGAAGACGGCAAGGTGCCCGAACTCTACACCGAAGAGAAACCGAACCACAACGTACCGCTCGCCTGGGCGCAGAGTCTTTACGTGGTTGCTCGCCAGAATACCAACAGCGCCCGCAAGCGGCTCGACCAGGAGTAACCCTTCCCTTATCACCACAATAGTTATAGTATATCTGCTAGAATTGGAATTATGTTTCAGGCAGAGTGTGCTACCTAACCATGTAAAATCCGGTCTACGGTTATGAAACCGATTGCGCTGCAAGCGAGTCTAATCAACATACTTGGCAACACGGCACTCTTTGTTTTAAAGATAATAGCCGGGTTGCTCTCAGGCTCCATCGCGCTCGTCTCCGACGCGATGAACTCGCTAAACGACATAGCCGCGGCATTCGCAACATACGTCTGCATGAAGGTAAGCGCAAAGAGCGCCGACGAGGAGCACCCGTTCGGGCACGCGCGCGCTGAACCGATCGCGGGAATCATCATAGCGATCCTCGCGGGCATACTCGGCTTTGAGATGATACGCGAGTCCATCGGCCGCTTTATTATTCCGCGCGAAACGACTATCGGTCTTTTCGCCCTCTCTGTACCGATCATAACGATAATAACGAAGCTCTTGATGGCACGGTTTTTCAAACGGGCAGGCGAGGAGGCGAACAGCCCTGCGCTCGCCGCAACCGCGCTCGACTCTATGATGGACGTAATCGTCTCCTTTGCCGCGCTTATAGGCATTATCGGCGTACGGCTTGGGTACCCGGCGCTCGACCCCGTTGCAGGCATAGTGATAAGCCTCTGGATAATCCTCACAGGTTACAAGATCGGCACGGAGAATATCGACTACCTGATGGGCCGCGCGCCAGGCGCCGAGATAACGGAACTAATCAAAAAAGAGGCCGAAAAAGTGGAGGGGGTTCAGGGCTCCAATACTTTAAGGGCCCACTACGTCGGCAGCTTAATCCACGTTGAGATCCATATAGAGGTGGAAGGCAGGATGAAGACTCACGACTCGCATGAAATCTGCGAAGAGGTACGCAGAACCCTTATAAGCATACCACAGGTCAACGAGGCATTTATCCATATAGACCCGGTGTAATGTTTACAATTTGAGTGGCAAAGATACAACACTACGATTCAAGACAGCTTCTTGTACTCCGCATCCTTTAACCAAGCAATTACATACAGCATTTCTATGGGAAATCGGCAAGTAGTGCATCTATTTATGATGGTAATTTTTAAAGTGATGGCAAAGAATAGCGATACTAAATTGTATCTATAAATCATTGAGTGTCCCAACTTAATAATGATAATAACTTAAAAATGAAAATATCCAAGAAATTAGGGCTTTCTTTTTTGCCCATCATTCTACTGATGATCCTTGTTGGTTTTTATGGATTTAAAACCAGCAATAGTATTATACGCTATTTTGAAGGCGGGCATGGGCATTTCAGGTTTTCTGTAGAAGCCGCAAACGAAATCAGCAGTAACGCAAAGCGGGCTGAAGGGCACTTGATGCTACTCATAACGCTTAATAGTGAAGAGGATCGTGGCAAGTTCTTTGAAAGGTACGCGGCGATACAAGAGCAGATCAATACCTTGCATAAGGTTATGTTTAAACCAGGACCCAGGAGAATTCTAGATAGTATCAAGTCCAATACAGAAAAGCTGAAACCTCTGGGTGAGTCCTTGCTTGAAGTTTACGACAGAGATATGGAACACGCAGGAAGGTTTGAGCCTAAAAAACATAAAGAACTGATACTTGAATTTCATGATGTTTCATCGGCAATAAGGAGTGATGGAGTTAAGCTGGCAAATAATGTGACCTCTTTTCTTAACAAGCAGGTTGCAATCACCGCTGCAAATGAAATCAGTAGTTACGCAAAGAGGGCTGAAGGCCATTTGTTGCTATTCTTAACGCTTAATCGTGAAATAGACCGAGGGAAGTTCTTTAAAAGATACGCATCCATACAAGAGCTGGTCAATACATTGGATATGGTTACTTTTGAACCAGGATCCAAAAGAATTCTAAATAGTATCAAGTCCGACACAGACAAGCTGAAACCTCTGGGTGAGTCCTTGCTTGAAGTTTACGACAAGGATATGAAAAGCACAGGAAGGTTTGAGCCTGAAAAACATAAAGAACTGATACTTGAATTTCATGATGTTTCATCGGCAATAAGGAGTGATGGTGTTAAGCTGGTAAAAATAAATATAGCCCATGAAGACGGAAAAATAAACTCAACAATAAATGGCGCAACGCTTCTGCAAAGGAATATAGTCATACTTTTGATTATATCCGTTATTGCAGCTTTGATTTTTAGTTTGAGAGTAGCCCGGACGATAGCACATCCTGTGAAAATCCTTGAGGATGCAACAAGAAAAATAGCTAACGGAGACCTGGACACGAAAATAGAAATCAAGACCAAAGATGAGGTTGGTCAACTGGCTACTTCTTTCAACAGCATGGTCAGTGAATTAAAAAGGACAACTGTATCTCGAGATATGCTCTTGAAAGAGATCACGACGCGAAAAAAAGCCGCGGAGGCGCTAAGGGAGAGCGAAGAAAGATACAGGGCTGTAATACAGACAGCGGTAGAGGCTATCATAACATCCGATAGCAAAGGTAATATAGAGTCCTGGAACAGGGGCGCGCAAAACATCTTTGGTTACATGGAAGAAGAGGTATTAGGCAAGCAAATAACCATTCTGGTGCCTGAACGATACAGAGATAAACACATTGGGGGAATGGAGAGATTTGCGCTGACCAGCGAGGCTCATATAATTGGCAAAACAGTTGGTTTTCACGGACTGACGAAAGACGGCAGGGAATTTCCATTGGAACTCTCCCTTGCCAGATGGGAGACAAAAGGTGAGCAATTTTATACAGGCATAATCAATGACATCACAGAACGTAAGAGTCTGGAAGAAGAGAGTCTGAAGGCACAGAAACTTGAGTCCGTGGGCCTGCTCGCCGGAGGCATAGCCCATGACTTTAATAACATACTGACCGGGATAACCGGGAACATCTCTCTTGCGAAGAATTCTCTGGGTACGGATAAGGCCCATGAGAGGTTAACGGCGGCAGAGGGCGCATTAACTCAAGCAGCAAGTCTGGCCAATCAGCTTCTTACCTTCTCCAAAGGAGGAGAGCCTATAAAAGAGACCTCCTGCATAGGGCGCCTGATAAAGGATTCGGTCTCCTTCTCGCTTAGAGGTTCGAACATAAAGTATGAGTTTTTCATCTGCGATGACCTCTGGCCTGTTGACATAGACAAGGGACAGATAAATCAGGTGATCAGCAACATTATTATAAATGCAAGGCAAGCCATGACTGAGGGCGGGGTCCTGATGGTCGGCGCCGAGAACTTAACGATAGGCACGGGTACAGAAGATACAATCGATGAATCGCTAAAGGAAGAAAGATATATAAAGATATCTATTGAGGACAACGGTACAGGGATAGATCAGGAACATCTTGAGAAGATATTCGACCCCTACTTCAGCACTAAGGAGGAGGGGAGCGGACTAGGACTGGCAACGAGCTATTCGATAATAAAGAAGCATGGCGGGCGTATCATAGCTGAGTCTCTTCTCGGAGCCGGTACCACCTTTTACATATATCTCCCGGCCTCTAAAGACAAGGTCTCTGAAGATAAAGGCCGTGAGGTGATAATCACGAAGCTAACTGAGAAAAAGCACAATGGCAGGAAGGTGCTCGTGATGGATGATGAGGAGATTATCAGAGATGTTCTCGGTGAGATGCTGACCTCTTTAGGTTATGAAATGGATTTCGCTATAAATGGCAACGAGGCTACAGAGCTATACAGTAAAGCGATAGAATCCGGGAAACCCTTTGATGCCGTTATAGTGGATTTAACGATCCCCGGTGGTATGGGCGGCGAGCAAGCTGTAAAAAAACTCCTTGAGATAGACCCCGGGGTAAAGGCCATCGTTTCAAGCGGCTACTCCAACGACCCGGTAATGGCGAAGTATGAAGAGTACGGATTCGTAGGTGTTATCACTAAACCTTATGTGGTTGCGGAGCTGAACGAAAAGCTGCATAAAATAATTGCCGGAGAGAGTTGATTGCAACGGTACCATCAACAATTCTCTTCCTCGTATTTCAATCGTAAATCAACAGTCATCCAACTCTGTTGCAAGGTGCGGACCTGTCGGTGCAGCCCGCACCTTGCATAGTACTTAATGTTGTGCTCGAATTGTGCCCTTTTTAACCGTAATGCAGATAAATTAGCATAAGAGGCATAAAACAGATAATAGCTATAACCTTTTGACTTTAATGCTAAAATCGGAAACCTGGCCTAATGTAAAGTGCTTAGCAAATTATGGATTTTCTACCTGTTAATCACCTTTCCGGGAGCCAGATAATAAAAAGACGTTGGTCTTCGCTGATGCTCTAGCCAACCTACAAACTGTAAGTAATTGTGGCACTGCAGCAACAATCGTTTCAGGCACATTTTATCCAAACCGAAATAACTAAAGGAGGGCCCTTACAGTCGGGCCCTCCTTTAATTTAGAGATTATTGCCTTTTATGCAGCCTCTCCCGAAGTGGTGCTTATTTCTTCGATAGCCTCTTCTACCGTGGTGATACCTTTGATTTCAAAGTTATCGACCAGGACCTTCACAACACCGGGCGAAAGGAACGCCGGAAGCGAGGGGCCAAGACGTATTCCCTTTACACCGAGATGTAGAAGCGCAAGCAGGACAGTAACAGCCTTTTGTTCGTACCATGCGATCTCATAAGATATAGGCAGATCGTTGATATCATCGAGTCCAAACGCCTCTTTCAACTGTAGAGCGATATAGGCGAGTGAATAAGAGTCGTTACATTGACCGGCATCGAGTACTCTTGGTATGCCGTCGATCTCACCGAGTTCAAGCATGTTGTAGCGATACTTCGCACAACCTGCGGTAAGTATAACCGTATCTTTGGGTAGCCCACGGGCGAGTTCGGTGTAATAATCCCTGCCCTTAGAGTGCCCGTCGCAACCGCCCATGACCACGAATCGTTTTATCGCGCCACTGGTTACGGCCTCGACCACCTTGTCAGCAACAGCCATAAGCTGGTCCTTGGCAAAACCGATGATAAGTTTCTTTCCCTCAGCAGGTACGATACTTCCAAGTGCTAATGCCTTTTCTATGACAGCGGTAAAGTCTTTTGCCTCACCCTCTTTTCTATCGTCAATATGAGCAACGCCAGGCCAGCCAACGAGTCCGGTAGTAAATATGCGCTCGGCATAACTTTCCTTCGGTTTCTTGATGCAGTTAGTCGTCATAAGAACCGCACCTTTAAAGCTATCGAACTCCTTATGCTGGTTATACCAGGCCGTGCCGTAGTTGCCAATGAGGTGTTTGTGCTTCTTCAGTTCACCATACGCATGAGCAGGCAGCATCTCGCTGTGTGTGTAGATGTTAATGCCCTTGCCTTCGGTCTGCACAAGCAGTTCCTTGATGTCGCGTAGATCGTGACCGCTTACAAGTATGCCGGGACCAGCAACAAGACCGGTAAAGACCTCGGTCATCTCTTGAGTGCCATATGTCGAAGTGTTCGCACGGTCGAGCAGCTCCATTGCGTCGACAGCGACCTCGCCGGTCTTGAGAACCAGTCCGGTAAGCTCTTCGGCTCCGAGGTCAGCTACTGTGGTAGCGGCAAGCGCTTCACCGATAAAGGCAAAGATCTTTTCGTTCTTATAATCGAGTATATGCGCATGGTCTACGTATGCTGCGATACCTTTGAGTCCATAGGTAAGAAGTTCCTTGAGCGAACGGATGTCCTCGTTCTCTTCGCTCATAACACCGACCTCGATGGCCTTGTCGAAGAACTCTTCTCTTGTGGTGCCGCTCCAGGTGGCCGCATCGTGGACGACCATATCAAAGGCCGAACCGTTGGCCTCTTTATAGGCATCGGCAAATAGTGTTTGAGCGTTGCCTCTAATCTTGATGGCTTGATTAATCCGTTCGGTAAACCAAGCTTCATCAAAGTTTACGTTAGTAACGGTCGAAAAGAGACCTTCGACAACAAAGAGGTCGATGTCTGCGTCCGTCGCACCGAGTTCTCTTGCCTTGGTAGTCCATATAGAGATACCCTTAAGCAGATACGTTAATAGGTCCTGAAGGTTGGCCACATCTTCTTTCTTTCCACAGACACCGACCTTGTCGCACCCTTTATTACCTGCGGCTTCCTGACATTGATAACAGAACATACTCATTAAAGACTCCTCCTGATGATTTGATTTTTGTTTATGCTTCTATTTGCTAATACATATCTAATATACACTGACTTATCTCGGAAAGAATTGACAGTAGTCAAGAAAAGCGAGAAAAATGGAGTAGTGCCGTTTTTACGAATCTTTGCCGGGGCTGCGGACGCAGAAATTTTACGCTTGCCTGGTGAAGATAGCATTATGAAGAGCGTCAAGAAGTGCGAGATAACGGAACTAATATAGAGGAAAGCCGAAAAGGTAGAGGGTCTCAGGGCTCCAATACTCTAAGGGCCCACTGCGTCGTAAGCTTAATACACGGTGAGATCCATATAGAGGTGGACGGCAAGATTGAAACTCACGACTCGCACGAAATCTGCGAAGAGGTACGCAGACCCCTTATAACAATACCGCAGGTCGAAGAGGCCTTTATCCATATAGACCCGGCGTAGAGAAGTTTTATGGCGGCACAGACCTACATACACGGCTTCCTGATGTTTTGAATTTCAAGTATGAAGGTACAACGATACGAATCAATATTACTTCCTGTAGCCTGCACTCCGAGGACCTATCTTAGAAGACAAGACTTCTTATACCAATCAATGGCCGGATCATTATAGATTCTTGACTTTTTAGGAACAATCCGTATTATGTATTTGTAATCAGCAATCCGGAACACGGTTAGATTCCGTGGCGGTCCCGCCGCTGTAATCGGTGAGGCTCCTCATAAAGGCGAAAGCCGATCACTGTCCAGGAATACCAGGGCGGGAAGACCGTGAGGAACTTATGACCCGAGAGCCAGAAGACCTGCTGATAGAATTAATGATTTGAAACTTAATGGTAAAGGGTTTCGATGGACGCGTATGCGTCCGTCGAAACCCTTTTTTTATTGATGTGGTAACATTGCATGATGTACTAACTAGGAGGCAGTAGTTATGAAGGGTATGCAAAAAGAGAATATAAAGATTACGAAAAAGAATAAAACAAAAAAGGATGTGATCGCACATCGCAAGTCCTGTGACGCCAAAGGAACTGGGCTGTCCCACTACATCCTTATGGATAAAAAGATAAAATAATGACCACGAAGCGGCAAACCCGAAAGGACAACGGAACATGTGCCTCAAGCGGCAGTTATATCAATACAGGCAATGGTTCAACATTTATGCCGATAGACATCGGGCACCCGGAATACATCGCCTTAATCGAACCTGATACGGCATTCTGGTCGCTGGTAAAACACGAAAAACTCTCTTCAGTCTTAACCGAAGGCAAGCTCTTTAAGGCATATAAGAAGAAGGCCGGTGTTTTTACCGAAGAGATGGATATGCTTCGGTTCGGTCTTAAACCTTCGGCCGTTTATTTCAATCCGACGGAGAAGTGCAACCTCGACTGCCCGTACTGTTATATTCCACAAAAGATGAGACACGACGGAGAGCACATGTCCGAGAAAAGGCTTATTAAAGCTCTCGGTCTGCTTAAGGACTACTTTAAACGTACTCTGCCAAAGGACACTCTACCTCAGATCATTTTCCATGGTGCCGAGCCCATGCTCAACAGGGACGCCGTCTTTGCCGGTATAGAGCAGTACTCAGAGGATTTTCGTTTCGGTATCCAGACCAACGCCACACTCCTTGATGACTCTGCGGTGGATTTTCTAAAAAGCCAAAATGTCAGCATAGGCATATCGCTTGATGCTTCAGATGCGGCTATTTCTGATCGTACGCGTATTAACTGGGATGGTCAGGGCGTACACACTAAAGTCATTGAAGCGATGGAGCGCCTGAGAGGCTATAACGGCTGGAGCGTCATCTGTACCATTACCAACAAAAACATGCGCCACCTCACAAAGCTCGTTAACTTCTTGCACCAGAAAGAGGTGCCTACTTGCCTGATGAACATTGTGCGGTGCACGCTGCCGTCTTCACTGGAAGTTAAACCGAACGATGCCAATGCGTTTAAGTACTTTATGGCTGCACTAGAGCGTACTTATGAGCTTTACCTGGAAACTGGAAGGAAATTACCGGTGGGCAATTTCGCAAATATACTACTGGCAATCATAGCCCCTACGGCACGGCGACTTATGTGCGACATTTCACCCTGCGGCGGCGGAAGGTGCTTTTTCGCTCTCACGCCAAACGGAGACCTCTTCCCCTGTAGCGAGTTCATCGGGCTGTCGCAGTTCAAAGGCGGCAACCTCTTCAAGGACAGTGTCGAAAAGGTACTTACAAGCCGTCCTTTCTCACGGGTGACGGACAGAAAGGTGGAAGATGTGGAGCCATGCAGTCGTTGTGCTATTCGCCATTTTTGCGGTTCACCTTGCCCGGCAGAAGCCTGTGAGATGAATGGGGGTATGGAGCAGACCGGAGCCTTTTGCGAGTTCTACGAGGAACAGGTCCGCTATGCTTTCCGCTTGATCGCTGACGATAAGCACGAGGCTTTCTTATGGGATGGCTGGGGCGATGATACGAAAAAGACCTTTACTATGGATCTTTTTTAAAAGTTGATCGATCTGGTATTACTGTTCCATGTTTCTATTGGGAATCATCAATTATTAGACCACTCTAAAAGTGCGTATTTGCAGGTGTGCCCTCAAAACCCATCTCCTTCAGTCACGCGGACAGGATAAATTCAAAACTCAACACTTCCGGAGTCCGCTTTAGCCGCCCGAACAGGCGACCAGACCGGCCCCTACTACTAATTACTTTCTTCTAAGCACGCAGAAGAGCGCCTTGGGCAACGGTTCGAGCGTACCGTGGTAGACGGTCTGCTTGATAGAGACGATTGTGAACTCTTTACCGAAGTACCGCTTTATATCGTCCGGGCTGAAATGGAACGGCCCCTCCTGCCTCGGCTCCAGGTCGCTGAAACACTTTAAAAATAGCAGGCCGTCCGGAGAGAGCAGCGCAATGACCCTCTCTATATACTCTTCTCTCTTGTCTGGGTCTATACCGTGGAAGCAGCCCCGGTCGAAGATTAAATCATAAAACTCGCCAAGCGTGCTCGAAAGGATATTGTCTACACGGAAGTCTATCTCAACGCCTGAGTCCGTTGCCCTAAGGTGCGCCTTCTGCACCGCGCTCTCTGAAAGATCGGTCGCCGTTACGCTGAGACCCCGCTCTGCCATGGCTACCGCCTGAGTACCTGGCCCGGTGCCGACGTCGAGCGCCCTTCCACCCGTTACGCCGAGTCTATCGAGCGCCTCTTCGAGGTCCGGGTCTATGCTGTCGTGAAACCACGCCATGCCCTCTACCTCTGTCTCTTTATAAAACCGGTCCCAGTCCCTTATCATCCGCTTATCGGTCATGCCGCCCCCTTCATAATTATTCAGTCTTCTTTTTCAGCCTGTTTTGCTCAGCCTGCTTATCGCTATAACCGCACCAGCACCACGCTATTAAGCTCAGTTACCTTCTCGGCCCCGTACAGGGCCTCAACGAGAGCATAGGCAAACTCAATCGCCGTGCCCGGCCCCTGGCTCGTAACTACCGTACCGTCAACGACAACCCGCTCGTCTACATACTTTGCACTGCCGAGCTGCCCAACAACCGACGGGTGGCACGTTACCCTTCGCCCGTCGATCAGACCGATTGCGTTCAACACCGTCGGGGCTGCGCAGATGGCGGTTACGTACCCGCCCTCAACGTTCAACCTCTTGACCACGCTTGCTACGCGTTCGTCACTCTTGAGGTTCTCTGTTCCGGGGCCCCCGCCCGGCAGAACAATCATATCGAACTCATCTTCCATTACGGTTTCGAGCAGGGCATCGGGTACGACCTTTATGGAGCTTCTTCCCTCAATCTCACCATCGACTGTGCCTGCCAGCACCACCGTTGCGCCCGCACGCCTCAATATATCGACTACCGCCAGCGCCTCGATCTCTTCAAAGCCGGGCGCAAGCGGCACAAGAACCCTCTTCATCGCGAAAAAACCTCCATATAGATACCTTAACTCCTATACCGTCTATACCCTTATTATAACCGAAAAACGTGAATATAAAAAAAGATTCGGGCCTCTGTTGCGCTTTCGTGTTTTTACTATAAACTTTAATTAGGCAGGATTTTCACATCAAATATTTTCTGCCTATCCCCCCTCCCCCCCCACCTGCAATCGGGTGGGGGGTACATAAAAAAAGGTGTTTAATAATCGAAAACGGCTCAGACCCGTTAAAATAGACAAAAGTATAAAGAGACGAATAATAACGAATGAACCGCCTGAAGGACGAAAAAAGTCCATATCTTAAGCAACACGCTAAGAACCCGGTCGACTGGTACGCCTGGTCGATAGAAGCGACAGAGAGAGCAAAAAAGGAGGGTAAACCGCTACTCATTTCTATCGGTTACTCAACCTGCCACTGGTGCCACGTAATGGCAAAAGAGTCGTTCGAAGAGAACGAAACCGCCGCCATAATGAATGAGCACTTTGTCAACATAAAGGTAGACCGGGAAGAACGGCCCGACATAGACTCTTTATATATGAAGGCAATTCAGACTCTTACGGGCCACGGCGGCTGGCCTCTTACCGTCTTCGCCACCCCGGACGGCGTACCCTTTTACGGAGGCACCTACTTTCCGCCCGTTTCGAGCCACGGAATGCCGTCATTCAAAAACGTGCTCGCAACCGTCATTACAGCCTATAACGAGAATAAGGAAGGTCTCGAACTGGTTACGGGGCAGATCACTGACGCGCTGCTCGCTCCTCACGACAACACAAAAATACGCCTCTCGAAAGCGATTATAGAGAACGCCATCGCATCCGGGGCCGAGCACCATGACGCGCTAAACGGCGGATTCGGGGGCGGCATGAAGTTTCCCCACACCCACTTTCTCAAGTTCCTTCTCAAACATCGTAACAGAACAGGTTCCGGCACAGACAAAACACTCGGCATGGTCACGAAAAGCCTCTCGGCAATGGCCTCGCGCGGGCTCTACGATGCGATCGGAGGAGGTTTTCACCGCTATACGGTCGACACCGAGTGGGGGGTGCCGCATTTTGAAAAAATGCTCTACGACAATACCCAGCTTATCGGGCTCTACGCTCTCGCTTACGAAACCACCGGCATAGAGCTTTACGCATATGCGGTAAATAACAGCGCCGAGTACCTGGTAAGGGATATGCTCTCGCCCGAAGGCGGTTTCTACTCGGCAGAAGACGCGGACTCCGACGGCGCCGAGGGCACTTATTACGTCTGGACTCCCGACGAGGTACGCGAAGTTCTCGAAGCAGAAGATGCACAGAAGTTTACCAACTACTACTCAATTACCGAACATGGCAACTTCGAAGGGGCCAATACGCTGCGCGCAATCAATAAGGGGCCGGACGAAACAGTGAACCCCGAAATCGCCGCTCTGCATGCCCCGCTGCTCAAAGCGAGAAAAGAGCGGACACGCCCCTCAACCGACTCCAAGATTATCGTTGCATGGAACGCCCTTGCAATAGAAGCCTTTGCAACCGCCTCAACCGTGCTCAAAAGAAAGGACCTGCTTGAGACCGCAATACGGTGTGCGGACTTTCTGCTTACCTCGCTACGAGACGAAAACGGAAGGCTCAGAAGGTACTACCTTGGTGAAATGTCTGAGGCAAAAGCCGGGCTGGAGGATTACGCGCTCCTCGGTTCGGCCCTTCTCGCCCTCGACAGCGTGACACAAGTAAAGCATGGGAACAAGAGCCGGTGGCTAAGTGAAGCCGAGAGGCTCGCAACAGAGTTGATAGAGCTCTTCTACGATGAAAAATCCGGCCACTTCTTCGACTCGGCAACAGACTCGGGGCACCTCTTCGTACGCGTACGCGACCTCTTCGACAACGACCTTCCGTCAGGCAACGCGGCAACGGCCAGCTTCCTTCTCTCCCTTTCACTCCTGCTGAAAGAAGATGAAGAGACCTCTAAATTAGCAAACGACTACATGAATAAAGCGCTTGATATTGTTGGCACCTCAACCGGAATCATCGACTACCCCCTATATCACGGCTCCATGCTCTCGGTACTCGACACTGTCATTGCAGAAGGTCTGGCGGACGGATAGGTGAAGAGTAAAAAGAGGCCGTAAGCGCTCTTGCTCTAACGGTTTGCCAAGCACGTACCTTTTCTGTTATAATCCCGGACTACCCGGAAAAATTAAGTTTTTCTAATCTTCAACTAGAATTTTATTAATCTCTGTTGTGTAAACTTTTAAGGGTAAACCCTCTTAATGTTTACGCGCCTACAACCCCGTAACAGCCAAGACAGCTTGGAGGAAGACCGAACTTTATGGCAAAGGGCACAGTATTTCTTATAGGCGCAGGCCCCGGAGACCCGGCGCTGATTACGATAAAGGGCGTTGAGGCGATAAAAAACGCGGACTGCATAATCTACGACTTTCTCGCCAACTCGCGCCTTCTCGACCACGCGAGCGCCAATGCCGAGCGGATCTACGTAGGTAAGAAGGGCGCTACCAATATTATTACCCAGAAGGAGATTACCGCTCTAATTATTAAAAAAGCGCGTAGCGGCAAGACGGTTGCGCGCCTGAAGGGCGGAGACCCCTTTATCTTCGGCAGGGGCGCGGAAGAGGCCGAGCAGATCACGGACGCGGGGCTAGACTTCGAGATAATCCCCGGAGTCACCTCTGCGATAGCGGCTCCGGCATTCGCGGGTATTCCGCTAACGCACCGCGAGTTTTCAAGCGCGGTAACCTTTATTACCGGCCAGGAAGATCCCATAAAGGAACGTACCAATATCGCCTGGGACCGCTTAAGCACAGGGCGCGGCACGCTCGTCTTCCTGATGGGCTGGAAGAACCTTCCACTCATAAGAAAGAAGCTGCTCGCAAACGGCTGGGACCCCGACACCCCGGTGGCCCTTGTACGCTGGGGCACGATGACCCGGCAGCAGAGCGTAACCGGAAGACTTGGCGAGATGGTTACACTTTCTAAAGAGGCCGGAATGCTGCCGCCGATGGTAATAGTGGTCGGAGAGGTCGTAAAATTGAAAGAGAAGCTCGACTGGTTCGAGTCCCGCCCGCTCTTCGGCAGACGCGTGCTCGTGACGAGAACCGCCGACCAGGCCGGCTCCTTCACCGCGCGGCTTGAGAACAGGGGTGCGGAACCTGTTAACTTTCCGACCATAAAGACGGTTGCCCCGCCGAGCTGGAAAGAATGCGACGCTGCGATCAAGAGTCTTTCGACCTACGACTGGGCTATCTTTACAAGCGTCAATGGTGTAAAATACTTTATTAGGCGCCTGAAACAGCTCGGTCTGGATGTTCGAGAGCTAAAAGGGGTCAAACTCTGCGCCATCGGTCCGCAAACGGCAACAGCGGTAAAGGAACTTGGAATTGGCGTTGACCTCGTACCTAAAAAGTTCATTGCAGAAGGGGTGCTCGAGGCATTTGGAAAACGTGGCATCAAGGGAAAAAGATTTCTTTTGCCGAGAGCATTGAAGGCGCGCGAAATTCTGCCGATAGAGATTAGTAGGCTCGGTGGCTCCATAGACGTGGTGCCGGTCTACAAGACCGTAAGGCCGCACTCGGGTGTAGCAGAGGTTCGCAAGCGGTTTGAGTCGGGTGAAATCGACGCCGTTACCTTCACCTCCTCCTCGACGGTAACCAACTTTGCCGCGATGTTCAGGTCTGGCGAGGCAGCGGAACTTCTTAAAGGATCGCTCGTGGCCTGCATAGGTCCTGTTACGGCGTCAACGGCTAAAGAGCTCGGCTTTAAGGTCGGTATTACGGCTAAAGAGTACACAATACCGGGACTCACCGCGGCCATGGAAAAGTACTATTCGAAAAAGAAGTAAGCGCTTCTTCTAACTATTAAGAGAAAGCAGGGAAGATGAATTTTCCGACATACAGGCCGCGCAGACTCCGTAACTCAGAGACGATGAGAAGGCTGGTTCGCGAGACCACGCTTGCTACCGACGACCTCATCCTGCCGCTCTTCATAACTTACGGCAAGAACAAAAAGAAAGAGATAAAGTCGATGCCCGGCCACTACCAGCTCTCGGTAGACAAGCTCGGCGCCGAAGCAAAAGAGATCGCCGCGCTTGACATTCCCGGCGTTATCCTCTTCGGCATACCGGAGCACAAGGACGAGACAGGTTCGAGCGCCTTCGACGCAGACGGGCCGGTCCAGTCGGCGATAAAGGCGATAAAGGACGCTACGCCCGACCTTTTAGTTATGACAGACGTCTGCATGTGCGAGTACACCTCCCACGGCCACTGCGGAATAATAAAGAATAACGACGTCGATAACGACTCTACGCTCGAGCTTCTGGCAAAAGAGGCCCTTAGCCATGCCGAAGCCGGCGCCGATCTCGTGGCGCCGTCCGACATGATGGACGGCAGGGTGGGGGCCATACGGACCGCGCTAGATTCTAACGGATTCGGCGAGATACCGCTAATGAGTTACGCGGCAAAGTACTCTTCGGCCTTTTACGGCCCGTTCCGCGACGCTGCAGAGTCGGTGCCCCAGTTCGGCGACCGGCGCACCTACCAGATGGATCCCGGCAACACGAACGAAGCGATGCGCGAGGTAGCGCTCGACATAGAGGAGGGCGCAGACATAGTGATGGTTAAACCGGCGCTGCCGTACCTCGACATAATACGCCGGATCAAAGAACAGTTCGAGTACCCGACCGCCGCGTACAACGTTTCCGGCGAGTTCTCGATGTTAAAAGCAGCAGAGGCGAAAGGCTGGATGGACGGAGAGAGATCGATGATGGAGTCGCTGGTCTCCATAAAGAGAGCGGGCGCAGACATCATAATCACCTACTTCGCTAAAGAGGCCGCGCGTGTGCTCGGCAAGTAACCCCGTAACAGCAGCACTGTTTTAGAAAGAGACCAGGGAATTGACGCCGCTTTTTAGCAGCTCGGCTGGATCAATAGGTCATAATAAGAACAAGAGATTACAATAAGAAAAGGAGAGTTTAATATGGGCGGAAATACACCAGGAGGAAACGGCGGCGGCGGACACCCGGCCGGCATACCGATGACAGGAGGCCACCCCGGAGGCGCAGGACACGGCCACGGAGCAGGCATACACCCCCAGGACGACACCGAAGCGAAACACGGCAAACCGGGCGCCAAGGTCTGGTCTCCGAGACTGATAGCATGGGAGCTTACGCGCTCGTGTAACCTCGATTGCATCCATTGCCGGGCCGCAGCGCGCTTCGGCCCGTATCCTAACGAGCTGACGACTCAGGAATGTTACGACTTCCTCGACAACGTCGCATCATTTTCAAACCCGATCATGATCATGACCGGAGGAGAGCCGATGCTGCGCGACGACATATGGGACATAGCGGCATACGGCACAAAACTCGGCCTTCGCATGGTTATGGCCCCTTGCGGTTTCCTAGTAACGGAGGAGACCGTGCAGAAGATGATCGACTCCGGCATTCAGCGCGTCAGCTTCTCTATAGACGGTAAAGATGCGGAAAGCCACGACAACTTCCGCCGCGTCAAGGGCGCTTTTGCCAGCGTAATGACAGCCATAGAGAACGTCAACAAACTCGGTCTCGATTTTCAGGTCAACACCACCATAACTAAACATAACCTCGCCGACCTTCCGGCGATTCTAGACCTCGTTATCAGCCTCGGCGCAAAAGCGCATCACCCATTCCTGCTCGTTCCGACCGGAAGAGGCGCAGAGCTAAAGGATCAGGAAATAAGCCCTGAAGATTACGAAAAGAGCCTTACATGGTTCTACGAAATGAGGGACAAGGTTCCGATCCAGTTCAAGCCGACCTGCGCGCCCCACTACTACAGGATCTTCCGTCAGCAAGAAAAAGAGAAAGGCATTAAGGTAACCCCCGAGACCCACGGCATGGACGCTATGAGCAAGGGCTGCATGGGAGGCCAGAGTTTCGCTTTCGTATCGAACACGGGCAAGGTCCAGATATGCGGCTTTCTCGACACCGAATGCGGCGATATACGCAAAGAGCCGTTCAACCATATCTGGGACAACTCGAGCGTCTTTAAGGAGATGCGCGCATGGGACGACTACGAAGGCCGGTGCGGATACTGCGAGTACAGGAGCGTCTGCGGAGGGTGCAGGGCGCGAGCCTTCGCCTTTACCGAGGATTACATGGAAGAGGAGCCGTTTTGCACCTACCAGCCCCCGGAATCGGCCAAAAACGCACGCGACGCCAAGAAGGCGAGAGAAGCGGCCGAGGCCTCTTCAACGAGCGAATAGTAAAGATAAATGCAAAATAAAAAGGTCCGAATCAAGCAGACCGCCTGTTTTGCATGTATAATAGAAAAGATATAAATACTTAGACCCAACGGGTTCTCTCCCGCTACTTTTACTGTGGAGACAAACCCATTGGGTCTAATGCATGCAAGGGCCTAATCTATTGAAGGTCTACAGGTTTTCCGGCCCACTCTTTTCGGTTGATACCGAAGAGCAGGCCGTACAAATTTACCAAAGGAAGAGTTACTTATGAGCGAGAACGAAAATGACGATAAAGGGGGCGGCGGCCACCCTGCGGGCATTCCGAAAACTGGCGGCCATCCGGCAGGAATACCTAAGACTGGAGGACACCCGGCAGGCATACCTAAAACCGGCGGCGGTCATCCCGCAGGTATACCGAAGACCGGCGGCATGCCGACAGTAGTAGCCGGGATAAATATGGAGACCATTACAGACACGTCCGAGAAGGGAGCCGTTAAGGACGGCGAGCCCCAGAGTCTCGACAACAGGCTCTATGTGCACCTGCAGGTATATACCGGCTGCAACGATCTAAAGCCGATAATAGAGCTATTCGAGAAGAGCGGCATAGAGGCCGTAATCTACGCCAACGCAAACGACCCAAAAGGCTTCGGGCTCCTGACCATGACCGAAACGCCGGAGTTCTTTACCGATACGCTGCGCGACCTGCTGAACTCGAAAAAGTTCAACAACCTGACCCACCTGCCGGAGTATACGATGATGGGGCGCACCTACGCCATTGGGCACGAACCCGACCTTGAGGACTGGCTTCTGCGCAAACCGCGCCGCACCGCCATGAACGACAAGTGGAAATGGGCTGTCTGGTACCCGCTAAGACGCAAAGGAGAGTTCGCGCTTTTAGACCGCAAGACGCAGGGCGAGATACTTATGGAGCACGGCATAATAGGGCGCGCCTTCGGCAGCGCCGACCTCGGTCACGATATACGCCTGCTCTGCCCGGGAATAGACAAGAACGATAACGACTTCGTTATAGCCCTTATCGGCGCCGAGCTTACTCCTCTTTCGATTCTCGTCGAGACTATGCGCAAAACAAAGCAGACCTCTACGTATATTCAAGAGATGGGGCCGTTTTTTATTGGTCGCGCTGTCTGGCAAAGCGGTATAAAGTAAGTAAAGTTTCGCGCCTTGCAAAGCGACCACTGCGCAAAGAGTACGCTCAGGTCATATCTGAAGAGGGATTAGATGCTTTTGTATAAGGTCACGGAGTTGTCGACGGTAACCGACGAAGAGATTGAGACTGTAATAAACTCTACCGTTAAAGAGGGCTGGAACCTCGACGGTATGCAGTTCGCGATGAAGGACTCATCCAAGAGGCCAGCAATGGCCTTCATCCTCTTTACCAAAGAGGGGAGCGGCGACGAGTAAGGGCGCACTCTAAACGGGCGCGAAAGAGGGGCTTATGGCGGCAGAAGAGAGTCTGGGTCTGGATGAGGGTGGTGTTGTCGGCGTAGGCGAACCGAGCCTCGGCGGTTACTTCCTGCTTGAGCGCTCCATAGCCAAACTGATAGACCTGCTCATCTCCGGCGCCCTCTTCTACCTGCCCGGCGCGGTCGGACCCATTTCAGCCGCGCTCTATATCCTCATCTCCGACGGTCTCTCCGGGGGACACAGCATCGGCAAGAGGGTCGTCGGGCTCCGGGTAGTAGCTGCCGAAGACGAGAGAACGCTCTGCGACTTAAAGAGCTCCATTATCCGTAACTCGTTCTTCGCAGCCCTGATCGCCTTCTACCTCGCTATGCGCCTTCTGCCGTACTTCGGCCTCGTGCTCGCCTGCCTGGCATGGATAAGCTTGATCGCCGTAGAGATGCTCCTGATCTACAATAATGGTGTACGCCTCGGCGACCGCATGGCAGGCACCAAGGTGCTGCCCGAAAAGTTCGAGGGATATTCGGAATAGACAAAACAGATGCCGTTTCACATAAAAAAGGCCCTCATGTTATTTAACATGAGGGCCTTTTAAGATTATCGACAAAGTTTTACGAATTACTCTATACGGTGACCGCAGGCAGAACCCTTGCGCCGAGCTCATTATCGACCATGAAGATAGCGAGGCCCGTATCTCCCGCAAGCTTGAGCCTGTCTATAACCTCTTTGCAGGTCTTCTCTTCTTCGGTTTGCTCGGTTACGAACCACTGCAAAAAGGTCTCGGTGGCGTGATCGTTCTCTGCGAGCGCATGCGTCATAAGCTCTCTTATGCGGGCGGTTACATGCCGCTCGTGCTCCAGAACCGCCTCGAAGAGTTCGAGCATGCCGCCAAAATCGCTCTCCGGTTTCTCTATCGCTTCGAGAATAACCCGCGCGTCCTGATCCTCTATATAGGCATACACCTTCTGCACATGTATAATCTCTTCCTGCGCCTGCACGTAGAGCCAGTTTGCAGCCCCTTTCCAGCCCTTGTGGGACGCGTAGGCCGACATCGAAAGATATAAGTAAGAGGAGTAGAGTTCGGCATTGAGGTGAAAATTGAGCTCTTTGGCAGCTTCGGTCGAAATCATGTTTACAAACCTTTCCAATAAATTTTAGCGGTTATTTAATCGACCGCCTTAGCGATCGACGGACTGCGATTATTCTTTTAAATATAACTATATAGTAGAGTATATACCATTTTCCTGAAATATCAAGCAAGCGGGAAAGTCTCTTTAAGTAACTAATCAACTTAAGAAAAACATTATGGAATATGGAAGCCCGCACGCATTTGACTAAGTTTTAATTCACGCAAAGCTATCGTGCTCATCAGGCTTTCCTCCGAGCCATAGAGAGAGTAGGCATTGATGTTCATCGAATCCAATTTATCCATAAATACTAGTCGTTGTTCTTTAGGGATAACAAGTTTCCATATTAGATCTTGTTCTTTTTCACCATCACTAAATATAACCTCATGGCTCGCATAAGAAACCTCATGCTCTTGTTTTGTTATGCAAATAGTATAATCACTCTGCTGGAGATAATGACGTGGGTGCGTTTTAATACGAGGTTTTGGTGAACCCATAACCGGGTAGTTGCTTGATGTAGATTTTCCAGCACCAGCCCATTCCAAGCAGGCATATATCGCCACATCACCTTCAGCTTCTTTACCTGCAATACCATCAAAAGCAAAAAAAGCCGCTACATAGGGCGATCTTGTCCAATCCAATAGAGGTGAAGGAAATCCATGATGCCTCAAGTAAACCATATATTCGATTGCTGGCAACTTATCAAACTCGAACACATTCGACACATCAAAATTATACAACCAATCTAGATACTTTTTCCACAAAGGAATATCCCATATCTGGCCTGTAAAAGGCTCTAATTGCGGCTTGGCAACGAGTATAGCGCGATAATAATTTTCCAGCAACATATGACCATCAACGTACCTTTCCAGTGTGGTTTCTAACTTCCACCTGGCCTCTTTCTGCCCGCGAAAGAGTAACGGAGAACAGTAAGAGCTTTTTTTCAACTCATTACGTCTAGAAGATATCTCTTTTAACTTGGACTCAAAATCGTCCCAGTCATTTACTTTCCGCTCTACAACCTGTCCCATCTACATCCCTCTTTTTGATAGTAGATAGCCGCAAGAAAGCGCTCTACTCGCCCGTGCCGCCGGAACCCTCACCCTCCGAGGCGCTGTCGGCTTCTTCGAACGGGCCGCCCTCAAAGAGGCACGGGTTGCCGAACTCCACGGGGCAGTCTACCGGTATCTCAACCGTGGTCTTGCTCTTCGGGTGAAAACAGGCCCATGTGATAAACGGCTCGTCATCGACATTCGCCTCGAACTGTCCTATATAGTAACAACGCATGGTAATCTCCCCAAAAAAAGAGCTTGCGGACTTCGTTATAGTGCACTCAATAATGCCCCCGCCGCGGACGGTAAAATAGCAGTATAGCAGTAATTTACGCACCCGGCATAAGCCGCTTAAGTGGCGGACTCTTCCGAGCCGAACTCTTTTACCTTGAACTCGCCGTAAGAGTAGGTGAGGTAACTGCCGTTATCGATCCAGGCTCCCGGGTTTGCATAAACCGCGCGAAGGCCACGGGCCAGCACATCGTAGACTCCGGGGCTGTGGGAGTGGCCCATTACCACGGCGTCTACGCCGGTTTCGTCTATCTTCCACTTGGCAGCCTCCCTGAGCCTCATATCGAGCGCCGAGCCGGCCGCGTACTTACTCATCTGCTTTGCCCGGCTGTTCGCGCTTATCCGGCGGGCGAGCCACCATGCGCCCCTCGATCCGAGTACCAACGTAAGAAGACGGGCATACGGCCCGCGCGCGAACTTACGCCACCGTATGTAACCGGCCGTCATCTTTACGGTATCGCCGTGCGCCAGATAGATATGCATGCCCTCTGTGTCGAGTATGCAGCTCTCGTCATAGACGCTCGCTCCGAGCGTTTCGGTAAAGAAATCCCCCATCAAAAAATCGTGGTTGCCCTCTATGTAGACCATCTTCGTGCCCCGCTCAACGAGTCTTTTAAAGCTGTCGAGCAGAGGAGCGAACTCCTTATAGACCACCTTATTGTAACCGACCCAGTAATCGAAAAGATCGCCGAGCACTATAAAGGTATCTACCCCTGTAAGGCCGTCGACAAAGCGTACGAGGCTCGCCTGATTCGGGTCTTTTCGCCCGCTCAAATGCGCGTCGGCCACAAAAACTGTCGTCATTTCTTTATACCAAGCAGGGCCATTGCCGCCTCTCTCATAATACCTACAGGCGCTTTCGTACCTGTCCAGAGCTCGAAACCGACTGCGCCCTGAGCGGTCAGCATACTGAGCCCGTCATGAATCGCAAAACCTGCTGCGAGCGCACTGGCAAGAAGCGGAGTCTCTAGCGGACTATAGACGATATCTGAGACCACGGCGCCGGCATTGAGGCCGTCTAAAACAATATCGAGCGGAGGGTTGGAGCCCATTCCGAGCGACGTCGTATTTACCAGAAGGTCGGCCCCCTCCGCGCCTTTTGCAAGAAAATCGGCATCGAGCGAAGTGGCGCTTATCTCCACCCCGGCAAACTCGTCTGAAAACTCCTCTATCAAGGCAGCAGCCTTATCACGGCTTCTGTTGGCAATTACGAGTGAAGCTGGCCCCTCTGAGAGCAGGGCGTAAAAGATAGAGCGCGCAGCGCCCCCGGCCCCGGCCATAATCACCCTCTTGCCCTTTACATCAAAACCGGTACTCTCTACAAGGCTGCTCAAGTAACCGAGACCGTCGGTATTGTAACCCTTAAGCTCTCCATCTTCGTTTACAATCGTATTTACCGCGCCGACCGCACGGGCATGGGGGTCGATTTCATCCAAGTACTGCATCACCTCTACCTTATGCGGTATGGTAACGTTAACGCCTCGCAGGTTAAGAACCCTGACCGCCTCTACCGCGCTCTTAAGGTCTTCGCCCGGCTGCACGCGAAACGGCACGTAGACGTAATCGAGCCCCGCCGTCTCCAGGGCCGCATTCTGTATTACCGGCGAAAGCGAGTGGTGAACGGGGTTGCCGAAGATTCCGATTAAACGTGTTCTTCCGGTTATTATCATCTAAAGGTCCTCAATAAAAAAAGTGTGCGGCTCTCTGTGTCAGGTAAAATAGCGCTTCGCCCTCTTCAGATCTTTTGCTATCTGTACTGCGAGTTCCTCTTTGGAGCCGAAGCAGACCTCGTCTCGCAATTTTGCCAGAAATGAAACTCTCATCCTGCGACCGTAGATCTTTTTGTCAAACCCTACCAGGTGAACCTCAACGACCTTCTCTCTCCTGCCGAAGGTCGGGGCATTACCTATATTTACGACCGCGTCTATCTCGCTTTTCAATCTCTCTTTTTTCTCTTTGGCCGACTCTTTGGTGTAAGCATGCGCGCCGAGCGAAACCCTTGCCGCATAGACGCCACTGGCGGGCAGCAGCTCGCTCTTTACCTTAAGGTTGGCGGTCGGAAAACCGACCTCCTTGCCAATCTCGCGCCCCCTGACGACATTGCCCTTTATCGAGTACGGACGGCCAAGCAGTTTTATCGCAGGACGCACGTCACCGGCTTCAACCAGAGACCTTATTCTCGAACTGCTTACGATCCCGTTATTTCGCCTCTTCTCGGTGATGACAACAACCTTAAAACCGTACTCGTCGCCAAACTCTTTCAACGACTCGGCCCCACCGGCCCTGCCGCGACCAAAAGAGTAGTTGCGCCCCACCCAAACCTCCCTCGCCCCGAGCCCCTGAACCAGCACAGTCTCCACAAACTCCCTGGGGTGCTTTGCGGCAAAGGTTAATGTAAAACGGGCCAGAACCAGACAATCTATGGAAGCCGCCTCTATCAACCCCTTCTTGTCCTCTATATCGACAATCAGGCGCGGGCTCTTCTTCGGCGCGACAACCGTTAACGGGTGAGGGTCGAACGTGTAGAGGACCGAAGGGCAACCGAGTGAACGGGCCCGCTTCACGAGCCGCTCAAGAACGCTGCAGTGGCCCACATGAAGTCCATCAAAGTTTCCGAGCGTAACTACGGGAGCCGCGTCTTTATATCCCCCAACCCCTCTTAAAACCTTCACACACCCTCGGTGTTTTTATTAAGTACATATATCTTAGTTATCAATTATTACTCTCTCGCATTGGCACTATTAATAAGTATGCCTGAACAGTGTGGTTTAAAAAATTCGCCCTGCGCGCAGCAGACTACTTTTTCTTAGCCTTTGCCTTGCCCTTGCCAACCGATTTTTTATTGCCTTTGCCCTTGCCGGCCTTTGCCGCCTTCTTTGCGCCTACCCAGAACGGCACCTTTGCGCCGGACTTTTTGTCTCTCTCTTGTTCCTCTTTGGGCTTTTTGCCCGGCTCTTTCTTGCCAGACGCCTTCGGGCTCTCACCCTTCTTGTACGCCGGCCTCTTGGCTGCCTTATTCCTCCTGCCGCCCTCTTCATCCGTAGGAGTCAGCACCGCGCCGATACGCCTGCGCTCCAGATCGACGGACTCGATAGTTACGGTAACAGGGTCGCAGAGCCTGAAACACTCCTTGGTATGCTCGCCCGTAAGCGTATGCCTCATTGCGTCGAAGACATAGTAGTCGTCGAGGCTAGAGACATGAACGAGGCACTCCACAAAGTACTCGTCGAGCTCGACAAAGAGGCCGAAGCTCGTAACGCCGGAGACGAGGCCCTTATAGTCGAGCCCGATCTTGTCGCGCATGAACTGGGCCTTCTTCAGGTCCGAGATCTCGCGCTCCGCCTCCATCGCCTTGCGCTCCACCGTAGATGTATGCACCGCTACGTCGGGCAGCGTGCTCTCCATCCGCTCCTTGAGCCTGCCGTCATACTTCTTCCGGACAAAGGCTTTTAAGAGCCGGTGGATCACAAGGTCCGGGTACCGCCGTATCGGAGAAGTAAAGTGAGTATAGTCCGTAAAAGCGAGACCGAAGTGGCCTGTATTGTCGACCGAGTATACCGCCTGTTTCATCGACCTCAAGAGCACATGGTTGATGAGCTTCTCTTCCGGTTTATTGTCGACAGCCCTCAAGACCGACTGAAAGGCCTTCGGCCCACCGCCCTGTTTTCCGCTTATTTTCATCGACAGGCCGAAACCATGAATAAACTCGTTGAAGACCTCTACCTTTGCAGCGTCCGGCTCGTCATGCACGCGGTAGAGGGCCGGAAGCTCGCGCGAAGAGAAGGTTAGGGCAACAGCCCTGTTGGCGGCAAGCATGAACTCCTCTATGAGCCTGTGGGCAACGTTGCGCTCGCTTCTAACTATATCCTCAACGCGCCCCTCCATATCTATTATTATCTGCGGCTCCGGGAGGTCGAAGACGAGGCTGCCGCTTTCCGACCTTTTGGCCCTGAGGGACTCGGCAAGCCCCTCCATCTCTCTTAAGTCCGTTAAGATCTCCGCATACCGCTCAAGGAGTTCCGGCTCTTTATCGACCAGAATAGCTGCTACGTTGGTGTAGGTCAGCCGCTCAGCGCTCTTGATCACGCTCTCGTAAAAGCGCTTGCCCCTCATCACCCCCGAAGAGTCGAACTCAAGCTCGGCAGTCATGGCAAGACGGTCAACGCCCGGGTTTAACGAGCAGATTCCGTTTGAGAGTGCTTCGGGCAGCATCGGTATGCACCTGTCGGGGAAGTAGACACTCGTGGAGCGCGCATACGCCTCGGCATCTATCCTGCCGCCTTCGGGCACATAGAAACTTACGTCGGCTATAGAGACGTAGAGCCTGTGGCCGCCGCCCTCTGTCCGCTCTATGCCGACCGCGTCATCGAAATCGCGCGCCGTCTCGCCGTCTATGGTAAAGAGCTTTTTACCGCGAAGATCGACCCTTCCGGCTGTATCGGCTTCGGATACCTCCGAGGCCACGCCCTCTGCCTCGGCTACTACCGGGGCCGGAAATTCTGCCGTAAGGCCGAACTTCTTCAGAATCACGGTGGACTCGACGTCAGGGTCGTCAGGGTCGCCTATTATCTCTATTACAGTACCGGTTGGCGCGTGGTTCTTCTCACCGTAGCGCAAAATCTCGGCCTCTACTATCTCGCCGTCTTTAGCGCCTTTGGCTTCGCCGCGCGGTATGATGATGGAGTCTATTAAACGCTCGTCCGATGGAATTACAATACCGTAACCCTTGCTGCGCTCGAACCTGCCGACCACGGTAGAGTGCGCACGTGTAATTATCCTGACTATGCGTCCCTCGCGCCTGTTGCCCTCCTTGACACGCTCTACCCGGGCCGCTACCTTATCGCCGTGCATGGCCCCGGCCATGCGGCGCGGGTTGATAAAGATATCTTCGGTGTCAGGCTCTTCGGGAGACTTCTCTGGCACGACAAAACCGAAACCGTCGGGGTGGCAGGTAAGGATGCCGGTAACGAGGTTGAGGCGCGCGCCGTACGCGTACCGGCCGCCGCGTATCTTAACAACGCTGCCGTCTGCGACCAGCGCTCTCAGCACGGCTTTCACTTCATCGCGAGCATCGCGCGTAACGCCGAAGGCGCGCGTAATGTCCCTAAAGGACATGGGCCGCGACGACTCATCTTTCAGAAAACCCAAGACCTTGCTTTTCTTCTCTTCCATCCCTTACCCCGCAACCCACAAAGCCGTTAAAACCGACAAAGTTGAAACCATTAAGAGACTACCTGCAGTCGAGTATCTCCTGCTCGCTCTTGATTTCATAATCGACCACGGCCACTGCGTCCGCAGCCCGGTTTATATGAGAGGCTACCTCCTGGTGAAACGGATGGTCCTGATACGCCCTTAAATCTCCGAAGGTATCGAACTCGGCTGTAAGTGCGATATCGTACGACCTGTCGCCCTTTACCTGATCGTGCGCAACCACGATTGAGCGAAGGGTCTCTATATTGCCTTCGAGGCTCTTCAACCTGTTGACCATCTTCTCTATTATAAAGGGGCTTCTCTCCTTCAGCCTGAACAGAACTATGTGATGTACCATCAATATCTCCAAACTCTTTTACCGGTTTCTATAACGAAAAGGCCGGATATTGGCCCGCTTCAACTCTATTACTTCGGAACACTCTCCCAGTCCGCAAGGAAACGCTCTATGCCTATATCGGTCAGAGGATGTTTAGCAAGCTGGGCGAGCACCTTGAACGGAATGGTCGCAACGTGAGCGCCGATCTGCGCCGCGTCGGAAACGTGAAGAGGGCTTCTTACAGAGGCCACGATAACCTCGGTCGGATAGCCGTAATTATCGAAGATATCCACTATATCGGCTATGAGGTCGAGCCCGGTGCTCTGTATGTCGTCGAGACGCCCAACAAAAGGGCTTACGTACGTTGCGCCTGCCTTGGCCGCCATAAGGGCCTGCACGGACGAAAAGACGAGCGTAACGTTGGTTTTGATCCCCTCTGCGCTTACTCTCTTTACCGCCTTCATGCCCTCGAGCGTCATCGGTATCTTAACGACTATATTTTTATGAATTTTAGCAAGCTCTCTCGCCTCTGCGATCAAACCTTCCGCATCGAGGCTTACGGCCTCGGCGCTCACCGGGCCGTCGACAACCTCGCATATCTCGGTTATAAGCTCCTTAAAGGACCTCTTCTCCTTTGAGACAAGTGATGGATTCGTCGTAACGCCATCAAGAAGACCCCACTCCTCGGCAGTTCTTATCTCTTCGACATTTGCGGTATCTATAAAGAATTTCATCAAAAACCTCCTTGACTTAAGTGATTTCCTATGACAGAATTTTAAGGTTCAATATAGCCCGAATTTAGGAGTTGTACAAGGCAAAACTGGTCGGCAATCCGTAAGTTTCACGCCCCTTCCAGTCCCGTGCATACGGCCAAGGCAACGTTTAAAGTTTCGGTATCGCAGTAGAAGAAGCCGAAGTGGCGGAATTGGTAGACGCGCCAGGTTCAGGACCTGGTGGGCGCAAGCCTGTGGGGGTTCGAGTCCCCCCTTCGGCACCACT
>JAJCZH010000026.1 GCA_029262515.1 Deltaproteobacteria bacterium | reverse complement strand
TTCAGGTGCTATCCCTTGGGCACCATAGCAGTATCATATAGCGGGCCGCGCCTTTTGGCGCGGCCCTCTACAATTTCAAGAGAGTTTCATTTATGAGTAAAGATATTACCGGTATGAAGAAGAGTTTTTTAGGTTCGGTGGATGAACTGGATAGTAAAATCATCGGGCTCGGAAATTTTATCTTTGGAAATCCTGAGACTGCCTTTAAGGAATTCAAGGCATCAGGGGCAATGCAGGACTTTCTTTCCGGTTACGGTTTTAAAGTGGAAGCCGGTGTCGGAGGCATGGAGACCGCCTTTTGCGCGACGATAGGTAGCGGCGCACCGGTCATCGCTCTTCTGGCTGAGATGGATTCTCTGCCGGAACTCGGTCATGCCTGCGGTCATAATATAGTCGGCGCTTCCTCCGTTGGAGCAGCCAGCGCACTCTCTTTTGTTCTTGATGAGGAGTTCAAAGCGGGAGGCCACGGAACTTTAATGGTTCTTGGTACTCCAGCTGAAGAGGAAGGGCACGGCAAAACAGTGATGGTTGAGGCAGGACTTTTCGACGGTGTCGATGTTGCTATGATGGTACACGGCTCTTCGCGCAGGATGGTAGAGAAGCATTTTCTCGGCCTTACGGTGCTTCACTTTACTTTTTCAGGCCGTGCCGCACACGCTTCCGCTTACCCGGAAGACGGCATAAATGCGCTCGACGGCGTTATCCAGACGTTCAACGCAATCAATGCGCTCCGGCAGCATGTGCCATCGGAGGTGAGGATACACGGGATAGTGACCGACGGCGGCAAGGCCGCCAATATCGTACCGGAGACGGCAAGCGCCGAGTTCTTTGTTCGCGCGACGGTTATGGCCGATGTAGAGACTCTCAAGAAGAGGGTTATAAGTTGCGCAAAAGGAGCAGCCGAGGCGACCGGTTGTGACCTGGAGGTAACAGAGGTCGGGGTACCTAATGCGCCGATGAAGATAAATACCGTACTGTGCGAACTTTACAGGAGTTCGCTTGAGCAGTTAGGGCTAAAGGAGGATGATTATAGACCCGATAAGAACCTTGGGTCTTCGGATATAGGAAATGTCTCACAGGTAGTGCCTTCGATACATCCGAACGTCCCGCTCAGGAAAGGCGTTTCCGTGCATACGCGCCAGTTCGCAGAGGCTGCAGGAGGAGCCGACGGACACAGAGCTATGATGGAAGGGGCCAGGGCGCTTGGACTTACAGTTATTGATTTGCTCTTTAATCCGGAGTTGCTGGAAGAGGTGAAGAAAGAGTTCGCCTCTTCATAACACATTTATGGGACTGGTATGAGTTTCTGGACTTTAAGCAGGCGAAAATACCTGATACGCCCCTCTTTTCAATTGAGGCTCGCGTTCAATATCTTCTTTTTCGTTGTTGTCTACTCTGTTATCGTTGGTGGTGCGCTCTTTTTACCGCTCTACTTCGAGTCGCAGAATGCGATTAGCTTCGAAGAACAGGTTCGAATATCCCAGATAACGCTCTACCTCCATACCCGTCTCTGGGTTGCCGTTCTTCTGGTTGGCGCGCTGGCCGGAACACATGCCATCTTCTATTCTCACAGGGTGGTTGGTCCGGCTTACAGGTTCGAAGTCATGCTCAATGAGCTTTTAAACGGTAACTACTCAATCAGGATCAAGATCAGGAGCAAGGATGAGTTCAAGGAACTCGAAGTGCTGCTGAATCGTCTGGCCTCGGTGCTCGAACATATCAGGAACTCCGACAGGCAACTCCACTCCGATATAACCAATAAGCTCGTATCTGTTAACGCTATGGTCGAGGCCTCGGGTATTGAACACCCCGAGGTTGTCAGGCGCGCTCTTAAATCTCTAATAAGTGAAATCGGTATCGCTTAGACTCAGCTTTCGTACGTTCTGTTTAACCGGTCTGTAATATCTATTCTGCTGTACTCTTAATACAATTGAATCTATTACAAGAGTCTGGTTTTGCTGCCTTGGTACTGCCTCTACGGCTAACTATTTGGTGTTAGATCTCGTATAGGTCTGTTTTTTTCTATGTATATGAAGTACTCTAGCAGAGCTGCATTTTCATCTCTTTTCGTGCATAGACTTGGTATTACTGTTGTGTTATATTCTTAAGTAGTACTGATTTCTAATACCTTTTGCTCAAACCGGCGCCGCTCTTTACGGCTCGGTGAGCTTGTAGGATACTCTTTTTCGACTCTTCGGCCTGAGGAGGTATGGTGTTGAAAAATATCGCCGCAGAAAGCCGGTTGACCGCAGCTAATCCGTTTATCACCACAAGAGTCTTTCTGTCAGCCTGCCTGTTGCTCTCTTCTCTTTTATTAATAACCACACTGTCATCCATCTCTTTTGCGGCACAGACTGCACAAGTTGATGGCAAGGTTAATGAGGTCAGGGTTGTCAAGGCAACTGGTTACGGCACAGTTACAGGCTCCGGTATAGTGGAGGCTCGTAACATGGCAATTGCTGATGCCCTTAGAAAGGCGGTCGAACAGTCGGTGGGCGCAGTAGTCTCTTCCGAGACAATGGTAGAGAGCTACCAGGTCTTGAAGGAGAGCGTCTATACTCGCAGTGAAGGTTTTGTCAGAAGCTACGAGGTTTTGAATGAATTGCAGGGTGAGAACATCTATACGGTAACCCTGAGCGCCGTTGTTGAGTCGGGAGCTATTATGGATGACCTCGACAGGGCCGGAGTAGCTTATGCCCGTGCGGGCCGCCCGAGGGTGCTCTTTATGCTCTCCGAGACCTCTCCGGGCAGCACGTTACCCGAGTACTGGTGGGCCGGCAAAAAAGAAGAACGTCACGTTACCGGCTCCGAGAGCGCGCTTAGAGAGGTTTTTCTGGAGTCCGGTTTTACGGTCGTAGATTCAACTCTACCTGACGGTGACACCGAGTACGGTTTGAATATATCGAATGGCGGGCTCAGTTCTATTGCCGCGCGCCTCAATGCCGAGCTTGTTATAAAAGGCAGCACGGTAGTAACGCTCGGACCTAAAACACCCGGTTCGCCTCTTGAGCTTTATATGGTGGAGATTAGCGCATCGGCCGTAAGGGCCGATACGGCAGAGGTGCTGGCGCTTTCAAAGGCACGGGCCATGCTCAAGCACGTCTCTCCCGAACTCGGACCTCAGATTGCTATAAAGCAGGCCGTTGACGAACTTTCGGAAGAGCTGATTTTTCAGATTACGACACGGTGGGCCGAGCCAGGAACGGTTCTGCTCAGATTGAGGGGCGTGGCCGATTATGCCGATGCAGTTGACCTCAAGTGGCTCTTGAAGAGACGTATTGCCGGTATAAGTGCCGTCTATCAGAAAGGGTTCGATGACGGTGTCGCATACTTCGAGCTTCAGTCCGCGCTCTCGGCGGACTCTGTTGCCGCCGAGATCTCACGGCTCTTGTCACTCTCATACAGGGTTACCGGAACAACGGCAAATACCATTGACCTGATAGCGGTTCAGAGTAGTGAGTAGAGTATGCTCTTTGAACAGAGCTCTTAAACTGACCCTACTTTTTATGGCCTGTTTTGCTATCCTGCTAGGGTGCGGGGCAAGAGAGCACAGGGTGAAATGGCGGGGTTACCCGGATCTGTCTAACCCTGTCTATACGGTTGCCGTTTTGCCGATGTATAATGTTACTAACGACGTGGAGGGGCCTAAACTCGTACGAGAACTGATAACCGAGCGTTTTGAGCAGAGTTATTATAAAACCATGAACCTCGATACCGTAGACCGGTTGCTGGTGGATAAAGCCGGTATTTCGCTCGGCACGCAGCTTGAGTATATTACGCCTGAGAGGCTGGGTGAGATTTTAGGGGTCGATGCCCTTGTTTATGGTTATCTGCTCGATTTCGAGGATGTTACCACCGGGCTTGTAAACGTAAAGAGGGTGAGGGCCGGTTTCAGGCTTGTGGAGGCTGCTACAGGAAGAGTGCTCTGGGCCAGAGGGCTTGGCGTAAAGAGCCTCTTTGCTGCCGAGGGGGCCGCAGTCGTGGCACTGCCATTCTCTATTAATGAGAGGTCGGACTCGGTACCCTACGCAGCCATCGTGAGCCTTAAAGAGGTGCCGGGTATCGCCGACTGGCATATGACTAGAGTAATAGCCACAGAGAAACCTGCAGGCGCTGCGGCTCTCTACCTTGGTGAGAAGCTGGTCACACACGCCTTCGGAGTTCATTTAAAGTACGAGTCTGTAGATATGGTGAACAGGATACTGAAGACTCTACCTGCTGGACCTGGTAGGGAAGTTAGGATGAAGGATAACAATGGCACAAAACAGTAGTGAAGGCCGGAAACTGGAATCTTTGGCCCTTACTGTCTGGTATAAATGATGGTATTTATTATGGAGGATATATAGTGGATAGAATTATAAAAGGGTTTACTTTTAGACCTGTTCTGTTATGCTTTTTTGCAGCATTGTTGTTGCTCGGCGCAGGGTGCGGCCCGAGGGTGAAGGGCGCAGTGAAAGAGGATGTAACGCGTACCGATACCGGTGAAGAGCTTAAGGATTTGGGTGAACTCTACCGGGGTCCTCTGTATAACGTTGCTATAATAGCCTTTGAGAATCAGACGCCGAGCAAGCTTATAGATGTAGGCGGCGCGGCTACAGAGGTATTGCGGAGCATCGTCAAAAAGTCGGGCCTCGAGCCGATTCTTCTTACCTCAAGAGAGTTGAGAGAGCAGGAGAAGTTAATCGGTTTGGAGCAGACCGGGGCTGTAAGAACAGGCGCCAAGCAGTCTACGCGCGGTTTTGAAGATATCGACTACAGGATTTCCGGTGCGGTTACCTCTTATGCCGAAGTAGAAGAGGGGGCTAAATCTCTAATATCCAAGTCAAAGACGATCATAGCCAAGGTGCAGGTCGATTACGCTCTTGTAGATATCGAGTCAGGCAAGAGCCTTGTGGCCGATACCGGTTACGGGGAGTATAAGAAAAAGACCGGCTCTACGCTCGGTTTCGGTACCAAGAGCACAGGAGACGCCAGCATTCGGGACGGGGCCCTCAGGGATGCGCTTACTAAAGCGATGGTCCGGATGATCGAGAAGCTCAATGAAGTGCCATTTCAGTCGAATATACTGGCTATCGAGGGGGATCTCGTCTACATACGGGCCGGTACCAAGTCCCGTTTCAAACCGGGTACTGTCTTTAACGTCTACAGGCCAGGTGATGACCTTGTGGATCCGGCGACAGGGCGCGTAATCGGCAAGAGCCAGCGCAAGATAGGCATGATAACGATAACCGAGCATCAGGGTGCGAACGTATCCGAAGCGAAGCTCAAGTCAGGATCCGGTTTTAAAAAAGGCGATATTGTCAGGTCCAAAAAATAGAATCGGGAGGAGTAGATGTATTCGAGGTTGATCTGTTCGAAATCGAGTTGCTGTCTCTTTGTTATGGTTGTTGCCGTACTACTTATCTCCGGCTGTGCCGGGCGAGAGGTGAGGTGTCCTACCCCTGAAGATAATCCGCAACACCACTATGTCAGGGGTCTGGAGCTGATAGAGAAGGGTGATATCAATGCGGCCAAAGAGAAGTTCGACAGGGCCGTCTACTGTAGTGACGATTACGCGCCGGGCATCGATGGCCGTTCGCTCGCTATAGCGTTGAAAGCCAAACAGGATTTTGGTGCCGACTTCAAGCATTCAGACGTCTACAAAGCGTATGACGGGCTCTATCAGGCGAATAAAAGGACCGAGAGCGTTGAAGAGGAGTTTGCGCACCAGATTACTACTATCAGAGTTCACTCGGCGCTCAAGGGCAAGCGGTGGCAGGAGAACGTTCGCAAGGCGTACAATAAGGCAAAGAAGCTTGAGGTTCGCGAGGCGAAGCTGCTCTACTACGACGGCGTTGAGGCTGCCGATTTTTTTATGGGCATGGCCGCAATAGAGGCGCGTGACTTCTCTGAGGCACGCGATATGTTCGCTATGGTGCTTGATGCGAAACGGGACTCGAAGTGGAACGAAAAAGCTGATGTGCAGTGGAAGCTTGCCGACAGGGCGATACGCGCAATGGGCGGCAGAATGATAGCTGACGTTGGTAAAGAGATAGCCTTGAAAGAGTCCGTGGCAAGAGGGGATATGGCTGCCTTGCTGGTCGAAGAGCTAAGGATTGAGAGGTTATTTGCCGGCGCCATACCGGTAAAGTCAGAGGTCGAAGCTCTTAAGCCTGCAGTAATTCCAGATGATATCGGTAATAATCCGTTCAAGCACGAGATTCTAACGGTACTGAAGTGGAAGGTGCGCGGGCTGGAGCCCGTTTACAGTAACGGCACCGGAAAGTATATTTTCAGGCCTGACGACCCGGTAAGGCGAAGGGATTTTGCTCTTATTCTAGAAGATGTTCTTGTGAAGCTTACGGGGCGCGATGAAATTACCGCCTCTTTCTTCGGGCACAAGAGCACGCCGTACCCTGATGTCTCAGAGACTTCAGCATGGTATAACGCGGTTATGAGCGTTACCACGCGAGGCCTGATGGAGACGGAACTCTCGGGAGAGTTCCGGCCTGACGAACCGGTCTCGGGCGTTGAGGCGCTTTTAGCGGTTAGAGTGTTACGGCAGAAGATGACTGTGAAGTAGCCGTCGCTTGAAGGTCACGATTACTACAGGGGGCTTAAATGAGAGTATTACCGCTCTTTCTTATATCAATACTCTTCTCTTTTCATTCTCTTGTCGCATCAGCGGCTGTCGATAGTATTGCTCTGAACCATACAGAGGTCTTTGTCTCCGGCTCTATTGTGGTTAAGGGCATGGGGCTGCCGCCAGGTGATGCGACTCTGCTTGATTCACAGAAGAAGGCGCTTAGCCTGAGAGCCGCTTATGTCATGGCGCTTCGCGCAGCTGTAGAAGCGGTGGACGGCGTATTGGTCAGCGGCACCACAACGGTTAAAGATGCCTCAATTCTGTCCGAAAAGGTAAAGGTATCGATAAGCTCCTTTGTACGGGGCGCCGAGGTGGTCTCTGAGCAGTATGATGAAGAGAGCGGCATAGCTACCGTAAATATCTCGGTTCCTTTAACCGGCATTGCCGGGCTTGCAACGACACTGCAACCGAACGTCGGCTCCGGTAATTTGAATGAGCCTTTCTTCAGGCCTCAACGAAGTCTTAAGGCTGGTAACAACGGTTATGACGGACTTATTTTAGACGTAAGGGGGCTCGGCTTCAAGCCTGCCATAGTAAATAGAGTACTGACCAAAGAGTCGGAGGTGGTATTCGCCCCGTCAATGATAACTAATATACCTATGGAGAAGTCCGGAAGTATCGGGTATACGGATAACCCCAGGCAGGCCTCCGAGATGCTTTCGGAGCTCGGTTCCAGACAGATAGTAACGATAAGGCCGTCCGGCTTGTCAGGCTCTACGGATGTTATACTGACCAAGTCTGATGCGTTACTGGTCTACGGGTCTGACAAAAAGAGCGGTTTTCTTAAAAGGGGGCGTATTGTTTTTGTTTTGGGCCCTAGGTAACATCTTTATGGTTTCTGTTCGATTATAATGGTCGAGTAGAAACTTCGGTTTTGCCGGAGTTTTGTGCGGTTTTTATACAACCGGTTAAATGTATTGGTATAAAGGAGGTTCTTAGTGAAAAAGTTACTTATCGCATTCTTTGCCGTGGCGGTTGTCGCGCTCAGTAGTACGCCCGCTTCAGCTGTAATCGATGTAGAGGGCCGGTACTGGTTATCGACTCTCGATTCGAATGTCATGGCAACCGATTTGAGCATTATAGGAACGAATATAGATTTGGTAGATACGCTCGGTATGGATGATAAGAAGAACTTCTTCGACGGGCGTATAGTGCTTGAGCTGGGAGGGCACAGGCTTCGTTACGGTTACGTACCGCTTGAATGGAAAGGTACCGGCAGCCATAACGCAAGTATTACCTTTAACGGACAGACCTATAACGCTAATGTAGCTATAGACTCCGAGTTGAGCATCAAGTACCATCGTCTCGCCTACCAGTACAACTTCATCGATACGCTCGATAATCACTTGGGAGTTATAGCCGAGCTAAAGTACTTCGATATTGACGCCAAGCTCCAGAGTGCGGTTAATAACGAGGTAATCGGTATCGGCGCTCCTGTTCCGACCGTCGGTCTGGCTGCTCAGATAGCCGTGCCGTTTCTGATAAAACTCGGCGGAGAAGTAACAGGCGTAAGTCTCGGGAACAAGGCATACATGTACGATGCCGAGGTTAGTCTCAGTTACAAACCTCTGCCTCTGTTTGACCTTGCAGCAGGTTACAGGGCGTTCAAAATGCATGTTGAGGATAGTGGCAATGAGGCCGATATAGATATTACCGGCCCGTTTATAATGCTAAGAGGCGACTTCTAAGATAACTTTACCAATAGTAACCGGGCCTCAATATTTCTCTTATAGGGATTGGGTCTGGCGGCCCGGTTACTACTGATTTACAAGCGGATTACAAGTTGAGTTTTAATGGATATTTTCACTAATCTCGGAAGTGTCGCTATAGGTCGCGCGCTCTCGCTCAGCGCCGTATGGAGCACGATTGCCCTTTCTCTCAGCTCGCTTCTTTTCAGGTTCTACGTAGGGCGCAGGGCGACATTTCAAGTACTTCTCAAACAGGTCTACTTTACCGGTTATCAGGCGATACCGATAATCTCATGGATAGCGTTGATTCTCGGCATTATTGTGCTGACCCAGCTGTTAAGCATTCTGCCCGGGCTCGGTGGTGAGAGACTGATCGGAGATATCCTGGTCTGGGTGGTTATACGAGAGGTCGGCCCGTTGCTTGCAGCCGTTGTCGTCATTGCCCGTAGCGGTACCGCCATTGCCTCTGAGTTGGGAACTATGCGTATAGCCAAGCAGCTTACCGCGCTTGAGGTTATGGGTATAGATCCGGTCCATTACCTCGTTATGCCGAGAGTTATCGGCACTGCAATCAGCACATTCGTCCTGACCTTTTACTTTGAGGTAATTGCCATACTCGGCGGGTACCTGTTGGCCGGTTTCGGAAAAAATATAACGTTCAGTATCTATATGTCGAGCATACTTGGCTCCATGGGACTGCTCGAGATTGTTGTCTCTGTTTTAAAGAGCATCCTTTTCGGCCTTGTTATCGGTGCGGTCTGTACAAGCAGCGGGCTTAGAGTCGGAAGCTCTATTACCGAGGTGCCGCAGGCTACTACAAAGGCGGTTATCGGTTCGCTGGCGGCTATCTTTGTTATCGATGCTCTAATAACCACCCTGTTTTTTATACGTCTCGGTCTCTGATCTGTCATCTTTTGCCGGCCTTGTTCTGCCGGAGCTGCTACGGGTGTTATGGCGGTATTAGTTGAACTGAAAAATACGAGCTGTCTCAGTGATGACGGTATAAAGGTGATCGAGTCCGCGACAAGCTCCTTTTCGAGCGGGCAGAGAGTAGTTATAACCGCCTCAAACGATACTGCCGCTAATAACCTGGTAGGCCTGATAGCCGGCATAGTGCCGCCGGTTGCAGGTAGTATCCGTCTTTTCGGCAAGGATGTCTCTACGCTCGATTTTGACGTGCTGGCCGAACTCAGAACAAGGGTCGGTTTTCTATTTCACGATTCTGTGCTGGTCAGCAACCTGAAGGTTATCGAGAACGTGGCTCTGCCGCTGATTTACCACTCCGAGTTGACTTATGAAAAGGGTATGGAGAGAGCGCAAAAACTTCTCGACCTTGCCGGTTATAGAGGTGAGGTCTGGGCGTTACCAGGCCCGTTACCGCTCCATGTAAGAAAGAAGGTCTGCGTGGCGCGTGCTCTTGCGCTTGCTCCCCAGGTAGTGGTCTGTGAAAATATCGCATCGGGTCTTGCTCACGACGAGGCGATGCTTCTTACCGAACTCCTGGTCGAGTATCAGGAACGGCGCGCCGGCGACAGGCTGCTGATCATGACGGTCGATAACAGCTCCGATGCCGTGCTTGTCAAACCTGATCGCCGGTTGCGTTTTGAGGGTAGCCACCTGGTAGAGTAATAGGGTCAACTAGAGCTGTTCTGTTAATAGAACTCAAGGAGTCTGTTAAAACGGTCGAACTTCTGTTTATGGCTATTATTCACGATAAAGATTCCCGGTTCAAAAACCTCGAATTCAAAGCCGGCGTAATGCTCATGGTTGCGATTGTCGGTATTGTCGTGCTTGTGCTGCTGCTCGGTATTGAGAGGGACCTGTTTACCAAGAAGTTCTCGCTCAAGTTTGTGGCCGAAAACGGTGCCGGCATAAACAAGGGAATGCCCGTAAAACTCTCTGGTTTCAAAATCGGCAGGGTTAGCAAAGTCGAGCTCATTGAGGGCGCAAGGGTTAGAGTTACTGCCGAGGTAAGCCAGAAGTATGCCGAGTACCTGCGTAAGGGCATCAAGGCGAATATAACGAAAGAGGGTTATATTGGAGATCCTTATGTCGATATTACCGTCGGTGATTTTGGCGCGACGCTCCTGGCGGATGGCGACTCTATTCCGTATTTTAAAAAAGAGGGAATGGAAGAGCTTATCAATGAGGCCAAACCGGTCATGACAGAGATAAAAGAAATAATTCACTATATTAATGACCCTGAAGGTGATATTAAGGTAACGTTCGGAAATCTTAAAGAGGTGAGCGCCGGACTTGAAGAGACGCGCGCCGTTATTACAGAGACGACTCGTAACGCGGGTGGAGTCCTTAAAAGAGTCGATTCCCTCGTAGAGAAGGTTGAGACTAGGGTTGATCCGATTCTTGGCAGTGTTGAGCGGGTTTTTCTTAGAGTTGACGGTATGACCGTTAAACTCGGCCCTGTTATAGACAGGCTTGATACAGTTTCGGCGACACTTCCTTCTACGGTTTTAAAGATCGACTCTATACTCGATGACGTTAAGCTCTTGAGCGCTGCTCTCGGCACCGGGGCTCCGCAGATTATGGATGTAATAGGGAATACTCAAGAAACCGTAAAAGAGGGTAAGGAGATCATCAAGGGAGTTAAGGCGAGCTGGCCGGTAAGATTGATGGTACCAAAGGTCGAAAAACCGCATCTGGTGCCTCTCGATATTTTTTTCCCGCAATATGGAGCAGGAGTTGGTGAGTAGATTTATTATGCATAAGGGTCACTATCGCCATAAAGCTTTCGTCTCTTTAATTGCAATAGCTCTCTTTATATTAGCCGGTTGTGTCGGTAACGGGCCGCGTGCGGTGGATGAGTCGTACCTTCATGTAAGGGCCGAAGAGGCAAGGGCGCGCGGTATAGAGGCGTTCTCTAAAGGCGACTTTTCATCCGCTCTACACAACTTCGGTTCCGCACTGAAGATAGACAGGGCCGTGGATGATCGTGATGCGGAGGTGGTTGACCTTATAAATATTGCCAGGGTCTCCATATATATAGGGGATATGCCGGGTGCCGAGTCGTACCTCGACACCGCTATTAAGGTCAGCCTCGATGCCAATAACGTAAAGAGTCTCGGTGAGGCTTATGCTACGCTCGCCAAGGTAGAGTACCTTACCGGCAGACACTCCTTAGCACTCACTCATGTAGAAGAGTCTATTGAAGTTGACAAGAAACACGGTATTCAGAGCGGTGCGGCTTTAAACCTTATGGGCGTGATCCTGGCAGAGGCTGGAAAAGTTAAAGAGGCTCACCATGTGCTGCTGCGCGCGTTACAGCTCAATACCGACAACAGCAACAGTCTTGAGAGGGCAAACAGCTTCAGATCTCTTGGCCATCTGAACGACCTGATGAAGAAGCATGACAGGGCTATGGAGCAGTACAAGATGGCATATGAACTCGATACCGAGGCTGGTAATTCTGAGAAGATAGCCGTTGACCTCTCGTCAATGGCGGCTATACACAGGAAGCTCGGTCACCTGACTAAGGCCGCTTACCTGCTTGAGAGGTCGTATATAGTCAACCTTAACGGAGGTCGTCCTCTTAAAGCAATAGATGACCTTACTCTGTTGATAGAGACATATAGCCGACTGGAGATGCCCGACAAGGTCCATTACTTTGCGCGTATCAAGGACTCACTCGTTACGGCGTATGAAAACGGTATGGAGTAGAAGTGAAAGCGAGAGTTCTGATAGTCGATGATGATGTGAAAAACGTGATTCTGCTCAGTGAAGTTATGAGTGCAGACGGTTACGAGGTCGCCGAGGCACGAAATGGTGTCGAGGCTCTCTCCATTCTGGATCGCTACCATCCTGATATAATACTGATGGATGTTATGATGCCTGAGATGGACGGTTATGAGGCGCTCAGGCGGTTGAAGTCGCGCGAGGAGACCCGATACATACCGGTTGTTATGCTCACCGGTCTCGGTGAAATAGAGGATAGGGTGCGGGGTTTCGAGGTTGGCGCCGAAGATTACATAATCAAGCCGTACAGTCTGCGCGAGGTATCGGCGCGCGTGAAATCTCTTCTGCGTATGCGCGCGCTCCAGACCAAGCTGTTTGATTCGGAGAAGATGGCGGCGCTTGGAGGCATGGTAGACGGTATAGCTCACGAGATAAGAAATCCGCTGACGACCATAGGCGGTATGGCTCGGCGTATGCTCGACCCCGGTACCGTTGACAAACATGCAGAGTATGCCGACAGGATCATACGCTCGGTTGAGCGCCTTGAGAAGATGCTCCAGAGGATCGATGAGTACAAAAGGATTTTAAACTCAACGCTCGTTGCCGGAAATATCAACAGCGTAGTAGAGTCTACGGTAAGGGATGCTCGCGAGTTCTCTATGGGCAAGTCCATCGAGTTCGAGACACGGTTGATGGAAGATCCGCCCGAGGTATCGATAGATTCGGTAAATCTCAAGATTGCGCTCTTCAATATAGTTCAGAATGCCATAGAGGCTATTGAGAACGAAGGCGAGATAATCGTAGAGACTGTGCCGTGGTCGGATCAGACGTTACTTATAAGGATAACCGACAACGGCGTAGGAATAGAGCAGGATGCGGTGCGCAGTATCTTCAGCCCCTTTCAGACCTCTAAGATAGAGGGCGCAGGGCTAGGGCTTACGATAAGCCACAGGATAGTAAGCGACCATGGCGGCGATATACGGGTCGATAGCAAGGTCGGTGTAGGAACTACCGTTACGGTCACCATGCCACCGACAGCCTTTACAAATTCCACTTCGGACTCAAACGCCTCTTTTGTCTAGGCGCACTTACCCGGCCTCACCCTTAAGGTGTATCAATATTGCCGTGCTCTATCGTGCGGACTTGTCAGATCGATAATCGGCCCTATAGGCACGATTCCGTGCGGGTTTACCATAAGGTGGCTTCTGTAGTAATGGCCCTTGATATGGTCGAAGTTGCAGGTCAGCGCTATGCCCGGTATCTGGTATAATTCCTTTAAGTAGTTTCCGAGGTTCGGATACTCGTAGATATGCTGCCTGTTGCACTTGAAGTGCGTATAGTAGACGCTGTCGAAACGGACGAGTGTGGTAAAGAGGCACCAGTCGGCCTCGGTTATTTTGTCTCCGCAAAGGTAGCGCCTTTTAGCTAAAACCCCCTCCCAAACGTCTAGTCCTTTAAAGAGTGCTGTTACCGCAGAGTCGTACGCCTCCTGTGTGGTTGCAAAGCCCGATTTGTAGACGCCGTTATTCACGGGTTCGTAGATCGCCTCTATTGTTCTGTCGATTTCTTCGGTAAGCTCCTCCGGGTAGAAGCTTACGTTCGGGTCTGCCAGCTCGTCGAATTCCGTATCGAAGATACGCATGACTTCGAGTGACTGGTTATTTACGATCGTGCAGTTTTTTTTATCCCAGAGAACGGGAACGGTAACGCGGCCGGTGTAGTGGGGGGCGGCCAATACGTATAACTCGCGCATGAATTCGCAGTTATTTACCGTATCAGGAATGGCGCCGGGGTTGGAACTGAAGTGCCATCCGTCATCGGTCATATGGTAGTCGACTATAGAGAGGCTGATTACCTCTTCGAGTCCCTTTAGCTTGCGCATTATAAGCGCACGGTGAGCCCAGGGGCAGGCGAGCGAGATATAGAGGTGGTACCGTCCGGCCTCGGGTGCGAAGGGGGTTGAGCCGTCGTTACTAATTCTGTTCCTGAAGGTTGTCTCGGTCCGTACGAATCTTCCTTTTGCGTCAGGAGCGTACCATTCGGTACTCCATTTTCCGTCTACGAGTTTTCCCATTACAATCTCCTTTCAAAAAGGATGACATGCGGTGTCAGGTCGGTTTTATAACCGTATCGTGCAGGAACTCTTCACTTCTTCCGGGATAGTCGATGTTGTAGTGGAGGCCGCGGGACTCGTGGCGCGTCTCGGCACAGGTGATGATCAGCTTTGCTACGGTAGCAATGTTCCTGAGTTCGAGCAGGTCGGAGGTGATTTTGAAGTCCCAGTAGTACTCGTTGATCTCGCTTTCGAGCAGCGTTATTCTCCTTCGCGCCCTCTCTAACCTCTTGTTCGACCGTACTATCCCGACGTAGTTCCACATAAAGCGGCGTACCTCGTCCCAGTTCTGGCTGATTACGACCGCCTCGTCGCTGGTGACCGCTCCTCGCGTCTCCCATATCGGTATGACCGGAAGTTTCGAAGATCCGGTCTTTAACTCTTTAGCCGCGCTTTCAGCTGCGCTGTCCGCCATTACCAGCGCCTCGAGCAACGAGTTGGATGCAAGGCGGTTGGCGCCGTGAAGTCCAGTTGAAGCAGCCTCGCCTATGGCATAGAGCCGTTTGATAGAGCTTCTGCCGCACTCGTCCGTCTTTATTCCGCCGCATATATAATGCGCGGCAGGTACGACCGGAATAGGCTCTTTAGTAATATCTACTCCGTAGTCAAGGCACCTGTTATAAATATTTGGAAAGCGGTCTTTGATAAAACCCGCATCGCGATGGCTTATGTCGAGGTAGACGCACTCGTCTCCGCTCTTTTTTAATTCAAAGTCGATTGCGCGGGCCACGATGTCTCGCGGGGCGAGTTCAGCTTTTTTGTGGTGAGCGCGCATGAACTCAGTCGAGTCTTTTAACTTCAGCAGGGCGCCTTCACCTCTAAGGGCCTCGGTTATGAGAAAGTTTTTTGCTTCAGGGTGGTAGAGGCACGTCGGGTGAAACTGCATAAATTCCATGTTGGCGATTTCGGCCCCCGCGCGGTAGGCCATCGCAATGCCGTCTCCTGTGGCGATGTCGGGGTTAGACGTATAGATGTAGACCTTGCCTGCGCCCCCTGTAGCGAGCACGGTAATATGTGAGAGAAAGGTGTGTACGGTGTCGGTTTTATCGAGCGCGTACGCCCCCCAGACCTCTTCGTTCTCGATAGATGTTGGGCCGACGAATTTTGAATGCGCAAAGAGATCGACTGCGATAAAGTCTTCGTAGACGGTTATATTGGGATGTTTATCGATTGCGTCGAGCAGACCCTGTTCGACGGCGCGTCCCGTAATATCTTTTGCATGGACTATTCTGCGCTCGGAGTGCCCACCCTCTCTACCCAGGTTTAGCTCTTCAGTATGGCCCTCCAGGTTCGACGAGAACTGAACGCCGAGCTCAATAAGCTCATGGATCATAGCAGGGCCGCTGCGAACCACCTTCTTAACGATTTTTTTGTTGCAAAGGCCAGCGCCCGCGTTTAAAGTATCATCAATATGGGACTCAAAAGAGTCTTCAGGGGCCAGGACAGAGGCGATACCTCCCTGGGCGTAGTAGGTGGCGGACTCGCGAGCCATTCTCTTGGTTATAATAGCCACGTTGCCGGTTCTGGCCGCTTTTATTGCAAAGCTCAGTCCGGCGATTCCGCTGCCTATAACGAGGAAATCGGTCTTATACTCCAAAAGTTTTACCTCTTTCTTTAATGAAATCGTAACTTCGACCGATATATGGACTGTGTATTTACAAGGGTAAAACAAGACTCTAAAATTGTCAATTTTTTTAAAGTTAAAGAACCCTTCCATGCTGTCAGCTCAAAAGCAGAGGAGAATTAGGCCTTGCCCTTTAAAGACTCTCATTGTAAAATAAATTTACATTTAAAAGTACCTTCTGGCGCCTTGTCACAGAGTATTTCAAGGGTAGCGGGGTACGGCTCTTTTTTGTCGAGTCGGGCCGCGCTTATGCTGCTCGGACTCTTGTCAGCTCTCGCTGTGCTGTTGGCCGTCTCTAACGCGTCGGCAGGTTTTTATAGTTATGTTGACGGAAATGGGGTAATCCATATATCGAATGTACCGGTCTCAAACAGGTATAACTGGATAATGCCCGAAAAGAGTGATAGTTCCGGAGGCCTGAACGGTAACAGCAACGGTAACGCTTCGGTAGTGTACGACACTCTTATCTCTAACGTATCCAGGCGTTACGGCGTGGACCCGAACCTGGTCAAGGCCGTTGTCAGGGCCGAGAGCGACTACAACCCTTCGGCAGTGTCTCGCGCAGGAGCGCGTGGGCTAATGCAGCTTATGCCCGAGACAGCGCGGATGATGGGTGTTAAGGATATCCATAATCCCGTGGATAATATAAACGGCGGCACAAGGTATCTGAGCAGCTTGATCAAGAAGTTCAACGGCAAGTTACCTATGGCGCTGGCGGCGTACAATGCCGGTGAAGGCGCAGTGCGGAGTTACGGGCGGATTCCGCCGTATAAAGAGACTCAAATGTACGTTAAGAAGGTTCTCCGGTTTTACGATCATTATTCCGGAACCACACGTTAGCTTTGAATCCCCTACTCTTTGAAGGTGTAATTGTTTTTGTGTCAGTTCTTTATTATAAATAGAACTCTACTTTACAGGACTTGACAATGTCAACAGACTCGCGAGCCGCATACCTTAACCTGCCAAACAGCTTGTCGCTGGTACGGATTCTTATGACTCCCGTTATGGTGGTTCTGCTGCTATCGCCGGCTGAGACGCTCAGTGTCGTTTCCGCCATTATTTTTGTGCTGGTCTGCGTTACCGATTGGCTAGACGGTTATCTGGCCCGCAAGCTCGATCAGACGACCACACTCGGCAAGTTTCTAGATCCCCTGGCGGATAAGCTCCTAATAACGACCGCTTTTATAATGCTCATACCGCTCGACCGGGTGCCGGCCTGGGTGGTTGCCCTTATGCTAAGCAGAGAGATGGCCGTGACGGGCCTCAGGGCCATGGCAGCAAGCTCCGGCAAGGTAATAGCCGCAAGCTGGCTAGGCAAGCTCAAGACAGTCTCTCAGATCGTCTGTCTCGTGCCCCTGATGCTCCATTACAACTTTTACGGAATAGATTTTCATGCCATCGGAAGTCTGCTTCTGGTAGTCTCTTTTATCCTTACTATCTGGTCGGGAGTAGACTATTTTATCCGTTTCTTAAAGTCCGACATCCTGAACTGAAGTCTACAGACCCTCACCCTCTTTTCTGCCTGAACAGCTACAGACTTTCTTTTATGTACAACTCAATAAATTTTAAAAAATACTGTTAAGAATGTCGTATTTTTGCCGAGATGTAAAATATGTAGAGTACTCTTGAAAGTTCGGGTTCTATAATTCTCGGACTACTTATATTCTAGGTGTATTATAGAAAATACTCTTTTGTATGCGCATGGCATTGTTGTGCCTTGCGTTACAGAATATAGATTGGTCATTTGATAACACTTGGCTTTAGTATAGAGCCTGTACGAATGTTTCCAGTAACTTAAATAACGGTTAGTTATGACTGATAGAATAGGTGAACTGCTCCTTAAAGAGAGCCTGATCTCGGAAGGGCAGCTACAAAAAGCCGTTGATGAACAGAAACGGGGAGGGGGCAGGTTAGGTTATAATCTTACCAAGCTCGGTTATATAAGTGAGAAAGATCTTACTGTCTTTTTGTCAAAGCAGTACGGTATTCCTACAGTTGAGCTTGCCACCCAGGAGATCGACCCGGATATAGTAAAACTTATCCCCGAAGATGTTGCTCTCAAGTATCAGGTAATTCCGGTCAGCAGAACCGGCTCAACGCTTGTAGTAGCAATGGCCGACCCTTCGAACATCTTTGCAATTGATGATATCAAATTTCTTACCGGTTACAACGTAGAGCCTCTTGTCGCTTCGGATGCCGCTATCAAGTCCGCTATCGAAGAGTATTACGAAGGACCGGATATGGAACTCGATGGTGTTCTCACCGAGTTTGATGAGGATGATATCGACGTCATTCAGGATGAGGAAGAGGTTGACCTCTCTGATCTCAAGAAGGCGGTTGAGGATGCCCCTGTCGTAAAGCTTGTCAACCTGCTTCTTACGGATGCGATAAAAAAGGGCGCGAGTGATATTCACATTGAGCCGTACGAGAAGTCTTTCAGGGTCAGGTACAGGGTTGACGGCGTACTGCTTGAGGTGATGAAGCCACCGTACAGGCTTAAAAATGCCATTGTATCGAGAATAAAGATCATGAGTCAGCTCGACATCGCAGAGCGCAGGCTGCCTCAGGACGGCAGAATTAAGCTCAAGATGGGCAAGAATAAAGAGATGGATTACAGGGTCTCGGTCCTACCTACTCTTTATGGCGAGAAGGTGGTTCTCAGGTTGCTCGACAAGAGCAATCTGCAGCTAGATATGACCAAGCTCGGTTTTGAGCAGAAGGCCCTCGACGACCTGCTAGATGCTATCCATAAGCCGTGGGGCATAGTGTTAGTGACGGGCCCGACCGGTTCAGGTAAGACAACGACTCTTTACTCCGCACTCTCGGAGCTGAATAAGAGTTCCGAGAACATCTCAACTGCCGAGGACCCGGTTGAGTTCAACCTCATGGGTATCAACCAGGTACAGATGCATGAAGACATAGGGCTTAACTTTGCAGCGGCGCTCAGAAGTTTTTTACGTCAGGACCCTGATATAATTATGGTCGGTGAGATACGTGATTACGAGACTGCTGAAATCTCTATCAAAGCCGCCCTTACCGGACACCTTGTGCTATCCACGCTACATACAAACGATGCGCCATCAACCGTAAACAGGCTCTTGAACATGGGAATAGAACCCTTTCTCGTCTCCTCCGCCACCAATCTTATTCTGGCCCAAAGGCTGGTGCGTCAGATATGCAAGGACTGCAAAGAGGAGGTGGAGATGCCGGAAAAGGCTTGGCTCGATCTTGGCGTTACCATAGAGGAGTCCAAGAAGATGACTTCATGTAAGGGCAAGGGTTGCGCTTCCTGTGCGGGAACCGGTTATAAGGGCAGGATAGCCCTGTATGAGGTTATGCCATTTACCGAGGTGCTTAAAGACAGCGTGCTTAGCGGGGATTCGAGTGCAGAGCTTAAGAAAACTGCTATCTCAGAGGGAATGAAGTCCCTCAGAATGAGTGGAATCACCAAGGTCGCGGAGGGCGTAACGACGATCGAGGAGATCTTGAGGGTTACCATGGCCGATTGATTTCAGGCTCTTTTACAGCCCATTGTTAACGAGATTCATCTGTAAATAAGACGAATAATGGAGAATTTTGAAGAGAATTTACGAACAAACAGGACTGGAATGGGATAAATAGAGAGGCGCTATATGTAACATTTGTCCTAACTATTTCCTTTAAGTTCAATTAAGCTATATTGGTAGTATAATCGAAATATCAATAACAGAAGGATCGGAAAAAAATGGCAACCGAAGGCGCCGCAGCACCAAAGTATACTATACAGGAACTATTGAAAACGATGATTGAGATGGGTGGGTCCGATCTCCATCTTGCGGCCGGTTCCGCTCCGAGAATGCGGATTAATGGTAAACTATCACCGGTAGAGGGCCCCGTACTTACCGGAATCGATACGAAGAGCCTGTCGTACACTATACTTACCGATGTTCAGAAGCACAAGTTTGAGGAAGAGAATGAACTCGATTTCTCTTTCGGGCTCAAGGGCCTGAGCCGCTTCAGGGGCAATCTCTTTGTACAGCGCGGCACCGTTGCCGGAGTCTTCAGGACTATCCCGTTCAAGATTATGTCTTTTGGTGAACTGGGTCTGCCTCCTGTTGTTGAGGATCTGTCGAGGAAACCTCGCGGCCTCGTACTTGTAACGGGCCCGACAGGATCAGGTAAGAGCACAACGCTGGCTTCTATTATTGATAAGATCAACCAGGAAAGAAACGATCATATTATAACTATTGAGGATCCGATCGAGTATCTTCATAATTCGAAGACGAGCCTCGTTAATCAGCGTGAGGTAGGTTACGATACGCACGCATTCAAGAAGGCGCTAAAGTATGTGCTCAGACAGGACCCGGACGTCGTGCTTCTCGGAGAGCTTCGGGACATGGAGACTATAGAGACCGCGTTGACCATTGCAGAGACCGGTCACCTCTGCTTCGCAACTCTTCACACGAACTCTTGCGTCCAGACGATAAACAGAGTTGTCGACGTCTTTCCGGCGCACCAGCAGCCGCAGATTCGTGCTCAGCTCTCTTTTGTTTTAGAAGGCGTCTGTTCACAGCTCCTTATTCCACGTGCAGACGGTAAAGGCAGGATTATGGCTCTTGAGGTTATGATCCCTAACGCGGCTATACGTAACCTGATACGGGAGGACAAGGTTCATCAGGTATACTCCCAGATGCAGGTAGGACAGGCCAAGTTCGGTATGCAGACCATGAACCAGTGTCTGGCAAACTATGTTCAGCGCCGTTTAATATCCGTAGAGGCCGCTATCGGCACTTCGCAGGAGCCCGATGAACTACGGCAGATGTTAAATAATGCCGGTACGGGTATGGGTGTCGGCCCGGGTGTTCAGGCAGGAAGGAAACCGTAAAGTATGAGTACTTTCGCTTATGTAGGTAAGACAGCTTCGGGTGAGATGAGAAGAGGCGAGATTGAGGCCGCGAGTGCGGCACAGGCCACAGCCACGCTCAGACGACAGCAACTGGTGCCTACAAGCTTAAAGAAGAAGGGCTCCGGGCTGAACCTGAGCATGGATATAGCCCTCTTTGCCCCGAAAGTTACGAATAAGGATATCGTTGTCTTCAGCCGTCAGTTCGCTACAATGATAGACGCCGGGCTACCTCTCGTGCAGTGTCTTGAAATACTCTCTTCACAGCAGACGAACAAGACCTTTCAGAAGGTTCTTATTGATGTGAAGGGTTCGGTTGAGGGCGGAACCACCTTTGCTGACGCTCTGGGCAAGCACCCGAAGATATTCGATGACCTCTACGTAAACCTGATCGCCGCTGGTGAGGTCGGAGGTATACTCGACACTATCCTCAACAGGCTCTCCGGTTTTCTGGAAAAAGCAGAGAAGCTCAAGGCTAAGGTCAAGGGCGCAATGACCTATCCGGTTGTTGTTATTATAATTGCCTGCCTCGTAGTCGCGGGACTTCTTATATGGGTTGTGCCTATTTTTGAGGAGATGTTCTCCAGTTTCGGCAAGGCGCTTCCTATTCCTACGCAGATAGTCGTCAACATGAGCGAATTCCTCACCAGTTACTGGTACATTATTATTGGCGCAATTGTTTTTGTATTCTTTGGAATCAGGTACGCTTATAAGACGGCAAAAGGGCGTATGGTCATCGACACCATTCTACTTAGAATTCCGGTCTTCGGAGACCTTATCAGGAAGACTGCGGTGGCCCGTTTTACCCGTACGTTAGGTACAATGCTCTCGAGTGGTGTACCGATACTCGAGGGGCTCGATATCGTATCGAGAACGTCGGGTAACGTGGTAATAGAGGAGGCTGTCTTAAAGGCCCGCAAGAGCCTCAGCGAGGGTAAGACCCTGGCCGATCCGCTTATGGAGACCAAGGTGTTCCCTTCCATGGTTACGCAGATGATAGCCGTCGGCGAGCAGACAGGCGCACTCGACGCCATGCTTAACAAGATTGCTGATTTTTATGAGGACGAGGTTGATGCCGCCGTGGACTCTCTCACTTCATTAATAGAACCGATGTTGATGGTCTTTCTCGGTGTCGTAGTCGGTGGACTCGTAATAGCCCTCTACCTGCCGATATTCCAGCTTGCCGGCGCAGCAGGCGGCTGATCTGGGGCATAATGCAATGAAGAAGGCCGACTCGCCCGTAGCCCTCAAGGCCAGGTTGCTGACCATGATGGTCTTGAGGGTCGTGCTCGCTCTGACTTTTCTGGGGGCTACAACCTGGATACAGGTGACGGGGTACTCCTACTCCCGACTCAATTTTTATCCCCTTTATGCCATCGTTATAATCGTCAGCCTCTTGACGATCTTTTACGCCTTGCTCCTTGGCAGGGTTCGCAACCTCATCCGTTATACCTATATTCAGGTTACTGTTGATATTGGGCTTGTTACTGCGATAGTCTACGTAACGGGCGGTATTGCAAGCTACTTACAGATACTATACCTTCTCGGTATTATTGGGGCTACTATACTGCTCGGCAGGCGCGGGGGGCTGTATGCGGCCTCTGTGGCCTCTATCTGTTACGGAACGCTGCTCGATCTCGATTTTTACGGGATACTGCCTTCCGGGTACAAGGTCTTTTGGAATTTTATGAGACCTCAGTGGGAAGATGTCCTTACGACGCTTTCCACCAATATTCTGGCCTTCTATACAGTCGCCTACCTTGCAGGTTACCTGGCCGAGAAGATGAGGGCAGCCGAACAGAAGCTCGAAAAGAAGGAGATCGATTACGAGAAGCTCGAACAGTTGAACAGGAATATAGTAGAGAACATTTCGAGCGGAATAATGACGCTCGATGTCGAAGGGCGCATAACATCTTTCAATAAGGCCGCAACGGATATAACCGGTTTTGATCTGGGAGAGGTCTATTATAAGAACGTAGAAGAGACATTTCCGAGCCTGATCCGTAGTGATACCGAGTACGGCATCGAAGGTTTGAGGCTTGAGAGAGTATTTATTACAAAGGCAGGTACGGAACTCTATCTCGGTTTTACGGTCTCTCTGGGTGAGGGGGGCGAGGCATCGAAGATTATAACATTTCAGGACCTGACAAACCTTAGGCGTATGGAAGAGGAGTTGAGGCGCGTTGAGAAACTAAAAGCCCTAGGGGAACTATCCATAGGCATAGCGCACGAAGTACGAAACCCTCTGGCCTCTATATCAGGCTCGATTCAGGTACTGAAGTCGGACTTGAAACTCGGCGAGACCGATACGAGGTTGATGAACATAGTGGTTCGCGAAACCGACAGGCTCAACAGCCTGATAACCGACTTTCTTCTCTTTGCGCGACCGGCCAAGGAGACGCGGGAGGTCTTAAACCTGACTGAGCTTGTGAGTGAGAAGGTTACGATATTCGGGAACTCGGTTCAGGCGGTTGGTATCGAGATAGAGAACAGGATCGATTGCCCACTCTTTGTAGAAGCGAACAGCAGGCAGCTCGGGCAGGTCTTCTGGAACCTGCTGTTAAACTCGGCCCAGGCCATGGAAGGGGGCGGCAAGATTGGCATAAGCGCTCATTGCACCAAACCGCATGTAGATACGCCGCTCTCGGGCCCTGCTGCCGAGTCTGCAGGCAGAGTGGAAATAAGCGTAACAGATACCGGGCATGGCATAGAGCCGGAACGCCTGCCGTTTGTCTTCGATCCGTTCTTTTCCACCAAAGACCTCGGTACAGGGCTCGGACTAGCGATAGTTCACAGGATAGTAGATAGCCATGGAGGTAGAGTAGAGGTAAAGAGCAGAGTGGGAGAGGGTACGGAATTTAAAGTCGTGTTGCCGTTAGCCGGAGTCGTCCACTAAACCTGGTTGTTTATTGAATAGTTGAGAGGCAGTACGTTTATGTCGGAGTTTAATATAGTAGTAGTAGATGACGAAGAGGACATGAGGAGTTTTCTTGAGATCATGCTCTCGAGAGAGGGGTATGGCGTCAAGACGTTCGCATCCGCTATAACCGGGCTGGAGTACCTTAAGGAGAATAGGTTCGACCTTGTCATTACGGACTTGCGTATGCCGGAGATGGACGGGGTGGAGTTGCTTAAGGCGATACGGAAATTCAATACCGATGCTCCGGTTATTATGATCACAGCTTACGCCTCAGTCGATACGGCGATTGAGGCAATGAAGTTCGGGGCGTATGACTACTTTAACAAACCCTTCAACGTCGAAGAGGTTAAGGTAAACATCCGTAAGGCTCTTGAGTATGGTCAACTGAGTAAAGAGAACAGGATACTCAAGAAAGAGATCAAGTCGCGTTACGGTTTCGCCAACTTGGTCGGAACAGGCGTTAAGATGTCGGAGGTTTACGCTCTGATAATGAGCGTGGCCAATACAAAGTCCAACGTCTTTATTACGGGTGAGAGCGGTACTGGCAAGGAGCTTGTAGCGCGTGCCATCCATTCGGAGTCTAACAGGATAGAGCGCCCGTTTATTGCTATTAATTGCGGAGCTATTCCTGAGAACCTGATCGAGAGTGAACTTTTCGGGCACCAGAAAGGGGCTTTTACCGGCGCCGTTTCCAATAAATCCGGCCTTGTCGAGGAGGCCAACGGAGGCACGCTCTTTTTAGACGAAATTACCGAACTGCCCCAACACCTGCAGGTCAAGTTTCTACGCTTTATTCAGGAGAGAAATTTTAGAAGAGTCGGTGGTACGTCAGACATCTCTGTGGACATACGAATAATAGCCGCCTCGAACAAACTCGTCGAGACGGAGGTTGAGTCCGGAGCCTTCCGGGAAGACCTTTTCTACAGGCTTAACGTAATAAGGGTGGAGTTGCCGCCATTGAGAGAGCGTAGAGAGGACCTGCCTCTTCTGGCAGCCTTCTTTCTGGAAAAGTATGCTCGGGAATACGGTAAGTCGATTTCAGGCTTTACCGGAGATGCGATGCAGGTTATAGAAGGGTATGCTTATAAAGGTAATGTCAGGGAGCTTGAGAACATAATAGAGAGAGCCGTTACCCTGGAGGAAGGGCAGCGTATCTCAGCAGGCAGCCTGCCGGCTTATATGCAAGAGAGCATTGCCGGTTCAGTATTTGTCCGGAATAGGGCCGAAGGCGGCGGGACGGTTAAAGTACCTCAAATTTCAACAGAGGGGCTCGACCTTGAGGCCGCGCTCGAAGAGTATGAGAAACTTATTATAAGAGAGGCTCTAAACAAAGCTGGTGGTGTCAAGAAGAAAGCCGCCGAGCTGCTGGGGCTCTCTCTTCGTTCAATGAGGTATAAACTGGACAAGTATGATTTCTGAGAGAACCGAACCCATAGAGCGGATACTGGCCGTTGTGCTGTACCTGTTTCTGGCGGTGCTTATATTTTTTAGCGCTTACCAGCTTCAGCACAGTGACTCCGATATATTCTGGGCCTTGGCGAGCGGAGAGTGGATACTGTCTAACATGGCAGTGCCACATACCGATCCCTTCTCATACACCTTTGCCGGAAGGCCTTGGGTAGACTTTACGTGGGGTTTTCAGGTTGTTTCCCACCTCTTTTATACCTATCTCGGCGGGTGGAGCGGCTTGTTTATATTACAGCTTGCGCTTACGGCGGTCACATTTTGCGTCGCCGGGTTGAATCTGAGGCTTTTAACCTCAAAGAGGGTCTGGCTTGCTGCTGTCCTACTGTTTATTCTCTTTACGTCATCTTATATGCGACTCTTCATACGGCCGCACCTCTTTTCATATCTGTTCATTTCTATCTTTATTTTATTTTTAAATATCCACGAACGAAGAAGCGGTGGAAGGGGCGGTTTTGCCTGGGCGCTTTATGCCCTGTTGCCGCTTCAGGTGCTGTGGGTAAATATCCACTCGAGCGCTATTCTCGGGGTCTTTATAGTGGGTGCGTATGCGGCAGGCGGTGTGATAGATGCTCTCCTCTTTAGAACTCTGCTACTCGGTCGAGAGAAGGTCTCTGCGCTCAAGCGGCTTGTAGCCGTCTCGGTGCTCATTCCTATTGTGAGCGTGTTAAACCCCTACGGGGTGAAGCTTGTACTCTTCCCGTTCGCTCATCAAGGGGGCGTCAATGCCGATGCGCTTCGACATATAGGCGAATGGACCCGGATATCGCTTCCGGAGCTTCTTCTCTACTTTTTACCTAACCCGATAAACTTTACAGCCTTTCGCGTAGCCTTCTTCGTCTCTGTAATCGCTATACTTATGAATTGGCGCAGGCTCAGGACTCGCGACATAATCCTTATTGCAGGCGCCTTTTACATGGCGGCCTCTCACGTTAGGTGGGTCTCTCAGTTCGCCTTTTTCGGCGTGCCTATAGCTGCCGCAAACCTCGCAGCGTACTTTGATGCGAGGCGTGAATCGAGGGGCATAGGGTACAACTCTAATGTTGAGAGTCTCTTTAAGATTTCCGGCTTTCTCTTGAGTATCCTATTGATTGTCTGTCTCATACCAATGTTCTTCGGTTACGATGCGCGCAGCAACTATGGGATCGGAATAAGGACAGGCCATTTTCCGGAGGGCAATGTCGCTTTTATGGAACGTGAGGGCATTGATGGCAATATTTTCAACGAGTATATTTATGGAGGTTTTTTGATATTTAACCGGCCCGGGCAAAAGGTATTTATAGACGGAAGAACGCCTACGGTCTACTCCCCGTCTTTCTTCTGGTCTATGCGGACGTCGGTAGATAGTAAGAGCTGGAACAGGCTTGTTGCCGAGCATGGGATTGAAGCGGCCCTTGTTTCACTCAAGGATACCAAGAGATGCTCTATGCTGCATGAGTCCGAAGAGTGGGAGGCCGTAAACTTTGACGAGGTCTCTCTTCTTTACCTGCGTACAAGCGAGGCAAATAAGGGTGCAATTGAGAGGTACGCTTTTAAATCATTCGACCCATGTGAGCGCGGTATCGGTTTTACGCCTCCTGATGATGAAGTCGAGTTGCTGGCTATGAAGCAAGAGCTTGAGGCTTTTTTGTTACGAGAGGGAGCGGACGGGTTGGCAAAAGCGCAGCATACACTGGCTCAGATTGATACCGAGCTCGGAGGCGTTTACCTCGAGAGCGCACCTCAGCGGCTTGAAAAGGCCATACGGATTATTGATTCTCCGTATGTACGTTACGATTACGGCGTAGCCTTAAGTCATCTGAAAAGAGATAAAGAAGCTGTAGAGCAGTTTAAGGAGGCCCTCGACAGAAAACCGTACTTTAAAGAGGCGATGCTCGGTCTCGCCCTGGCGCAGTATGAACTTAAAGAGTATGACACCGCTATAGAGTGGTTCAAGAAGTACCTTGTTATAGCCGATGATACTGCGGTCCATATCGCGTACAAAATGCTCGGTCTTACTGCAATAGAACTCAACATGCATGCCACAGCAATAGATGCATTGGAGAGGGCCGCCTTCGGAACCGACGATCCGACTGCGTTGGCGGATATCTATTACAGACTCGGAAATCTTTTCTTCGAGACGGCAGAATATACGGATGGTATCGGGGCTTACGTAAAAGCTATTGAGGTTGAGCCCGAATATACGGAAGTGCTGAAACAGCTTGCGAGTAGTCATGAAGATGGCGGAAGGGTTAAAGAGGCTGCAGCTATACGAGCGCTTCTGGAAAGGACTTTGGAGAAGGGTTCTAATAACGGGCTGTAGTAGGTGATTTTATCTGTCGCGAGTGTCAGTATGAAATGACAATTAATGTAATTTGCTGACAAAAAGTGTCACTTCTAGCCTTTTAATGCCAGAATACATCCCCGGAACTGTTTGTTATTGCAGCTTTTTTCATGTTTGGCACTTGTATTGCATAATATATCTGTAGAGGTTAGAAAGTTATTCTTAAGTTTTCTGCAGTTGGGCCGAAGAAAGTATAGTAAATAAAAAAATGCCGGTTGTTTTGTTTTAATAGAGGGGAAAGGAGAATACATATGTTTTTACAGAGGATGATAGACTTTACAAAGAGGACGGGCAAAAAGACTGAGGGTTTTACTCTCGTCGAACTCCTGATCGTTGTTGCGATCATCGCGATTCTCGCGGCAATTGCAATACCGCAGTTTTCGAAGTACAGGCTGAGGGCGTATAAGAGCGCGCTCGACTCGGATGCTAAGAATATGTACACGGCTGCGCAGGCCTATCTTACCGATAGCCCGGCAGCGACAATAAGTGCTGCTATGCTAAAGACCGGTGGTTACAATGCGAGTACGGGTGTTACGGTAACCAGTTCCAACATGACGCTCAGCGCAGGTCATATCAACATCAAAACGACAGCAGGAGCACTGGCTGATAACAATACCATAATCTACTTTAACGGTAGAATGGTGTATGCTAACAACCCTTGATCTGGAGTCGTATATCGTACTGTTAAAAGAGGAGGAACCGTATGGTTCCTCCTCTTTTTTTATTGCTGGTTATTTTCCGGTACTTTCTTTCTGATAAAGAAAAAAGAAGAGTGTGGAGAGGTTATTTTCAGGGTATCTTGATCTCAACTGAGGTGTGGCCGAACTGCTGAAAGCGGTTGGTCTTTATCTTTACGTCGCAAGGGTTGCAGTGGCCGAAGTAGTCGCAAGGGCGGTAGATCTCCTCAATCTGGAATTCCGGGTCGAGTATCGACCCGACCGGCGTCCGCCCTTCGTAGAGGTCCGAGTGGCAGCGGTAGACACCACCTTCGGGCCCGATAATAAGCTCGGTTGTCATGCACTGCACGCTCTTTTTCTCTTTTTTGTCACATGCGCCGTCGTACCTGAAAGTGCCGTACATGCGTCCTTCACACTCTCCAAGGAACTCTTTCTGCCTGAAATCGATCCCTGCGGCTATGCACTCTTTTTGCGCTTTTTCAATCTCTACGCTCTGGGACGGGTGCATCACTCCCCATATGCCGATGCTGTAACCACCGTTTTGGAGGCGAAGAACGTTTTCCATGAGCGGTTTCAGTTCCATGACTTCGGGGTGGTAACTGACCCTTATAGACGCATACGGCGCGTCCCGCTTTATTCTGTCCGGCGAGACCTCGCCCATAAACCGGTCTATGTCGAACTGCAGGTTCGTCAATAGGTCTACATTAATTTCCGGCTTTAAGTTGTTGATTATATAGATGCAGTCCTTGTGTATAGTCGGCTCGCCGCCCTGTAGCGTTATTGGCAGGTCTTCTCGCGTGACTATCCTGTTGAGCCCGGTTACCCACTCCGGGCCGCTCAGCAGCCTTGCACCCGGCCCTGTGGAGCCGAAATGGTTTATGCAGTAACTGCACGTAAGGTTACAGCCGAGCGTGAGGAATGCAGCAATATAGTTGTGGCTCTCCGGTACTATAATCTCTTTAGGTGTCATATTATTTCGTCTATTCTGTTTATATGAGTCTCTTGATTTCGCTGTAGACCGTCTCAGGTTTTATGTCATACATGCATGTCCGCTCTTTTATGCAGATATTGCTAAGGCACGGCAGACAATCGTACTCTTTTTCTGGAAGAAGTATAATCCCGTCCTTTATATAGACCTCGTTTGAGACCGTGGGGCCGAACATGGCTACTATCTTCTTGCCGAGCGCGTGGGCTATATGGAGGCCGAGCGAGTCGTTGGTTACTATCATTTTACACGAGTTCAACCACTCGATATACTCTTCAATCGAATCGAGTCCTTCCTGCCAAGTAATTGAGTAGTGCGGTTCGAGCAGGGCCTGAAGTTCATTCCAGTACGGGATAGGCCATGCCTTTGTCGGCCACTTCTCTCCGACATTATGGTTAAAGCCTATATCGAACTTTATAGGCGAGGTCGGCTCGTAACCGAGTATAGGCATCTCTCCGTTCCACTCCGAGCCGACGATCTCAAAAAGGATATCCTCCCAGTACTTAGTGCTTGCGATCTTGTCTTCGGGTTTGAGGCAGATTTCGAGCACCCGTTCGCTGCCGTCGTAGGCCTGCGCCTCACCCGAGTCGGGGTCGAACCTGAAACCAAACCTGCGCCAGCCCGAAAGTGAGTCCGAGAGAGCACAGATGCCTGCAACCTTTTCGAGGTTGACTATCGTGTCGAAACGCTCGGCGCGGAGCTGGAGCACTGTCGTAAGGTCGTACGGCATGATACGGTCGATCAGTTTGTTACCCTTTAGGAGCGGTATAGCCGCCTCATCGACAAGCCACGTTATGTGCGCGCCCTTGAAGTGGTTGAGCAGCACCGTGCTCCTCAACACGTCACCGAGGCTGGTCGTTCTGCTGATTTCGTTGACCAGGGTCTCGGAGTAGCCGAGTTTTATTATAAGAACCTTTTCGCGCGCCATTACCCAGCCTCCCGGTACTTCGAGTTATTTATTATGTCGAGTGCGTCGGTGTAAATAGTGCGTGGTACCAATCCGTTGCGCGCCATCGCTTTTCGTCTTACCATATACTCTACAATCGAGTTACACCTTCTGAGGAAGAGACCATGCCTCAAAAGGTTGATCATGTCGAGTCCGATGTGCAAGAGTATTCCGTAAAAGACCGCACTGAGAATAGTCGAGTCGAGGTAAGACGAAAGCAGGTAGAGCGGCAGCATAAACTCTACCGTGTGAAATATCTCGACGTTGAGCATTTCAGGCCGTCTCAGCATCCCTCCGATTGCCTCGTGGTACTCGAACATCTTTCTGGCACTAAAGTCTGTGAAGCCGTTGTGGTAGATGTAGTCGAGGTAGTGGTCGATGTCAACGAGTACGCTTGCGCCGAAAAAAGAGACGGAACCTGCCGTGCCGAGTACCGGGTAGAGCAGGGCCGAGGCAACGCCACCGATTATAACGTGACTTACCGGTCTCATGCCGTATAGGCTCCACTAAACGGCCTTGTAAAAAAACTCTCTATTTCTTCTGTCATTTCGAGACCTCGTTAAGGACTTCGTCCGTATGTTTGAACTTTTCAAGTACAAAGCTTTCGTATGCCTCTCTAAGCGTATTGATAAAAGAGAACTTCATTGGGTAGATCTTTCTCTTTATGAGGTACGCTTTGGTGAAGAAGTATAACACAAAGTAGAGGCTCGAAAGCGGAAGATTGATAAGGTGGTTTACCGTTAAATTTCTCAGTGACGGATACAACAGGCAGAGTGTCGAAAGGAGCGACAGGTTGCGCTGCTGCAACTTCTCTTTTGCGCTGAAAATTTTTAAGGGCGAGAGCGACTGGTAGCTCATGTGCAACGAGTCGTAATCACCGTCGAAGTAACCGTTGGTTATGGCGTACTCGGCGAGCGCAGTCTTCGGGTAAGGGAAGAAGAGCGGGAACTCGCCGAATGTTACCTTGCAGTCGATGTTGAGATCGAGTGATTCTATATCCTCCGCAATAGAGGTGCTCGGTATCGCAAAGATGGTGTTGGAGAAGGTAGGTATGGCGTGCTTGTGGCAGAGTGCAAAGGCCTCTGTCATGGTTTCGCGCGTCATCTCCCGTTTGAGTATCTCGTTGCGTACGCGTTCGTTACCGCTCTCAATCGACATGCTGATCGAGGCGAGCCCGGCCTTCTTGAGTTTTATAAGTATAGACTCTGTCAGCAGGTTTGCGCGCATAAGGCAGTGGAAGGGCACGCCGATCTCACGCGGATAGCGCTCCGAGAACTCGTCGAGCCATTCGTCGTCCTTGTAGACGAAGATATCGTCGTAGAATTTTATAAACTGTGTTTCGTACTTCGATTTAAGTTCTTTGAGTTCGGCTATAACTCGCCCCACGCTCATGCGAGAGAGTATAGGCCCTTTGCCCTTGTAGAGCGCATTGTACTGGTGGTTGAAGCAGTAGGTGCACTTATAGGGGCACCCGCGGCTCACCATGAAGGAGCGCATTGGAAAACGGACTAACCGGGTACTGGAGTAGACGAGGTCCCGGTCGAGAAAGGGGAGGTCGTCCAGAGAGCGGCGGCGCGCGCGGATACTTCCGGCGTTGTCTGCCGAGAAGTTACCTTTTGTAACTATGTTCGGTATCGAGTCGAACGGCTCGCCCTTATCGATTGCGTTCAAGAGTTCGGGCCACGCATCGTCTCCTTCGCCTATGCAGAGCGCGTCGAAGGGGTGTTCATTGATAATATTGGGAAAGAAGGTCGCGTGAGGTCCTCCGATGACGGTAATTACGCCCGGAAGCATAGACTTTATAAGATCGTTGGCAGCTATGTAGTACTTGTGCTCGCCTGTCTTGGCGCTGAAGGCCACGATGTCCGGCGCCTCAGTCTGTACGGTCTTTGCGAGTTTGCCGTCCGAGAGCACCGCCATGGCGGTTGTGTGCCCCGACTCTTTGGCCAGAGCCGAGAGCAGCATGATACCCATAGGGTCTATGTACTCTACATCTTTTAAGACAAAAAGAATCTTCACGAAGCGTCCTTACCTCATTGGCTCAGTTTCAGCTCTTTGCCGTTCCTGCTCTGTTATAATGCGCACGGTCGGTCAAACGGACTTCTATAAAGAGACCGGCAATGGCGCTTACGACGCTGAGAATATTTTTAATCGTAAATGCCTGCGAGCTGCCTGTCTCGCGTTGCGTTATATCTACTCCTACCTCAACGTACGTTGCTCCCGAACGGATGAGGCGAACCAGAATAGAGGCCATGTAGGCGAAACCCCATGTCGTAAGCTTAAGCTCTTTCAACTCTTTAGCCTTCAATACGCAGGTACCGTTATAGTACTTGAGGCGCAGTCCGAACAGGCTGTTTATCAATATTGTAAAGGCCCGCGAGACGACTCTTCTCGACATCGGCCTCACCTCTGTATTTGCGGTATACGGTATAACAAGATCGGCGCGGCCCGTCTCGTTAAAGACCTTTTCGATAGCGGTCGACGGTATCTCGTTGTCACCGGGCACCATTATTATGTACTCCATTCTCGCGAGCCGGACACCTTCGGTGTAGTTGTAGCCAAAACCCATATTGCGTTGATTATGCACTACTCGTACCGACTCTTCGCGTTCGGCTATGGCGTCTATAAGCTCGCCTGTTTTATCGGTCGAGAAGTCGTTGAAGATAATTATCTCATACTGCCCGAAGCTGCCAGAAGAGTTGAGCGCGCTTTTGATAGACTCGACCGTGCCTTCTATGTTTCCCGCCTCGTTATAACAGGGAACTATGATCGATATGGACGGCTTACCGGCCATCGTATCTCTATTCTTCTCAGGCGGCGTCAACGTACTACTCGCTTAACCGCTTCGATTATATCGTTCTCGCCTTTGTAGAAGGCGGCTTCGAGAACGTGACTCGCCGGGGTCGGTACGTTAGGGAGAGCAACTCTTTGAACCGGGGCCTTCAAGAGGTCGAAGGCCTCTTCAGCGATTACGGCAGAGACTTCGGCGCTGTACCCTCCCTCTTTCCAGCCGGTGTCGGCTACTACGAGCCGCCCCGTCTTCTTGACAGATTCTATGATAATGCCTTTGTCCATCGGAAGAAGTGTTCTAAGGTCTATTATTTCACACTCGATACCCTCGTTGCTCAATCTGCGCGCTGCTTTAATCGCCTCTGAGAGCATCTGCGAGATCGCTACTATGGTTACGTCCGCCCCTTCTCTTCTCACTACTCCATGGCCGAGCTCTATATTGTATAGCTCTTTTGGAACATGACCGACAGTCTCGTAGAGGCCGCGATGCTCGATAAAGATGACCGGGTTGTCGTCGTAGATACTGGAGACTAACAGTCCCTTTGCATCGTACGGCGTAGCCGGCATAACGACCTTTAGTCCGGGTACCTGCGTGAACATGGCCTGCAGGCTCTGGGAGTGTTGTGCCGCAGAGCCCCAACCGCGTCCTATTATAGCTCGTATAGTGAGAGGTACGTTGACGGCCCCGCCGAACATGTAACTCCACTTTGCCGCGTGGTTTGCAATCTGGTCGAGCGAGATTGTCATGAAATCAACCCGCATATGAACGAGCAGCGGCCGCATTCCGGCCAGCGCCGCACCCATAGCGACACCTGTTATTCCGTTCTCCGCCAGCGGCGTATCCATTACGCGCTCCGTGCCGAACCTCTCGGCCAGGCCCTTTGTGGTGCCGAAGACGCCGCCAGGGTCGTCTACGCCCTCGCCGAGTATAAAGAAGTCGCTGTCGCTCTCTAGAAGCTGTGTGGAGGCCTCCAGGATCGCATCGCGGTAGGTCAGTCCTCTTAGAGCCGGGTCCTTCTCCACGGCGAGATCGAACTCGGATCTGTCGCTATAAACTTTTGTCCAGGGCATCCGTTATCCTCTGCTATTAACTAAAAAGATCGGTTAAAAGGTCTGACGGCTCCGGTAACGGGCTATCCATGGCGAACTGAAAAGCTTCTTCGATCTCATCGGTTATGGCCTCGGCAATCCTGTTGTTGGTTTCAGTGTTTAAAATGCCGTTTTCGATTAACTTCGTTCTAAAGCTTTTAATGGGGCAGCGGTCGATCCACTCCCTCAACTCCGCCTCCGACCTGCACCCGGCTTCAAAGTCGGTACCGGGGCCGACGTGCCCTTTCCATCTGTAGGTGAGCGCCTCTACCAGCATAGGCCCTTTGCCTGCGCGCGCATGCTCTACGGCAGTACCTGCTGCATTGTGAACGGCCTCTACATCATTGCCGTCAACGCAGATGCCTGTTGAGCCGAAAACGAGGGCCGCATCCGCAATTCTGCTTCCGGCATGGCGCGCCCGTTGCGGGGAGTTGGTCGCGTAGAAGTTGTTCTCGCAGATAAAGATTACAGGCAGTTTTTTCAGGGTTGCGAAGTTGTACGATTCATAGAAGACGCCTTCGTCGAAGGCCCCGTCGCCGAAGAAGACCACAGAGACCTGATCCTCACCCCTCAAGGTCGCCGCAAGGGCCGCTCCTACCCCCATAGGTATTCCGCCGCCTACTATTGCCGAGGTGCCGAGCAAACCTACGTCGGTATCTATTATATGCATGCTGCCGCCTTTGCCTCTGCTGCAACCGGTAGTCCTGCCGTAGAACTCGGCTACGAGGGCGCGCATGTCTCCGCCTTTGGCGAGGTAGTGGCCGTGACCGCGGTGGTTTGAGAAGAGGTAGTCATCACTCTTTAAGTGCGCGCATACTCCGGCCGCTATTGCCTCCTGGCCTATACAGAGGTGCACAGGGCACTTCATCTCCTGATCCGGGTAGAGTTCCACGACCTTCTCTTCGAGTAGCCGGACTCTAAGCATGCTTTTGTACAGTTCTATCTGCACAGTAGTATCAAGTTCCACGCGTTTGCCTCAAACTTTGTTGATGCTCTGTTTATTATTAAAAAAACCTGAAAAACAACCCTTTCGGGGTTGTAGTGAAGCTGGTTGAAGTACAGGTATTTATATCGGTAATTTGAGACTTATATGAAGTTAACGTGAGAGGCCGGATTCTTCAGTTCCCAGAGGTACCTGTTGACTTCGTCCATGCGGCAGTTCGTGCGGCACTCCGATACGTCGAGTTCGGTATTCACGAACTCCATGCACTCCATCCGTTTTTCACCGGTCCATATCTCTTCGAAAGTATTTTCGTTGATATTGCCGAAGAGAAAACGCTCATCGCCAAGGTAGGCGCTGCAACCCCAGACCCCTCCACCGGCGTCAATGTAACTCCAGAAAGGAAGAGCGAGGCAGTGCGAATAACCGCGACCCTTCTCTTTACTCTCGGTAGAGAGTTTGCTCATCGCGTTCTCGCGAAAAATGACATTGAAGTCATCTGTAGAGAGCTTGTCGAGTTCCTCTTTGAGTCCCATCTGGTCTTCGTAGCTGAAGTCTTTATACTGCGTAGTGATCGATTTCAAGTGCTGAGAGTACGATTTTATAACGAGGTAGTCGGCTCCTATGTCACGACCGATTCGTGCCAGCGCCACTGCCTCGTGCCTGTTTTCCGGCAGCAGAATCATCTGCATGCCGATGGTCGACCTCAGGCCGTGTCCGTTGCGGTACTTTACGGCTTCGGTAATATTCTCTATAACGCGGTCGAAGTCTTTTTCGTCGGTTCTATGGATATCCGCGTACGTCTTCGGCGTGGCCGCATTGATGCTTATCTTTATCCATGTTATGGCGTCGAGAGTCTGCCCGATCATTTTACTTCCGAAGAGGACTCCGTTGGAGGTAACGGCAACGTCGATGCCCGATTCTTTTGTATGCTTTATGATTTCGGATATATCTTTATGCAGAAAGGGTTCGCCCTCGCCGGCGAACATGATAGACTTAAGTCCGAGCGCAGCAAGCTCCGTGGCGCGCTCTTTGTAGATTTGTGTGTCGATAAAGCGGTGCTGGTACTCCATGTAATCGAGTCCGCAGTAGGTGCAGCGGTGGTTGCACGCCCCGGACGGCGAGACCTCCATATAGATGGGGTAGACGTTTTTGCCGTCGAGCCAGTCGCTGGTGCGCTTAACGTGGTAGAGCAGCTTGTGGCTGTCTATTCTGAATTTATCCATGTTCTTTTATTTGTAACCCGGATAGGTTCACCGGGATGCGTAAAGGTTCAGTTAGTATCTGCGGTATCGATTTTGAGTACCGTATTCAATCTCCCGGTATACTCTTGTGAACAGGAGTCTTTATCATAAAGTACCATATATTACGCAACCTAATCAAGTTGCTCTAAGAGCAGGGGCGCGCGCGTAACTTTTAAACATATCGGCAGAAGTGGAAGATCTATTAATCTAAAACTCTGCAATGGCCTTCTCACGCCGAATATCTGAACTGTACTCATTTCAGTTGTAAGGAGTCAATTGTGACAAGTTTAAAAGTAATTTTGTTCCATTCTCTTCGCAGCACGGTTGTGCTAACGCTATTACTGAGTATACTTTATGTAGGCGGGACAGATGTAAGGGCCGAAGAGGTGTTAAAGGCTCCGGTCGGTGAGAGTGTTTACAATAACCGGTGCGCAAAGTGCCACGGAGTACGCGGTGTCGGTACAGACACCGGCCCTCCGCTCGTTCACAAAATTTACCACCTGAACCACCACGGAGATTTCAGCTTCAACCTTGCGGTATCTCGCGGCGTAAGGGCGCACCATTGGAAGTTCGGTAATATGGAGAAGGTAGAAGGGGTGAGCAGGGTTGAGGTAGAGGGGATTATAGAGTACATCCGCGCTCTTCAGAGAGAGGCCGGCATATACTGAGCCTGTTTTTTTTAGATATTATTTTTTAGATATTTAGATATATTGATAAAGAACCGTTTCGACCGTTGTTGGCGCGACTACAGAACTTTCAATAACGGTGTCGCTAGAATGCGGCAAAAGGATGCGGTAAACCGAAAAGGCAAAAAATGTCGAGATTAAAGAACAAGTTGCTAGCGCGGGTCATAACGCGTTTTCCGGGCCTTCTGAACGTAGATAAGATGGTAGAGAGTATTGAGCCGGTAAGTGTTGAGGGGGTCCCGTGGACGCCGGTTACAAAACCTCTCAGCGAGTCTAAGATAGCGCTCGTCACGACCTCGGGTCTGCATCTTAAATCGCAGACTCCTTACGACATGGTCGATCCTGACGGCGACCCTACATACAGGGCCATGCCGATGGATACCCCGCTGGACCAGTACATGATAACCCACGACTACTACGACCATAGCAGCGCCGGGCGCGACATAAACGTAGTCTTTCCGGTAACACGTATAAGGGAGCTTGTGGATGGCGGCGTGCTGGGCTCGCTCGCTCCAACCAACTACTCTTGCATGGGCCATATAACAGGGGAGCATGTGGAGACGCTTGTAACGAAGAGTGCCCCGGAGATAGCCCGTAACCTTGTAGCCGATGGCGTTGATATAGTTCTGTTGACACCCGGTTGAGTCACCTGCAATCGGTCCGTCGGACTGATACAGCGAGAGATAGAGGCGGCCGGTATTCCTACGATCGCTATTACGATAGTCAGAAAACTTACAGAGGATGTCAAGGCGCCGAGGGCGGTCTTTCTGCACTGGCCTATGGGGCACCCCGTTGGCGAGCCTGGCAATGTAGAGCAGCAGGCGACGGTTCTGCTTAGCGCCTTAAAGGCCCTGGTCGAGATCAAGGTGCCGGGCACGATAGTCGACCTGCCATTTAGGTGGCGGCGGCACGAAGACCTCAATAACAGTTTTACTGTCTAAGCTGGAGATTATGACAGGTAAGGCAGGACAGATATCTGGTTTACAGTCAGGATAGTTTTTTCTTTACCTGCATGAAGCAGGCAGATAAGTAGAGTTCTCTACCCTATGGCCGCTTTTTCTGAGTAGCAGCTGCTCGCCGTGTTACTCTCCGGTATCTCTTTTCAGCATCTTGCCAAGCTCTTCGTCCGAGAGGCCGTTCGTATGGCAGCGCATGCAGTCGGCGAGTTTGAACGAGACCTTGTTGTGGCAGGCTCCGCACGATTTTCCATCGGCCATACTTTCCATTGTGGCGTGTTTGCTGCCTCCAGCCTTTTTCGCGTATAGAGATGAGTGGCAGGTGGAGCACTCGATGCCCGGGCTATGTTGTTTATGCCTGAACGGTACGGCCCCTATCCATGCTGCGGCCGGGGGAACCTCGAAGAGGATGGCGCTTGAACTCTTCTCGGCGCCAGTCATTTTTTTAGAGACCGGCTTGTAAGCTCCGCTATTACCAAGCTCAACCCAGTTAATGTCTCCAAAGCGGTCTTCTGGCAGTTTCCCGTCTTTTAGCTTGCCGAGTTTTCCTCCGAGCTGGCCAGCTTTCTTGGAGGAGAGACCGAGGTCGTATTTTGCGGTATAGACCTGCTTGTTCTCTTCTGTTTCCGTATTGTGGCAACGGATGCAGTCGGTCTCGTAGTTCATCAGGCCGAAGGCGGTTTTGGAGTCGTGGCATGCGCCGCAGAACTCTTTTTTGTGCGCGGTTGCTGGTGTCATAGCGCTGGCGCTTCTATCTATACTAAAGAGAGAGTCGTGGCAGGCCGAGCACTCGAAGAGCAGCCTGTGTTTCCAGTGCGCAAAGACGACCGGAGCCACTCTGTTCCTCTCAAGGCTTTCGGGATTTGTTCTAAAGAGCAGGTTGCCGGGGTACTTCTCGAATGCGGCCCACTTTGCAGCCTCTGCCGCCCGCGCCTGTTCGCGCTCAAGTTCTGCTTTGAGAACCGCCTCCACCTCTTTCAGCGGCTCTTCGTCGTAGTTCCAGTGCTTGTGCATGGCGGCAATAGCGTTGGCTATGTCGAGCAGCTCCATGCGCTCGTTATAATCTCTATTCTTCGCCTCTTCTATAAGCGTACGTACCACCGGGCGTACCTTGCGCTGGTTCTCTTTTATCAGGTTGGTGATAAAGTGGGTTTTACCCGCCCTGTAGCCTTCGCTGAAATCGTTCAGAAAAGCGCTGTGCTCGGTCTCGGGCAGCGTGATTGCATTTGAGTACGGAGCAGAGATAAGTACCAGCGCGATTGCCGCTACTGTCAGTAGTAACAGAGAGCGCCGAAGTCGGCAGAATATGGTAGTGGTATGCATGATTTTTATATTATCAGATAAGGGTGGTTAAAGCTCGGTTAAAAGAGTCTGCAAGGGTGTTCTGTCGCGGTCACTCTTAGTTCTTGTCGTCGGTTCAAAAATGTACTATAAATTTGTTTGAAATGTCCAATACAAATCCAGGTGTTTATGTTTTTTATTTATAACCGGTTAGAGAAAGCTCAGATAAAAAGAGCGCAGATAGAGAGAAGAGCGCTGTTATTGTCTACATCGCTACTTTCAGCTCTTCTCTTAGTTGTCTCACTTATTTTACCTGCACAGCTCAACGCCCTTGGTAGCGATGAGGCGGAGAATATAAGGGTCTACGAGTCTGCCTCGCGCTCAGTGGTTAATATAACCAATACGACCGTACGTTACGATGCTTTCTACCGCGCCATACCGATGGAGGATGCCGGGGCAGGGATTGTTATAGACAAGTCGGGTCGCGTGCTTACGAGCCTTCATCTCATAGACGGAGCCCTTAAGCTCAGTGTCAGGCTCTATGACGGTACGAATTACGAGGCCGGTATCGTAGGGGTTGATGTCGATACGGATATAGCCGTACTGAAGATAGATGCCCCGGAGCAGCTTCTTTACCCGGTCCGTTTTGCCCGTGGCGAAGAGTTGAAGGTCGGTTCCAAGGTTCTAGCTATCGGTAATCCCTTCGGGCTGGAGAAGAGCCTTAGTGTAGGCATAGTAAGTTCAACGAGCCGCAGAATCAGGGCGTCGAGCGGCGCTGTAGTAGAGGGGCTTATACAGACAGACGCAGCCACAAACCCCGGAAGCTCAGGCGGGCCGCTGTTGAACGGGAATTCCGAGATGGTCGGGTTGAATGCCGCTATCTTCAGCCCCGTTCCGGGCTCCGTAGGCGTCGGGCTCGCCATACCTGTATCGGTTATTGAGAAGAGCATCGCGGGGATCGCACGCCTTGGCGAGTATAAACCGAATGTCTGGATAGGGTTTACCGGCCAGGATATGGATCTTGAGCTTGCCGGACGTCTCGAATTCAAGGTGCCGGGTATCCTGGTCGCTTCTGTTTTTGAGTTGAGCCCTGCCGGTAAGGCCGGGGTAAGAGGGGCGACAGGTCTGGTCAACCTGCCGGTAAAAAAAGGGCAGTTACAGGTGGCCACAGGTGGTGATTTTATAGTAGATATAGACGGCAAGAAGGTAGAGAAGATGGAGGCGTTTAATGAGCATGTATCCTCTAAATATCCGGGCACGGTTGTAAAGGTCGGTCTTTTAAGGGATGGACGGCGTAAAGAGATCGACGTAACCCTAGAGCGCAGGCCGCGCATCAGGTAGTACTGTTTTTCCGCTATACCGTATCTGCCTGCTCTTTGTAACCGAGTTGCAAATGCGTAGAGCGTACTTGAAGACTCTTGTTACGCTCTACTCCGGTTCTATATTTTTAGGTTGTCGGCAACTAGATACTGAAATGATAGCAGGCCATCGGTAGTTTGGTGCGGACCAACAGCTCTTTAAAAGGGACATGAGATGGACAAAGAACCCGATAAAATATCATCTGTGCAAGAGAAGCTTGAGCGGGTAGAGAAAGAGCTTAAAGAGAGTGAACTCCGTTACAGTATGCTCGTTGAACAGTCGCCGGACAGTATAGTCGTTCATAATCTTGAGGGCAAGATACTGTACATAGATAGTTCCGGAGTCAGGTTGCTGGGCGCGAAGGGTCCCGAAGAAATTGTAGGGTCAGATGCAATGGTATTTGTGCATCCCGACGGCCTCGATCTGGTACAGAACAAGATTAAGGAGATGTTAGAAGATTATGCCAATAATGACGTCAGCAGACTGAGAAATACCGTAGAGCACAAATTTATCAGGCTCGACGGCTCTGAATTTTACGGTGAAACAAGGCCGATTCCTGTTGTCTACAAGGGAGAGTTATGCATACAGGTGATTATTAGAGATATAACGCGGCGTAAGCAGGCCGAAGAGGAGCTCAAGGGCATAAAAGATAATCTAGAGGTGTTGGTTGAAGAGCGGACCGCAAAACTTGAGTTTGCCAATGAACTTTTGATAACCGAAATCGAAGAGAGAAGACGTGTAGAGGAGCAGAAAGAGAAGATTCAGACAGAGCTTCTTCAGGCCCAGAAAATGGAAATAGCAGGCAGGTTTGCAAGCGGCATTGTCCACGACTTTAATAACGTGCTCACGATAATAAAGACTCTAAGCGGACTGTCCATAAAAGGCCTGTCCGAAGATTTTTCTCTAGATCGGTTGAAAGAGTATCTCGAAGTCATAAACGCAACTACCGAGCGCGGCGCGAATCTCACTCGCCAGTTGCTTATTTCCACACGCAACCAGCCGACTACATTCAAGCAGCTTAAACCCGGAACTGTTGTCGAGAGCATGGCCAATACGCTCAGGCATATTCTTGAGGAGGATATAGTCATCGAAACAAGCCTTGCCCCGGACCTGTGGGACATCTTTGCGGATAAAGGTAATATAGATCAGGTGATCATGAACCTCGTACTCAATGCCAAGGACTCTATGGAGGTTGACGGTGGAGTTATCAACGTGAAGGCGGATAACTTTACTATTGACGAAAAATGCGTCGATGTGCCGGGCGCGTCACCGGGCAAGTATGTCTGTATAACGGTCGAGGATTCGGGTGACGGCATAGAGAGCACGGTTGTCGAGAACCTGTTCGAACCTTTTTTTACCACGAAAGGTACCGGCAAGGGTATGGGGCTGGGTTTGAGTGTTGTATCGACAATAGTAAAAGGACATAACGGTGCGATTACGGTCTCCAGCGAACCGAAGAAAGGGTCGGCTTTTAAAGTCTATTTCCCCGCTGCGAAGAGCTCAGCCCCTGTAGAAAGTAGTTACTATCAGCCGACAGGCTCTGTCGGGTGTGGTGAGCGTATATTGCTGGTTGAGGATGAGGGTTTCTTGCTCAAGAGTGTGGCCTGGATGTTGGTGGGAAATAGGTACTTCGTCCATCAGGCCAAGAGCGCTACCGAAGCTATCGGTATCTTTGAAGAGCAGAAGGGTGAAATTGATCTGGTCTTTACCGATGTGGTACTGCCGGATAGAAGCGGCGTACAGTTGGTTGAAGAGTTGTTGATAAAAAAACCCGATCTTAAAGTGATCTTTACCAGCGGTTACCTCGACATTGAGTCGCAATGGCCGTTTATAGAGAAGGGTGGTTACGGGTTTTTTCAGAAACCGTATGAGCAGCAAGACCTGCTTGTTGCTATCAATGAAGCCTTGAAAACAGCAAAATAAGTGGTCTCTGGCCGTTCATTCCGGCAGCAGCTGATTAGAACTTAAAGACCTGACCTGCTCCACTGTTTTAGGATATGAGTATGGTAAGAACGGGTAGCAGCTATGGAGTCTCTTAAATTATTTTTCATACAGACCTCCCTGTTTGTCATTGTAATCTTAATCACCGCAATGTCAGTTACCGGCTGCCGTTACGCTGCCTCAACTGCTCAGAGTGAAAAACTGTCCCGTACCCCTATGGCAAATATCCCGGCTGGAATCTTCATTATGGGCAGCACGCCTTCGGAGAGGGAGTTTGGTTATCGTCTCGATGAGTTGATTCACAAGAGTTCCGTTGCCAGAGAGAACCGTTGGTTTGAGATCGAGCAGCAGAGCGAACCATCGGTCTCCGGTTATATTGTTGACCTTTACCCGGTAACCAACCGGGCGTACCAGACCTTTGTTATAGAGACTGGTGTTATAGATACTGGAAAAGAGGTTGAAACCCCTTTTCCCTTTGTTGATGAGGAAACGTGGAGAGGGTACGGTCTTATTCACCCATACAGTGCGGTAAGGCGGTTTTTGTGGAGAGATGGGCAGTATCCGGAAGGCAGGGCAGAGCACCCGGTTGTTCTGGTCACCCATAAAGATGCTGAGCGGTTCTGTAGCTGGAGGGGCACGAAAGAAGAAAGGGTACTGCGCCTACCCACGGAATCTGAATGGGAGAAAGCGGCCCGCGGTATCGATGGGAGATTCTTTCCCTGGGGTAACACTTTCGATCCGGCCAGGCTCAACAGCTACGATAACGGCCCCTTCGACACAGTGCCTGTAGGTGAGTACCCTGCTGGCATCAGCCCCTACTGGCTCTACGACATGGCGGGACAGGTTTTTGAGTGGACATCAACACCGGTTACTGCCGGAGATTTAAAAGGCTCCTTTATCGTCAAGGGGGGATCATGGGACGACCTGCCAGGTGTCACACGCTCTGCCGCGCGCCATGGGCGGCCTCGTGATCTCAGGCATATACTTTTAGGTTTCCGCTGCGCTGGAGATCTGAATTAGTACGGAAAGTTTTAGTGCAGTTTAAGAAAATTTCCTGTGCTACGCATATTCCATCCCAAGCACTGCATGCAACGGTTTTACCGAAAAAAACCCAAACGGCTTTTAAGGCCGATGGGCTTTGGTACTTGTTATATTTAAGGCCTTACTTCTTGAATCTTTTCCTGATAAATCCGAAGCCTGCTATGTCGCTGCCGAGAAGGAGCAGTGTAGAGGGTTCGGGTACGGAGGCCGTATTGATGTTCAGGCTCATGTCCCTGTTAAAGCTTACCCAATGACCACCTGTGGCACGGGCATCCGAAGCGAGTGCGATTGTCAGGGTGTTATCTACCAGGTCAGCCGAGTAATCGTATGCTGAAATATCCCAGCTGTAAGGGCCAATACCGCTCTGTGATTCGGTACCAAGGTATGAGTCATAGTTATGAAAACCGTTATAAGTGAGGCCCGGGTAACCAAGGCCGCCAAGTGAATCGTCGTTGACGTGGTAAGCGTTTATTACCGAATCGCCAGAATAAGTTCTTGTGGAACCGGAAAGGGAGATAGACGTTATCGTCTCTCCACTGCCGATAGATGTAAGGTCGAAAGTCAAGTAAGTAATAAGATAGTCCGTACCGTAGCCTTATATGCCGGCCCACAGAGTAGGGTAGTGCGGTGAACCACCCATTGCGGCGTGAACGCTGGAACCTTCAGCCATGCCAATAGCATATGTGGAGGCCTTGGGTGTTTGTGATAGCGACAGTCGTAACAATCGCCATAATTAAAACTGAAAGTTTTTTGAGCATGTTATTTTACCCTATCTTAGTCTGTTTACTTAGCTCTTATGCCCTCTTCTCTAAATAGGAATAAGAAGACAATTTTCTATTTAGTGTACGCAAAAAGCATGCCTGAGTTTGCATATGCTTTCTAACTGGCTGATTTTATTAACTAGATAGGCAAAAAAGCCATAACTTCTGATTTTTTAAAGTGCATAAGAAATGTAAGAAAAATAACTAGAATGAATGCGCATAAGTACCTGAATTCCAATTAATTCACATATATTAGTGGTTTATTAAGTTATCTGTAAGTGTAGAGAATTTTAATGCCGTTTTTTTGCATTTATGATATTAAGGCCTCAGTAAGACTTCTGCGGTTGTGTGTATATATTTTTTTGTAATACTATAAGGTGTCCTACAGCCATGCAGGTTGGGTTGTGCCCATTATTTGTTTCGGGAGTTTTAATACCTTTGTTAATCGGTAAACCTATGACTTCCTCGATGATGCGCAGTAAGTAGGTGTACTATGTACCATTGACACTTCTCTGCCGTGCTACTGTGGCATAAAAACAGTCATTATTCATATGAACTACTTGACAGAAGCCCCTTTTTAGCTTTTACTGTATATTAAATATAAACACTTTCGTGACTGACGGGATACTGGGTGGATAGAACCACCGTGGAGCGGAAGTTATATGTAGGTTGCCGACCGTCTGGGCATTTGCGGGGCTCTTTAAGAGCTTCTGTATCTGTTCGCACGGTTTTTTTGTGCCTGCCTGCTTCTTGATTCAAGAGTAAAATTTTCTTGATTAAATGGGCGGTATAATGGTACTGATAAAAGTTCAACTCCAATAAAATTATGGGCTTAAAAACATTCGATAGAGGCATACACCCGGCTTATAACAAAGAGCTGGCCTCTTCAAAGGCGATTACCCCGGCGGCGCTTCCAAAGACCGTCATAATCCCTCTGAGGCAGCACGCCGGCGCGCCCTGTACCGCTTTGGTCAAGAAGGGTGATGTGGTAGAAGAGGGGCAGAAGATCGCCGATGTGGAGGCCTTTGTCTCAGCCCCTATTCATGCGTCTATAAGTGGAAAGGTCAAAGAGATAGACCTCTATCAACACCCGGTCGGCATGAAGGTGCCCTCCATCGTAATAACCGGAGACGGTGAGAAGAAGGATTGGGGCACATCAGGCGGGGTTACGGTAGATCTAGCCTCCCTTACTCCTGACGCTATTCGCACGACCATACGGGAGAGCGGTATTGTTGGTATGGGAGGGGCCGGTTTTCCGACCGCCGTAAAACTCAATGCGCCGAAGGGAAAGAAGATAGATACCATCGTCCTTAACGGCTGCGAGTGCGAACCGTACCTTACGGCCGACCACAGAATTATGCTCGAAGAGGCTGACAAGGTTGTCTGGGGCATGCGCGCGCTTATGAAGGGCGTAGGAGCGCCAAACGGTTTTATAGGTATTGAGGATAATAAGAAGGATGCGATTGAGGCGATAAAGTTGGCGCTCGGCCCGTCCTGCACCGATATAAAAGTTATAGAGCTTGAGACAAAGTACCCGCAGGGTGCTGAGAAGATGCTTATAAAGGCCGCCTTAAACCGCAAGGTTCCAAAGGGCAAACTTCCACTCGACGTTGGCGTGGTTGTAAATAACGTAGGCACGGCAGCCGCGATTTTCGATGCCCTCAATTACGGCAAGCCGCTTATCGAGCGGGTGGTAACGGTCAGCGGCAACGGTATTAAGGAGCCGAAAAACCTGCTCTGTAGAATAGGCACTACCTTTGAGGAGATCATAAAGCAGTGCGGCGGACTTAAAGAGGGCGGCGAGTTCGAAGTTCTGAACGGCGGCCCTATGATGGGTATAGCCCAGATGCAGCTCGATGTTCCTGTCATAAAAGGTACTTCTGGCATAACGGCCCTTATGGGCGAAGTCATCAAACCGAAGAAGTATGATGCGTGCATTCGGTGCGCAAGTTGCGTTGAGGCCTGTCCTATGGCGCTTATGCCGTACAGGCTGGGCGATTACGGAAACATGCAGCGCCTCGATGATTTTAACGGTTGGGGCGGTTTCGACTGTATTGAGTGCGGCTGTTGCTCTTATGTCTGTCCGTCAAAAAGGCCGCTTTTGCAGTGGATACGGCTCGGTAAATTGAGGGTTCGCCAGAATCAACAGGCACAGCAGGAACAGGCACAGCTGGCGGAGCAGGCGAGCGCCAAGTAACAGAGCAGCGCCCTCTACCGGCATCCTATCGATTTGAAATTTTTCAAGTGAGTTTTATATAAGATGGCTGACGATACACAGGATAATAAAACGCCGCAGGATACTCCTAAGAGTACGCCTGAGAGTTCGGTGGAGAAGAAGGTGACTACTCCAACTCCCGACTCTGCGCCCGAAAAGCCCGCGCCCAAGGCTGTTGCGAAACCGAAGCCCCCTGCAAAGCCTAAGGCCCCGGCAGAACCGCCAGTGGCCCCGTCTGCCGATAAACTCGTGGTCTCCTCCTCCCCGCACTTTCTAAACGACGAGTCTATTCCGAAGATAATGCATAACGTCGTGCTTGCGCTCGTTCCGGCAATGGCTGCTTCGGTCTACTACTACGGCCTCAGGGCGGTGCTTCTGCTCGTCGTCTGTCTTGTAACCTGCCTCGTTACCGAGCACCTCTTCTTGATGGCAAGAAAACGCCCGACAAAGATCTACGACGGCAGCGCCGCTATAACCGGAATACTGCTCGGGCTGATGCTGCCTCCCGGGTTCTCGATCTTCGGAGCGATACTAGGCTCTTTCTTTGCGGTAGCGGTCGGCAAGCAGCTCTTCGGCGGCCTCGGTTACAACATCTTCAACCCGGCGCTTTTAGGCCGCGCCTTCCTAATGGCGACCTATCCGGTAATGTCTACTTCGTGGATGGAACCGCGAACGGTTCAGGCCGCGGTTGACGCCGTGTCGGCTGCGACACCTCTGGCTCTACTGAAGTTCGAAGGCGAGTTCTCTCCGGTTCTGAATATGTTTACCGGTAATGTGGCCGGCTCCATGGGCGAGACCTCCGTAATAGCCATACTGATAGGCGGGCTCTTTTTACGGTACAAAGGTTATATTAACTGGAAGCTGCCGCTCGGTTACCTAGGCACGATTGCAATGTTCTCTGGTATCTTCTGGCTGATAGATCCGTCCAAATATGCAAACCCGCTCTTTCATCTCTGCGCCGGCGGCGCGATGCTCGGCGCGTGGTTTATGGTTACAGATATGGTCACTTCGCCGACTACGCCCAAGGGGCAGTGGATCTTCGTTGTCTGCGCAGGTATTTTAGCGGTGGTTATCAGGCTCTTTGGCGGACTGCCCGAAGGGGTAATGTACTCGATACTCTTTATGAACGCTTTTGTTCCGCTCATCAACAGGCATACGAGGCCGAAGATTTTCGGAACCATGAAACGAAATTCGCACTAGGTTCCCGGCGGCCCCCGAAGCCTTTTAGTTAAGGTCTTGCTGCTGCCGTCTTTATTACGGAGTTAAGGTTTGAATAAGGTCGTAAAAATGTTTCTCTGCCTTACGGTAATCGGTCTGCTGTCCGGTATCAGTCTGGCGCTTGTCTACCAGAAGGCGAATCCGCGCATCCTTTACAACAAGGAGCAGGAACTGAAGGCGGCTATCTTTGTCGTGCTGCCCGAAGCGAAGGATTATGTTCTTTTGGAGAAGGGTGAAGGCGAAGAGCACATTGTCATCTACAAGGGAGTAGGCGACGCCGGTGAGCCGGTAGGCATAGCATTCAAGGCCAACGGGGTCGGTTATGCCGGCAATATCGGCCTGATGGTTGGGTTGAATATGGACTACCTGACGCTGAGCGGCATAAGGATACTCGACCAGCTCGAAACCCCGGGGCTCGGTAACAGGATCAAGGAGCCGGAGTTCGAGGGACAGTTTGTCGGTATTGATATTAAGCCGCGCATAGAATATATTAAGAACCGTAAGCCGGACAAACCGAACCAGATCCAGGCTATAACCGGTGCGACGATTTCGTCCGATGCGGTTGTTAAGAACATCAACAACGCTGTTGTTAAGGTCTTAAAGGCCTTTTCTAGAGAAGAGGTAACTAGTGCTGTGGCACCTGAAAAGAGTGAGCCGGCAGCACCGACAGAAGCGAAGTAGTATAGAGGGACTGTTATGGCAACTCACAATTCGTTAGGACATGAGTTCAAGAAGGGGCTGTGGGCGGATATCCATCCGTTCAGGGTTCTGCTCGGTCTCTGCCCTGCGCTCGCGGTCACCAACTCTTTCGTAAACGGCCTTGCTATGGGCCTTGCGGCTCTCTTTGTAATGGTCAGCGCAAACGTAATAGTCTCTGTCTTTAGAAAGCTGATTGTCTCAGAGGTCAGGATACCGGCCTACGTTGTTATCATCTCGAGCCTTGTGACCATAACCGACCTCTTTCTGGCGGCGATGTTTCCTGCAATTTCAAAGGCGCTCGGCCCTTACATTCCGCTTATTATCGTAAACTGCATGATACTCGGCAGGGTTGAGGCCTTTGCCGCCAAGAACCCTGTTCTGCCGACCGTGATGGACTCGCTCGGCATTGGGGTCGGTTTTACCATAAGCCTCTGTATCATGGGCGGGCTCAGAGAGGTGCTCGGTTTCGGTTCTATAATGGGCTTTCAGGTTCTCGGCAGCTGGTTCGAGCCGTGGATCATAATGATTCTGCCTGCCGGAGCCTTTCTGGTGCTAGGCGGTTTGATTGCGCTTGTCAATTATATTAATGACAAGAAAGCCGCCAAGGCTTCTTAAAGTTTTGTCAGTTCTGGTATTGTTTAAGTTCTAAGTTGAAGTAATTTTTTTCGGAGTCATGCAGATGGTTAAGTTGTTAATGATCTTCATATCCGCGTCGTTGATAAATAACTTCGTGCTAACCTATTTCCTCGGTATCTGTCCGTTCATAGGCGTCTCCAACAAGACGGAGAACGCGTTGAACATGGGTTTTGCTACCACCTTTGTCATGACGCTGACCGCTGCGGTAACGTGGCCGATATACCATTACATACTTGTAAAGTTCAATGTTCCGTATCTCGAATACGTCTCGTTCATCATCGTTATCGCCTCGCTGGTGCAGTTTGTGGAGATGTATGTCAAGAAATCGAGTCCGAGCCTCTATAAGGCACTCGGTATTTTTCTTCCGCTTATAACCACCAACTGCGCCATACTCGGTCTTGCGCTCTTTATGGTTTTACGTGATTACGGTTTCCTGGAGTCTATAGTCTTCGGTTTTGCAACTGGCGTAGGTTTTACTCTCGCCCTCGTTATGATGTCGGGAATCAGGGAAGAGCTTGAGTTTGCCGATGTGCCGAAAGTCTTTCAGGGCGCATCGATCACCTTTCTGGTGGCCGGACTTATGGCCCTTGCGTTTATGGGTTTTGCCGGACTGATAAGGGGTTAAGAGCGCCGTTTTATTATGCGGCGTTTAATGTTATAATATTTTGATGTGAGTTGTCGTAGTTAATTAGAAAGGCCGGCCGTAAGGTTTTAGGCGCCAAGGTCTCTTAAATAGCCCTGTCGTATAAAGATGGCAGGCACAGGTATAATACGATGGTAATAGAAACTATTATAGTTTCGGCGGTATCCATGGGCGGCATAGCCGCTGCCCTTGCGGTTTTTCTTATCTTCGCTGACAGCAAGCTCAAGGTCAAGACCGATCCCATGGTAGACAAATTGACCGATATGCTTCCCGGAACCAACTGCGGTGGTTGCGGCGTGCCGGGTTGTAGCGCTTTTGCCGAGGCCCTTATAAAGGGTGAGATGTCTCCCGGCGGTTGCGTTGCCGGCGGTGAGGATGTAGTTAATGAGATTGCCGCGCTCTTAGGTGTCGATGCCGGCAGCAAGTCCCGTATGCTTGCCGTCGTGCTCTGCAAGGGTGGAAGTGCTGAGGCGGTACAGAAGGCGACTTACCGCGGTGAGGTCAACTGCACCGCAGCTGATATAAGCGGCGGTGGAAAGGGTTGCGTCTATGGCTGCCTCGGACTCGGCGAGTGCGTGGACGCTTGCGACTTCGGCGCAATGGGCATGGATGATAACGGCCTACCGGTAGTCTTTTACGATAAATGCGTCGGGTGCGGGGCGTGCGCAAAGGCCTGCCCGAGAGATATAATTGAGATGCACCCCGAGGAGCACAAGCTCTTCGTCTATTGCAAAAATAAGGACAAGGGCCCCAAGGCGAAGAAGGTCTGCACGGTTGCCTGTATAGCCTGCTCGCTCTGTGCGAAGGATTGCGAGGTCGAGGGCGCTATAGCAATGCAGAGCAACATAGCCGTAATAGAGTACGGGCCGGACCCGCTTGGAGGGGATGCGATAAAGAGGTGTCCGACCAAGTGCATACTCTTCGATGTTGAGAAGGATGTCACTAAAGAGAGGTTCGAAGCTGCGCAAAAAGGCGCTGTTTTGAAGACAGGTTGAGCCAACCGATACCCTGCCGGGTGAGTCTCAAATGGACCTTGGCGGGGTCACATATATAATAACTAATCATCCGTTAATACGTATTTAATTCATGCCTGTTACAATCTCTGTCATATTCGGGTTCCGTGTTGCGGCGGTTATTGGGTTGCCGGATAAGGTTTGTCCGGGATGCAACGGTGCTGATAAGCGAATGAATCCGACTAGTTACCTTTAAATCCGCATAAATCGTTCATTACTGAAAAAAGGTGTAAAGCATTATGAATAAGAGCCGAAATAAACATCATGGAAGTGCAGCGATGAGTTCTTATAAGGCTTTATTCCTGCTACTTATTCTAGCCGTATCAGTATCGTGCTCAAGTGGAAAAGAAGAGGTAGTAAGTGCCGAGTCCTTAAGAGGCGGCGAGACAAGAGAGACGCTTCCTGCGTACTATTTTACCGGAGATACTGCCGAGGCGTACAAGGCCGCGGCTGAAATTCCCGAAGTACTCGACAGCCTTTACTGCTACTGCGACTGTGAAAAGCATATGGGACACAAGAGCCTGTTGACCTGTTATGTAGATCAGCACGGCGCATACTGTGACATATGTATAAACGAGGCCATTATGGCCAAAGAGATGCATTTGCAAGGCGCTGATGTTCAGACCATCAGGAAGGTGGTCGATGAAAAGTTTTCCAAAATCAGAGACGCCCGTAAGAAACAGATGAGGAAATGATGGCATCCAAAAATTCGAGTACCTTTGTCTTAGTTATTATAGTTGCCATCGTTTTTGGCGTCGGCGGATACCTGGTAGGTTCAAAGTCTGGCGGTAAAAGCGATACAGTCTATCACGAGGCAGGAGGAACCGGGCAGCAGGGTGGTAACGGTACCGCCATGCTGAAGGAGCTTCAGGCCAAGCAGAAAGAGAATCCGGATAACTTCGAGATTACAGTAAGCCTCGCAGATGCGCTCTTTGAGCAGAAGCATTTCGAGGATGCCATAAAGTACTATAAGGCGGCGATTGAAATCGATTCTGACAGGCCTTGGGGTTACAATGCGATTGGACTCGCCCTCCATTACCTGGGGCAGTCTGCCGAGGGTCTTAAGTATATCGAACTCGGCATAGAGAAGAACCCGTACCATCAGCAGATCTGGCTTACCAAGGGTTTTATTCTCGCTTACGGCATGGCGGATCGCGAGGGGGCCAGGGTCGCATGGGAGAAGTCAAAGGCGATAAATCCGGAAAGTCGCGTCGGCAAGGCCGCAGACGAGTACCTTGTTCAGATATCAAAGCAGTCGCAGCAGTAACGTCTGCTCATCATAGAAAGGTTCAAAAATTTGGCTAAAGCTAAAGAGAATAAAGCCTTGCATCAGAAAATAGGCTCTGGAATATGGAAATTCTTCTCTTCATTAAAACTGACGATCACTGTTCTTATTCTGCTTGCGTTTGTCTCTATTATCGGTACGGTAGTTGAGCAGAACCAGCCGTTAGAGAACTACCTGATGGCATATGGCGAGGGCTGGACCAAGTTTATCGTCTACGCTAAGATCAACAATATGTACTACACGTGGTGGTACAACGGTCTTATCCTCACTCTCTGCCTCAATATTATCGTCTGCACCTTCGAGCGTTTTCCAACCAAATGGAAGTCGCTCTTAAAACATAAACCCTCTAAGTTCGATGCCACTACAATCGAAAGGTTTTCCAACAAACGGACGGTGAAGCTCAATGCCGGTTTTGAGGAGACCAGAGAGCACGTAGAGAAGCTTTTAAAGAAGAGCAGGTACAAGACGCTTAAGTTCAAGAGTGAAAAGGATGAGGATTTTATCTATGGCTGGCGCGGCGTCATAGGCCGCTTCGGTTCAGACATTACCCATGTCAGTCTTCTGCTTATTCTTTTCGGCGCTATTATAGGCGGCTTTTACGGCTATAAGGACTTTAAGGTGGTCTATACCGGAGATACCATTCGGGTGCCGGATGTCGATTATCACTTGAGGCTCGACAAGTTCTGGATGGAGTATTATGATACGGGACAGATCAAGCAGTACAACAGCCTTTTGACCGTTGTAGAGGACGGTAAGGACGTCCTTACGAAGCAGATATGGGTAAATGAGCCGCTCGACTACAAAGGTGTCCGTTTCTATCAGTCCACTTGGGGCAATGCGTGGAACAGGGTAAAGTCCGCTAACATTGCGATGATCGGCAAGGACAGCGAAGAGCTTTACTCGGTAACCGATATAGAGTGGCAAGTACTGACCCCGATACCTAATACGGAGTACAATGTAAAGCTGATCGGTTTTGCGGCTGACTTCGCTTATGATGAGGCGAGTAACCAGGTATTTTCCAAATCAGCTGAACCGGAGAACCCTGCCATACAGATAGAGGTTTACAGGGGGGAACGTCTGATATCGAGCCCCTGGATCTTTGTGAATTATCCAGGGATATTCCCGGCTATACCGGACTCCGATGAAGACATCGTCTTTGGCGGTTATATGGGCGTACTCTACTCCGGGCTTTCGCTCAACAAGGACCCGGGCGTAAACATTGTATGGCTCGGTTGTTCTATAATGATCACCGGTTTCTTCCTGACCTTCTTTATCTATCACAGAAGGCTCTGGGTTCACGTTCGCAAGGTTGAGGGTGGCACAGAGGTTTCGTTGGGTGGGTTGATAAATAAGAGTAATTTTGTTTTTGAACGTGAGATAGAGAATATTGCCAAGAAGTTGCAGGGCGATAATAAAAAATAGATTTTTAGGGGGGTTCTGATGATACTGTCTTTGGTGTTCTTTACTTTTTCATTTATATTCTACCTGATAACCGCTCTGGTCTATATTGCCAACTGGTTTGTGAAGAAGAAGTGGCTCGGCCAGATTGCAACTACGATGGCCTTTGTTACGCTCTTCTCCACCACTATGGTACTTATCATGCGTGCCGGCGAGTCTGGGCATGCGCCGTTTTCAAACCTTTTTGAATCTATGGTGCTCTTTGTCTGGGCCGTCAATATCGGCTACCTGCTCATGGAGTACAGGTACAAGTTCAAGTCCCTCGGCGCTGTTATTATGCTGCTCGAGTTTCTTGCGATGCTCTCTGCCTCGATGCTTCCGTACAGGTTCAAGAGCGTTGAGCCGCTCAACCCGGCGCTTCAGAACAAGTGGCACTTTATGGTCAACTTTCTCGAAAAGTTCGGCCTTGAGAAGTATGCCATCGGCTGGTTGGACTTCCATGTATTTTGCACCTTTATCGGGTACGCCGCTTTTGCCATCTCCTTCGGTCTGGCGATCACCTATCTCGTAAAGAACAAGTATGAAGTGAAGGGCAAGACTAACTACTTGCTCGACAGGTTTCCTGACTCCAAGATGCTCGACGAGCTCAGTTACATAGCAATCGCGTGGGGTTTTCCGTTCCTTACTCTCGGTATCGTAACAGGTGCTATCTGGGCCAACGAGGCATGGGGACGTCCGTGGAGCTGGGACCCTAAAGAGACCTGGTCGGCAATCACCTGGTTGATCTACGCTTCATATCTCCACGCCCGCGTCACGCGCGGCTGGCGTGGCAGACGGGCCGCATGGCTGGCGGTGCTCGGTTTCCTTGCAATTATCTTCCTCTACTGGGGAGTAAGCTTTATACTGCCGGGGCTTCACGCCTACGCATAACAACTGGCTCAGTTTTCGGGTACCTCTGTTAGTAAGTGAGTACCCGGACAAGGCCGTAGAAACCAATCAATTTACGAGGTCTGTATTCGCTTATGGCTGACGAAATCAGTAAGGACGAAGAGGGCGGGGGACTGCCCAAGTCGGTAATCGGCGTAATTATTGCCGTGATAATCGTTATCGCAGTGGTAATAGTGGTAACCGGAAAGTCGACGTTTGAACCTGTCAATACAGGCACAGAGGCTCATGAGTTCGAACTTCCCGATATGGACGGCAAGATGGTTAAGCTCAGCGATTTTCGCGGCAAGGTAGTCTTTTTGAACTTCTGGGCAACATGGTGCAAGCCTTGTGAAGAGGAGATGCCGTCGATGCAGGCGCTGTACAATACACTGCCGAAAGACAAGTTCGAGATAGTAGCGGTAAGCGTTGATAACGAACCGAGAGAAGTTGTTAAGAAGTTCGGCGAGAAGTTCGGCCTCAGCTTTACGATCCTGCATGACAAGAGAGGCAAGACAAAAGAAAGGTACATGACAACAGGCGTGCCGGAGACCTTTATCCTCGACCAGAACGGTATCGTAGCCGAAAAGGTAATGGGACCAAGAAATTGGGCTCAGGAGTCGAGCATCTATACGATACTCGATCTCATCTCAAACGGAGCGCAGAGCCCGGAGTATTACCTGGAGCGCGGCAAGAAGGTACAGGAAAAGAAGGTCAAGGAGATGAGCGGCGAGCAGTACTAGGCACCCTCTATCCGTTAACAACCGTTCTCTATTCGAAAGTAAGTGTGTATTGAGGTGATTATTTGACTACTGAAGTCTCTATACCGTTGGCCTTTTTCGGGGGTATTCTCTCTTTTATCTCTCCGTGCGTTCTGCCGTTGGTACCGTCGTATATCTCATTTGTCACCGGTATCTCGTTTGAAGAGTTGACGGACGATGACGGCAAGAACCTCAAGAAGGTCATACTGTTAAACTCCATTATGTTTATCCTCGGCTTTACTACTGTCTTCGTAGTAATTCTCGGTTCATCGGCCCAGCTTCTAGGCAACGTCTTCATGGAGTACCAGGAGATAGTCCGCAGAATCGGCGGAATAATAATTATAGTGCTCGGTATCCATATAATCGGCGTTATTAATTTCAAGATTTTGCAACGCGACAAGCGGCTCCACTTCTTCAAAGAGAAACCGTCGGGCATGCTCGGTTCTTTTCTTGTCGGTATCGGTTTTGCCGCTGGATGGACTCCATGTATTGGACCGATCCTCTCGGCCATCTTTGCAGTAGCGGCAACCTCGGAATCGGCGTGGTCCGGAATGGCTCTTTTTGTGGCGTACTCTGCCGGCCTTGCCATTCCTTTTTTGCTCACTTCACTCGGTATCAACACCTTTCTCAAGTACTTCAACAAACTCAAAAGGTATATGCGCGCAGTCTCAATAGTAACGGGACTTTTCCTCATAGTAACAGGGGTCTTGATTTTTTCCAATTCTCTTGCTATTATAGCTGGGTACCTGAACAGTATTATGCCGCAATTGAGTTAGTATTTGATGATTGGTAAAGAGCTATGTCAGATCTGCTGGTTGAAGTCTACACAAATAAAGATTGCTCATGCTGCACTCACTCGAGCATAGCAAGCAACAGTGTTTGCGAGACCTGCACTGATGCGTGCGAGATAATTACCAGAGTCAATGAGGATGTCCCTTTCAGCTTTAAAGAAGTAGATATAAGAAAGGATGATGACCTTTTCAGGCGGTATAAAGACGATATTCCGACTATCTTTATCAACGGAAAAAAGGCTTTTAAGTTTAAAGTGGATGAAGAGGAGTTCAGGAAGAGGGTACGTAAGGAGCTTATTAAAAACAGTTTAATGCGTATGTGGGATAAAAAGACGCATATCAGCTGATTTTCGAGCACACTGATGCTATAGCATCCTCGGTTCCTGCGCACTCACATCCCGCCCCCTCTAGTCACATAATAGCCTGATTTTAATAGTTTTTTTCTCAGACAGCGAGCCGAATAGCGACAATGATACTTGAAGTAAACCTTGACGGTTGCTCGGCTTTACTGTATAATAATATAAGTAGACGTTTGTACCGGCTCACGGTGGGCCGTCACTTACCGGCAACGAATGCCTCAGTACTCCTTTTAGGGTGTATTGCTGGCTTTTTTTTTGCATAAATCCCGGTTCTCTCATGGCCGGCAACCGGAGTAGGCCGATTCTGTGATTGGAAGAGTACTTATAATACTTTTTATATCTGTTTCGGTAACTGTCTCAGCACAGGATGCCGATGCGTTGACGGTAGATGACTACCCTACAGGACTCGCTGCAAGCGGTATAGTCTCTTCCCGTCACAACCTCGGTGCGTTCGGCAGGGTTATAAGAACCGGTTCAACTACCGAAATCTGTATTTTCTGTCATACGCCTCATCATTCGAGCACATCAGAAGGCCCTTTATGGAACAGGGGCACACCCGGTAGCACATTTACCGCTTATGGGTCGACTATCAGCGGCAGTAATGTAAGCACTGTCGCCGGTCCGTCACTCGCTTGTCTCTCCTGTCATGATGGCGTGACAACCTTCGACGACATTGTAAATACTCCGGGTAAGGGCGGAATAACTCAGGGCGGAGCGGACAGGGGCTGGGGTTTTAATATGCCGTTCGGCGCCATCTATCCGAATATGGATGTTGTCACCCTTGATGCTTTTCATACCGGTCCTTCCCAAATCTGTTCGTTGTGTCATAATGCGGCTACGACTTATAGTCTTGATTACATATCAAGTATGAATATAGGAACCGATCTGTCGAACGATCACCCGGTCTCTGTACTCTACAACGAAGCTCTTCCTGACGCCGGGTTAAGACCGGCCAGCACAGTTATCTCATCTATCGATCTCGTTAGTGAGTTGAGCAGCTCAGGTGATCCGGCGCTGCTGTATAATCTTTCGCAGAACCGATGGGCTGTAAAAGGATTTATATCCGATACTGCCACCGTAGCAGATCTTTTACGCAACGACAGGGTAGAGTGTACCTCGTGTCACGATCCGCATTTTAGCAACAAGAGCTGGGACGAGGCCGACTCGACTTATATTATACCACCCCCGACAAGTGGAGTAGGTTGGTGTAGTGACTTGGAAGATTGTTCCGATGGTCTCTTCCTGAGACGAATTGGAGGCAACTCGGCAAGCGGCATATGCCGAACCTGTCACGAAAAATAACCTGTACAACCTCCTTTTATCTTTATTAATCTACTCTATCTGCCATATGGTTCGCTGCAAGCGAAATACAGGCACGACCAAATTATACTAATATATATCTTGGCCAGTTACGGTGCTCGCCAGGTTTTGTTCTATTGGATGCGTGGTAAGCAAACACTTCAATTTGTCAATCTGATGTATCATGATACATTGATTCCATAATGCTACTTACTGCAATGCTATAACATGTTCTGATGTGATATTGCATATTTTCTTTGATTTTTATACCTTTTCTACATATTTACAGTGCTGGTAGATGATATAATAGTTTGACTATTAAGTAAATTTATTGTATAGTTTATATCATGTTTGTTGTTTCGGCTCACGGTGGGCTGTTACTTATTGGTAATGAGCGCCTCAGTACTCCTTTTTGGATGTATTGCTGGCTTTTTTTTTGCATAAATCCCGGGTCTCTCATGGCCGGTGACCGGAATAGGCCGATTTTATGATTGTAAGAGTACTTATGATACTTTTTATATCTCTTTCGGTATCTGTATCAGTACCGTATGCCGGTGCAACTACGGTAGATGACTATCCGTCAGGAATCGCTGCAAGCGGTATCATGTCATCGCGCCATAATATGGGCAACTATGGGCGGCTTATTACTGTTGATCCGAATATAACTACCGAGGCCTGTATCTTTTGTCATACTCCGCACTTCGCGAATAGAGGTGCCGGCGTAAATCCCATCCGGCCTCTTTGGAACAGAGGTTCTCAGGCGCTCACCGCTTTTACCGCTTATGGAACCACATCAAGTGGTACTACGGTAAATAGTACGGATATTGGCTCAACTTCACTTGCATGCCTGTCGTGCCATGACGGAATCACTACGTGGGATACTATAGTTAACACACCGGGTAAAGATGGAATAGTAGCTGGCGGGCAGGACCGTAACTGGGCTTTCAGAATGCCGATATTTGGATTTGGCTCTGTTCAGTCGGACCATTTCGATACTTCCGAGACCGGAACGTGTTTCTTATGTCATACCCTCTTTATGTACGGTCCCGGCCCCGAGAACCCGGCAGACAGGCTCTCGGTCGGCACCGACCTCACTAATGACCACCCGGTGTCGATACTTTATAATGAAGGTCTTACTGATAACGGGTTAAGACCGCCCAACACTGTTATCGCATCTATCGATCTCGTTAGTGAGTTGAGCGGCTCAGGTGATCCGGCACTGCTCAATAACATGTCTCAGAACCGCTGGGCTGTCAACGGGTTTATTTCCGATACCGCTACTATTGCCGATCTGCTTCGTGACGGAAAGGTAGAGTGTACTTCATGCCATGACCCGCACTTTAGAAATCTCAGCTGGGACGAGGTTGAAGCTGACTGGAACACCGGCCTCTTTAATCTAGAGTGGTGCAATAGCGGGGGGCCGAGCGGCGAGGAGTGTACGGACGGCAACTTTCTTCGCCGCGTGGGCGGTAACTCCGGTAGCGCAGTATGCAGAACCTGTCACGATAAGTAACCCATATAATTAATTTTCTTTTCTATCAATAGCCCTATACTCCAATATGGTCCGCAACCAGCGGCTCATACTATGGCATGCCTTGCTTTTTGCTTCCGGATTGGTTATATTCCTATAGTATAGTACTTAATGCTTTTACGTTGTTCTTACTGTTTAGTTGAATGAGTTTTGTGATATTTCCGTACCTTTTACCAGATACCTTTAGTACACTCCGTTAATTCCGGCGAGGCAGAATTGATCCGGTCCTTAATATATACCATATTATTTACGCTTCTTCTTCCTGTAGCCGCATTTTCGGCAACAGCGGAGATCGATTCTCTCGATGTTAACTTCGAAGACGGAGTCAAGACCTCTTTCGTAGTTAAAAACGCATTTACGCCTCAGATAGATGAGGCGATTAATAGCGGCGTGCCGACCTCTTTTACCTTTCGTGCTGAGGTCAATCTCTCTCACGGCCTCTTCTGGTTCGACGAGCGCTTTGCGGACCGGGTCTTCATGCATACGGTAAAGTACGATACCCTAAAGCAGGAGTACACCGTTAAACTTGATGAGCGTGGTGGTGAAGTGCTCAGGACGGCTGACTTAGAGGAGATGAAGCTGCTGATGTCCGTTGTCGACTCGGTTGCGCTCCGAGTCACCGCTCCAATGAAGAGTGGAGTCAAGTACGACTTTAGAGTAAAAGCCGAGCTGAGTACGGTAAAGCTTCCCTTTTCACTCGACTACCTTCTCTTCTTCGTTAAATTATGGGACTTCGAGACCGACTGGTACTATCACAGCTTTACCTATCGATAGAGTATGAGCGGCACTAAATTACCAGACACAGAGCATAAAAGAAGGCGTCGGGAGTTTGTAATAATCCTGATAATCGTTCCTGCCATCATTTTGCTGACTTATCTGGAGTCGAACCTCTCGATAATCAGTCCCGATATTCCTATCCCCACCAATATACTGCTTCTCGGACTTATCAACATAAATATTATTCTGTTGACGCTGTTGATTTTTCTGGTTCTGAGAAACACCGTCAAACTCTTTTTTGAGCGTAGAAGCAAGGTCATGGGCTCGAAGCTGATGACCAAACTCATTTTCTCCTTTATCGGGCTCACGATCATACCTACCTTTATTCTGTTCTTCGTTGTCATAGGTTTTATCAACAAGAGTATCGACGGCTGGTTTGCGATAAAGATAGAGGATTCGCTCTCCGAGTCGCTCGAACTAGCGCAGAGCTACTACCAGGATATGACCGACAGGGTAATGTCCGGCGCGCGCACCCTCTCGTTTACCCTGGCGAGAAGAGAGTTGATGGAAACGGGAGAGGAGCTTAAAAACTTTGTCAATGTGAGGTTGGAGGAGAACGACTACTCGACCATAGAGATATACTCTCCCCAAGGAGAGAAGATAACGTACTCGATCTCAACGTCTGTCAATAAGAATATGGTGCCAGATATCGATTATGTCCATGTAGAGAAGGCGCTCGGAGGCGAGGCGTCGAGTTTCGTGCAGACCTTGGGCGTTGGAGACGTTGTGCGCGGGGTTTACCCCGTACGTGTTATTTCGGATACCGAAATAATCTCCGGCGCTGTTGTCGTCAGCCATTACGTGCCGAGAAGCCTTATAGACAAGATGAAGGAGATCAGTACGGCCTTTGAGGGTTACAAGCAGCTAAAGCTTCTCAGGAACCCGGTCAAGGCCTCTTACTTCACGATACTCCTGATCATTACTCTGCTCATTCTTTTCTTTGCTATCTGGGTCGGCAGGTATCTGGCAAAGGGGTTGACGGTGCCTATATACGAACTGGCGGAAGGTACGCACGCCGTTGCGAGCGGCAATCTCGATTATAAGATCGAAGGAGAGTCGAACGACGAAATAGGCCTGCTGGTGAAGTCTTTTAACCGTATGACCGAAGACCTCAAGGCGAGCAAGTCGCGCCTGGAGGAGGCGAACCTCGATCTCAGGCAGACCAACATGGAGCTCGAACAGAGGAGGCGCTACATCGAGATCGTGCTCGGTAACGTCTCTGCCGGAGTTATCTCTATCGACAAGATCGGTAACATTACGGCGCTCAATAGGGTTGCCGCCGACATACTCGGTACCGACGCCAAGAGCTCTATAGAGCGTAGCTACAAGGATGTGTTGAGGCCGGAGGACAGAGAGGTCTTCAGGGACATGATTCGCGAGATGAGCCAGATTGGGGGCGAAACCCTTGAGAAGCAGATGAAGGTTGATGTGCAGGGCACTTCTGTTACCGTGCTGGTAAACCTCAACGCGCTTAGAGATGAGAAGGGCAGTTATATCGGCATGGTGGCCGTGCTCGATGACCTTACTCACCTTCTGAAGACACAGAGGATGTTTGCGTGGAAGGAGGTTGCAAGAAGAATTGCTCATGAAATCAAAAACCCGCTGACTCCTATCAAGCTCTCGGCGCAGCGGTTGAGGAAGAAGTACTCTGAAAAATTTAACGACAGCCCCAACGTCTTCGACGACTGCACCAATACGATCATCACGCAGGTTGATGAGCTGAAAGTTCTGGTAAACGAGTTTTCGAGTTTTGCCAGAATGCCTGCCTCCAACCCGGAGCCGAACGATCTGAACGAGATAGTAGAGGAGACGGTCGCTTTTTATAAGTCGGCTCATAAGGAGATTCTTTTTGAGTTCAAAGTCGATAATGGCTTGCCTGTTTTTGATATGGACAGGGATCAGATTAAGAGGGTGTTGATAAACCTGATAGATAATTCTGTGGCATCTATATCCACAGGTGGTATTATCCGAGTGGTTACAGGGTATGTTAAGGAGTTAGATGTGGCAAAACTAGAGGTGGCTGATAACGGTGTCGGTATAGAGACGGCAGACAAAGAGCGCCTCTTTGAGCCTTACTTTTCAACAAAGCGGAGCGGCACAGGGCTCGGCCTTGCGATAGTTAGTAATATTATTTCAGACCACAATGGATATATCCGGGTTAAAAAGAACTCTCCGGCCGGGACCCGTTTTATAATTGAGCTTCCGATAAAGACGGTAAGTATATGAAGACCATACTGGTTGTCGATGATGAAAAGAGAATAAGAGAGGCGCTTGCCGGGGTACTAAGAGACGAAGGTTATACCGTTCACCTCGCTGCCACTGCCGAAGATGCCTTGAGGAGGCTTGCGAAAAAGAGGCCCGACCTCGTGCTGTTAGACATCTGGATGCCGGGTAAAGACGGTGTCGAAGCGTTAAGAGAGATAAAAGAGTCTTACCCGGACCTGCCCGTCATCATGATCTCAGGCCATGCCAACATAGAGACGGCCGTAAAGACGACGAAACTCGGCGCGTACGACTTTATAGAGAAACCGCTCTCTCTAGATAAGGTTATTCTTACGGTAGAGCACGCCCTTGAGCAGCACAGGCTTTCAAGTGAGAACCAGGAACTGAGGTCGCGCGAACTGAAGAAGTTCAATATAATAGGCAAGAGCGAGATTATAAACGCTATTAAAGAGGATATCAAACGGGCGGCCCCGACCAACTCATGGATAATGATTACAGGGGAGAACGGTACGGGTAAGGAGTTTATTGCCAGAAACCTTCACCTTTATTCGGAACGTGCGCCAAAGCCCTTTGTAGAGGTTAACTGCGCCGCAATCCCCGAAGAGCTTATAGAGAGCGAGCTCTTCGGCCATGAAAAGGGCGCATTCACCTCGGCGATCTCCATGAAGCTCGGTAAGTTCGATATCGCGGACGGGGGAACGATCTTTCTCGATGAGATCGCGGATATGAGCCTCAAGACGCAGGCAAAGGTGCTGAGAATACTGCAAGAGCAGAGTTTTACGCGTGTCGGCGGCACAGAGCCGATACAGGTTGACGTACGCGTTATTGCCGCGACTAATAAGAATTTGAAGGATGAGATCAAGAGCGGCAACTTCCGTGAGGACCTCTATTACCGCTTAAACGTAATACCTTTCCATATGCCGCCCTTAAGGGATCGTGTTGACGATATCGGGCTTTTCATAGAACATTATATTGCAGAGTTCGCTATACGAAGCGCAAAGGAGGCCCCGGTCATTACGGACGATGCTCTCGTTTATCTTTTAAAATACAGCTGGCCCGGTAACGTACGCGAGCTCCGGAACCTGATAGAGCGGCTCGTAATTATGGTTCCTTCGACCGAGATTACCCCTGTTGATCTGCCTGCTTATATTAAGGGTACGGAGTCTTTGGAAAAGTCTTCGCCGTATGCCACCGCGCAGCTCAAGGAGGCCCGTAACGACTTTGAAAGAGATTTTATCATCATGAAACTTAAAGAGTTCAACGGCAATATCTCCAAGACGGCTCAAGCGATAGGCATAGAGCGGAGCCACCTCTATAGGAAGATCCGCAGCTACGGCATTGAACACGATTAGTAGTATCGCTCGATCTATTCCATGCCTCCGCGGCTCTCTTGCCTAGCTTCCATCTAATTAATATACTTGTCCTTTATAAAAAGATGAAAATTGAAAATTTCGCTTGTTTATGTTATTTTCTTTAAATATGCAGGCGTACCGACACGGCTTGCTACACGTAAAACCATTCCATATTATTGAAATAAATTTTATCGGGGAGATTCTATTACATGGCGGGACACTCCAAATGGGCCAATATAAAGCATAAGAAAGCGCGTACGGATGCCAAAAGAGGCAGAGTATTTACAAAGCTTGTTAAAGAGATAATGATTGCCGCCAAGATGGGCGGTAGTGATGTCGGCGGTAACCCGCGCCTCAGAACGGCTGTAGACAAGGCTAAGAGCGAAAACCTTCCGGCAGACAATATCGAGCGCGCGATAAAGAAGGGCGCCGGCGAACTGGAGGGCGTCTCTTATGAAGAGGGAGTATACGAGGGGTACGGCCCCGGCGGCGTTGCGGTAATAGTCGAGTACATGACTGATAACAAAAATCGTACGGCCTCCGATGTTCGCCACGCTTTTACCAAGTATGGAGGCTCTCTCGGTACCAGCAACTCCGTGGCCTGGATGTTCGAGAAGAAGGGTTACTTTCTCTTTGATATAGACTCTATTGAAGAAGAGGCGCTGATGGATGCGGCCATAGAGGCCGGCGCCGACGATGTGGAGACTAATAACGAAGATTCCGTTTACGAAGTCGCCACAGAACCGACCGAGTTCCATAAGGTTAAAGATGCTCTCGATGCCGCCGGTCTCAAGTACCGGAGCGCGGATATAACGATGATACCGAAGGATACCGTTAAGATTGAGGGTAAGAAGGTCGGCAGTATTCTGAAATTGCTAGAAGAGCTTGAGGATCATGATGACGTGCAGGATGTTTATGCCAATTTTGATATATCCGACGCGGATATGGAAGAGTACTCCTAGATGGCTAAAGGCAAAATACTCGGAATAGACCCCGGAAGTAACGTTACCGGTTACGGCATCGTGGAGGCAGGGGCCGGCGGCAAGCTTAGCCTTGTAACCGAGGGAGAACTCGATCTTAAGCGCCTTAAAAGCCTGCCGGAGAAGCTGCTCGCTATAAAAGAGGGGCTCGGATCTGTTATTAAAGAGTGGGGGCCGGAGAGTGTGGCGGTCGAGTCGCTTTTTTTCGGCAAGAACGTCAGGAGCTCCGTTGTACTGGCCCATGCCAGGGGAGCCGCGTTACTAAGCGCCGCCGAGTATGGTATAGAGGTCTTTGAGTACGATCCGAGAAAGGTTAAGCTGGCCGTTACCGGTTTTGGCAGCGCGGACAAGGTGCAGGTATCGAAGATGGTCTGTGCTCTTTTAAAGAGCACAGAACCGACGGGGGCGGATGCCGCCGATGCCCTCGCCGTTGCTATCTGCCATATAAACCACATGGGCGGGGTACGGGGCAGGAGTATGGCTCAGGCCTGAAAGTTGCGCTTTAGCTTTTTTTACAAATATATATTCAGGAACGGACTACACGGACTGCTATGATAGCCCATATAAACGGAACACTCGCCACAAAGGGTACGGAGTCAGTGGTCATAGACGTAAACGGCGTCGGCTACGAGCTCTTTATACCCCTTTCGACCTTCTGCAGACTGCCGGAACTGCACGAACCGATCTCGCTCATCACATATACGCACCATAAAGAGGACTCTATCTGCCTCTACGGTTTTCTTACTGCCGCCGAGAAGCAGGTCTTTACATTGCTCATAAGCGTGTCGGGCGTTGGGCCGAAACTTGCGCGCAATATCCTCTCAGGCGTTGCAGTTGAGGAGCTTCTCGGTTTTATAGTGAATGGCGACAAGGTCAGGTTAAAGTCGATTCCGGGAATAGGCGCCAAATCAGCAGAGAGGTTGATACTGGAGTTGAAGGAGAAGGCGACCGAGCTGAGTATCGGTATGGGTGCGGAAATGGCAGGCACGGTTAAAGTGCCTGGCGGCGTGGCAGGAGACGTGGTCTCAGCGCTCGGTAATCTCGGTTACAAGAGCATCCAGGCAGAAGAGGCGGTTACCAAAGCAAAAGAAAAACTCGGTGAGGAACCGACCTTTGAGCAGCTCTTTAAGGAATCTCTAAGGTCTTTATAGGTCTTGATATGTTGTGTGCAGGTTGTTGATAAGCTGTTAGTAAGTGTATTGGGGAGGTATGGAAGTTAAGGAAGATATGGAAGAGAGAGAGAACAGTTCGGTTGTGCTGGGCGGGGAGGAGAGTTTTGAGGAGAGCCTGCGCCCCTCTACACTCGACGATTTTATAGGCCAGAGCCGGTTGAAGGAGAACCTTGCGGTCTTTATCTCTGCGGCTCGCGCCAGGGGAGAGGCCCTCGATCATGTGCTCTTTTACGGTCCTCCCGGGCTAGGTAAGACTACGCTTGCCCATATAATCTCAAACGAGCTCGGCAGTCACATCAATGTCACCTCCGGCCCGGCGGTCGACAAGGCCGGCGACCTCGCTGCTATTCTGACAAATGTAGAGACTAAAGACGTACTCTTTATCGATGAAATTCACAGGCTTTCACCGATTATCGAAGAGATGCTCTACCCTGCTATGGAGGACTACCATATAGATATAATAATCGGGCAGGGGCCGAGTGCCCGTACCGTCAGGTTAGAGATTCAGAAGTTTACGCTCGTTGGCGCCACCACCAGGGCGGGGCTTCTGACCTCGCCGCTTCGCGACCGTTTCGGGGTTATTCTGAGGTTCGATTTTTATTCTCCCGAGGAAATCGGTACTATAATCAAACGCTCGGCTCGCATTCTCGATGTAGAGGTTTCAGAAGACGGCGCCATGGAGATTGCAGGGCGGTCACGGGGAACACCGCGGATTGCCAACAGGCTGCTTCGCCGTGTCAGGGATTATGCAGAGGTAAAGGCCAACGGTGTTGTGACGCAAGAGGTCGCCTCCCATGCCCTTACGATGCTTGAGATAGACGAGAAGGGTTTTGACAAGATGGACCGCCGCATACTTCTTACTATTATCGATACATTTAACGGCGGCCCTGTTGGCGTTGACGCTATCGCCTCTGCATTACATGAGGAGCGCGACGCCATAGAGGACCTCTACGAGCCGTTCCTCATTCAGGAAGGTTTTATCAACCGTACTCCGCGCGGCAGAATTGCCACTGCTAAGGCGTATGAGCACCTAAACAGGCCGTATGATGAAAAGCTCCAGCAGAAACTCTTTTGAAACGGCTCCGGCGCCGTCCGGCAACACAGACCCGTTAAAGAAAATACTCGTGCACATGTGTTGCGGCCCGTGTTCTATCGTTCCGCTCAAAGAGGTCTTGACGGAAGAGTTCGATGTGCACGGTTTCTTCTACAATCCAAACATACACCCGAGAGCCGAGTTCGAACGGAGGCTCGAAGGCACCAAACAGCTCGCCTCTCATATGGGGCTCGATGTTCTTTATGATGAAGAGTACCGCGCGGTTGACTTTATTCGAGGCATGATCGACTCGGTAGACGGTGCGGTTGATGATACGGGCAAGCCCCCCGAGGGCGAGCGCTGTACATTCTGCTATTCCGAGAGGCTGGAGGCTACCGCTAAAGCGGCAAAAGAGCACGGATATCAAGCCTTTACATCATCTCTTCTCTACAGTAAATACCAGAACCATGCCGAGATAATAGAGCTGGCACAGGAGCTTGCGCGCAAATACGGCGTTCAGTTCTTCTACCGGGACTTCCGCGTCGGCTGGGTTGAAGGTATTGAAAAATCTAAGGAAATCGGGCTCTTTCGTCAGAAGTACTGCGGCTGTATCTACTCCAAAATCGAACGGTACTCAGCTAGTAAGAAGGCAAAGTAGATGTCGAACCGCGAGATATCCGCAGGAGGCGTTGTCTACCGTAAAGTCGGTACCTCAATCGAGGTTGCTCTCATCTCGGTTAAAGACGGCAAGCCGTGGGGACTGCCGAAGGGAAGAGTCGAAAAGGGCGAGAAGATTACCTATACCGCTCACCGCGAGGTAAAGGAAGAGACCGGCTTGGATGGTAAAATAATCAAGAATCTCGGTTATATAGAGTACTTCTTTACGTTTAAGGATGAAGGAACCAGCCGCAAGGTTTTCAAGATCGTCTACTTCTTTTTAATGGAATATACGAGCGGCTCCGTAGAGGATCACGACTGGGAAGTAGAAGAGTGCCGCTGGTTCGAGATAGACGACGCTATAGCACATCTTAAGTTCGACGATGAAAAAGGGTTGTTGCAGCGTGCCAAAGTCGCCATAAAAGAACATGAGAATAGTGGCGAAAACCAGAGAATTTAAGAGATTTTTGAGTCGATTTTAGAGAATTTAGAATGCGTTAAGAGGAAAGAATGAGCGGCTTTGCGACGAAGTAAAACTTGTTTTTTCTCTCTTTATAAGTTAAAAATTAAAGTCTATTTCATCCGGATTTGTCCCAATACTCGATAAGGTTTTTAGTAAGGTTTTTAGTGAAGATACTTAAGAGCGATCACAGCAGAATTGAAGAGGCGGATAAAGGGGAGCTACTCTTCGGAACGCTCTTTACCGACCACATGTTCTCGGCAGATTTTTTCGACGGTAAGTGGCAAGACCCCACCATCCGTCCGTTTGAAGATATCACCATATCACCGGCCAACTGCACGCTCCATTACGGCCAGTCCGTCTTCGACGGGTTAAAGGCGTTTAAGGCATCAGACGGCAGCATCAGCATCTTTAGACCCGAGACGTATCATGCCCGGCTCAACCGTTCGTGCGCCAGGCTCTGTATTCCGGAGGTCGACTTCGGCCTCTTTATGGAGGCAGCCTCCAGGCTGGTCGATATAGATAGGGCCTGGGTGCCTGACAAGCGCGGCCACTCGCTCTATCTGCGCCCGCTTATCTTCGGCGCCGATGATTTTCTAGGCGTGCGTATTGCCGAGACTTACCGTCTGCTTATGATGGCTTCACCGGTCGGGGCGTATTATGAAGAAGGACTCGACCCGGTCAGCCTCACCACGCCCGACGGTTACGTCCGCGCCGCCAGAGGCGGGGTAGGCGCCGCAAAGACCGCCGCCAATTACGCCGCGAGCCTCTTGCCTGCCGAGGAGGCGCGCAAAGAGGGTTTTTCTCAGGTGCTCTGGCTCGACGCCTGCGAGGGCCGTTACATCGAAGAGGTCGGCGCCATGAACATCTTCTTCGTAATAGACGATACTCTGGTAACCCCGTCGCTCGACGGTTCTATCCTGGCCGGAGTCACGCGCGACTCTGTCTTGCAGATAGCCCATAAGTGGGGTCTCCATACTCAGGAACGGCATCTGTCGATTGACGAGGTCTTTAAGGCATCTAAAAACGGTAGCCTCACAGAGGCCTTCGGTTCCGGCACCGCGGCCGTCATCTCGCCTGTCGGGCTTATACGCCATAAGGGCGAGACCATAGAGATAAACTCCGGCAAGACCGGCGAGCTTGCTCGCAGGTTTTACGATACAATCGTCGCGATTCAATATAAAGAAGCCGAAGACGAGTTCAAGTGGATGTACGGGGTGTGATCAGTTCTTGTAGCTTGTAGAGTGGGAGGCTATTTGTGAACCTAAGTATTGACTGGTACAGGCCGATTCTTCTGTACAGAAATAAGAGGGAAAAGTTTGGTTACACGATGGACTTGGATAAGATACCAGAAGAATGTGCTGGTATTTATATTTTCGCACGTAAACATGGAACATCATACGAAGCTCTTTATGTTGGAAAGTCTGTAGATGTTTATGGGCGTGTCAAGGGGCATTTTAATAACCTCAATATAATGCGCCACCTTGAGAATGCCAAGAATGGGCAGAGGGTATTGATTGTCGGAGAAGCCATAACTAAACGAGGACAAAATTTGGAGAAAGCTTTAAGAACTATTGAGAGGGGAATGATACGTCATTTTCTGTCTGAAGGGCATGATCTCGCTAATAAGCAGGGAACCAAGTTAAAACGTCATGAAATAACTTCGAGTGGGCCTGTTCCTAAAGCCTTTGTTCCTTCATTAATGTTCCTTGAGAAGAAGTAGGAGAGAATGACGCTCCTTAATTCTTAAGATGATAGTATAAAGACATTGGGTTATGAGCCGCACTATCCAACCTACGTGTCTGTTAACAGTTTGAGAGGAAAAAAGAGTTTGTTTGATTCACATTCAATCCCAAGTGCATTTATTACTCATGCTGCGAATGTGCTTGGAGAAACGAGTGACGGTCTCAGTGGACCCGACATAGCCAGGTATTGCACAGACTATGCGGTTGACTTTAATGTTGATATTCCACATGCAGAATATCCTTTTGAAGCTCCTAACAAAAGAACAGCGCTTAAGGAGAACATTGCTAGGTTTTCTCCAGAACACCAATATAAAGTAATAAAAGAACTTTGTGAACTGGAAAGGTTCAAAGGGAATCAAAGTGTAAAAGACCTAAAATTCAAACTATTATCTCGTTATGCTCATTTCTCTATGTCGGGTGATGAGTCTAGTATCAACGAAAGCCTGATTGAAGAAACGAGGCATTGGCTTGAGGATTATCCTGAAGTGTTGAAGCTTTATCAGGGTGCATTATCAAAATTTCAGAATGAACTTTTTACGAGAAATCTCTTAGATGACTTACGTTTAGCTCTTGAGTTATTGCTTAAAGGCATTCTGAAAAATAATAATTCTTTAGAGAAACAAATAGGGAGCTTGGGAGTACATCTTAAGGAAAAGGGTGGTTCAAGAGAGTTAACAAATATGTTTGTAAAGCTTATGGATTATTATTGTAAGTATCAAAATTCTTATGTAAAGCACGATGACGCGGTCATTGAAGAAGAAATTGAGTTTATTTTTGAGATTACTTCGTCATTTATGAAGCACATAGTTAGGCTGTCATAATTATGGTTCATATTTTTTTGTAATGCCGAATATGTTGCGTATCGCCAACCTACGTGACTACAAAGCAAGCCGGGTAGGTTGGGTTAGCGAAGCGTAACCCAACATTATTTTACAGGTAAATATGCAGTACAGACGGTCACAGGCAAAGGGTGCAACCTTTTTCTTTACGGTAGTGACAGATAAGAGAAAGAGTCTATTTTATACAGAGGAAAATATTACGCTAATAAATGAAGCCTTTGAACATATTAGAAGTAAATACCCTTTTACGGTTGATGCATATGTGATTCTGCCCGACCACATTCATTATATCTGGACATTGCCGGAACACGACTGCGATTTTTCTATACGGTGGCGGTTGATTAAAACTTATTTTACAAAGCGGTGTCTGAAAAGTCTTAAAGAATCAGGAAACGCTTCAAAACTCTCAAAAGCCGAACATGGAGTATGGCAACGCCGTTTCTGGGAGCACCGCATTAGAGACGAAAATGATTTTGCAAGGCACGTTGATTACATCCATTACAATCCGGTAAAACACGGGTTGGTTGCCTCACCGTCAGATTGGGCACATTCCAGTTTTTCTCGCTATGTTAAGCTCGGTGTTTACGGAGATGATTGGGGCGCAGGTAGTAAGGTTGATTTTGAGGCAGATGTTGGACATGAATAAAAGATGTTGGGTTACGCTTCGCTAACCCAACCTACGTAAAGACCACACGAATTTAAATAAGGACATTTGGAAGTTTATGAAAATAGATGATGAAGTTATAAAAGAGCACGGTCTGTCTCCCGACGAATATAGCCGCATTGTTGAGCTTATGGGGCGCGACCCTAATATGGTGGAGCTCGGTATCTTCTCGGTCATGTGGAGCGAGCACTGCTCGTACAAATCGTCCCGCATGCACCTAAAGAACCTGCCGACAACGGGCGAAGCTGTGCTTCAGGGGCCGGGTGAGAATGCCGGAATAGTCGACATTGGTGATGGGCTCGCTGCGGTCTTCAAGATGGAAAGCCACAACCACCCGTCGTACATCGAGCCGTATCAGGGTGCGGCAACAGGCGTCGGCGGCATAATGCGCGACATCTTCACAATGGGCGCCCGTCCGGTGGCGTCGCTCAACTCGCTCCGCTTCGGGTCGTTCTACCACGAAAAGACCGCCTACCTGGTCGAAGGTGTTACCGCGGGAATCGCCGGGTACGGCAACTGCATGGGCGTGCCGACCATCGGCGGAGAGGTCTACTTCAACGACTGCTACAATGGCAACAACCTCGTAAACGTAATGAACGTCGGGCTCGTAAAGACCGATAGAATTTTTAAAGGTTATGCCTCGGGTATAGGCAACCCTGTTATGTATGTCGGTTCAAAGACCGGACGAGACGGCATCCACGGGGCCACTATGGCGTCTGACGTCTTTGGCGAGGGCGGGGAAGAGCGCAGACCCACCGTACAGGTCGGAGACCCCTTTGCCGAGAAGCTTTTACTCGAAGCCTGCCTCGAACTCTTTAAGACCGACTACGTCGTAGGTATTCAGGACATGGGAGCAGCCGGCCTGACCTCTTCTTCGGTAGAGATGGCCGACCGTGCGGGCACGGGCCTTGAGATAGATATAGACAAGATACCGAGACGCGAAGAGGGAATGACCGCTTACGAGTGCATGCTCTCGGAGTCGCAAGAGAGAATGCTGGTGGTTGCGCGCGCCGGAGTCGAGGATAAGGTTGTTGAAATTTTTGAGAAGTGGGACCTCGACGTAGCGGTCATCGGGCGCGTTGTCGAAGGCGGTTCGCTCACCCTTATAGAGGGCGGGGAGGTAGTTGCCGAGATGCCGGTAAGCGCGTTGACCGAAGAGGCCCCGGTCTACGACCGTCCGTCTAAGAGGCCTGAAGCTCAGGATTCACTTTTAAGTCTTGACATTAGCAATATCATGAAACTATCCGATTACAATCAGGTTTTAATGTGGCTGTTGTCGTCCGGTGAAATTGCATCAAAGGAGTGGATCTACCGCCAGTACGACCACATGGTAAGAACCGACACGACCGTGCTGCCCGGTTCCGACGCCTCTGTCATACGCGTTAAGGGCACGGACAAGGGGCTCGCCATGACCGTTGACTGCAACTCGGTCTACTGTCTTTTAGACCCGCGCACAGGAGGCGCAATTGCCGTTGCCGAGGCCGCGAGAAACCTGACGGTCAGCGGAGCGAGACCTCTCGCTTTGACCGATTGCCTTAACTTCGGTAACCCTGAAAAACCCGAAGTTATGTGGCAGATAAAGGAGGCGATAGCCGGAATTGCCGACGCCTGCAATACGCTCGAGATTCCGGTCATCGGCGGCAACGTCAGCCTCTACAACGAGACCTCCGGGCACTCGATCCACCCGACCCCGACAATCGGCATGGTCGGCCTGATCGACGATATAAAGGAGACGACCACGCAGTGGTTCCCGGGGCCGTCCAAGTTCATCTACCTTATTACGCCGACACCGACGCCTGATGAAGAACCGGAGCACGGCCTCGGCGGCTCCGTCTATTTGCGCGTTGTGCATGGTCTTGAGAAAGGCCCTGCGCCGAGGCTAAACCTCGCAGATGAAAAAATCTTACAGAAGGCGGTCTTAAAGGCCATAAAGGCAGGTATAATCGTTTCAGCGCATGACGTCTCCGAGGGAGGCATTGCCGTGGCAATAGCCGAGTGCTGCATGCACCCGGAGAATCCGATAGGGGCCTTTATAAAACTCGACGCCATAAGCGAAGGCGTCAGGCCCGATACGCTGCTCTTTGGCGAGACCCAGTCGCGGATTATCGTCTCCGTTGAGGGTGACGATGAAGAGGCGCTCAAGGAGCTGATTACCTCATTCGGGCTCCGGTGCGAGAAGATCGGGGTTTCGGGTGGAGCGAACCTCAAGATCGGCAAGTACATAGACATACCTGCCGAGATGATGAAGAAGACGTGGAGCGGTGCGCTGGAGAGTTTCCTTACTTCCGGTTCACCGACTTTTTAGTTGCTTTACCACCTGTTAGACGCCTGATTCCTTATGGCGACTACACCATGGCGATTATACCGATACTTCTATAAACAACAGCTTGCTTTCGAGTCAGATACAATAAACAGCCATGTATGTTGGGTTACGTTTTACTACCCCAGCCCGCACGGCTGTTTGTTTGTGTGAGTAAAGATTCAAGTTTGTATGATATTGTTCCGATTGTATTGTGTAGGGTAAAGATGTTGGGTTGGTGAGGTGTAGCCCGACAAAAAGATATCGTCACCCTGAACTCGATTCAGGGTCTGGTCTTTTAATGTTGTATTTGCTTCGGATTCAGATGCTGAATCGAGTTCAGCATGACGTAATGGTGGGCAGTGCCCACCCTACAGACTGGGATGAGTTTTGATGATGCTATTGCCGATGCCATGTATCAAGAAGTAAGTACAACGAGTGGTATGAATGGAATCAGCGTATGGCGAAGAGATATAAGAGAAAAGCGCAAACTTGTGCAATAAGACAGAATGTTAATGAAGCAATCTCACATTCATTGTTAACAATTCCTCCAACGAATGCTGGTATGTTAGATGTAGGGAGTATAGTAGGGGCGGAAGTTTTTAAAGCCAATGCTTTGCACCATAAATATAATGTGGAACGTAATTTGAATAAGTATAAGTATTACAACCGCGTTAGACCTCTGCCTATAAGTCTAAGCCTCCCCGTCGGCTGGAGTTTTGGGAGTCTTGAATGAATAATTCGTTAGGCAAGCGTAGTCTTGTGTTTGTCGTTTTGCTTTGTATCGCTGTAGCGGTAGTGGTTCAAGAGGAGTTTCTTACTGAACCTGATCGCTATAGCTCGAAGATAAGAGTGCTAGCGTGGTTTTTTACAATTTATTTCCTAGTTGAATTACTAAGGTCATTCAGAAAATATATTATTAACAAACGTAAGTAGCCGGGTAGATTGGGTTAGCGTAGCATAACCCAACATCTTTTCTGTAAAGCACTGATTGATCGATGTGCCGGTTGATTGGCCGTATTCCAGCCATGTAGGGTGGGCACCGCCCACCACAAAGTTGCTGAATAAGGTATGGATGAAAAGATGTTGGGTTGGTAAAATATACCCTACCGATGAACTGATACAATATATCTAAAAACAGGAGATAACAGATGAAAACAATGAATTGTAAACAACTCGGAGGAGCATGTGATAAAGAATTTCATGCCAACTCTTTTGAAGATATTGCGGAAATGAGTAAGCAACATGGAATGGAGATGTTTCAAAAAGGTGATGAAGAGCATTTGAAGGCAATGGATGAAATGAAAAAACTTATGGTAAAACCTGAGGCAATGATAGAGTGGTTTGAAAATAAGAAAAATGAATTTGATGCACTCCCGGAAGATTAAAATGTAAGAAACCGGGTTTGTTGGGTTAGCGCAGCGTAACCCGACAAAAAGGTGCTGTCACCCTGAGCTCGATTCAGGGTCTGGGTTTAATTATAGTACTATTTGCTATGTATTTAGATGCTGAATCGAGTTCAGCATGACGTAATGGTGGGCACTGCCCACCACCTTACCTTCTAGCAATCAATACCAACCGCTTTTAAAACTCAATTTTCACTTTCTCATAAATAGAAGCGGCAGTGTATACTACTTACTGTCACGCAGGGTTGGCTACATCCACCATTAAAAACAGTAGAGTCTGTTGGTTAATAATTGCCGTTTCTAGCAAGTTGGTGCTGTTACGGCTTGCAAAAATTGTGATATTTTTATAAGATATCAGGATGATGTAAGCGATTCCGTCAAAGACTTTTCCATCATCTACCCAGAAGGCCGAAATGTTCAGAGCAGACAAGTTCAACGACGAGTGCGGCGTCTTCGGCGTATACGGCCACGAAGAGGCCGCAAACCTGACATATCTAGGTCTCTACGCCTTGCAGCACCGGGGGCAGGAGAACGCCGGAATAGTATCGAGCGCGGGCGAGGGGCTGAAGGTTCACAAAGGTAACGGCCTTGTTGCCGACATCTTTACCGAAACAGATATCGAGCACCTCGAAGGCACCTCCGCTATCGGCCACGTTCGGTACTCGACCAGTGGCGACTCCGAGCTGAGAAACGCACAGCCCTTTGTGGTTGATTACTCAAGGGGCTCTATCGCCGTTGCGCACAACGGCAATATAGTAAACTCGCTGCTATTAAGGGCCGAGTTCGAGGCGTACGGCTCTATCTTCCAGTCCACAATGGATACCGAGGCCGTCGTACACCTTATCGCCTCATGCAAAGAGCGCAACCTGACGGACAGGATAATATACGCTCTCGGCAGGCTGGAGGGCTCTTACTCAATAGCATTTCTAACTGAAGAGACCCTTGTGGCAGCACGCGACCCGCGCGGTTTCAGGCCCCTCGCTCTCGGCAAGCTGAAAGACGCCTGGGTGGTGGCGTCCGAGACCTGCGCTTTCGACCTCATAGACGCTGAGTACGTCAGAGACGTAGAACCGGGCGAGGTGATAGCGATAGATAAAAACGGCCTCAGGTCCTTTAAACCTTTCGCGCCGGTAGAGCATACGCCGTGCATCTTCGAGTTCATCTATTTTGCGCGCCCGGATTCGGCAATCTTTGGCGCCAACGTCTATAACGTAAGAAAAGAGTTCGGCAGGGTGCTCGCAAAAGAGCATCCGGTTGAGGCCGACGTGGTTATTCCCGTTCCCGACTCCGGTGTCGCCGCCGCTCTCGGTTACGCCCAGGCCGCCGGGCTTCCCTTTGAACTAGGTTTAGTCAGAAACCATTATGTAGGAAGGACCTTTATTGAACCGAAGGACTCTATTCGCCACTTCGGGGTAAAGTTGAAGCTCAACGGCGTTAGGGACGTACTCGAAGGCAAGCGCGTTATCGTGGTCGATGACTCTATCGTCAGGGGCACGACGAGCATGAAGATAATAAAGATGCTGAGAGAAGCCGGGGCGAAAGAGGTCCATATGAGGGTTAGCTCTCCACCGACTACCTACCCCTGTTATTATGGAATAGATACTCCGGATCGTGATAAGCTTATTGCAGCGAATCAGAGTGTTGCCGATATAAACAAGTACATTACGTCGGACACGCTCGGGTATTTGAGCGTAGAGGGTCTGTACAGGGCGATCAAGGATGCCGGCGCCAGGGGCATAGTTGAGCCGAGCCACTGCGATGCCTGCTTTACCGGAGACTACCCTGTTGATATCTTTAAAGAGAGCAGGCCGCCGCAGCTGGTGCTCTTTAAATAGTCCATTATTATATTCTAAACCTGAAAAGTCTGAAATACGGTTGCTTAAACTTTGCAGCGGTATAGAAATAAGGAGGTCTGTTGTGCTGAGTAAGATATTTAGAGTCGCTTTTATTGCCATGGTATTGCAGGTTTTTGTTCTCTCTGCTTCGTATGCCGCAGGTCCGGGCGGGGCGCCTATACCGGGTGGAGGTATGGACGACGAAGATGCGGCTATTATGGAAGAGATGCAGAGGGAGGCGGAAGAGAAGGCTGCTGAAGTCAAGGAGATACCTCCTTTTAAAATGATCTTTGTTCAAGGTGGCTGCTTTGAGATGGGCGACTTCGCAGGTGTTGGCGATCCGGATGAAAGGCCTGTGCATGAGGTCTGTGTTTCTGATTATCGGCTTGCAGAGACAGAGGTTACGCAGGAGTTATGGGAGGCGGTAATGGGTTATAACGCCATGGGTGAGCCTGATATGCAGAAACCGATTGCAAGGGTCACGTGGTTCTGGGCTACCCGCTTTCTGGAACAGTTGAATGAGCGTACCGGAGGGTTCTACAGGCTTCCGAGCGAGGCGGAATGGGAGTATGCCGCCAGAGAGGGCGGTAAGGAGATGGCCTGGAGCGGAACAGACGATGATAATCAGCTTAAGAAATACTCCTGGTTTGAGGATAATTCTGATGGAGAGTTACATCGCGTTAAAGAACGTGAACCGAATGCGCTCGGTTTTTACGATATGAGCGGCAATGTCTGGGAATGGGTAGATGACTACTTCGGTTTTGATTTCTATAAAGAAAGCCCCAAGGCGGATCCTTACGGGCCGGATTCAGCTAACTGGAAGGTGATTCGGGGCGGGTCGTACGTGGAGACTCCCCACAGGACCCGTACGACCTACAGGCATGCTTTTGAGCCGACCCGCTCCAGTCACGGTCTAGGTTTCCGTCTGGCCGAGTAACCCGGCCTCTCAAATTGACCGGGTTGCGCCAAGCCAAGTTGTAGAGCTCCTGTTGTGCGCGATTTGTCGGTGATATGGGGCCGGGTGGTATTGGAATAATCGACCGGTAGTTTTGGGAATGGTAGTTTTTTTAAAATAGAAATGCTCTAAGGGGTTTACAGGTGTCAATTGTCTTTAAAAAGAGTCGGGCGCAGATGATTGCCGCCCTGTGGCACGGTCTTTCAGGCCGCCTCGTATGCTCTTTGCTCCTGTTTACTCTTTTTGTCTTCATGACAGGCTGCGCTTCGGTCGGTAACGGGGCTTCCCGTTATGCGGATTTGCTCGACAACTGGACCAGGTCCGACAAGATATACGACGGAATCGATGTCCGGCTCTCTATAAGCGCAACCTACAGGAACAGGGAGTTCAGGTACGCATATGTAGACCGTTATATAGAGGCGTACCGGCTTGAAGAGGGCTCAAGGGAGGCTATGCGGGCGCGCGAGTTTGAAGAGTCCGAGCTCTATAACGAGTTTTTTCTCTCCGTCTCTACCCCTGATAAGAACCTTAATGATTTTATTTCAAAGAGTTCTATCTGGAAGCTGTACCTCGCGGACGCCTCCGGCAGCATGCTCTCTCCCGTCTCTATAAAACGGGTCTCTAACTCTTCCGTGTTGACCTCTACGCTCTTTCCGTACATGGATGCGTGGAGCGTCGGTTATATCGTCCGTTTTCCCAAGTACTCGGCTTCCGGCACCGAGCCTATCCCGAACGAGAAGAGCGCTTTTTTGAAGCTGATGATCGTCGGCATGCTCGGTAACGGGGAACTGTTCTGGGAACTCGAAGAGCAGTAGACACCCTGTCCCCGCTATTCTTTCCCGAAATCGTCCAAGAACCTCAAAATACTTAAAAAAACTTGCAACCACCCGGTAGCTATGTTAAGAATATTAGATTAAATACGCACGTTCCGGATTTGAACGGGTGTGCCCCTTTTCAGGGGTCCCGTGTCCACAGCCGGTGCGGAGGTAAAACAATCTTTTTTTCAGGAGGAAGTAAAGCATGGCATATTTGACTATGAAGCAGATGTTGGAATCGGGCGTTCATTTCGGACACCAGACCAAGCGGTGGAATCCGAAGATGAAGCCGTATATTTTCGGAGCGCGTAACGGTATCTATATTATAGACCTTCAGCAGACCGTTACCCTGTTTGAGAAGGCGCACGACTATATAAAGTCGGCTACTTCCAACGGCGGCTCAGTACTCTTTGTCGGAACCAAGAAGCAGGCTCAGAACTCGATTGAGGAAGAGGCCAAACGCTGTGATATGTTTTATATTAATAACAGGTGGGTCGGCGGTTTTCTGACCAACTTTCAAACAGTTAAGAAGTCGATTGCGAGGCTCAACGAGCTTGAGAGCTTGGATGAGAACCAGGAGACATCTCAGTCAACCAAGAAAGAGCTTCTGATGCTCGAGCGTGAGCGGGCCCGTCTCGACAAGTACCTGGGCGGCGTCAAGGAGATGAAGAAGGTTCCGTCCGTTCTCTTTGTTGTTGATTCTAAGAAAGAGGCGATTGCTATAAAAGAGGCCAAGCGCCTTGGAATTAAGGTTGTTGCCGTAGTCGACTCGAACTGCGACCCGGACGATATCGATTTTGTTATACCGGGCAACGACGACGCTATCAGAGCGGTTAAACTCTTTAGCAGTGCCGTAGCGAACGCCTGCCTTGAGGGCAAGGCGGTTCATGAAGAGAAACTTCAGGCTGCCAATGACAAAGTCGAGGCCGACAAAGCTGAGAAGGCCGCAAAGGCAGCGCCAGCCAAGGAAACAGCACCTGTAAAAGCGGCAGCGTCAGCCAAGGAAACAGCACCTGTAAAAGCGGCATCACCTGTAAAAGCGGCAGCGCCTGCAAAGGAAGCAGCGCCTGCAAAGGAAGCAGTGCCTGCAAAGGCGGCAGCGCCTGCAAAGGCGGCAGTGGCGGGAGCAGGTGACAAAGAGGAAAAAGCTAAAGCAGAGTAGGCTTGTAGATAGGTTTGCGTTAAACGCATAACTATAAAAGTGTTTTAAACATAGATTTTTTTTGGGGGATTTGTTAGATGGAGATTTCAGCAGTAAAGGTAAAGGAACTGAGAGAGAAGACGGGTTGCGGCATAATGGACTGCAAGAAGGCTTTGGCCGACTCTTCAGGTGATTTAGAGCAGGCAGTCACTTATCTTAGAGAGAAGGGACTCGCATCTGCGGCCAAGAAGTCCGGAAGGGCTACTACCGAGGGCATAGTATACTCTTACATCCATTCGGGCGGTAAGGTAGGCGTGCTTGTCGAGGTCAATAGCGAGACCGACTTTGTCGCAAAGACCGAAGACTTCATGGAACTTGTCAAGGGGGTTGCGCTGCACATAGCCGCAATGAACCCGCTCTATACGCGTCGTGACGAGGTGCCGGCAGACCTTATAGAGAAGGAGCGCCAGATATTTACCGCTCAGGCAAAAGAGTCCGGCAAGCCGGATCATATAATAGACAAGATAGTTGACGGCAAGATAGATAAGTTTTACAAAGAGATCTGCCTGCTCGAGCAGCCGTATGTTAAAGATGCGGACAGGAGCATTGAGAAACTTGTTGTTGATACTATCGCTTCTATTGGCGAGAATATATCGATCAGGCGTTTTGCGCGCTTTAAGCTCGGCGAAGGGCTTGAAAAAGCTACCGACGACTTTGCCAAAGAGGTTGCCTCTATGCAGTAAGCTCGATTATTTGGAGGCCTTCAAGCCATTTGCCGTACTCTCTCTTTAGAGATTTTTGCTCTGTTTCAGTTTTACGGGCCTCAATGTGAGAAATATACATAGATGGCAGAGTCCAAATATAGACGTATACTTTTAAAACTCTCCGGCGAAGCCCTTATGGGTTCCAAGGAGTACGGCATAGAGACCGAGGTAGTCTCTGCGGTTGCCGCTGAAATTGCTCAGGTAGTGGAGCTTAAGGTCGAGATAGCGGTTGTTATCGGCGGGGGCAATATCTTCAGAGGTGTTTCGGGTAGCGCAGAAGGCATGGACAGGGCTTCTGCCGATTATGTCGGCATGCTCGCAACCGTTATTAACGCCCTTATGCTGCAGGAGGCCTTAGAAAAGAGCGGCGTCGATACCAGGGTGCTCTCGGCCATAGAGATGAAAGAGATAGGCGAGCCGTATATAAGAAGGCGCGCGGTACGCCATCTCGACAAGGGCAGGGTGGTTATCTTTGCCGCAGGCACCGGCAACCCGTACTTCACTACCGATACGGCTGCCTCGCTAAGAGCGATGGAAATCAATGCCGACGTGATCCTAAAAGGCACCAAGGTTGACGGTATTTACGACTCCGACCCCGTTGTCAATCCGGGTGCAAAGCGGTACGACAGGCTAAAGTACATAGACGTGCTTAAAGACGGCCTTCAGGTCATGGATACCACCGCAATATCGCTCTGTATGGATAATAACCTGCCGATAATAGTTTTCAATATCAAAGAGGCCGGTAACCTCATGAGGGTTGTAAAAGGAGCGGACATAGGCACGCTTGTCTCATCCTGACCTTCTTCGCTATAATCTCTTAACCAAACCGGCAGAATCGGCTTGTCATTTATATCTGACTGTTAGTTGAACCGAGGAGTCTTTGTTATGAATGCTGAACTGAGTAAAGATATCAAGACACGAATGGACGACGCGGTTGACGCGCTTTCGCGCAACCTCGGCACCCTTAGAACCGGCAGGGCTTCGCTCTCGGTTTTCGATAACGTTATGCTCGACTACTACGGCACGTCCACTCCGCTTGCCCAGGTAGCATCTCTTTCGCAGCCAGAACCCCGTACCGTAATCATACAGCCGTGGGACATCACGCAGCTCGGAGCAATAGAGAAAGCTATAATGAACTCCGATCTCGGTTTTACGCCCAATAACGATGGCAAGATTATACGTATCAGCGTGCCTCAGCTTACCGAGGAACGGCGCAAGGATATAGTTAAACTTGCCAAGAAGTACGGTGAAGAGTGCAAGGTAGAGCTGCGCAACATCAGGCGCGATATCAACGATGCGGCGAAGAAGCTCGAAAAAGATAAAGAACTGAACCAGGACGAACTGAAAAAGACTCTTGCCGAAATACAGGAGAAGACCGACGGGCAGGTCAAGTTGGTAGATGAAATACTGGGGCGCAAAGAGGCCGACATAATGGAGGTCTGATTTTCCGGCCCGGGGTTCTATGCCTCGCCGTTTCTGTTTTGTCTCTCTTTTTCGTGGTACCTGTTACCTGTTTGCACCGCAGGAAGCATTTTTCATACGCTCTCTGTTATTCACTCCACGCCTTTATCGTCTACTTGAATTTTACCGGCTTATGTGTTACTGAGTATCAGCTATCATATACGTAACCGTATCCGTCAATTCTACTCTTTTTTTTCAATTTAAGGCATTGACTATACCGTATGGACACTGTTGTTAATGAAAAGATGCCCCGCCATATCGCTATAATTATGGACGGCAATGGAAGGTGGGCCAAGAAGCGTATCCTTAACCGGATCAACGGCCATCGCAAGGGCGTTGATGTCGCTCGGAATACGGTTACGCAGTGCTCCGAACTCGGCATTAAGTACCTTACGCTATATACCTTCTCAAAAGAGAACTGGAAGCGTCCGGCGGACGAGGTCGGGTTGCTGATGAAGATGCTGGAGCGGCACCTGCTAAAGGAAGAAGAGACGCTCGTAAAGAACAATATTCGCTTCAGCCCGATAGGCAATATTACGGATCTACCAAAGAGCGTGCAGAGTGTTGTGGCGCATCTAATTGACAAGACCTCTTCGAACGACGGTATGGTCCTTCAGTTGGCGCTCAGTTACTCGGGCAGGGCCGAGATAACGAACGCGGCGCAGGAACTGGCCCGCAAGGTGGCGTGCGGCGTTCTCAAACCCGAAGATATAACTGAAGAGCTTTTTTCCAGGCACCTCAACACCGGTACGGCTCCCGACCCCGATCTCTTGATCCGCACAAGCGGCGAGAAGCGGATAAGCAATTTTCTGCTCTGGCAGCTTGCCTATACCGAGATATATATCACCGACGTGCTCTGGCCCGACTTTACGCGCGAACACCTTATGGAAGCGATTAGCGATTTCAAATCGAGGGACCGTCGTTTCGGGCTCGTTAAGGAGCATGAGTTTATAGGCACGGGATGAAGAATAGAGGTGCAGAGTCGTTGATTTCAGACGGCAACTCAAAGGCGGTATGGGAGTGAATGGCCGGGGCGGTTTCTGCTTCGCCATTTTTTTTATTTTAGGTTTTTTATTTAGATTTTTATCGAGGAGAGTGCTTGAAAAGGATAATTACAGCCTGCCTGCTCATACCGGCGGTACTCTTTGTGCTCTTTTTTGCCCCTGTGCCATGGTTTGTTTTGGTGGCGCTCTCTATAGGATTCATCTCTCTGCTTGAGTATAACGGCCTTACCAGAAGCGAGCCGCCCTCTGGCCTCGTAGATCTGTTGACCGTGCTCCTGGGCCTTGCGCTGCCTGGCGTCTACTTTCTCACGGGGCAGATAGCTTTAGTGCCTCTACTGCTCTTAACGCTCTTGTTACTCTTTCTCGCCGGGATATTTACCGGGAAAGACCCACGAGATATTTTCAATTTTACTGCAAAACGGACCTTCGGGGTCATATACATCGGGCTGCCGATAACCTTTCTAATCGCAACCCGGGTGATCGGCACGAGTTCGTTGATACTGTTACTGCTGGTAATCATATGGGTCAACGACTCTGCGGCTTACTTTGTCGGCAGGGCAGTAGGCAGGCATAAACTCTGTCCGTCGATAAGCCCGGGCAAGACGATAGAGGGTGCGATTGGAGGCATACTTGGCGGTATAATAGCAGGTTTTGTCTATGTCCACTTTGCTTCCATCGAGGTTGCCAAGGTTGAGCTCTTTTTGTTCTGCCTGCTCATAGGCCTTGCAGGCATTATAGGCGACCTGGCCGAATCAATAATAAAGAGGAGTGCGGGCGCAAAGGACTCGGGCACGATAATACCGGGCCACGGAGGGCTTCTGGACCGCATAGACAGTATGCTCTTCGCCCTTCCGGTGCTCTACTTTTTCTGGCTCTAGCCGGGGCAAACCCGTTTCAAGTCCTCTCGTTTTTCAATCTATACTTTTTTACTCTATACTTTGACTAAATGCGGCAAGTCTCTATACTCGTTAAGGACTCTTTTATGAAACAACTGGCACTGCTCGGCTCGACCGGCTCTATAGGCACAAGCACTCTGGATGTCGTAAGGGCCAACCCCGGCGCCTTCGATATCAAAGCGCTCGCTGCCGGAAGTAACGTCGGGCTGCTTTATGAACAGGTCAAGGAGTTCTCTCCGGAGTACGTCTCTGTTGCCACTGAGCAGGCTGCCCGTGAACTGAGAACGCTGGTAGGCGGCAGCGTAGAGGTGGGTTTCGGCGTTGATAGCGCTATTACCGCAGCCACCACGCCCGGTGTCTCGCAGGTGCTCTCCGCTATCTCCGGCGCAGCCGGTCTGTTGCCGACCATGGCAGCAATAGAGTCTGGCATGGATATTGCGCTTGCGAATAAAGAGACCCTTGTTATGGCCGGACACCTCTTTATGGAGGCCGTAGAGAGGGCCGGGGTTACTGTACTGCCGGTCGACTCCGAGCACAGCGCGGTCTTTCAGTCTCTCAAAGGGCACCGTAAAGAGGATGTGGAGCGGATAGTGCTGACTGCGTCTGGCGGCCCGTTTCTCAATACCCCTAAAGAAGAGTTTGCCGGAATAACTCCCAAGACAGCGTTGAAGCACCCGAAGTGGGCTATGGGAGCGAAGATCAGCATAGACTCGGCAACGCTTGTAAATAAAGGCCTTGAGGTTATAGAGGCTCGCTGGTTATTTGACCTTCCGGCCGAGAAAATATCGGTGGTGGTTCATCCTCAGTCTATTGTTCACTCTATGGTCGAGTACGTAGACGGCTCTATTGTCTCTCAGCTCTCTAACCCGGATATGAAGGGCCCTATTGCGTATGCGCTCGGGTACCCGGCGCGCATTGAGTCGGGAGCACAGAGGCTCGATCTGACAAAAGAGCCGCTTACCTTCTTTGAGCCGGATACCGATCGGTTCCCGTGCCTCAAGCTCGCTTTCGATACGCTTCGCACCGGTGGGGTGGCCCCGGCAGTACTAAACGGTGCTGACGAGGTGGCTGTTGAGGCTTTTCTTAATAATCGGCTCTCTTTTGCCGATATATACAGAGTTCTCGATACGGTGCTGCAGAACCACAACCCGCAAGAGCCGTGCTCTATAGAGGAAGTGGTGGAGGCCGACAGGTGGGCCCGCGAGGCGGCCACAGAGGCGGTAGAGTCTCAAGGGGTCTGATCTGTTCATTTGTTTTTTGTACTTAACTGCACCTAAAGCGGTTTTTTTGAAAAGTTGTTAATTTATTTTTTTTGTATGTTATACTGAAAGCTTGACACCAGCTACCAGGAACCAATAAAGAGAGTTTAAAAAAAATGATAACCACTACCATCTCTTTTGTAATAGTACTCGGTATTCTTATCTTTATCCACGAACTGGGGCACTTCGCCGTAGCGAAGTTCTCAGGCGTCGGGGTAGAGAAGTTCTCACTCGGTTTCGGACCTAAACTGCTCGGCATTACGTACGGCGAGACAGAGTACAGGATCTCGCTTCTGCCGCTCGGCGGTTACGTCAAGATGGTAGGCGAGAATCCCGGCGAAGAGGTAGACGATGTAGATACCTCACGCTCGTTCAATCACAAGCGGGTCGGAACCCGTTCGCTGATAGTCGTTGCCGGACCTATAATGAACCTTGTGCTTGCGGTAATACTCTTTCCCGTCATCTTTATGATCGGCATTAGCGTGCCGGCCTATCTCGACCAGACCCCGGTAGTCGCCTATGTAGCGCCCGACACGCCGGCCTCCGAGGCAGGGGTGGTTAAGGGAGACAAGGTGCTTAGCGTAAACGGCACATCTGTCGCCGACTGGGAGAGCTTTCTCTCCAAGGTAATCTTAAGCCCGAACGTTGAACTCGAACTCTTGATCGAACGCGGTACGGAGATGGTTACGAAGGCTCTCGTTCCTGAAGCATCCGAGGCAACTGGCGGCGGTTACGCAGGCATCCATCCGCCGATGAAACCGTCGATCGGCAGAGTCAACAAAGGGTATCCTGCCGAAGAGGCGGGTCTGCTTCCCGGGGACACGATACTTGCAATCGACGGAACGGAGATAACACACTGGGCCGAACTCGAAGGGCTCATAAAGAATAGCGGCCTCAAGCGGACATTTCTTATTGCTCGCGGCGACTCTACCTTCTCCGTAGAGATAGAACCGCAGAGGAATGCCGACCGCGACGTCTATCTTATTGGCATATCGAGGGACGAGGCGCAGGTCTTCAAGAGGTACGGTTTCACAGAGGCCTTTGTCAAGGGCATCGACTCCTCTTTTGAGATGACTACTCGTCTCTTTGCCGTAATAAAGGGGCTTGTGGTCGGACAGTACTCGCTCAAGACACTCGGCGGCCCGATCATGATAGCGCAGGTTGCCGGCAGCGCGGCGAAATCGGGCATAGCCGACCTGCTCTCTCTGGTCGCGTTTTTAAGTCTTCAGCTCGGCATCATAAACCTCTTTCCGATTCCCGTGCTCGACGGAGGGCACCTGCTCTTTTTCGGCATAGAGGCTATAAAGGGTAAACCTCTAAGCGAGCGTTTTATGGGGGTTGCCCAGCAGATAGGCGTAGTGCTCTTGATTGCGCTTATGCTTATGGTGACCTATAACGACTTCATGCGTATCTTCTTCTAACCGGGCTTTTGCCGGCCCGGTTTTAATCGGATCGGCGATAAACTCGCCATCCCCGTTACCCAAGGTTTTAATCCCGTGCTGATTCTCGCACTAGATACCTCAAGCACCTCCGGCTCAATCGCCCTTGTCAGAGACGGATGCCTGATCAGTGAGTCCAACTCACCGGACGTCGGCACGCACTCCGAGTGGCTTATGCCCTCTATTGAGGCCATGATGGCTGCCTCCGGCATTGCGGCCTCCGGAATCGACGTTGTCGCGGTCTCCATGGGTCCGGGTTCTTTTACCGGGCTCAGAATCGGGGTCTCTATAGCAAAGGGTATTGCCTGGACGCTCGGGTGCCCGATTATAGGCGTCTCTACATTAAAAGCCCTTGCGCTCAATCTTCGCGATACGGGTTATGTAGCCGTGCCTCTGCTCGACGCAAGGCGGAGCCAGGTCTATTCTGCGGTCTATTCCTTTCCGGGTGGCGAGACGACTCCTGTTTTCGAAGAGTCGGCACTCGGTATAGAAGCCCTTTTAGATGAAATTAGCGCCCGAGGACTAGCCTCGCAGGTTCTTTTTACCGGAGCCGGGCTCAAGGTTTACTCCGACCGCCTTCTTGAGAGCGTGAGCCCGGAACAGATAGCAGGGCCGGAGTTATGGTGCGTCAAGGCGAGTACGGTGGCGGAGTTGGCTTATAAAGAGCTTTTGGGCGGCGCTAAAGGTTTGAAACCCGTAGATTTTTCGCCTTTTTACCTGAGAAAATCCGAGGCCGAGGTCAGGCTCAAGTTAAACAGGACAAAGCCCTCAACTTAACAGCACTTTTATTGACAACTGTTGCTTGTTACGCTAAAATATTATGAGTTGGAATAGGCCATAGTACGATTAATCCGAAAAATTACTTCGGATTAACGGCCTTCTACGTACAGGTTGGTTACTGTTGTGCTTCAGGAGTAGTTCGGATGCGGTTATCAACCCGAATGTCTGAAAAAATGGGAGGAGTAATGGAAATTCAATCTGATTTACTTGAAAAATTGCTGGTAGAGAGTATCGACTTTAAGAGAAGGTATACCAAACATAAAGAGTATAAGCAGAAGGTGAGCACGCTTGAGAACAGGGCGCACCTGAGCCCCGAAGAACTTCAGGAGAAGTTAAAATACAAAAAATTAAAACTCGCCCTTAAGGACGAGATGGAAGAAATAATAGCGAAGTACGAGGCTTAACAAAGGCTCAGACAGTGGTGGTGTCGAGGTCTCCTGTAAGACTCAAGAGACCTGGCACCACCCGTTTATTATTTACGATCACTCACCTATTAAAGAAATCGGGTAATTTTTATGCCGAGTCGTAGTGACAGGATCAAGAAGGGGCTCGAAAGGGTTCCTCACAGGGCACTGCTTTATGCAACAGGTGTTCCCAAAGAGGCTATGGAAGATACTCCATTCATTGGGGTAGCGTCGAGTTTTACCGACCTTATTCCGGGCCATGTCGGCATGCGCGACCTCGAGCGGTATATCGAAAAGGGTGTGCATACCGGCGGCGGTTACCCGTTCTTCTTTGGCATACCTGGCGTCTGCGACGGTATCTCTATGGGGCACAAGGGCATGCATTACTCGCTGCCGATACGCGAGCTTATTGCCGATACCATTGAGTCCGTTGCCGAGGCGCACGCATTCGACGGTATTGTGCTTCTGACCAACTGCGACAAGATTACCCCCGGTATGTTGATGGCCGCAGCCCGGCTCGATATTCCGGCGATAGTTGTAACGGCGGGTCCGATGATGACTGGACGCTACCGCGGTGAGAGGACTTCGTTTATTCGCAATACCTTCGAGGCGATGGGCCGTTTTCGCGCTGGCAAGATAACCAAAGACGAACTCGACTCGTGCGAGCAGGGCGCTTGCCCCGGGGCCGGAAGCTGCCAGGGCCTCTATACGGCAAACACAATGAACTGCCTTACCGAGACGATGGGCATGAGCCTGCCGTGGTGCGGAACCGCGCTGGCGCAGTCGGCTGAAAAGCGCAGGATCGCTTATGCAAGCGGATCACGTATTGTAGAACTTGTAAAGAAGGACGTAACGCCGCGAAAGATATTAACTCGCGCGGCCTTCGAGAACGCAATCAGAGTGGACCTTGCTCTCGGCGGCTCTTCCAACACGGTGCTGCACCTGCTCTCTATCGCCCATGAGGCAGGTGTCGATCTTCCGCTCGAACTCTTCGACACGCTGAGCAAAGAGACGCCGCATATCTCGTCGCTAGAGCCTGTCGGAAACTACTATATGGAAGATCTCCACTGGAGCGGCGGAATAGGTGCGGTACTTAAGAGACTCGGCAGCAAGGTAAAAGACAACCCGACCGTTTCGGGCGACAGGATTAAAAAGATCGTAAAGGGTGTCGATTTTATAGACGGCAGGGTAATCAAGCCGTTAAAAGAGGCGTACCATGCTGAGGGCGGCATAGCCGTACTTAAAGGCAATATCGCCCCGCTCGGAGCCGTTGTAAAGCAGAGCGGCGTGAGCGACAACATGATGGTCTTCAAGGGCAAGGCCCGTTGTTTCGATTCCGAAGAGGCCACGATGGAGGCTATACTCGGAGGCAAGATAAAGAAGGGCGACTTTGTAGTTGTCAGGTACGAAGGCCCGAAGGGCGGCCCCGGAATGAGAGAGATGCTCGCGCCGACGGCAACGCTGATGGGTATGGGGTTAGGCGAGTCGGTCGCGCTTGTGACCGACGGCCGTTTCTCCGGCGGAACACGGGGGCCGTGCATTGGCCACGTCTCGCCGGAAGCGATGGAGGGCGGTATTATAGCGCTTGTTAAGAACGGCGACATAATCGAGCTCGACATACCGGCAAGAAGCCTCAACCTAAAGGTATCGAAGAAGGAGCTTGCCGAGAGGCGCAAAAAGTGGAAACAGCCGAAGCCGAAGATCAGCACCGGCTGGTTGTCCCGTTACGCGCGCTGCGTAACCTCGGCAAATACCGGAGCGATTTTAAAGTAAGGGGCCTCAATTTTTCTGTGACTTTGTCTAGGTACCCGGGCTGGTTTCAAATAGTGGCTGACTTTAATGGCGGGTCGATTTTGGTTATGGGGGTTGCACTTAGACATGGGAATTATGAGTCCATATCTCTTTACCCTTTCCGGATTGAAGATTGGGTAAGATTTTCGGTAGATCGATTAGCCGGTTTTGATCCTGTACGATTTTTGTTGCCGTAATACTCCTGTTGTAGTTGAATACAGTAGGGTTTTAACTTCAATAGCTTAATACAGTTTAGCTGAATACAGGCAATTCATGTTTTTTATAAGATTTAGGAACGGATACCATAATGACTAAAAGCAAGAAGTTGACGGGCGCGGAAATTTTTCTCGAATGTCTCAAGGAAGAGAGTGTAGACACCATCTTCGGTTTTCCCGGCGGTGCGGTCTTGCCGATCTATGATGCCCTATACGATTCGTCGTTAAAGCACATACTCGTTCGCCATGAGCAGGGCGCCGTGCATATGGCCGACGGTTATGCGCGTGCTACCGGACGCCCCGGAGTAGTTCTGGTAACCTCGGGCCCCGGCGCCACAAATACGGTTACGGGAATCGCAACCGCCTACATGGACTCTATACCGATGGTCGTCTTTACAGGGCAGGTTCCTACCGCGCTAATCGGCAATGATGCATTTCAAGAGGCCGACATAGTCGGTATTACGCGCCCCTGCACCAAACACAATTATCTGGTAAAGGACATTAAGGACCTCACCAGGGTTATTAAAGAGGCCTTTTATATCGCGACCACAGGGCGTCCCGGACCCGTTCTCGTAGACCTGCCCAAGGACGTGCTCAATGCCTCAATAGAGTACTCGTATCCGGAGTCGGTCGAGCTCAACAGTTACCATCCGACCTACAAGGGTAATCTGCGCCAGATCAAGAAGGCGATGGATATAATCCTTAAGTCGAAGAGGCCGGTAGTTTACGCCGGAGGCGGAGTCGTGCTCTCAGATGCCGCTGCTGCGCTCAAGACATTTTGCGAGAAGCTGAAACTGCCGACGACGAATACCCTTATGGGCCTCGGTGGATTTCCGGGCACCAATAAGCTCTTTATGGGAATGCTCGGCATGCACGGAACGTATGCGGCGAACATGGCGGTTACTAATACCGACTGCCTTATCGCTATCGGTTCGCGTTTCGATGACCGCGTAACCGGCAAGACCGAGGAGTTTGCGCAGTACGCGAAGATTATCCATATTGATATAGACCCGACTTCTATCAGCAAGAACGTAAAGGTCGATGTTCCTATAGTCGGCGACGTCAATAACGTTTTAAAGGAGCTTATAAAACTTATACCGTCGGCAAAAGGGCTTAAAGAGTACAAGGCTAATATTGCCGACTGGCATACTCAGGTCGATAAATGGAGTTCGACCCATAAGCTCTCGTACAAGGATAGCCCCAAGGGCAGGCTCAAGCCGCAGTATGTCATAGAGCAGCTCTATAAGGCTACCAATGGAGACGCGATCATCACCACCGAGGTAGGGCAGAACCAGATGTGGGCCGCGCAGTTCTTTCTTTACGACAAGCCGCGCACGTATCTTACCTCTGGCGGGCTCGGCACCATGGGCTTCGGACTTCCTGCGGCAATAGGCGCGCAGGTGGCTTACCCTAAGAGGACGGTTGTCGATATAGCTGGAGACGGCTCTATACAGATGAATATTCAGGAGGTTGCGACCGCGGTCCAATACAAACTGCCGGTCAAGGTTGTTATCCTCAATAACATCGTACTCGGCATGGTGCGACAGTGGCAGGAGTTCTTCTACGATAAGCGCTACTCCCATACCTGCGTTTCGGTTGCTCCGGATTATGTTAAGCTTGCCGAGGCGTACGGGGCCGTGGGGCTCGCTACGGGCAAGAGGGACGAGGTCGCCTCTGTGCTTAAAGAGGCCATGAAGGTCAAGGACAGGCCCGTTATCATGGACTTCAGGGTAGACCCGGCAGAGAACGTCTATCCGATGGTTCCTGCCGGACAGCCGCTGAACAAGATGCTGCTGGTCTGACGGGCTGCAAGCGGGTTTTCTTTCACAGGCGTCCAGCTAGTGCGGCTAAAGTATTGTTTTAAGAGTTACGAATTGGAAATAAGACGGAGGCATTGTGCGTCACACGATTTCGGTACTTGTAATAAATGAATTCGGAGTACTTTCGAGAATATCGGGTCTCTTCTCGGGGCGTGGTTTTAATATTGAGAGCCTTACCGTGGCAGAGACCGTAGACCCCAAGATATCTCGCATGACTATCGTGACGAGCGGGGACGAGGCTATTCTGGAGCAGATAACCAAGCAACTCAATAAGCTTGTGAGCGTCATAAAGGTTCACGACTTTAAGGGCGAACCGCATATAGAAAGAGAGCTTCTGCTGATCAAGGTGACGGCCAATGCCGAGACCAGGGCAGAGGTTCTGCGCATTGTAGATATATTCAGAGCCAAGGTGGTTGACGTAAGCCCGCGCGCATATACTATCGAGATTACCGGTGACGAGGAGAAGGTCGAGGCCTTTAAAGAGCTGTTACGTCCTTTCGGTATCAAAGAGATCGTGAGCACAGGGCGGATCGCCATGCCCCGCACTCCCAAGCACCATAAGTAAGTTTTTATTGTAATCGATACCGGTACTATTTCCACGAACTGTCAGTTTTACGGTTCGGTCTGTATTTAACTTTAAGGAGGTTTTTCAGATGAAGGTCTATTACGACAAGGACGCGAACCTTGACAACATCAAAAACAAAAAGGTCGCGATAATCGGTTTCGGAAGCCAGGGACATGCCCATGCGCTCAATCTTAGCGAGAGTGGCGTGGATGTTGTAGTAGGGCTTCGCCCTGAAGGAAGTTCGTGGAACAAGGCAGAGGCTGCCGGGCTTGAGGTTCGCGAAGTTGCGGATGCCGTTAAAATTGCTGACGTCGTAATGATCCTTGTCCCGGACGAGATTCAGGCCGAGATCTATAAAGAGTCGATAGAGTCGAACCTCAAAGAGGGCGCTTATCTCGTCTTTGCGCACGGCTTTAATATCCACTTCGGATTTATTACCCCTAGCGCCGACAAGAACGTCTTTATGGTTGCTCCCAAAGGCCCCGGACATCTCGTTCGTCACGAATATAGCAAAGGCGCAGGCGTGCCGACTCTCGTTGCCGTGCATCAGGACTCCACGGGCGATTGCCTCGACGTCGCTCTCGCTTATGCGAGCGCAAACGGCGGCGGCAGGGCGGGTATTATCGGCACTACCTTCAAGGACGAGACAGAGACCGATCTCTTCGGCGAGCAGGCAGTTCTGTGCGGAGGCATCAGCGCTCTGATTACCGCGGGTTTCGAAACGCTTACAGAGGCCGGTTATCCGCCGGAGATGGCGTACTTCGAGTGCCTGCACGAGACTAAGCTGATCGTCGACCTTATCTACGAGGGCGGTATCTCTAACATGCGTTACTCTATCAGCAATACCGCGCAGTATGGAGATATTACACGCGGGCCGAGGGTGATTACGGCCGATACCAAGGCGGAGATGAAGAAGATTTTAGGCGAGATCCAGAGCGGCGAGTTTGCCCGAGAGTGGTTAGACGAGCACAAGGCAGGCAAGCCTAACTTCACGGCACTAACCGAAAAAGGCGAGGCGCACCCGATTGAAGAGGTCGGACAGAAGTTGCGCGATATGATGCCGTGGCTTAAAAAGGATAAGATTGTTGACAAGGCAAAAAACTAGACTGTCGGACGATGCGCTTTCGGCCGGGCCAGAGGACGTTGTAGGGCACCGGATGAGCCACAGGCCTTATATGCTGCCTGTGGCGAAAGAGGGGTTGCCTTTTATCGGCATAGCCGCCGCAATTATGCTCGTGGTCTTTATGATCACCGATATATGGTGGATAGATCTCTTCTTCATCCTTGTTACAGTCTTTGTTATCTACTTTTTCAGAGACCCCGACAGGGAGATAACCGATGACCCGTCAGCAATAGTAAGCCCTGCCGACGGCAAGGTGATAAAGATACGCAGGGTTACCGACGACCGTTTTCTGAATGCCGAAGTCATGAAGATCAGTATCTTCATGTCGGTCTTCAACGTTCATGTCAACCGGGTTCCCGCTGCTTCACGGGTAGTAGACGTCATGTACAATCCGGGCAAGTTTCTTGTGGCAAGTCTCGACAAGGCGTCGCTCTTAAATGAGCAGAACGGCGTTATCGCCGAAGGGCCGACCGGGCAGAAGTATGCCTTTAACCAGATTGCGGGTCTGATCGCCCGCAGGATAGTCTGTTACGCGGGCGTTGGCATGAGCTTTGACAAGGGAGAGCGTTTCGGCCTCATCCGGTTCGGCTCGAGGGTAGACGTATACCTGCCGCTCGACTGCAAGATACAGGTCCGTTACGGGCAGAAGGTACAGGCCGGAGCGTCTATACTCGCGTTCTGGCCGGAGTCTGATGTGACTGAAGAGGAAGTAGCTCCCGGTCTTGACGGCTGAGAGGAGGGTGTTGAGTGTTAGACAAAGAGATAAATAGCGAACCGCCGAGTAAGAGAAAGAAGCGGGCGAAGAAGGGTGTCTATCTTCTGCCGAATATTCTTACATCGGTCAGCCTCTTTGGCGGGTTTTACGCTATTGTTGCCAGTTTCGACGGTAACTTCGTTCATGCCGCGGTAGCCATAATTATCTCCGGCGTCTTCGACTGCCTCGATGGCCGCGTGGCGCGCCTTACCGGTACGTCGTCCAAATTCGGTGTTGAGTACGATTCGCTCGCAGACCTTATCGCCTTCGGCGTTGCTCCCGGGTTCCTGATCTTTACATGGGGGCTTCGGTCGTTTGGCCGTTACGGCTGGCTTGCGGCCTTTTTATATGTAGTCTGTGCGGCTCTAAGGCTTGCGCGGTTCAATGTGCAGGTTTCAACTATTGAGAACAAGAGGTTCAACGGACTGCCTGTTCCTGCGGCCGCGATGTTGATTTCTTCGACTATCCTTCTCTACAATCACTTCGGCCTCGGAGATGAGGTGTCGAAGTACGTTATTGTTCTTGCATACGTCTACTTATTGGCGTTCCTTATGATAAGCAACGTCAAGTACCACAGCTTTAAAGAGTTGAATCTATCGCAGAGGATGCCTTTCGGGCTTCTGGTAGGCGCTATTTTTCTGTTGATTGCCGTGGCCGCCGAGCCGCCGCTAATGCTGTTTATTCTATCTTTTCTTTATGTCATGTCGGGCCCGGTTACCACGCTGCTCGATAGAAGACGCAGGAAAGCGGCAAACGCCGCCAAGGAAGAGTTGGAAAAACAGGAATTGAAACTTCATCATAGATAGGTAAAGAACAGAAGGTCTGTTATGGATAATATAGTCAGAATTTTCGATACAACGCTTCGCGACGGAGAGCAGTCTCCCGGCGCTTCCATGAATGTGGATGAGAAGATGACGGTGGCTCGTCAGCTCGCGCGTCTCGGCGTTGATATAATAGAGGCAGGTTTTGCGTTCAGTTCACCCGGAGATTTCGAGGCGGTCAGGCGCATCGCTCATGAAGTGGAGGGGCCGACCATCTGCTCGCTTGCGCGCGCTAAACCAGAGGATATAGATTCGGCCTGGGAGGCGCTCAAAGGCGCACCGAAGCCGCGTATCCACACGTTCATTTCAACCTCGGATATTCACCTTAAGCACCAGTTCAGACTCACGCGCGACGAGGCGCTGAGGCGGGCGGTCGATATGGTAACTCACGCCAAAGGTTATGTCGATGATGTGGAGTTCAGTCCCATGGATGCTTCTCGTACGGAGCCGGCTTATCTCTGGAGCGTAATCGAGGCGGTAATCGCTGCCGGAGCAAGGACGGTAAATATACCTGACACGGTCGGTTATGCGCTGCCCGGTTCCTTCGGCGAACTCATAAAAGGTATAGTCGATAACGTTCCAAATATTGGGGACGCGATCATCTCCGTACATTGCCATAACGATTTAGGTCTTGCGGTAGCAAACTCACTGGCAGCCATAACCAACGGCGCGCGTCAGGTCGAGTGCACGATAAACGGAATAGGCGAGCGGGCGGGTAACGCTTCTGTTGAAGAGATCGTCATGATCTTGAAGACCCGTAAAGACCTGCTCGGACTCGACACGAACGTCAACACAGAGCAGATCTACCCCTCTTCGCGTCTGCTTAGCGGCATAACCGGCATGTCGGTTCAGGCCAACAAGGCTATAGTGGGCGACAACGCCTTTGCGCACGAGTCGGGTATTCATCAGGACGGCCTGTTGAAGGAGAAGAGCACGTACGAGATCATGACTCCCGAGTCCGTGGGGCTCTCGAAGTCTACGCTCGTTCTCGGCAAGCACTCCGGGCGCCACGCTTTCAAGGAGCGTCTCTGTGAACTCGGTTTCGATCTCGATGAGAGTGATCTCAATAAGGCTTTCGTGCGCTTCAAGAGCCTTGCGGATAAAAAGAAAGAGGTCTTTGACGAAGATATAGAGGCGATTGTTCAGGAAGAGGTACTGAGGACCGAGTATGACGAGAAGTTCAAACTCGTACATGTTGACGTTAGAAGCGGTACTACTATCCAGCCGGAGGCCGAAGTCGGAATTGAGCTTAACGGTGCGCTGGTTACCGAGACGTTAACCGGCGACGGGCCTGTTGACGCGGTCTTCAAGGCGATCTCCTCGATTACCGGAACAGGCTCGAAGTTGCTTAGATACTCGGTTACCGCTATAACCGGCGGCACGGATGCGCTAGGCGAGGTAACCGTGCGCGTACAGGAAGGTGAGCGCATAGTGCTCGGGCAAGGATCGCATACGGATATAATACTGGCGAGCGCCAAGGCGTACATCAATGCCCTGAACAGGCTTGAGTACAAGAAGCTCGAAAGCCGCGGACATCTGATCTGATTCAGGTTGCGCGCAACAGAAGTTTTCGGGTTAGTCGAATACTTTGACCTTACACGGTCTGGAAACTTAAATATAAAGAACAGGAGACGGGAATACCAATGAGACCGATGACCATAACGGAGAAGATACTTGCTAAGCACGCCGGTAAGAAGTCTGTTACGCCGGGTGAGTTGATAAACGCCAAGGTCGACATAGCGCTCGGTAACGATATTACCGCGCCGATAGCGATAAAAGAGTTTCGCAAGATCGGGGCAAAGAAGGTCTTCAACCGCAACAAGGTAGTGCTGGTGCCTGACCACTTTACGCCTAATAAAGATATCAAGTCGGCCGAGCAGTGCAAGATACTGCGTGAGTTCGCCCATGAGCAGAAGATATCACATTACTACGACGGAGGAGATGCCGGCGTAGAGCATGCCCTTTTACCGGAGCAGGGCGTTGTTGTGCCCGGAGATATCGTAATAGGCGCTGACTCGCATACCTGCACCTACGGCGGGCTCGGCGCATTCTCTACAGGCGTAGGCTCCACCGACCTTGCGGCAGCGATGATAACCGGAGAGCTTTGGTTCAAGGTGCCCGAAACCATAAAGTTCGTTTTCAAGGGCAAGCTCAACAAATGGGTTACCGGAAAAGACCTCATACTCCATATCATAGGGGATATAGGCGTAGACGGCGCCCTCTACCGCGCAATGGAGTTTACTGGTAAGGCGATAGAGCGGCTCAGCATGGACAGCCGCCTCTCTATGTGTAATATGGCTATAGAGGCCGGGGCAAAGAGTGGGATAATCATTCCCGACGCTGTGACCGAGGCGTATGTTAAACCTCGCGCCGAGCGCAAGTACAAGTTCTATACGAGTGACCCGGACGCAGAGTACGCACAGGTTATCGAGTACGACTGCTCCAAGATAGAGCCGAAGGTCGCATTCCCGCACCTTCCGGAGAATACGCGTAACATATCCGATGTCGGCAAGGTGAGGATCGATCAGGTTGTTATCGGTTCCTGCACCAACGGCAGGTTTGAAGACCTCGAAGTGGCCGCCAAGTTGCTAAAGGGCAAGAAAGTATCGGATCATGTAAGGCTGATAATTATTCCCGCTACTCCGAAGATATACTCGGAAGCGATGGACAAGGGTTTCTTCAAGACCTTTATGAGTGCAGGGGCCATAATAAGCCCGCCGACCTGTGGGCCCTGCCTCGGAGGCCACATGGGAATTCTCGCCGAAGGCGAGAAGGCGCTGACAACGACAAACAGGAATTTTGTCGGAAGAATGGGCCACCCGAAGAGCGAAGTATACCTTGCAAACCCGGCTGTTGCTGCGGCTACTGCGGTTAAGGGCATTATAGCGCACCCGGACGAGATGGTGAAGCGCAAGAAGTAAAAGGCTATCATAAGCCGGGAGTATGAGCCGAAAGCTAAAGAGTCTATGGTGAGAGGGACGGTAAAAGCGCACACTCCTAAAAACTACTTTGCTCCGGTCTATGATCTTGGTTTTTCTCTCTTTGCGCTCTTTGCAGGCGGAGAGAGTCTGTTGAGAGGCGCTCTTATTGAGAGCGCTGAGCCTTTAAATGGCAAAGAAGTTCTGGAGCTCTTTGCGGGCACTGCTACACTCTCTATTTTGGCCTCGGAGGCAGGGGCAAATCTGACGGCGCTAGATATCGATGCAAATATGTTGGGTGTCGCAATGGAGAAAGCAAACAGAGCTGGGTTTGACGTAAAGTTCGTTCAGGCCGATGCCATCTCGTTGCCGCTTAGAGACTCTGCTTTTGATTCGGTTATAATCTCTTTAGGGCTTCACGGCCTTACGGATACAGAGGCAGGTGTAGCGCTTAAAGAGGCGTATCGAGTTCTTAGAAACGGCGGTCAGTTGATCCTGTTCGATTTTCATGCTGCTGTTGGCCTGAGGGGCCTCTGGCAGAAGCTCTTTTTTTCACTAACGCAGAGAGACGCGGTCTGGGGCTGGCTCGTTTCGGACATCCAGACGATGATAAGAAAGAGCGGTTTTGTAGAATTTAATAGAACATATGTCGCGCGCGACTCTATGCAGTATATAAGCGCGTTCAAGCAGTAGTAACTTGCCCCGCAGATGATCCGGATTGGTCCGTGACCGTTCGTATTCGGCAAAAGATAAGCTCGATATTCTCTTAGAAAGGAAATTCAGATGAAATTCAAAGGCAATGCATGGAAGTTCGGTTCGGACATAGATACCGATAAGATAATACCGGCAGTCTACCTTACCACTACCGACCCGAAGGAACTTGCCAAAAACTGCATGGAGCACGAAGACCCCAAGTTCGCGCCTAATGTGAAGAAGGGTGATGTTATCGTTGCCGACAAGAACTTCGGCTGCGGTTCTTCGCGTGAACACGCTCCTATCGCTATTAAGGGTTGCGGTATCTCGTGTGTCATAGCTCCGAGTTTTGCGCGTATCTTCTATCGTAACTCCTTCAATATGGGGTTGCCGATACTCGAATGCGACGGTATCTTTAAGGTCACCAAACCGGGAGATACGATAGAGGTTGATATGGACTCGGGCACCGTAACGAATGTTACGCGCAAGAAGAGTTTTGTGGCAAGTCCCGTACCCCCGTTCATGCAGGAGCTTGTGAAGTCAGGCGGGCTGATGAAGTCGATAAAAAAGAGAGGTCTCGTATGAAGAGCGATGGAACAAAGAGTACGGTTCTAAAAAGCGAGAAGCTGCATATTGAGAACAAGACGATATTTATAGACCTTAGAGAGAACGAAGGCGGGCAGTTTATTCAGATAGCTGAACTGTCAAATGACCGCCGCTCAACGGTAGTTATTCCCTTTACCGGTTCCGCGCCCTTTTTAGAGGCGCTTGGGCGTATTGCTGAAGTCGAGCTAATGGGAGCGTAGAGCACTTTAACTGTCGGCCTGTTTATTTAAACCTGTTACTATCTATTCAGAAGAGGAGTTTCAAAGGTGAAGCGTTTTAAGATTGCAGTACTTGCCGGTGACGGTATCGGACCCGAGATTATGGCCGAGGCAAAGAAGGTCATGATGGCAGTAAAGAGTAACTTTAACATTTACTGGACCTTTAATGAACAGCTAATCGGCGGAGCCTCTTATGACAAGTTTGGCACCCCCTTGACCGACGATGTGCTCGACGAGGTCTTCAGAAGCGACGCGGTTCTGCTCGGCGCTGTCGGCGGGCCGAAATGGGAGGCTATTGAGTACGACCTCAGGCCGGAGCGTGCGCTTTTGAAACTGAGAAAAGAGCTCCAGCTCTTTGCCAACCTGAGACCTGCCAAGATATTCGACTCACTCATTTCCGCCTCTACTTTAAAGAGCGAGGTTATAGAAGGCGTTGATATTATGGTCGTCAGGGAGCTGACCGGTGGCATGTACTTCGGTGAGCCGAAGGGAATTGAAGCACTGCCGAACGGTACGGAGCGCGGTTTCAACACCATGGTCTATACTACAGACGAGATTGAGCGGATTGCCGTGGTTGCGTTCGAGGTCGCCAAGATGCGCGGAGAAAAACTCTGTAGCGTTGACAAGGCGAACGTACTGGAGGCTTCCGAACTCTGGCGCAAAGTAGTTACAAACGTCTCTGCCGATTATCCGGAGGTAGAGTTGAGTCACATGTATGTTGATAACTGTGCCATGCAGCTTATAAGAAATCCGAAACAGTTCGGTGTTATAGTGACCGAGAATACCTTTGGCGACATACTCTCAGACGAGGCCGCAATGCTGACTGGCTCCATAGGAATGTTGGGTTCTGCGAGTCTCGGCCCCAATCGTAACCGCGCTATGTACGAGCCTATTCACGGTAGCGCCCCCGATATCGCAGGTCAGAACATAGCCAATCCCATAGGCATGATCCTCTCGACCGCAATGATGCTCCGGTACAGCTTTAATCTCGATAGGGCTGCGGTAATTATAGAAAACGCCGTTGAGGCCGTGCTTAAAAAGGGACTGAGGACAAAAGATATAATGTACGAAGAGGCCGAAGGGGTCAGGGAAGTTACGTGCTCCGAGATGGGGGATGCGGTTGTCGAAGAGCTTGTGCGGATCCTATCCACTATTGAGCCTGACACAGAGGACCAGAGCGCAAAGTTCGCTCCCGACGCAAGAGAGCTATAGCGGTACTCTTCTATTTTTCGTAAAGTAAACCCCGTACCGACAGGTGCGGGGTTTTTTCTTTGTTCTATTTTACAGGTGAGTCGAATTGCCAAAGAAAGAACCTGAACATAGTGACATCAAGGGGCCTGAAGAACCTCTCTCATCTGGCGCAGAGCTGAGTTATGTCTATGTGCTCGGAAGTGACGGGGCAGGGGGCAAGAGAAGTTATGTCGGCTGGACGCTCGACCTTGATAAACGGCTTGAGCTCCATAATTCGGGCAGGGGCGCGCGCTCAACGAGAGGCAGGAGCTGGTCGCTGCTTTATGCTGAGCAGTATACGACCAGGGCTAAGGCGCAGAGCCGTGAGTGGTACCTGAAGAGGCAGCGTAATTTTCGAAGAAGCCTTCTGAAGTCTTTTGGATAGTATCGGTTAGAGAACCTGCCTTACGTGTTTCAATTACAGTCCGTACTATTATTTTAACCAGGATTTCAGTATAGCTATAGCAACCCTCTTGTCGAGCGGTTCGTTATTGTTGCCGCAGTTCGAGTCCTGCGTGCATGACGGGCAAGAGACCTCGCACTCGCACTCTTCCATCAACAGTAACGTGGTTTGCAGCCATTCTTCGAAGCAGTCGAAACCGCGCCGCGTCAGTCCTACGCCTCCTTCGTGGCCGTCATATATAAAGACCGCAGGGCTTTTCAGCTCTTCGTTGAAGGCGTAGCTGACTCCGCCTAGGTCCATACGGTCGCAGAGCGCAAAGAGCGGCAGGGTGGCTATCATGGCGTGCTCAAGGGCGTGGAGGCCGCCGGTCGAACTGTAACCCTCAATGGTAACAGTGTCGAGCAGGTCTTCAGAAACCTTGAACCAGACGCCTGTTGTTGCGAAGATACTCGCCGGCAGTTCGAGCAGGTACTCGCCCATCTCTTCGTCAGAGTAGATGTTCTTCTTTCTGTACCCGAGTACCCTCTCTGTTGCCCTAAGCGGACCAAAAGAGAATTCGAGGCAGTTATCCTTGCCAAGAGAGTCGGTGGTTTCGGTATCGATTATCTCTGTTTCTTCGTGAGAGATGGCCCGCGTATAGTACGGCAGCTCACCGGCCTCGCTACAGACCACCTCGTGGTTGCCCATATCGAG